>CAZSDA010000007.1:38384-75717 GCA_964605535.1 uncultured bacterium
TTGCTTTGGCGGAACAGCCTCGGCGCTGCGCTCGGCCTCTTACAGGGCCTTCGCGCAGAGACACTACGGAATCATTAAACAAACTCTTTTACGGAATGCTCCTTTTGGTATGAGTGGAGCAGCCTGCTTTGATCCTCCTTCGCTCGGTCAGAATGATTTTGCTTTGGCGGAACAGCCTCGGCGCTGCGCTCGGCCTCTTACAGGGCCTTCGCGTAGAGACACTACGGAATCAATAAACAATACTCCTCAAATTCTTCTGCGGAGCGCCCCTTCTGGGGCGAGCGGAGCAGCCCGCGGCCGTTATGACGATGCAAAATTGATCCGACCGAGCGAAGGCTGTGTAGATAACACGCCGAGCGAAGAAGGATCAAATTGGCGAAGTCAGAACGGCTCAAGGGGCAGCAGGGGGCCCGCCTGTATGGACGGGCCGCCCGACTGTCTAATTTTATTCCCTAATTCGACTCTTCAACTTTATTCTCTAGAAAGAAGGCGCTCGCTCTCCCACCGAACGAAGAAGGATCAAATTGGCGAAGTCAGAACGGCTCAAGGGGCAGCAGGGGGCCCGCCTGTATGGACGGGCCACCCGACTGTCTATTCTATTTCAAAGCTTGCTTCTTTAACCCCTATTCTTTAGGGCAAGGGCAGAGTGGTTAGAGGTTTTCGAGGATGATGAGGTCTTTCATGATGTTATATGCTTCTTGGAGTTGCAAATCATTCTGGCCAAAGTTCTCCACCTCATCGGGGTCAAACTCCTCATGCTTCTTCTGAATCTCCTTCAGGAATGCCTGATAGTCCCTATTGCTTTGAATGCGTTGCGCCGAGTTTTTGCGCAATGTATCGACATAAGGATCATATGTATTCAGTTTCTTTTGAAGGTCGAACTTATAAAGCAGCCGGATTCTATCTCTTTGGAGGAATGGCACATCAGAAAGATCGTCGTCAAAATTTTCCTTAATCTTATCGTTTTCTAAGGGGTATTTGCTGAATTTTTCCCCAAGGTCGGTATAAGAGAAGACTCCCGGTATGACTATATCTGATTGCACCCCAATCAATTGTGGTGTTTTCCCTGAAACAGTGTAGTAGCGCCCTCGAGTTACTTTGAACTCTCCCTTCGGATTGACATCACTAAGTTTACTGCCTGACAGGGTGAAAGTTTGAAATGAGCCTTTTCCAAAGCTGTGGTCATCACCTATGACTAAGGCACGTCCATAATCTTGCAAAGTTTGAGCGACAATTTCCGATGCGGAGGCACTTGCTCTGTTGATTAAGACAATCAGAGGGCCGTCCCAACTTGTTTTACCATCTAAGTCTCTTAAGTGTTGGATATGTCCCGCATCATCTTTAATCGATACTACAATCCCTTTTGTAATAAAAAGTCCTGTAACTGCTACAGCCTGAGTGAGCATGCCGCCAGCATTGTTTCTTAGATCTAGGATGACCCCCTTGATATGGTGCTCCTTTTTCATTTTTTCGATCGAATTTGCGAGATCCTCTGCAGAAGAGGAGTCGGCGTCCTGATAAAAGGAGAAGAGCCTTAAATAAAGGATGGCGCCATCGCCGATCGGCTCATAGCGGTCTTCAAAGCGGGATTCTTTTAAAACGACCGATCCTCTTTTTAAAGTGACGTCCAGCTTCTCTTCCCGTTTGGAGTCTCCATCTGGCACTTCCCGAATCAGTGTGAGCACGACGGGGGTGTTCTCTTCGCCCCGGATCAGTTCCACAGCATCGGTGATATCCATTCCAACCACCGGCTCTCCATTCACAGCAATAATTCTATCTTTGACCTTGATCTCTTTGGACAGCGCAGCAGGTCCACCTTCGATAATTTTTATGACTGTAAAGCCGTTAAGGTCATCGCGTAATTGAGCCCCGATTCCAAAAAGACGCTGCTGGACATTGATCATGAATTGAGAGGCCTCTTCTGGCGTAAAATAAGCTGTATGGGTGTCTAAGGAAGAGGCCATGGCTTTGAGAGCATCAGTGAGGATGAAACGGCTTTTAAGGCTCTTGTCCTGAGTAAGAATCTCTTCTTCAAATTTTGTCTGTCTTTTTTCAATTCTTTGACGGGCCTTTATTCTCATCTCTTCGCTTAGCTTTGAGGCGGCTTGATCCTGCAGGGCGTGGATTTTTTTGATCCTTTCCAAAAGCTCTTCTTCACTATTTGCCCATTTTAAATCTTTAAATTCATCGGCATTCACCCGCGTTTGAAGTGGATTTTTTGCAGCTAGATCTTCCAGAGTATGTTTTCGAGGAATCACATTCACCAGAGTATCGAGTATTTTTTCAAACTGAGTAAAGCGATCTTGTGAATAGTCTGTCAGAGCTTCTTTAAGTAGAGTGTCCGACGGCTCTGTCCATGTGGAGATGTCGCTTGCAATGAAATAGGTTTTAGTTGGATCAAGCTCATCAAGGTAATTATTGAATGCACGCTTCATGAGCTCCGGATTCAACTCTTTATGCTGCGCATGTGCTTTCAATATTTCTTGCATTTGCGAAGTTACGTCTTTTTCATTCAAATCGGGCAGTTTTGCAGAGAGATAGAATGGTAGAAGGAAACAGACTATAAGAGACTTAAAGAGTGTGTAGACCATTTTTTAATCGTTCCCCTTGGAAGTAGAGAGAGGGTAAGTGGGTTATTTTCTGTCTTTAACGGATTATTACTGCTTTTCCTTATTTTTGCTAGCTTCTTCTCTACGAATTTACTCAATATTTACCTTCTCTTGTAAAAAAATTAACAATTTTTAATGTTTGAATTGCCAATTATTATTTGTTTTGATAAAATTCTTGTGCAACCAAAGTTTTTAATGTGTGATGGAGTAGAATATGAGTAAAAAGAAGATTAAAATTATGGACCGGGAAGATAAACTGGTCTCTATTACTGAAGCTGCTAAGTTGAATAGAGTTACTCGGCAAGCGATTTATGTAGCTATTAAGTTAAATAAGCTTAAGGCTCGCAAGGAATCCACTCGCTGGGCAATTCATTTAGATGACTTGGCTGAATACCGTAAACATAAATATTCGCGTGCGCGTTCTGTATTTAACGGGGAATTAGTATTTGATTCTAATAAAGGTCAATATTCCGTAAATCAAGTCGCGAAGATGTTAAATGTTCCCCCGCAAAAAATTTATTATGCGACTAGAAGTGGTAAGTTGAAGGCCTACAGAAAAGGCGCAGCTTGGGTGATCGACATCAGCGAAGCGAACGAATATCGCGAAAAGTTTTTGCAAAAGAAGCGCCGCAAGCGTTCTGCTGCCTAAATTTTTTCGATATGGACAAGCGTTTCGACGTGCCCAGTCTGGGGAAACATGTCAAATGCTTGTCCGAATTTCCATTTAAATCCTTTGTCTTTGAAGAACTTCAAGTCTCGAGCCAAAGTCGCCGGATGGCACGAAATATAAATCAGGTCTTTTAATTCAGATTCAGATAGTTTATTGCATACCTCTTGTGATAATCCTTCTCTAGGAGGATTGCAGATAGCCAGGGTGGGTTTTTGCGTTAGGAGCTTTTCGATATGGTCTTCGACAAATCCCATATGGAAGAGGCAGTTTTTGAATCCCTGTTTCTTTCCATTTTCAACAGCGGCTATATGTGCATGTTTGGATAGTTCTACGCTGTCGACAAATCCACAGTAAGGTGCGATCAGTAGGGTTGAGATCCCGATCCCAGAATAGAGGTCTAGTGCTCTAAAGGGGTGGGCATCTTTGACGATTTCAGCAATTTTCTTATAAATCATCCGGCTCTCCTCAGGATGATTTTGAATGAAAGCGTCAGGATGAAAGATCAATTCCATGCCTTCAAGGGCTACACTCAAAGTTTTGTCGCCGTAGTAGATTTTTCGTTCGGGTGAAGAGAGTCTGATGCCTCTAATAAGGGAGGTTTTGATGTTGGAAAGTACTTTTTCAGCGTTTGGAGGACAATGTTTAAAGTCAAAATTGACCATCACTGTATCTTCGCCCTGTTTAATCAATGCAACCCGACCTTCATTGTCTTTAGAGGCATGAAATTCTTTGGCAATTGTCGCCACTTTGAGGATTACGGGGTGGTTTGGTGGCAAGAAGATGGGGCATTGTTCAATTTCGATCAGAGATTTATGGTCGGTCTGAATGTAGCCGCAGTCAAAACCGCGCTTGCCGGGCCTGAGAGTCAATTCAATTTTTCTTCTATATTCCCAGGGTGTCGCAGAGGGATTTAAATTGAGAGAAGCCTCCGGATAAGTTTTCCTCAGTGATTCGATGACAGAGGATTGTTTGATCCGAACCTGCTCTTCATAAAGTAGATGTTGAAGCTGGCAGCCGCCGCAACGCGTGAAATAGGGGCACAGGGGGGTAGTGCGCATTGGGCTCGGCTCCAAAATCTTAAGAAGCTCACCCTCTCCATACTGTTTTTTTTCCTTTTGGACGGCATAACATACCCTTTCTCCAATGGCTGTGAAGGGTACGAAGAATACCTTTCCCTGATCATCTCTTGTGATGCCCTTTCCGCCAAAGGCAATGGAAGAAATGACACCTGTCTTTTCTTGTGGAAGATTATTTGGAGGCATCTTCTGGTCGTATTTTGATGTCCTTGACTAGCAGTTGAATGCTTGGGCCTAAGGGGTTGACTTGAGGGGTGAAGGCGACGCTGATAAAGGTGTTTTTTTTATTCCGATATTTAGCTATCTGGGAAGCTTTGTTAAAAGCCATTCCTTCCATCATCCATTCCTCTTGCTTCAGATACAGCTTGATGTGGGTTTTTCCTACAATTTTGGGTGGCCATGCTTGGTGGGCATCGGCATACAGAATCGGAGCAGGATTTTCATTGCCAAAAGGTTCGAGAAGCTTGATGGATTCCATCAGATCGAAAGTCAATTCACTGAAATTGACTTCTGCATCAATTTGCAGCTTGGGAAGTACGGCATTTTCACTTAGCGTTTCATCGGCAGCTTTGATGAAGCGTCTTTTGAATTCTTCGATGTTTTCCACTTTTAAGGTCATTCCTGCTGCGAAATCGTGGCCGCCAAAATTGATCAGTAGATCGGAACAAGATTTGAGAAGATCAAGCAAGGGAAACTCATGAATAGAACGCAGGGAGGCTTTTGCAATGTCGCCCTCGATAGCTATCATGACGGCCGGTCTGTTTTCATGCTTGGAGACCCTTGTAGAAAGAATTGGGATGATTCCAGGGTGCCACTTATCGGATTCGAGCACGATAGCTTTGTGATTCAAAAGTTCAGGATGGACTGAGAACATCATTTCCAGATCGCTAACCATCCCTTTTTCAATCTTTTGCCTTTCGAGGTTATTTAGGTCGAGTTCAATGGCCATTTTTTCGGCTAGAGCTGTATTGCGGATGAGTAGGAGTTCCACTCCCTTTTGAGGATTATCGATCCTTCCAAGACTATTTAACCTGGGAGCAATGCGCGAGGCCACATCGTAAGCTGAAAGTTCAGGGAGGTCGACGCCGGCAATCGTGATCAATTTAGAGAGTCCGATTCTTTTAGTTTTTCGCAACTGATCGAGACCGTAGCGGACAAGGATCCTATTTTCTTTTTCATTGAGCGGGACCATGTCGGAAATCATTCCAAGAGCCACCAAATCCAGGTAACGTTTGAGGTCTACCTTTTTTGGGGGTAGCACCCCGAGTTCTACAAGATGGTTTGTAATCCCGTGTGCAAGCTTAAAAGCAACGCCAACTCCGGTGATATCGCGGTTGGGGTATGTGCTATTAATAAGTTTGGGATTGAGTGTCGCTACGCAATGGGGGAGTGTGTCTGTGGGCTCGTGATGGTCTGTAACGATTACGTCGATGCCGCGCGATGTCGAATTTTCAATTTCGATAGCTGCTGTAATACCGCAGTCGACAGTGATCATGAGAGTGCAGCCATTTTTGACTGCAAAATCGACTGCATCGATCATTAAGCGCTGCCTACGCATGTTACGCGTTGAGACGTAAAACATGGCATTGCCGCCGATATACTGCAAAAACTCTGTGAGGAGTGCGGTGCCCGTCATTCCATCGACGTCATTATCGCCGTAGATTAGGATTTTTTCGCCCTTTTTAATGGCAGCAGCCACCCTTTCAACGGCAGCCGTCATTTGAGGCATTAGGAAGGGATCGCTCAAATCTGGCAGTTGTGCATAAAGAAAATCATGAATGATGTTCAGATCGGTAAAACCGCGAGAAATTAAAATCTGCGCGATCACCGGATGCACTTTAAATTCTTTTACGATCCGGTCGAGTAGCTCAGGATCTAATTTAGGATAGATCCAGATCGGCTCCTCTAACGGATTCATCGGGGACATCATGTTCATTGCTCCAGATTAAACAGGTCGTCATGTGACGTTTCCTGCACCTAGAGACAAAAGAATCGGATCCATGCTCCTGGATGAGTGGGTAGGCTCAAGCTGTTTGCAGCATTCGATATCTAATGAATCGAGCTGTGGTTCAAGGTTTCAGTGGTTTGTGAGCGTTATTCTCTCCTTCCTACGCGAATTCTTCCGATATAACTTTTATCTAGGTCTAGACATAATTGTAGTGATAAGGAACTGAAAGTCAAGCATATTTTCCTTCCGCCCTAGCCCGAATAGGCTGGAGCGGAAGGAGCGGAAGGAATCATTAGACGTTGTTGAGACGTGCTGCGGCAGCCTTCTCTTCTTCTCTGTTGTGCAGATAGAGAAGGACGGGCGTCGCAATAAAGAGAGACGAGAAGGTTCCAACGAGAACGCCGATCGTCATAACAAGGGAGAAAGCAAAAATTGTCTGACCGCCGAGAAGCACCAAGGCGATTAAGACGAGGAGCGTTGTGCCCGAGGTCATTACAGTTCTGCTCAATGTGACATTCAGAGCATGGTTAATGATCTCAGGGAAGGACGCTTTTCTCATCAATTTAATGTCTTCTCTAATTCTATCAAAAACGATAATGGTATCGTTTAGCGAGTAACCGATAATCGTCATGATGGCGCCTATGACCTGCAGGTCAATCTGGACTGCAAAGCCCAGGGCATTAAAGAATGCTATAATCCCTAAGGTAATTGCCACGTCATGTGCAAGGCCGATCACTGCTGCGCATGCATATTTAAACTCGAAGCGGATTGTGATGTAGACAAGAATGCCCAGGAGCGCAAGGCCAAGAGCCAGAATGGCATTGTTTCTCATCGCATCAGAGAATTGGCCGCTCATGACGCTCCAGTTCTCATCGATGGATTCAAGCTGCGCATCGCTGATTTTCAATCCATTTTCTTCAAATGCTTTTACGACCCATGTCAACCGGGGGTTATGTTGATAGTTAAAAGCAAACTTCCCTTCTTCTAGATCCTGCGGCATTAAGTGGAAGGGTTGTCCTTGCTCTTCGATGCCGATGCCTAATTGAAGCTTCAGTTGGTTGGGCTTTGTGAGCTCTCGTACTTGAACATCTCTAGGACTTGCACCCTGCTTAATGAGAGCGTCGTAGGCAGTAAGCCTGTAGGAGTCGATGCCTTTGACAGGTTCAACTTCTACATTCAATGCATACCCACCTGTGAAGTCCATTCCTAGAATCGATTTTCTTTGTTCGAAGAGGAAGAACCCTCCTGCAATCATGAGAATGAATGAGGAGATGATGGCAATTCTTGCATAGCTCAAGAAGTCGAAGTTGGTTTTTTTAAAGAACTGAGACATTTCAAGAGACTTGTGGGCCGGGTTTTGTACCCATCCTGCAAAATAATAACGCGTGACGAAAAGAGATGTGAACATCGAAGAAACAATACCTACAATCAGTGTGACTGCAAAGCCTTTGATTGGCCCCGAATCGAACTGTGTCAGAATCAAGGCAGCGATGATCGTAGTAATGTTTGAGTCAACGATTGCACTGAATGCCTTTCTATAGCCAGCCTGGATGGCAGAAGCAATCCTGCCGGACACGGCAAATTCTTCGCGCACTCTTTCAAAGACGAGAACGTTTGCATCAACTGCCATGCCGATTGTCAAAACGATACCCGCAATTGCTGGAAGGGTGAGAGCTGCATCCAGATTCTGCAAAACGCCCCACATGATGAAGATGTTGAGCAATACGGCAACGGAGGCGACAACACCTGCGAAGCGGTAGTAAGCGCACATTGCAATCACTACAAGCGAGAGGGCGATCAGCGAGGCAGCAATACCTTTGAAGCGCTCTTCCGCTCCAAGTTCAGCGCTGACGTTTTGTTCTGAGAGGATCTTAGGTGTGAAGCTTAACGAACCTGCTTTTAGGTCGGCAGCTAGCTGATCCACTTCTCTTTGCGTAAAGCGTCCGGAGATGGTTGCACCTTCTTTAAGGGCGGCTCTCAATACCGGTTTGCTAATAATGGCGCCATTTAGGATGACAGCCATTCTCCAGCCTCTGCCTTGGGTATAGGCTTCGCGGGCACTTCCTGCGATCTTATCTTCTCCGAATTGAGAGGTCCAAGCGTAAAAGTCGTCGCGCGGGCTTCCGGTGCGATCTGCTGTATCATAACTGCGCTTGATTGTGAAGGAGAGATTATTGCCTTCGGTCTGATCATATCCCACTCGAATGCCTGTCAGGCTGGAGCCTTCAAGCGCATAGTTGTTGAAAACGATGAGCAAGGGGTGAGGCTGTCCATCCCACTCCATGAAGTCATCGCCGCTCATCATCGCGATCGTAGAAACACTGTCATTGAAAGCGTTGCTTGCTTTTGCATCCGCCGGGTTGCTTAATCTCAAGCCGTTTTCATAAAGTGTACGCGCTGCAGCACTGATGGGGGCATCCTGGCCGGAACTATTTCCTCCAAGGTGTTTGAAAGCGATCTCTTTAATGCTGTCGATATCTTTGCGGTTGGTGACGACAGCCTCGTTCCAAACGTTTCTTAAAAATTGCGAAACTTCGCTTTTTAAGGTGGGGTTTGCAGTAGAAAACTTTTCATTGACGATGTGGAAATACATCGCTGAAGCCTTCACGAGATCGGATGCGGAAAGCGCCTGTGATCCAGGAAACTCCAGGATAATGTTGTTGTTTTCTACGCGGATCGTGCGTTCTGAAACGCCCATTTTGTTGATGCGCGTATACAGTTCATTTACTGCTTGCTTAATGTCTTCTGGATTTGTTACAGGACGGTTATTGCTATCCCTTAGCCCGATCCTGACTGTTTTTCCTCCTGAGAGATCCAATCCCCATTTGAGGATTTTTCTTTCATCGCCACGGAAATACTTAGCAAAACTGATCTTAAAGTTGCTCCAGTATGGGTTTGTCGTAGGTGCTGGTACTAAATAGCGTCCGATTGGGTCGAGGTCTATCTGTGCAGCCTGGTAGGCCTCTTCCCAGCGCAGAAGATCTTCTTGCGTCTGGTCGTCGATTTTGTTTTCTGTTAAAATGCGCTGTTCCAAATCGCTAAAGGGCAGAATCGCCTTGCGCTTGCTGCCTTTAACCTCGAACTCTTCTCTGGAGGCTTTGAGTACGGGTCCATAAAAATCGCTTTTAGCGAATATCAGGTCGTTCTTGAATTCAGACGCGACGCCATATGAGTCTCCAGAGTAGAGGATGAAGTTCATCCCTTCCATTAAAGTTCTAAGCTCTTCGAGATCATTCATCAGAAGCTTCGATTCAGGAGATTGTGCAGAAGCCTGTGCTTTTTGGAGGAGGGATTGCATCCCTTTCGCCACTACGTAGATTGAAGAATTGCTGAACCCTTGAGGCGGCAATCCTTTTTCAGTAGCCGGTGCGTATAGAACCAGCCCGAACTTTTGCTGTTCGGCAGACTCTTTCAAAAAGGCTTCATGGGTGCGCAAAGGATAAGCATCCACGGCAAGATCTCTGCTGCGGCGTTGGAAGCCCTGTTCTATCTGTTTGGCTGTTCCATTCAATTCACTTTGAGCAAGAGCACTTAAATTGAGGCTCAGGAAGCTTTCTGCATTTTGCAGATTGCTCAACGGCACAGTGAATGAATCTTCATAAGGTAGAAGAGTTTCATCAGATTCGCGTGCAGTGAAGGCGAGTTCATTAATCAAATACTGGTTAATTCGCGCTTGCTGAATGGCACTTTCCTCTGAGGAAATTTCGCTCTGACGCAAAGCTTGCACATCATCATAAAGTTTGAGACGGATTTGATCGTCATTCCAAGAGATGAGCAGGGCTTCAACGAAGGGGTTTTTCCCTTTGAGAGTAAGAGTTTGAATTCCGGAGGATTTATTGATCTCTTTTGCTGAGCTATCCCATAAGGAAAGAGATTCTTTTTCAGAGAGAGGTTTTGCTGCCTGTTTCAGTTCGCTGCCATAATTCTTTAGGGTCGTTGCAGCTGCGCTGAGTGTGCGCAATTGACTATCAAGTGCTTGAAGTTGCTGTGCTGCTGCGGGATCGAGAGCGCTTTTTTCACTTTTAAGCTTTTTTTCCTCTTCGAGAAGGTTGTCGCGTTGCTTAGCAAGCTTGTCTTTCAGGGTGGATACCTGTTGAGAGAGCGTCTCAGCTAAGGAGTCAGCTTTCAGTGCTGAGTTTTGCGCATAACTGCGCATGTAACGTTTGATTAGCGCAGGTTGTTTTGCAAAGCTTTTTTCAAAGTCGACCATGTCGGTTGCGATCTGCAACAACAAGGCCTCTTTTTCTTGAGCATTTGTGTTATTGAGTGCAGTCGCAAGCCTTCTCCCATTTAGGCTGTCGCCGCCAAAGGATGAGAGGAGAAGGGTAGCGCGATCTTTAACGTAATCGCGGTATTCAGCTGTAAATTCTTCATTTTCTTTTTTATTAAAGAAATGAAAGAGGCCGTCTGCAGGATTATTGTCTAGACGGACGCGGACTTCGCGTTGGACGAGTACGCTATTTTCATTTTCAGCTTTTCCTGGGTAGAGCTGTAGTTGTGCAGGGACAAATGGTATTAAAGCACCGGCTTTTGGTAGTAAACGCTTGAAGCGGTTAGCTTCTTGTGCGGAGGGAAATGCAACTTCGATCACCCCGGGATCTGAATGCCAGGGCCCAATCGATGTTGGATAAACTTTGAGAAGTTTTGAAAAGGATTGAAGCCATTCTTGCGCCTGATCTTCTAAACCGTTGACCCGGTTAGATAAAGCATAGGAAATTTTTTCCGCTTGCTGAGCGTTTACCGGTGAACGCAGCGGTTGCGCATAGTAGAATACGGTCGGCAGAATGTTGTAAAAGGTGAGTGCGATCACCATCAAAATGAGATAAAAGTGCCAGCGTTTTTGCTTTTCCATGGTATTCCAAACCTAAGATGATTGAGTTGACAAGATATTAGCAGAAAACGGGAGATTGTGTCCATCCCCACGCCAAATCTGGCATGGGGATGGAGGAGGCGGTTGAATTAAGCTTCAACCTTTGCATTAGCAGCCTGTTCGCTGCTCTTTTGTGCAGTCAATTCGATGAACCTTTTGTTCAAATTCTTCACTGCATAGAGCCATGCGATGATGATAACAAAGAGGATTGCTGCGATGTAAGGAGTGATTGCTGCGAGGGATCCCAGAGCAACCAAAAGTCCTTGCTGAACGAACGATCCGCCAGACTTGCCAAGGCGTGCGCCTACGACGTCAATAGCAGCTTTACCCTTTACTTTCGATTCAGGATCGAGAGGGATGTATGCCATCTCTTTCGTAGGATCGAAAAGTGAGTATTTTGCCGATTTGCTCATGATGTTTTGAGCTGCACCGAACAGTACCGCTAGCATGAGAGGCGTTGTGCCGAGCATTGCGATGTAACCTGCCAGGTTTTCTCTGAAAAGAACGAATGCAAAGAAGCCCGCACCTGTGATCAGAAGAACAACCGGTGTGACCATAGCAGCAAAACCCCAGCCTTTTCTTCGGATCAGGTTTCCGCCGACAAAGAGCATCATGAAAATGGTGACAAGTCCTGTAAAGAAGGAGAATTTGCCCATAAATGTGCTGTAGTCATTTGCGTTAGGATATTGCAGCTTTAGCTGGCTCTTCCAGGTCACTTCCACCAAGTTGATTGAAATGCCGTAAGCGATCACGAGGATAGCTAAGCAGAGAATGTACTTGGATTGAGCGAGGAATGCCAAGCTCTCCATAACACCCATTTTGGGTTTTGATTTCTTCGCTTTTTTCTCTTCCGTAGGATCGTAAAAACGGGTGTCTGTTAGGACGTTGCGGTTGATCCACCAGTAAATAGCGATAACGGCAAGGCCTGCAACAACGACCATTCCCATGAGGAAGTTCAGGGAGTATTGCCATGCATCTACATCTGCCGGAAGGTGCTTTCTGATGTCAGAAACGTAAACGATCGCAGGTCCGGAGAATAGAAGAGCTAAGTTAGCGCCCAAGCCGAATAGGCTGTAAAAGCGTTTCGCTTCTGTGACGCGAGTGATGTCGTTCGCAAAGCCCCAGAATAGCAAGGAAAGGACAACGCTGCCCCAAAGTTCGGAGAGAATGTAGAAAAGAGAGTATGTCCAGTTTCTGTAGCAAGCGACTAATCCATTTAATCCAACGGGAAGAAAGGATTGCAGGTAATCTGCGGAAGCATTCGGGTGAAGCGCTTCGCGATTAGGGTATAGAATGAATGCAAATGCGGCAAAGAAAAATAGAAAGGGCACTATTGTTGCGTAAAATAGATTTTCTTTGCTCAGGATGTTGCTAAGTTTTGCATACACGAGCATAAACAGGATAGCGGAAGGCACAACGCCCCACACCTTCAAAAACGGGATCGTTTCAGCTCCTGAAGCCGTTACAACGAGTGTGTCTTTGGTATCCCTAAGGATTGTGTAGTTAAAGGAAATAAAGAAGAACATAAAAAACATCGGCAAAAGCTTTTTCAGCTCATAACCATGGACGGGCCAGAAAAACGACCGCCATTTGCCGAATTCTTGTTTGGTTTCAGACATATCAACCTCTGTTGGTTTAAAAAAAATGCATCTTTCGAAGGATCATACTATAAATGGATGCAAGCATATTTTGCAAGATCCATTGGATCAAGATATTGAAATTCAATAAGTTGTGGTTTTAAAAAAAGGCCGGCCTCAATTTTGAGGCCGGCTATTCGGGGTAAGTTGATTAATTGTTGTAGGCGCCAGCAAAGGTTGGCTTGTGCTGGAATTGTTGCTGGGGATTCGGAGCTGGTTGCGCAGGTGTTGATGTAGCTTCGACGTAGCTTAGCCAAAGATCTTCTTTCACTTCGCCTCTCTTAATAGAGGAGATTAGCTCTTTTTTCACAGCTTTTAGATCTTTCGGGGAAAGTTTTCTAATAATATCGCTTCTGCCTGACTGGCGTGCAAATGATAGAAGGAGATCTAAATCTTGTTTTGAAAGAGGGAGGGGATCGCGGCGCTTTCTGGAGCCTCTAGGTGCGCGCGGTTTTGGTGGGAGTTTTGTTGGGTTCGCAGGAGTATTAATGTATTTATTGACAAATTGAACGTATTCTTCGGGCTTTTCATTTTTCATCTTCTTAAGGCTAAAGTGGTGGATGTACCCGCCTTTTTCTCCCGGTAAATAACGGCAAATGTCATTTTCCTTTTTTGCACCCACTTTCTTCATGGCTGCTGTAGTCGTCGCATCTGTTTTTTGATGGTTGCTCATGGTCCGTTCCTTTTTTTTGTGTAGTTCTGGCGCTAATCAGTAGCGCAATTTGTCTTTAATAAACGGAATTTAGAAAATATAATGATTTTTGTCCAACTGATAATCTTCGAATTTTTTTCTTCCCTCGTAAACCGGCACCGTTTTTTGTTGAGCTGGCAACAGCCATTCAGGTAATATCAAACATTATGCCACTTAAGTTATTTGGAACTTTAAATTCGCAAAAGCCCTCTTCTACACACAAGACAATCGCTATTGCGGCTGGGAAAGGTGGTGTTGGTAAATCCTCTCTTACAGTTAATTTAGCCTTAGCTCTTTATCGTTTGGGGTATAGGGTTGGAGTGCTGGATGCCGATGTTTATGGTCCTTCATTACGGAGGATGCTGCCGGAACAAGTATTGCCTTCGCGCCAGGGAGATTTCATCTTGCCAGCAGTTTCACATGGAATTGAGCTGATTTCTATGGCTCACTTTAAACAGGATTCAAAAGCTGCAGTCGTTAGAGCTCCTATTGCCAACGGTATGGTGACGCAGTTTTTGCAGCAAGTTAAATGGGGACCACTCGATTATTTATTGATCGATTTCCCTCCGGGGACCGGAGATGTGCAGATTACTTTAAGCCAAAAAGCTGCATTGACAGGTGCAATTTTGATTACCACTCCTCAAGAAGTGGCATTAATGGATGTTAAAAAGTGCCTAAATATGTTTGAACAGGTGCGCGTTCCAGTGTTAGGTATTGTTGAAAATATGGGTTACTATGAGGAGTCATCAGGGGTTATATCTTATCCTATGGGAAAGGGAGGCGGAAAAAAACTTGCCGAAACTTCTGGCCACCTATTTCTTGGAACCTTGCCCCTCCATCCTTTGATCGGGCAGGCACTGGATGAAGGACGTTCATTGTTTGAGATTCCGGGATCTGAAGCAGAAAAACTTCAGAGATCTTTTTTGAATATCGTAGAAAAGATTGTGGATGAGAATTCCGCCAAGAACGCCTCTACTCTGGAAAATTTTCACCCTGTCGACGAATACTCATTTGCAGTCGAGTGGGGCGATGGATCGAAAAGCGTCTATCGCTTATCGGATCTTCAAAGAGCCTGTCCCTGCGCGGCATGTTATGATGAGGAAACAGGGCGGCATAAGGTAGCCCGAGACGAGGTGCCTGACGCACTTCAAGCTTTCGGGATCGAACGCGTGGGAAGATATGCCTTGAAAGTTCACTTTAAAAGCGGCTGTTCTAAAGGCATATACCATTTTGATTATTTAAGGCGGTTGAAGGAGTGTAATTAAATGATTCATAAGTTGCTTTTTTGCTGTCTTTTATTCGCTGTCTCTTGCGGAGGAAATCCTTCCGGCACCAAAGAGTGGATGGAGGATAATCAAAGGATAAAAGTTGTTTCGACAACTGCAATGATCCATCAGTTGGTCACTGCCATCGGAGGAGGGCATATTGCTTCGATCGCTCTCATCGGAGAAGGGTTGGATCCCCACAGTTATCAGCTCGTAAAAGGAGATGGGGAAAAATTGAGTCGGGCCGACCTTATTTTTTTTAATGGACTTGGGCTAGAACATGGCGCAAGCTTGCATTACTATTTAGAAAATTCCCCTAAAGCCGTCTCTTTGGGAGGTGCAATCTATAAGGAAAATCCCGAATTGATCTTGCATGTGAATAATCAATTTGATCCCCATATCTGGATGGATGTTTCCCTCTTTTCAAAAACAGTGCCGATCATCGTAGCGGCTTTGAGCAAAAAAGACCCCGCACATGCAAGTGATTATGAGCGCTCTGGAAGAGAGTTGGATGAGGCTTTAAAGCTGCTTCATGAAAAGGTTCGGGCTCTTATTAGAAAAATACCTGAAGAAAGGCGCTACTTGGTTACAAGCCACGATGCATTTAATTACTTTACTAGAGCCTACCTCATGGCACCGGGAGAAGCGCTTTCTGCATTGTCACAAAGATTCCAGGCACCTGAAGGGCTTGCTCCCGACAGTCAAATCAGTTCATCGGACATTCAGGGTATCATCGACCACGTCAAAAGGTATGGAGTGACAGTTATATTTCCTGAGAGCAATGTCAGCCAGGATTCGATACGTAAAATAGTGGATGCAGCCAAACAGGAAAACATTCTGCTTCGTATCTCAAAAACCTCTCTATACGGGGATTCCATGGGTAAGCCGGGATCGGATGGAGATACTTATGAAAAGATGCTTCTGCACAATGCAAAGGTGCTTTATGAAAATTTAACCCCGGATGAAACAAAGTGAATCTGGAAGCACTAAAAGTAGAACAGCTCACAGTCAGTTACGATAAAACACCCGTCCTCTGGGATATCAGCCTTACAGTCCCGAGAGGAAATTTGGTGGGTATCATAGGGCCGAACGGAGCGGGGAAGTCCACTTTTTTGAAAGCTATTCTTGAATTTGTCGAACCCGTATCAGGCCGTGTCTTCCTATTGGGAAAACGTTATGAGGATGTGCGGAATGAAATCGCATATGTTCCTCAAAAAGATAGTGTGGATTGGGATTTCCCTATCACTGTTAGAGAACTTGTGTTGATGGGGCGTTATGGAGGGTTGCAACTTTTCCAAAGACCCCGAAGAGTGGATTACGAAGCTGTAGACCATTATCTTTCTCAGGTGGGGCTGACCTCATTTGCGGATCGGCAGATCTCTAAACTTTCTGGAGGGCAGCAGCAAAGAGCTTTTTTGGCCAGAGCTCTTGCTCAAGAGGCTGAAGTTTATTTTCTGGATGAACCCTTTCAAGGAATTGATGCGGCAACTGAATCTATTTTAATTCAACTCTTAAAGAATCTAAGGGATCAAGGAAAAACTGTTTTCGTCGTCCATCATGACTTAAATAGCGTGGAATCGATCTATAATTGGGTCATCCTGCTGAATCTTAGACTGATTGCAAATGGTCCGCTTGAAAATGCGTTTACATCAGAGCTTTTAAGGATTGCTTATGGTAAAAGCTATCAACTTCTGGATGAAGCTTCCAGGCTTGCATTTGACAAGTTTGGAGGCACTCTCTGAATGGGTGAGAGTATCTTCTCCTACTTCACAGACTCTGTTCTCAGAGGTCCCATGTTTGGTTCCATTTTTATCTGCTGTGCTGCAGCCCTAATAGGCGTACTCGTTTTTTTGCGGAAGGAATCACTGATTGGCGAAGCGCTATCTCATGCTGCCTACCCCGGTTTAATTGCAGGTGTTTTTTTCTGCGGCTTGCTCTTTGGTGATGATGCGGAAAATCCTTTGATCAACTTTGCTGTGCTCTTAGGAGCTTTAGTCACTTCCTTGGCAGGTTTGCAGCTGATCCATTTTCTTGAAAAAAGGTGCAGAGTTAAGCAGGATGCCGCGCTTTGTTTTGTCCTGTCCTATTTCTTCGGAGTTGGTATCTTACTTTCGAGTCAAATGCAGTTTTCTTTCTCCAATCTTTATCGCCAAGCACAAGTGTATTTTTATGGTCAGGCAGCAACTATGACTGATTTCCATGCGTACATGTTTTTTTTCATTGCCTTAGCCATTGCTTTGATTTTGTATACTTTGCGCAAAGAATTTGAAGTGTACCTTTTTGATGCAAACTTTGCTAAATCAATTGGAGTCTCTTCTCAGAAAATGCAGTGGCTGCTTTGTTTGCTTGCTGCTTTAGCGATTGTGGTCGGCATCCGCGCTGTGGGCGTGGTCATGATGTCGGCAATGATGATAGCTCCTGCTGTTGCAGCGAGGCAGTGTACGGATTCATTTTCGAGAATGTGTCTTTATGCAAGTTTCATTGGAGTGGTGAGTGGTGCAGTAGGTACTTATGGTGCAAATGAAGCTTCGATTTTGTTAAAAGCTCACTATCCGGGAGCACGCTTGACGCTCCCTACAGGGCCTCTTATTGTTCTTACAGCCTCTCTCATTTGTCTATTAGCACTGCTCTTTTCTCCTTCCAGAGGAGCTCTCACAAGGTTTTGGCGCTTAAAAAAGTTTCGTAAGAGCTGTTTAAATGAAAATATTTTGAAGGCTGTTTGGAGGAGAGGGGAAGAGAAGGAATGCTCCCCTAAAGACTTTCAAGGTCTTTTTTCTGTGTCCTCTTTTACTTTGCGAAGAGTGTTTCGAGGATTGTTTAAGTCAGGTTATCTCTCTGAAGGTGAGCGAGGAAGTTACTTTTTGACTGAAAAGGGGGTTGAGAGGGCAAAGAAAATCGTCCGGCTACATCGCCTTTGGGAGCTTTATTTGGCTGATTATATTGGTATTGGTGTTGAACGCGTTCATGCAAACGCTGAGGAGATGGAGCACATTTTAACACCTGAGCTTGAGGCGGAATTGGATGCATTGCTTAAGCGGCCGAAATTCGACCCGCATCATCAACCCATTCCAGAGGGTTTGAAAGATGGATAGTGTCTATTTTGGAAAAGAATTTCTCGAGTTTTTTTTCGTCTTATTAAAAAGAATCGGTATCTGGTTAACAGGACAGGGTGGGCAGCTTGCAGCGGATGAGTTACAGCTGATCGTTCTTGCTGCCATAGGCATATCATCTTCTCTTTGCGGGACTTTCCTCGTATTTAAAAAGATGACGATGGTGGCAAATTCGATCTCTCACACTATTCTATTGGGCATTATCCCAGCTTTTCTCATCTCTTCAACAGTTGAAATGAACTTAAATGCTCTTCTGGTCGCTTCCTGTTTTGCGGCCTTACTGACTGCCTTCCTCACGGAAGCTCTTCATCGCTATGCAAGGTTGCAGGAGGATGCAAGCACCGGATTAACCTTCACCTCTCTTTTTGCGCTTGGGATTATTTTGGCAACTATTTTTACTAAGAATGCCCATATTGGCGCTGAAGCTGTAATGGGAAATGCAGATGCATTGCATCCTGATGATATGACGAGCGCCCTTGCGATCCTTCTTTTAAACGTTATAGTTGCTACAGTCTTTTATCGCCCCTTGAAATTGATCTGTTTTGATGCCTCTTTTGCCCGTTCCATAGGGGTCAACGTGCAAATCTATAACTATCTTTTACTCATTGTAACCTCGATCACCCTTGTGGGAGCGTTTCGTTCGGTAGGCGTTTTGATGGTGCTTGCCCTGATTGTGACCCCCGCACTGATTGCCCGCCTGTTTTGCGACCGCCTAAAGCCGTTGTTGTTTACAGCTTCCATGATTGCCTTAATAGTTTCCTTGATAGGGGTTGCATTATCTCGTCACCTATTGACAGTGTTTGACATGGCAGTCTCGACAGGAGGACTTACTGTGACTCTATTGGGCACTTGTTACTTAGTTGCCATCCTCTATAAAAAGATCAGGATGGGAAGTGCAAATTAAGGGATAGAAGAAGTTCAATACTTCCTTTGTTCTCCTGCACATTTTCGTTTCAATTTTTTAGCTTTGATTTATTCCGCAGGAGAGGGTAAAATTTGCCTTTTCAGGGATGAATATGATGACACTTATTTATGTCTTTGGGGCGATTTTAGCGATCAACTTTTTGGTCTTTATCCATGAGCTCGGCCACTATTGGATGGCAAGGCGGGAAGGGATGCGCGTCGAGACCTTCTCAATCGGGTTTGGCACGCCGATCGTCTCCTGGATGTTTCGAGGGGTCAAATGGCAGATTGGATGGATCCTGTTTGGCGGCTATGTCAAAATCGCCGGCATGGAAGGAGAAGAGGATGATCCCTATTTAGTGCGTGATGGGTTTTTCGGAAAATCACCTTGGGCTCGTATCAAGGTGTTGTTGATGGGGCCATTCACAAATATTCTTTTTGCCCTCCTTGCTTTCGGTCTTTTGTATGCGTCAGGGGGAAGATTAAAGTCTTTTTCTGAGTATACTGAGGTTGTGGGGTGGGTAGATCCCAAGTCAGATCTGTATAAAGAAGGCATCAGGCCAGGTGATCTTGTCTATTCTTATAATGATAAAGCTTACCGCGGCGTTTCAGACCTTCTTTATTTGGGAATAAGCAAGGCGGAAGAGGCTCAAGTCAAAGGTGCGAAAATTCAAAAGGGGGCCCTAGAGCCTTTTTCGGTCACTGCTAAGTTTTATCCCGATCCTACGAGAAGAGATAAGAATTTAAAGACCTTGGGTGTTTTGCAGCCCGCTTCCTTCATGATCTATGACAGATTGCCAAATGGTGAGGAGAACCCTCTCCCCAAAGGCTCACCCATGGAAGAGAGTGGTTTACAATATGGAGATAGGCTTTTGTGGGCTGACGGCCATATCGTATACTCTCCCTTGCAGCTTTCTAACCTTCTCAATGATGCGAGAATTCTGTTAACAGTTTCTAGAAATGACAAGACGATTCTTGTAAGAGTTCCACGAATCGATGCTTCTGAGCTGCGCCTCGATGTGGACATGAAAGAGGAGCTTAATGACTGGAAACACACTTTTAGCGAAGAGTCTAAAGAGAACAAAACTCTGTATACTATTCCCTACAATTTGACGAACGATGCGGTCGTAGAAAATAGCGTAAAATTGATTGACCGTGATCGTCAAAATGAGGTTTTTCCTGAAATTTCATTTTCAGAGATGGAGATGCCTCTTCAGACTGGCGATCGCATTTTAGCAGTTGCAGGCGTGCCTGTGAAAAACGCAGCCGAGCTCCTACGTCAGCTTCAAAAGCACCATGCTGTAATTATTGTAGAGCGACTGAAAGAAAAGATTCCCTTAACGACTTCGCTAGATGCGGACGTATTGTTTGAGAGGCAGCTTCATAGGGATGAATTGCAAAGACTTGCGGGAACCATTGGGCTCCGCGCGCCACTTTTGAGCACTAATAACTTGGTTGTTCTAAAGCCTGTTGAGCCTAAAACTCTCGGGGAAATTTTTTCAGCCTCTGTTGCCTCAAATGCTCTTGCGGAGGCATTTCTCAAGCAAAAGCAGCAGATCCAGCAGATTGATGACAAGACTCAACGGGAGCAGCTTTTAAAAGAGCTCAATGACAAGGAGCGCCAATTCGCATTAGGGATTCCTCAATTGCGCGATTTGAAAGTGCAATATAATCCTGTTCCTACAGAGCAGTTTATGACTGTTTTCAACGATACTTTCAGAACGCTTTATCTCCTTGTCACAGGTTCCTTAAGCCCAAAACTTCTAAGTGGGCCTGTCGGGATCGTTTATATTTTCCAAGAGCAAAGCAGGACGGGTCTTGGCGATGCACTCTTTTGGCTTGGGTTGATTAGCCTGAATCTGGGTATCTTTAACCTTCTGCCAATTCCAATGCTTGACGGTGGCAATATTCTCTTTTGTTTATGGGAGCTCATTACGGGAAAGAAAATTGCGCCGAAAACGATGCAAAATTTGATTCTTCCCTTTGCACTGCTTCTAATCGGTTGCTTTATTTATTGGACCTTCAATGACATCTTAAGGATTTTTGAAAGGTTAACGGGGTGAATATAGAGGACATCGCCTCTATATCCCATTTGAACGCAGTTCTACGGAGCGCACAGTGTGTTGTAGGAAAGTGCGGTGGAGTGCGGATCAGATGCTCGCTTCCCGGGCGGGACAAGAGCGTCTGGACTACGCGGAACCGGTTGACGAAAATTGCAGTGCAGCTTTTAAGGGAGCCCACTGTCATTGAATACCGTTATACGGCTTGTGCAGAAGTATATGAGCAATTGAAAGCGTTGCAAGCGTTTCGTGTGGAAGACAAATCTTTTCTTACTCGTATCCGCCAATTTTTCGGCAATTTGAGGTATAAAAGAGAAGTCGATTTGGATTTTATCGAAACGAAATTGGCATCCAACTCCCCAGAGGAGCAACTAGAAGCCTTAAAGAAGAATCCTGCGGACTCAGGGATTAAATATTTAAAAGTTGTGAATGGGTTTTTGAGCCGCAATCTACCTGATAGGGCATTAGAGGCAGCCTCTCTTATCCCGGAACAAAGATATTTAGGATTTGCTATCGCAGCCTATAAGGAAATTGCTCATAGTTACGAGGAGAGAGGCGACCAGGTAAAGACTCAAAGAGTAATGCGCCTGTTAAGAACTTCGACTCCATACCATTTGTCTTAACTCTTTGTTGGGTATCATCGCTTCAGCGAGTGGATGGTGTGCTCTCATAGCACGATTTAAATAGTCCCTAATTTGTGAATCTGACTCATTTTCAGCATTACCTATTTCAGCTTTAAGGAACCAGTATTGACCTATATCCTGACCGTCAAAGCTAACCTTTTCAAGCAATTTTTTAGCCTTCTCAAGATCTCTAGGAGAACCGGTCACAAAATGGGTCGCAAGCTCTAAATAGTCCTTATCTTGCAGTTCTGCGCTTTTGGTATCTTTTTCCAACAAGGTCTTTAGTCGTTCTCCAAGTGGTGGCATGAAACACTCCCGCTCGAACTGTCTCAGGCTGGCGTATTCTCCTTGTTGGAATAGAGCAATATGCCAACTAGCGCGAGGTGGTATATTTGCAATAGGTGCGTACTTAACGGCAATAATTAATGTCTCCGGATACGTCACCTCCGCAACAATGTCATCAGGAGTTATTGAGAGATTATCTAAAAGTTTTTTTACTAGAGTGGCCTTGGGGTCAACATGGAGTTTTGAGAGCTGAAAAGCAGGGTTGTTTTCATGCATTTCATAGAGTTCAATTAACTTTGCGGCAGCTAAAGTTCCTTCTTTACTGTTAGATTTGCCTTTAGCAGCAAGTTCATTAGTAAGCTTTGCAATAGATTTCGAAATATCTAGCTGATCTTTTTTCTTTTCGGCATTGAACCCTCTAATTTTCTCATTAATGGACTGATAGAGCTTATCAATTTCTTCTTTAGGTTGAGCCTTCCTTCTACGTGGTGGCTCTTGAGGTCTTGGTTTAGCTGGGTCGATTTCAGCTTGACGGGGGCGTGATGAAGAGAATCGTTCGAAAACTGCTTCTTGCAGTGGTGTAGATGCCACCATTCGTGAAGCCATTTTGTGTCCGTAGGCCGTAGCTTCAATTAAAGCATCTGCCATCTTAGCATTGTCTCCTTTGGACCTTGAGATAGCTGCTTGGATATACCAGTATTGCCCATCCTGTTGACCTGGAGGAATATGGGCTAAAAGTTCTACGGCCTTATTTATATTCGCTTCAGTGGGGAATTGGGTTACGTAGTAAGTTGCAAGGGTAAGTTGTTCATGAGATGTTAATTGTTTGTTTTCTTTATATTTTTGTTCTAAACTAACTAAGGTTAGTTTGTCTGGCAATTCAAGGCAAAAATCATTTTCGAATTTTTTAATTCCAATAAATTTATTCTTTTTCCAAAGGCGGTCATAAAAGGGCTCAGGGATCTGCACGCCCTTAGAATGCTCGATTAAGATTTCAATGACCTCATCATCGACGCTGTCAATCGGGTGCGTATTCAAATATTCAATCAGCTTGTGGCTTAGGTTATCTTTGCTCATGAAAATCTCTTCATCGCGACTATCTTTCACCTGATGTTCGACATTTTGTAAAAGTTCATGCAGTTTAGATAAATTTTTATTGTCACGGTTTGAGCTTTGGACCTCGAGCAGTTTTGCGAGAACGAGTGGATAGGTCGCGTCCTGTCGCAGGGCTAGAGCATATAGATATTCTGCTGCTGACCGGACCTGCTCTTTGTTATAAGGGCTCGGTTCCAACATTGTGATCAAAATTGCATACTGCCCTTTTACAAGTGCGGTGCATTCATCCAGTGGTTTCCGCCTTACCTCTTCAATTCGTTCTAATAGCCTCTCTTTTTCGACATTTCTTTTTAAAACTGGTGGTGGAGCAGCAATTGTGCTTTTTGCAGAGGGAACCCTTGTTGGGGTTATAGGTTCAATAGGTGTCTCTGATGATGCAGCTTCAGGTGGGATCTCGTTTAACTGTTTTTCGTAATTAAAACGGCGCTTGCCGAGCCAGGAAAGAGCTTTGTGCAATCTTTTGGTATGGGACGATTTTTGAGATAATTGCGGACCTATTTTCTCATCCAAACGACTAAATTCTAATGCTAAAAGATTCTTTTCATTTGCATTACCATCAGAAAGAATTCGCTTTGCGATTTCGCGACGACTAAAATAGCTTCCTTCTATGCATATTTTTACACTTCCAAAGCGAGTGATCTTGATTTCTGGTGAGTTATTTAGTGCGGAAAGTATGTTATCTATTTTTATTTTTTTTATTTTTGACATAGGCATTCTATGTTGAGAGTTAATAGATAAATTATAAATCCAATTCGATTACAATGTCAATTCGCTAGGGAATTGCTTTTTCGAACGCTTTTTTGTGCAATGGCGGTGAAGCGCTTAGCTGCATTGGAAAAGTCGAGCTTATCCATTGTGACCTCAATGAGGTGAAAGCAGCCGCGAGTAGAGAGCGCTTTATCGAGCGCATTTTCGAAAGCTTCAACAGTAGAGACTTTTATAGCTTTTCCTCCTCCCAGAAATTCAGGGAGCTTGGCATAGTTCCAGTTGACTATATCGTTGTATATTCCCTCAATCAGAGGGCGTTCTGTGCCGTAGCCTTGGTTGTTAAAGAGAATGAGGATCGGATCGAGGTTATAACGAATTGCAGTGGAAAGCTCTGTGCCTGTCATCTGGAAAGCACCATCACCCAAAAGGGCAATCACCCGTTTTTCTGGGCAGGCGATTGCAAGGCCGATCGATCCCGGTACCGCAAAGCCGAGCGATTCAAAATAGGCGTTGGAGTAGTAGCTGTTTTTGGGCAGGCTTAGGTCGGTCGCTCCGAAAAGGCAATCACCTACGTCAGAGATTAACAGATGGTTTTCATGGATCCGTTTTTGCAGGCAATCAAAAGTTTTCTGGATGGTGAGATGCCCCTCTATCGAAATAGGCAATTCTCGGCCATTTGCTTTGACGAAGAGGGGGCTTTCCTCCCGTTTCATTTTTAATGCTGCGATGCCTTCGATAAAATCTTTAAGTAGGTAGGAATCGAGGCGAACGGAAAAACGGGGAATCTGATCAAAGGGAGTCGTAAAAAGTCCGGTGTCCATATCGCTTTGCAAAACGCCAAATTGAATGATGCCATCGGCTTTGTCTGCATATTCTTTGACTTCTGGCCTGCTCATTTCACCCTGATAGACTCCTAAGACAAGGTGATGCGTCTCATCGAGAGCGGACTTGGCCGTTAAGGTCGTAATGATTGGGATTTGGTGCTTTTCAGCAAATGCCAAGATTCCATCGGCGACTTGCAGCCGCATCGCTTCATGGCCTATCCAGAGAAGAGGGAATTTGCTATTTTCGAGTAGGGCTTTTGCAGCATTCAGCTTTTTTTGCAAAAGGTCCGGATCCCCTTTTGGAGGGTATACGGGAGGCACCGACACACTATGCAATTCCTTTAAAACCATATCCCTTGGTAACTCGATGTAGACGGGGCCCTTTTGCCAGTAAGCTTCATTAATGACCCTTTGAATTTCTCCTGGGGCTTTTTCTATGTCATCGAGCTTGGTTTGGGCTACGGTGATCTTCGAAAAGATCTCCATCTGCGTATTTGCTGCTCTAGGGTTTCTCTTTTGAGGGATAAGATGATGTAGATAGGGGGAGTTTTGCAATTCTTTAGTTCCAGGGGCACCTGAAATAAGAATTACAGGAGAATTTTCCACGTAGGCTTGCGAGATCGCATTAGCGATATTCAGCCCGACTCCATAAGTGATGCAGACAGCTCCAAGGCCTCGGGCGCGGGCATAAGCATCGGCCATATAGCCGGCAGTGTTTTCTCTTGTTGTATTGATGAACTGGATGGGGTGGGATTCAATGACTTTATCAAAAAGGAGGACATAATCGCCTGGGACGCCAAACAGATGTTTGACGCCCCTGCGAAAGAGCTCATCGAGAAGGTAATTTCCTAGTGTCTCTGCCATAATTTATCCTTTTCAGGTTAAGGCAGAGGGGGAAATCACTTGTTCTCATCATCGATGATTTCAACCTTTGCCTCTTCGATGTTATCATCAGGATTTCCCTGGGCTTGCTGCTGACTCTGCGGCTGTTCCGCAGAGGTTTCAGCTGCGCCTTGAGGTTGTCCCTCTTGAGATGCCTGCTGTGCCTTCGCCATCGCTTCGCCGATGTGCTGCATGTGCTTCTCAAGCTCTGTTTTAGCCGTCTTAATCCGGTCGAGATCATTGCTTTCCAGAGCCTTTTTGACGGCATCCACTTTGGCTTGCACATCCTCAACAATCTCTTTCGGTAATTTATCTTTATAGTCATTAACAGCTTTTTCTGCACGGAATGCCAGGGCATCTGCTTCATTTTTGACTTCGACGCCTTCTTTGCGCTTTTTGTCTTCTTCAGCGTGAAGCTCTGCGTCCTTGATCTTTTTCTTGATCTCCTCTTCTGTTAGGCCGGAAGAGGCTTCAATGCGGATTTTTTGCTCTTTGCCGGTCTGAGTATCTTTTGCAGATACATGCAAAATGCCGTTCGCATCGATATCGAAGATCACTTCAATTTGCGGAACACCTCTTGGCGCAGGCAAGATTCCGGCAAGCTCAAAGCTTCCGATCATCTTGTTGTCGTCGGCCATCTTTCTTTCGCCCTGGAATACCTTGATGTATACAGCAGGTTGATTGTCGGAGGCAGTTGAGAAAACCTGTTTTTTCTGAGTCGGGATCGTCGTATTGCGTTCCACGAGTGGAGTCATCACTCCGCCCATGGTTTCGATGCCGAGCGTGAGGGGTGTGACGTCGAGGAGAAGAACGTCCTTGACATCTCCTGCGAGGACTCCGCCCTGAATCGCTGCACCAACTGCAACCACTTCGTCCGGGTTTACGCCTTTATGACCTTCTTTGCCAAAAATCTCCTTGACGACGGTTTGCACCGCAGGCATACGGGTCATGCCGCCCACGAGGATCACTTCGCCGATATCTTCTTTGCTGATTCCGGCATCTTTCAATGCCTTGAGGCAGGGTTCTCTAGTTCTTTCAATCAGGTCATGCGTCAAGCTCTCAAGTTTTGAGCGCGTAAGCGTGATTGCAAGGTGTTTTGGGCCGGAAGCATCCATTGTGATGAATGGCTGGTTGATTTCTGTTTGTTGCGTACCTGAAAGTTCGATTTTTGCTTTTTCAGCAGCATCGCGCAATCTTTGGAGGGCCATTTTATCTTTGCTCAAGTCGATTCCATGCTCTTGTTTAAAGGTCTCAAGGAGCCATTTTAGGATCGCATTGTCAAAGTCGTCGCCTCCAAGATGAGTGTCGCCATTTGTTGAAAGTACTTCAAAAACGCGGTCGCCAATTTCGAGAATCGAAATATCGAAGGTGCCTCCCCCAAGGTCAAATACGGCAATTTTTTTATCGGAGTGCTCTTTGTCTAAGCCATATGCCAATGCTGCCGCTGTAGGTTCCGGGATAATTCTTTTGACATCGAGTCCAGCAATTCTTCCGGCATCCTTTGTCGACTGCCTTTGTGAGTCGTTGAAGTAAGCTGGGACTGTGATCACTGCCTCAGTCACAGGTTCGCCGAGGTAGGCTTCAGCTGTCTCTTTCATCTTGATGAGGATTTGTGCGCCAATCTCTTCGGGAGATAGCTGTCTGCCTTGCACTTCAAAGACGGCATCGCCATTGCTATTGCTCACGACCTTGTAAGGAACGTTATTAATCTCAGAAAGAACTTCGTCGTATTTTCTCCCGATGAAGCGCTTGGATGAGAAGATGGTGTTTTCGGAATTTACGACAGCCTGTCTTTTAGCGGGAATGCCCACTAGGCGTTCAGAGCCTTTGTAAGAAACGACGGAGGGTGTTGTCCTCGAGCCTTCTGCGTTAGCGATCACTTTGGGCTGCCCGCCTTCCATGATTGCGACGCAGGAGTTTGTCGTTCCAAGGTCGATGCCGATTATTTTTCCTTTTTTCTGCGTAGTCATATGCGTCCTCCTATTTATCTAATTGTTTTGAGACTTTCACTCTTGCGGGGCGAATAATTTTCTCACCCATTTTATAACCGCGTACAAACTGCTCTATTACGATGCCAGGGGCAACGCCTTCTTTGATCTCACTTTCCACGGCTTCGTGTAGGTGAGGGTCAAACGCTTCCCCTAGGGATTCGAAAGGTTGAACACCGTTATTGCTCATGACGTCTTTAAATTGTGTCAGGATCATCTGAAATCCCAAACTCCAGTGCTTGACCTCGTCTGACATGGCTTGCGTGCACTTGAGTGCATTCTCCATATGGTCAATTGGTCCTAAAAATTCTTCGATCACCTGGCTGATCGCATAGGAAGTCATTTCGACCTTTTCCTTCTGCAGTCTTTTCCGCATATTATCGGCCTCTGCCAGTGCCCTTAAATACTTGTCCTTGCAGTCTGCAAGTTCCGTTTTTAACTGTTCGAGTTCCCCCTTTTCCGCATTTTCTGTTTCTTGGGTTTGGGGTGTTTCATCGCTCATGGTTTTGTCCTGTGTTCAATCAGTTTAATGGGCTTCTGCTCAATTCTTTTAAGTGCGGCTTGTGGCTGCCTGAAAGAGAGTTTAAATTTGTAAAGGTTCTTTGTTAGGCATTCGCTTAAACATTCGGAAAGTGCTTCGAGAATTCCGAAAAAGTTTTTGTAGGGCATCCGAAGAGGCCCTAAAATCCCGAGAGCCCCCACCGCCTGGTTGTGGATTTTATAAGGGATGGCAAGGATGCTTGTGGATGTTTTGGACCCTGAAAAGGGAGAAAGATCTTCTCCTATCCAAAACTTGAGGGAATTGTGCGAGCAGGTATCTCTCATCAGGTGACGCATACCGGTCGTGTTTTCAAAGAGCGCCATGCCTTCAGCAAGAAGTGCAGGATCGCGGAATTCGGGATAGTGGAGCATTTGCGAGAGGCCATGCCACAAAATTTCCTCTTCAGCAAAGTTGCTGTATCCGATCAGAAAGCGCACCATCACTTCATTGTAGTATTCCTTTGCAAAGAGCTCTTCCTCGGGATCGAGCGCTTGGGGAGGTTCCGTTCCGGTTAAACGTGCGCGCAAATAACTTTCGATTCTTTTTGCGGAAAAACTGGTAAGCTTCTCCTTTGTCTGCAGCACCTCTGTTTGGATGGTTCCAAAGTCAGTGACAAGGACAAATAGGCAGCGCTCTACATCTATTGGGAGCACTTTGATATCGGTTACAAAATCGCGGTCGAATCGAGGCGCTGAAATAAAGGCAGAGGAGGAAGTGAGTTTGCTTAATAACTCCAAGTATTTCCTAAGGATGTGCGCGATATTTTTAGTGGAGAGCTGTTTTAATTTAGCGATCTCAAGGAGAGACTGCTGGTCGATCTCTCCGCTTCCCCGATAATGGTTAGCATAAAAGCGAAATGCCTTTTCGGTGGGGATGCGTCCGCCTGAGGTGTGTGTTTGTAGCAAATACCCCTCTTTTTCTAATTCAGCGAAGTAGTTGCGGATGGTAGCTGAGCTTAAATGCTCAAATCCTGCCTCTTTGAGAGTGTTAGAGCCGATCGGTTTCCCACTATTCAGGTAGTGCTCGATCATGCCGAGAAGCACTTCCTTTTCTCGTTTAGAGCGGTCCGCTTTTTTTACAGCAATTGCTTTCATATCTAACCTTAATGTAGCACGAAAAAAATTAAGAGGTCAAGAAAATTTAGCACTCTGAAGTGTCAACTGCTAAAATACATGTAATTCTTGAAGGACGAGGGGTAGAATATCGACAATTGAGGGAAACCAGTGGAGCCCTTTTTTATAGACGATTTGCGCTCCGACGTGACAGGCAATGATTGCTTTTTTGTGCTGGTCGGGGATTTCACTAAGCAGTTTGTCTTTGTAATTTTTGCGTAAGGTGGGGAGGCAGTAATTTAGAAAGCACTGCACCAGGGGGGATTGGGGATTATTGCCGATAGAAATCGAATCGAGGTGATCTAGGAGCTGATAAGTGAATTGGTTGATTCTCTCCGAGATTTTTGCAGAGCTTTCCGTCATGAATTGACCTGTATCCCGATGCTCTCGGATTAAAAGATCAGCTTCTTTAAGAGCTAAAAATTCTAGCCTGTCGAGAATCTCTTTAACGAGTTGGTCTTTCTGCTCGAAAAACTCTTGATCGCTCAAACAAAGGCCGCATAGCACTTCAAAAGAGGAGCAGATGACTCCCGTTTTGTTTGCCGAGCTGTCTTTGATTACAAGGGTGCCTAACTTTTCCAGTTCCCTTCTTGCATGGGGAGTAAGGTATAGATTGGCTCCTTCAATGATCGCTTTTGCAGTTGGTTTTCCTTGCTCATCAAGAAAATCTTTCCAGTTGGATTCATTCAATGTGCGCGGTCTTCCTCCGGCGGGAATGAAAAGGTCGCATTTTGTTTTGTTGATCGTCGTTCTAAGAAGGTGGTTCATCTCGCTGCCGGAAATCCACTCCTCTTTGATGGATCCTAGGAGATTGCGAGTAATAAGAATCTGCTGAGAAACAGGGCTTAGATCCTTTTTTTTTGTTTTGTCTACCAGGTAGCCTCCAGGATGCAGTTTTGAGGTAGGATAACAGCTGATTGGTTCTGCCCGTTTGAACTGTGCGTGCAGCTGTTGTAAGTCCAGCCCTTCCGGATCATAGGCTGCGCCTGAAATGTCAATGAGAGCGGTCAGTTTGGCTGTGTTGGGATAGTACTTATAAAGATTGCAGATTTGATTTCCTGCAACGTCTCCGTCAGGGCCGCCCGCAATTTTGACTGTAAACCGCTGATTTGAGGGGTCTATGCCAAGATATTTCAGGCATTCCGTCATATAAACGTTTAATCCATGAGAAGTGACGCCATATTCTTTATGGTTGATTCCAGTTTTGGGTTTGCTCGTAATAAAGGATGCGCCCGGTTTGTAGCGATGGTTCTGGCTGTATTCAGCGATCCACAGAATCATGGCATCATGCATATTTTCATCGGGGCCAAGGTAGAGATATTCAGGTCTTTTCCAGTAGTCTACAATCCTTCTAGCCCTTAATGATCCATCGGGTTCGCAATTGACGATTGTCGTAAGACTTTCTACATAAGAGCGCTGCGCCTGATGGAGGTATTCCGTAGTCTGTTCGTTTAAAAACACTCTTAATGTTTCATCGATTTCCGTTTCGGAAAGACCTTTGCGCTTTAGATCTTTTTTGTAAATTTCTGCTTCCGATTCTAGTCTTTCGTAGGGTTTTAGGAAAATGAGTCCTTTGGCACCCCCTTCAGGGATGTCCTTATTTTTGAGATGCTGAGTGTAAGCCAGGTTGTAGCATTCCGTAAAGATCGTATTTCTTTCTGCCACCATTCGTTCTGTTTGCTGTGGAAATACTGTTCTGAGCCCTCCTCGCGCAAGGTCTTTGAATCGAATGTGGTATCCGAAAAAGTGCATTCCTTTAATGAAAAAAATCGCATAGGGAAGTTCAGGGAACTTTTTCATGCGGTCAAAGGGAATTTCGTCCAAATAAGCCGGATCAAGCCTGAAGCTTAAAGAGGTAAAGTTGAGTCTGTAAGCGTTTGTTTTTAGGGTGTGCTCTACCATATTCATTGCTTGGAAGAGGACGTTTTTTCTACGGATATCATTTTCCTCATGACCTGTATCGAGGCGCCCCACCATGGTGATATACTCTTCCTTGACGCTTTGATAGCGTGCTTGATTGTGCAGGTCGGGGTGGAATTTCCATTTGAACGCTTCCATGAGGAGTTGAGTGAGCTCAGGATGGCGGCAAAGTCCTTCTTCGACGTTATCGAATGTGTAAAGGTTTGGGTCGATGTGAACAAGAGCTTGATGGATAAAGTAGGTCATGGCTCTTAAGATGTTGGCAGAGTTGCCGCTGATCAATCCTTTCGAGACGAGTTCAGTATCGAATTTATCGAAGCTTGCAAAGTATTTGACAGTGGAAAATTCACGTAAAAATTCAGGGATGTCCGCTACCTCCTCAGCAGCTTCTCCATTGATGCCATGCAAATCTAAAGTCATGAGGAGAATATTTTCACGGCCGTAGGGATTTACATAGGTCGCATCGGCTCTTTTAACGAGCAGGTGGTGCCGATATACTGTTCTTGCAAGACGGAAAAGGAAGTTATGTTTCGGGATATTTTTCCATGCCAAGACTATTTGCATCGAAGCTTTTCCCTTTTCCTTCCAGTCCTGATCGTAGCGCACTTCATATTGACAGCTATCTCTTGATTTGGCCCGGAAATACATGGAAAGGGCGCTTTTCAATGTTTCTTCAGAAAGTGAATTGAGAAATCGGCCCGAAAGATCTGAGATCAGCCTTTCTATTTCAGAGTCGGTAGTATTTGGATTTTCTAGAAGCATGATCTTTTTTAGGCTTTGCAAAAGCTCAGGCCGAACGACAGTGCCTGCAGCTTCTTCTGCCTCGGCAAATACGATATGAGCGATTCGAAGCGGTTCTTTGATCCCTTTGAAGGGGGGCGGAGAGTTGGAGACAAATGTCTGATAGTTTTTGAGTGCGCTTTGAGCATAGTGCTTTAGAACTTCCAGATCTGCCCCCGGCTTATCGAGGCAAAGGACGAAGGCTGCTCCCTTGAGATGAATTGTCGTGTAGTAATCCTGAAGGGGGAAGCCCATTAAACTATGGGTGATCAAAAAGAGGTCATCTTCTGAAACTTCTTCAAAAAGAGCAGGCGGCATCGCCTTTTCTATCCAGAGATAGCACTCCTTGAATTTTTCCGATTCGTTGAGGAGGGCTGCATTGAGTTTTTTATCAGATGGGCTCATATGCAGAGTGTGTCAGACTTAAAAGAAAAATTCAAACCCGGAGGAGTCTTAAACCGTTTAAACCGACGATAATGGTGCCTCCCTCATGAAGGATCACGGCAAGCCAAAGGGGAACAATTCCTGCAAGAGCCGGAATGCTGGCAATCAGGATAGCAAGGGACGCAATCAGTAAATTTTCTCTTACGATCTTTTGAGTCTGATGGGCCTTGTGCGTGAGCCAATCGAGTCTTTCGATATTGTCTTGTAGAAGAACGATGTCAGCAGCTTCTATGGCTGCGGAGCTACCCACTTTGCCCATCGAGATGCCAATTGTCGCTCTGGCCAGTGCCGGAGCATCGTTCACTCCATCGCCCACCATGGCAAGCCCGATCTCTTGTGACTTTTCTCCAACAATTCGAAGCTTATCTTCCGGCTTTAGATCCCCATAGACGGTGTCGATCCCAAGCTCAGACCCGATCCTCTGGGCGCTTTCTTTATGGTCGCCTGAGAGCATAAAGAGGGTGTACCCCTCTTTTTTCAGATTGTCGAGGGTTTTTTTCACATTTTTTCGAACGGAATCTTGAAAGCGAAAGATAAACAGGTCGCGATCGATGAGCAGAAGAGCAAGCAATTCGCCACGACTTTTATGGAAAGAGACTTTGTCTCGAAGGAGGCTTTTCACGTTTTCGTCGATCTTATCTACAATAAACTCCAGGTTGCCTAAATACGCCATTCGGCTTCCGAATTGAGCCTCCAAGCCATATCCGGGAACAGATCGAAAGGATGTGGATGAGGCGGGAAGAGCTCCCTGTTCTGCTGCAAATTTTGTGATCGCCTCAGCAATTGGATGGACAGCATTTTGTTCCACGGCATAGGCGATGTTTAAGACCTCATTTCTGTCATAAGCCGAAGCTTCTATCAACGGCTCAAAGCCAAGGCACTGCAAGTCTCCCGTGGTTAATGTGCCCGTTTTGTCAAAAGCAATCGCTTTGCAGGCCGCAAGCGCATCCAATGTGATCCCTCCCTTCAAAATGATGCCATTTTTGGCACAGGAGCTGATTGCGCTTAAATAGACGATGGGGATAGCGATAATGAGCGCACATGGAGAAGCGGCAATTAAAAATGCCAGTGCCCTGTAAATAGATCCTTCATTGCCCAAATAGGGAATGCCGATGATGTGTGGGAGAAGAAGTCCTGACAGCAAAGCAATTGAGATGATTGCAGAGGCGTATGTTTGGCTCACTTTATCAAACCAGCGCTGCAGATTGGGTTTGGCTTCTTGCGCTTCAGTGACAAGTTGAATGATTCTTGCAAGGGTTGAGTCCTGGCTTGTGCGAGTGACCTGAATAGTGAGTGCGCCTTCGAGGTTAAGAGCGCCGGCTGCTATTTCATCGCCCGGCTTCTTTGTCACCGGCAAGCTTTCTCCTGTCAGATGGACGAAGTTAAGGGAGGATGTGCCTTCCAAAACGACTCCGTCTAAAGGGACGATCTGTCCTGCTTTCACTAAAATTTTCGTTTTGGGCTGGATCTCGGCGATTGCGCGCTCAATGCTCACCCCATCTTCTCTTAAAACAGAAGCTCTAGTTGGAGAGAGTTTGTGGAGGCTTTTAATCGAAGCTTTAGCCTTTCTGGAAACAGCTTCTTCCATTGAGCCGGAGATAGCAAAAAGAACGAGCAGAAGCCCTCCTTCCAAGGGGCTTCCGATGAGTACGGAGCCAAAGGCGGCAAGAGTCATCAAGACGTCGATATTGATCTGAAAAGAGAGCAGATCCTCGAGCGATTCAATGAGAGCTGTAATCCCGGCCAGCAGATAGACGAAAAGGAGAGGAATGTATTGGTAAGGTTTGGGGTATCCTAGAAATAGCGCGAGGTAGGCAAGAGCGAGAAGGGCTGCGGCAAAAAGGGATGCACGCAAGGGAAGATTGATCGACCACGATCTTGAACTATCTGTCAGGAAGGGGCTAAGCTCCTCCTCCTGGCCCGTTTCAAAAAATTCATCGAAAGGCACCTGTGTAGCGTGGGGGGTATGCGCGTGGGGTGGGATCGGCATGTCGATATTCATTTGATCAGCTGAAGAGTGTAATAGGTCAGTCCGGCGGAAAGTATAGTGAGGGCTATATTCCAAGTGACTGCTGGAATGATTTTATTTCTGGCAAAGTGCGCAAGAAGTGCGCTTGAGGCTCCCATGATTAGAATTGAAGCCACCCAAACTGCTTGTTCAGACAGAAGGGAGGCAGCGTACAGCACTCCACCTGCGATTACAACTCCAAAACCTGATCCCAAACCCTGTTTTAAAGGGTGTTCCAGCTTTTTTAAGGATAGGCCCAACTCCTCTTCGACCATAACCCGAAGCAAGCGGTCGCCATCTGCCATGAGCACATCGATCACATCATCGAGAAGCTGACCCTCAAAACCCTTTGCTCGGTAAAGCTCCTTTAGCTCTTCTTTTTCCTGCGGGCGATTGTGATCGATCTCCCATTTCTCCTGTTCTAATACCCGGTGAAGACGTTCTAGTCTTGACCATCCTAACCAGGCGGCTCTGCCCATTTTCCAGGCAATCCATCCTAAAAGAAAATAGATCGCTTGATGCCGGAACGGTTCGACGCCGATCAAGAGAGAAAGTAGCAAAAGAGCGATTGCTGTATCGCGCGCGCTATCGGCAAAAGCTCCGATGTGACCGGGCACTTCCGTGCCATGGATTTCAGCAGAGCTAATTAATCCTTGCGCCTGCTTTTCAGCCACATGGGCAATCGCCTCTTTTCCTTGAAAATGGGACGGAGTCTGACTCATAAGTGCAGCATAATCAATCCAATAATTTAGAGGTAGGGATCATTACCTCCTCAGTTGAGGAGGTAATTGAGGAGGTGCACCTTCTTGTTTTCAGAAAATGTGTCTTCTTCGAACTCAATCCCTGAGATCTTTAACAATTTTTTACAGGTGGCATCATCGATCTGAAGAGCCTTCTCTGCTAGAATGTTATCGAGATCCTTCTCCTCGATTCTGAGGCGTTTTGCGATGCTGGGTCTTCTTGTTTCGAAATTTTCACTAGTCACAGGAGTAAAGTCTGCTTCTTTCAGGCCGCTGAAAAAGTTCACCATGATGCCATAAGCTGCAGGTGCAATACCTGCCGCCATGGCGGCTTTTGTTGCGATAGCAGGCAGTACGATTGGGAACATGAATGTCCCAACTAAAGTAACAGCAGCAGTGACAGCAGTGGTGCCTGCGGAAAACTGCTCCAGCCCTTTACTCCACTGCTGGTTTGTGCTGAGAGCTTTAAGGTACTCATTTTTTCGTTCCAACTCATTGAATTTTAAGTCTAAGACATGATGCAATGGGTGGCCATCCGGTAAACCTTTTTTCAACTCCTGCAGAACCTCTTTTTCATATTCAATTTGCTGCACGATGCTTGATAAAAGTTTGATTTTATCGTCTACAGATGTAAGTTCCGCCAGCGTTTTATAAACGTTAAAGGCAGTGGTACAAGCTGAGAGCAGAGGCATCGTGCCTTTTACTGTTTGCCAACCGATATTAAATGCCTTTGCGCCATAAGCACCTGCATGCATCATGGCCACACCGGCCTCCAATCCATGCTGAGTTCTAGTTTTTGAGCGTTCTGTTTGGATGCGATCAATCTCATTCTGTTTTTTCTCGATCAACGCTCTTAACTCAACTGCCGTCTTAGCTGTTGCACCCTTTTCCTGACTTTGCAGCGCTGCAATCTCTTCTTCTAAGCTTTTAATTTGCGCCAGAAAGGCTGTGTCTGCTTCCCAGACTTGTACGGTAGCACCCGCAAAATTGAATACGTTTCCTACGCCTCGTAGCGGCTTGGGAACAATTTTCCCTCCAAACATCTTTTGAAAGTCTTTTTTGTTTAATTCTTTCAAGTGGTTCAGATCTTTTGCTTGCCGGATCGTGGCAGCAATTGGAGTTGCTAACTTTTTTTTCTTTTTGGAAGGGACTTCCTGTTCTTCGCGGCGTAGTTCACCCATCACCTGCAAGACGATTCTTGTCGCAAGATCGTGGAGTCCTTTTTCTTTTGCTAATTGAAGAGGAGTAGTATCAGAGAGGTTCTTCAGGTCGACCCGCGCGCCCTTCTTGATGAGATACTTTGCAAATTTCTCATCTCCTTTCTCAATTAAGAGATGCAGAAAAGTGTTTCCACTCTTCTCATCTTGTTCATCCCACCTGATGACCAGGCCATCGAATAATTCTTTGCATTGGTCCAGATCAGCATGGATGAAACCATGGAGGAGAGGAGTGCCGTTTACTTTTGTGCTCAGGTCGACAAGGCCCAGGAGCAATCCCCATTTAAGCTGTCTAATTTTTAGGGGGTTCTTTATGTCATTATTTAAATTGTCAAAAGCAGCTTCACCTCGATAGCCAGAGAATAGGTCCTCCTCAGAGATCAAGAGCCTTCCGAATTCGATCCGCCTTTCCATCGGCAGATTTTCTAATAGAACACCCAAGACACCTAAATACTCTACTCCTTCCTGTAAGTATAACTGAACTTTGATCGACTTAATATTCTCTTGGATGTATTTGAGTTCCTGCTCTAAAAGGGGGCCGGGAGCTTCTCCCTTTAAAAATAGGTTTAAAAGTTTGCCTGAATGAGTTTCCAGATTTTCTGAAGGTTCCAACGAAGAGGGCTTCAATCGTAGCCTTAACGCTTCAACATCATTTTGCTCCATTAATTCTAAGAAGGAACCGCACATTTCATCCAGTTCCTTAAACGATAGATCCTCTTGATGTTGAATTGCATCATTCAAACGGCTGATGAGGTACTGTTTTAATTCGAGGTTATTTTGTGCCCCCTTGGCTAGTCCCTCTTGGCAGATTGTCAGCTCGAGCCAACTCTTTGAATCCAACTTTTCTTGGACGAGAGCAAAGGGAATCTCAAGGAAAGTTGTTAGCTGGATCCAATCGGAGAGCGGAAGATCTCTCATCACCTCTTGCGTCAATACTTTTCTCTCTGTTGGGGTCAAGGAGGAAACCCATTCACGGTGTTTCTCAGTTAATGCTCTTGCAGAAAGATCCGAGGCATCTTCAATAAACTTCTGTCTTAGCATCGATGCTTTAAACAAATCTTCTGGTGCGATGCCGACAGACTTTAAATGGGCCTCGTAAGCTTCGTATGGATATGCTTCAAAATTCTCTGCCACATTTTGCGCAAACTCTTTATCCCTGAATAAGGGGCTTTGAAAATAATTCTGAATAAGCAACGCAACAACATTTTTGAGCTTAAACAAATCATTTTGAGCAAAAAGGTCCTGCAGTCCGCTTAATTCCTTCCAATTTGCTAAGCTAAGTTTGAGAATGACTTGGCTGGAATCG
>CAZSDA010000008.1:0-13959 GCA_964605535.1 uncultured bacterium
CTTCCTCGCTTTGGATCGTGCCGGAGTCAACTCGATTCCGGTCTATTCGATTTCCGCATTCTTTTCCGAGGAGAGGATGCTTCATGGCAAAGGGAAATTCTTTTCGAAGAGGAACAAAGGGTAGAAGCGCTCATCCGCAACATGGACGAAAGGGTGGTGCTCCGGGAAGAGATGAATTTTTTGGATGGAGTCTGTACTGAATGCAACTTCTATGCTCCCCAAGGAATTTACCTCGGCTGCCAGAAAATCCTAAGAAAAAATCCCTTCGACGGAGTTATTGTGTACGACGCTACAGGCCGCACAGTATGGAAAAAGGAGTACGCCATCGATCAAGCCACGGGGGCCTTTGGCGCACTCCTTAAAGAGACTACCGCGTTTTAACCGGCAATGCTTTTGTGCCGATTGTCAGTTTCTCGTAAGCTGAACGCGTGACAGGCTGCCCCTTAAAAAAGTAGTCCGTCTTCGAAACGCCATTGATGATTGTCGTAGAAGGTCCATGACGCTGATCATCTTGCCAGGCAATCTCTTCCACTAAGATCTCATGGTTACGGAATCTTCTTTCGACACCATTCTTGACCCCTTTGATCATCGGAATCTGAGCAACTCTTTCTCCATTCTCAAAAAGAGTGGTGTCGCCCGTTTGTTCTCCCGCGCTCCACACCTGAATTGACTCCGGTTCGCCTCCGGGAAGATAAGTTTTTAACTCCCCTTCGACAATTCCATTCACATAAGGAATAACCTGCTTTAAGCTGCCATCTTGATAAAATGTACGCGTCTCACGGATCACGCCATCACTGATCGTGTCGACGCCAATGACAAGACCGAAACGGTCTCGACGCGTTCTTAAGCCATTGCCATTTTCGATGCGCGAATCAGTGACATGAGTGGGTGTGAAATATTCACCCTGCTTTAACACTTCACTTTCATATGTCTCTGTGGACTGGGGCGCCCCATGCTCGTAAAAGCTTTTTACAACTTGGATAGTCTCAGAAGGGTGTTCGATCTCTTTAGAGGGAGATCCCGATTTGTAAAAAAAGCGCTCTTTGATTAATTGTCCCTGTTCATACTGCTCGATTTTTTCTATCGCATCGCTATGTGCAAAAGTGTATGTCGTTTCTCCATCTAAAACTCCATTGACATAGGACCTGCTGACCACAACTCCGCTTTTAAGGGTGGAAACCACCTTGCCCGTCTCCCCTTTCGAGGCCCACGCTTGCGCCGGAACCGGTACACCATACCGATGGACATAAGACTGGTCAACGACCTCATAGGGATCGTGCTCAGGACGGTTCATGCAACCTGCTGCAGCAATAGCTCCAACTAATAAAACTCCCCACTCGACTTTCTTCATAAATACCCTCTCAATTGATTCCTCTCGATTATTCCCCTAGCATCTGCTCAGCCTGAGCGATGATGCGTGCATGCTCTGTATCCACTTCCAATTGCTCAACCGTCTTTTTCAAATCGCGGTACACAAAATGGAGGGTCACATTCTTTTTGTGCGCTCCTAACTTATCGCTTCTGAACACATCTACGAGCGTGACTGCCTCTAGAAGGTTTGATGGGATATGCTGAATAGATCCTATCAGTTGCTGCACAGGCACTTTCTCATTAACTGTCACCGTCCAGTCGCGCTCAGAAGCGGGAAATGCGGGCAGAGGCTTCATTTTTAACACTGTCCTCTTCGCCTTCTGCAAAGCATCTAAATTCAGCTCTGCAAAATAAACCCTTTTCGGCAGGTCGAGCTTTCTTAAAATGGAAGGGTGAATCTCGCCCATTGAGCCAATATCCTCTCCGTCAACCTGGATCATCGCCTGACGTCCTGAATGGAACGTAGAAAGGTGGGAAAACCTGAAAGAAAACCGCTTGATCCCTAAACCTTCGAAAAGGTTTTCTATGATTCCCTTGAGGTCATAAAAATCAACTTCCTTAGGTTGTGGATCGGGATAGTACGGGCGGCTTCTTCCCATTAGCATCACAGCTGCTGCTACCGGCTCTTGATAACCTGTAGGGGTCTTAAAATGGACGCGACCGACCTCAAAACCTGACACATCCTGATTTTCATGATCAAAATTGTATTTTGCCACTTCCAAAAGTCCCTGCAGCAAAGAAGTGCGCATGATCGACTGTTCAATTGAAGTAGGGTTTAAGACTTTGACAACGGCATCTTCAGCAATCCTCACTTCAGGAACCTTCTCTAAGATTGCAGGACCAATCAGATCGCAATTCAAAAATTCCTGCAGCCCCTCTGCAATGAAGCGAGTCCTCACTTCCCTTTCGAGCTCAAAAAGAGGCGTATGTGGAATCTCAGAGCCATGTAACTTCGCCGTGCGTCTTGGAATTTTTTCGTAACCGACCATGCGAGCCACCTCTTCCACCAAATCCACTTCTGCCAGAATGTCGACTCTGAAAGTAGGCACTGTTACAGTCCATGACTCTACACCATCCCAATGCGTTCCAAAGTGAAGTCTTTGAAAGATGGTTTCCACTTCGCTTAAGCTCAGTTGAGTCCCTAGAAGATGGTTGATGCGAGAAAGCCTGCAATGGATCTTCTTCTCAGGAAATTTTTTGAACGACTTCTCAACGACGCCGTTCAACACGTGCGCCTGTTGGATCTCCTGAAAGAGCATAGCAGCCCTTTCCAAAGCCTTTTCGACGCCATTAGGATCGACACCTCGCTCAAAACGCTTGGAAGCCTCTGTCGAAAGTGCAAGTTCTTTGCTTCCCTTTCGGATCGTTGCAGGATGAAAATAGGCTGCCTCTAGCAAAACATTTTTTGTCGAAGAGGAAACTTCGCTTAACGCTCCTCCCATGACCCCTGCAGCTGCAAGCGGCTTCTTCGCATCGGCAATCAACAGCACGTCAGGAGATAACAGTCGCTCCTTGCCATCGAGAGTTTCGATCCTTTCCTGAGGCTTTGCGCGTCTGACAATCAGTTCCTTCCCCTCAATTTTATCGAGATCAAAGGCATGCAAAGGATGGCCAAGTTCAAGCAATACGTAATTGGTGATGTCTGCAGCCAAATTGATTGGACGGAGCCCGCAAGCAGTAAGCCGTTTTTGCATCCATGAAGGTGACGGCCCATTTTCAACGCCTTGCACGATGCGGCAGGCGTAGCGAGGGCAATCTTCTTCAGACTGAACCGTCACAGCAATTTTATCTTCCGCCCTCTCTTTCTCCTCCCTTAAAAAATAGAGAGGCTTTTTTAAGGGAATGCCGGTCGCAGCAGAAAGTTCTCTTGCAATCCCATAGAGGCTAGAAGCGTGGAAAAGGTTAGGCGTCAAGGAAACTTCAAAAATTGTGTCTGCGTAGAGCTCCGAAAGATCTGTTCCAATCGGAATGTGAGGAGCAAATTCCAGGATCCCTTCGGCTTCGGTTGAAAGACCCAGCTCATCACCTGAGCAAAGCATGCCAAACGACTCCTCTCCTCTAATCTTAGTTTTTTTGATCTTGACGGTTTCTCCATCCGGAAATGTCACCGAAGACCCTAATAACGCTAGAGCTGTTCTCAGCCCCTTACGGCAGTTAGGAGCCCCGCACACAACGCGATACTTTTCTGTCCCGTCTGTTACCTGTGCGATCTGAAGTTTATCTGCATTCGGATGAGGTATAGCCTCTAAAACTTCTGCAACCACCACCTTTTCGAAGGAAAGAGCCGCCCTTTCAAAGGAATCTACTTCAATCCCTGAAAAGGTCAATATTTTTGCAATCTCCGAGGGCGGAAGATCAATTTCGATATATTCTTTAAGCCAAGACAGAGGAAATTTCATGTAAGTCCCAAAACATTTTCACTTAAGGATAGCAAATCGCCAATAGAACTCAAGCGTTTTGCGCCTTGTGATTGAACCTGCCTTTTGGTAATATGTACGGAAAAACAGGAGAACATCATGACAAAAGAAAGAACTCTATCGATTATTAAACCCGACGCCGTTGCAGCAAACCATATCGGCGCCATCATTTCACGGTTTGAAACGCGCGGCTTAAAAGTCGTTGCGGCGCAAATGAAGCAGCTCTCGCAACAAGAAGCTGAAGGATTCTATGCCGTTCACAGAGAAAGACCCTTCTTTAAAGACCTCGTCACTTTCATGATTTCAGGTCCCGTCCTAGTCATGGTTTTAGAAGGAGAAGATGCGATCCTGAAAAATCGTGAAATCATGGGCGCTACAGACCCTAAAAAAGCAGCACCCGGAACAATCCGCGCCGACTTTGCGAAATCGATCGATGCCAATGCCGTTCATGGCTCCGATGCTCCCGAGACTGCGGCCGTAGAAATCGCCTACTTCTTCAAAAATGGCGAAATCAACTCCCGCTGCTGCGCTCACTGATCTTTCTCGATCTCCTAGGGGCAGCCTGAAGTTATTCAATGCCTGCCCCTCTTCTCCACAATTGACAATTATCACTCTCTTTAGTAAGGTTTAGCGAATTAATATCTTATGCTTGATGAAATATTAAAAAATAATATCAACTCAGGAAAAGTAATATCTTTGTCAAAAGACGAGGAAGTAACTGCTCCATCGCTTAACTCCAAAGAAGAATTCAGGCAGCTCCTCATTCAATTGGGGTGGCTCTCTAATGAAGGCTTCCTTCTTAAATTTCCAAAGAGACATCCTGTTTTATTCGATAGGGGTAAATCCGAGCTTGAAAGCCTACTGAAATCCAGAATCAATGTCTTCAAAAGAGAAATTAGATTACAGCAGAAAACATATATTTCAGACTTCAGAAGAGTGTTTAGAGAAAATCTGGATAGAACTTGTCTGCGAGGCAGCTACGCCGCCTATATCGCAAACGTCAATGAGCAGCTCCTTTGGTTAATTCGAGAGCTCATCGGAGAGCAAAAGGAGGGATCCTATCTTTTGCCGCTTTTAGAAGAACTGCTGGCCACTCTGCCTTCACCCCCTAAACCGTTTGATGTAGATTGGGCAGATCTATTTCGCGGCCCACCCTGTCCGGAAATACTAATGAGATGCGAAGAGTTCTACAGAGACAATTATTGGGTTGGCAAACCTCCCTCCAATGCAAATATGGAGACAGATCTCATACGCAGAGCAACTCCTATAGTCATCCACAAAGTGGACGGGGATATCAATGTGGATCGAGCGACCGGATGGCTTCAGGTAAATCCTTACCTATTCACACGCGACAATTTTTACATTGCCTTGGATGATTTCAACAATGGGACGATTGACCATCCGCAACAGTTCCTGCAAGCAGTCATCGATAACTTTTTTGGCATTGTACGCCTTGAAAAAAGACATCTCATCGATTTCACTGCCTTTTTAGCCGCAGTTCAGCACTTGACTAACGGCTGTACCATTATCGAAAATGAGTGTAGCCTTGAAGATATCATTCGGGCATTTTCTAATCTGACACCTGAAAAAATTGCGAACGCTATCGAACAAAGACTATCCAATCATGCTGTAGACCCCTGGCAATTTCTCATCAATACCTGTGAAAAGATAGCCGAAGTGGATTCGGCTACAGCCGATTCAGTATTTTCCTTATGCCTTCAAACACAGCAATTTCTCCAACAATTGAACCAGCCCCCCTCTCACGCAGAAACCATCCGCCTCCTTCAAAGGAATAGCATTGCCTTTTCCTATTTCATCCTTCTGTATCGTGCGCGCGAAGTTTATCCTAAGCCCTCTAAAAAGGCAGAAAAGGAACTTTTACAACTATTTCAAAAGTTTGATGCATTCGCCAAGTTAAAGCAGTATAATCTCAATCCACTTCTGACACCGCCCCTAAAAGAAACAGAACTTCTTCTCACCCTATTCAGAGAACAAATCCTCTCCGAAAGCGAACGGAATGAACTTCTCACCCTACTTCCAATAATTAGCCCTAACTGCTCCGTCCAAGAGGCTGCCAAACTACTCTTAAGAACTCCTTTTAGAACAGCAGCACTTCCCGTTTACAATAGAATTCTCGAAGAGTGCGAAAAAAGCGAAGTCCAGAATGAACTTCATCTACTGGCCGCCTCTCTAACAGTCGATGAAATCCACCTGATGCTCATTCTCATAGCACAGCACCAACACAAATTAGATGAAAAAGCTTTCCAAGAGGTTGCTAAAATCCTGATCTCAAAGGAAAAAAAACTCAATAAGAGACTTGAACTAGGGTGTACAATTGAAACAATTATCCCTTATAAAAGAGACCGAAACCTGTTCGATTGGAACAGAACATCCTTTAGTTCTACAGACCGCGATGCAGCCAAAAAAAGGGTAGAGTTTCTTTTAGAACATCAAGATTACCCTGAAGCAGTCCGCCTTGTAAAAAGGCTTCAAGAATCGACCTTGAACGACAATGAATGCAAAGATTTTCTAGAAATGATCATCGAAAATATGATCCAAAATCGAGCTTATGAGGATTTGGAGCTGTTGTTTAGAGATAGAACACTATCCAAAACAATCGACCCCATCTTAAGAGATTATTCAGGAAGCTTTCAAACTCTGTTTTTTTCAGAAAAGCCCACTCAAGACCAAGACAGGTGCCTTCATCTTCTTGATATGAAAATAGACCTCTTTGGTTCGATTGAGCTTTACAGGAAGCTATTTCTACAGTGTGAAACTCGAAAAGAGTTCTTCACCCTGTTTGGAATGGCCGCTTTAGAAAGCGCTGTCGTAGATCACGATGAAGAGCTCATTTCAATCCTTCTTGAAGGGTTTGTACTTCATAAAATGATATTGAAAAAGCCAGGAGCTGCCTTAATGGAACGCTTCTTGGAGGCCACCTCCGTTATAAGATTAGACGAAAAGCTAATCAGAAACTATTTTCAATGCATAACCATTGCCTGCAGCAATGCTCTCGCATTGCCTCTTCTAATAAAAATTTACACAATGAACGATGATGAGCTTTTCAAAAAATGGCTCTCTATGTTCTCTCCCCCTTCTTTGGAATCGACCGTAGGCAAGCTGAAGCCGGCATGGCGTCTTTCCCTCGCAAAAAGAGCGCATGCGCTCAAACTCCCCTTCAAAACATATCTAATGAGCTTTCTTGCTAGCGAGACTCCCTCTCAAAAGCAGACCCAAGAAATTTTAAATATCCTTTGCACATCAAAACTTTACGACTATGAGTTAATCGAAGCTCTTATTGAGATAGCAGACGACATCAATCGGACAACTTTATGCAAACACCTTCTGAAAGACACTACTATTTCCCATAATCCACTCCGATTCAACCTATTTTCCCGAATGAACGATAAGGTTCTGCGCGATCATTTAGATGCAGTCCGAAAAGAACATCTAAAAGTATCGGACGGAGCGACCACAGAGCAGATCGATGGACTTTCCAAACTTTTGCTACTTCTGCTTCAAAATAAAGACAAAGGCAAACTCGTTTACGATTTTTTTCAAACTTCTCCTTCTGTTCCTCTCTTAGAAAATGACTCCTTTCATACTGTCATTTTGTCTTCGATTGAAACAGCGAAAAGAAATAAACATCCTTTATTCTCAAACCAAGAGGAGCGCAAGCACTTTTTATTCTTTCTGAGCGAGATTGTAGTTTTAACCGAAAGCAAAAATCTTTTTGTTTCTTGCTTCGAGCACATGATTTCCATGGACAATACACATGCTCTCCACATCACATTTCAACTGTTATTAGGAGATCAAAAATGGCCATGGGTTTTTTCAAATCCAACAATTGTGGAAGGGTTGATGAATGCCAGCCTCTCTATTGTAGATACTTCGAACCAATGGCTCTCACTTTTATACGCCTGCCGAGCAGTCCCTGAAGTGACATCAAGTCCACTCTTTGCTAATTACTGCAATGCATTAAAGAACAAGCTGCTTAAAATCCCCTTTCCCTATATTGAAGCATCTGGTCTCAAAGAGCTTTGTTTGGAAAAGACCCTGAATCTACTGCTACAAAACAAGTGCATCAGAGATACGCTTATGCCCGCCATAGCCCATACTCTATTTCTGATGACATCTGATCAAGCAAGCCTAGAAAATGCCTTAAACAATATTTTTTCTGTATTTTCTATCTCAAACGAAGATGAACAAGGCACTTTGGATACACACTGCTTCAACATCCACATCGTTGAAGAAATTCTGGCTCATCTTTGTCCACAGTTAAAACTCTTGATGAATAGTCCATTAACACAAGACTTTAACCTTGCATTGCAAAGCCACATACGCCTCTTTCTAAAAGCGCTTGACTGGTCCAACGTAGAGTTTCCCGTTTTCGACATCCGATTTAGACTTTTAAATGTATATCAAAGCGCCCTGTTTAAAGCCCATTCCACTCTACTGAGGACCGTCTGCTTCCACCCCTACCATGACTATACTCGAGATGAAGAGCTCTCTCTTTACTTTGAGTCCTTAATCAAACGCTTTATCGAAGCCGGTTGCTATCAAGATAAAAAGCAGATTCAAATGGAACATTGCATCTTAACCCTTCAAATTCCTTCCGAAATATTAATGGACTGGGTTTTCGATTGGGAGCTTGAAAAAGTAAAACAATTCATCGATGAGCTTGCGAGTCAAGCAACAACACCCATTAATGCTGTCCGTTGCTTCCTCTTTTTAATTATTTGCGCAGGTAAAATACCTCAATACTTTTCACTTTCTGAGATAGAATACGCCTTACAAACTGCACTAGGCTATATTGAGATAGCGAAAAGGCGCAATTCCAATAGCTCAATCAACTTTGACGTCCTCCTTATTCCATCCAAAGATCTCTTGGCTATTCTCATGAAGAAAGGCAAGCTTCAACTAGCCACCCTCCAGAAATACAAAAAGGTATTCGGCTAAACTACAATATAAAAATTGTTTTATTGACCCAAAGCCACTTTTGAGATAAACCCAAAGTATGGTGCAATTATCGCAAAAAAAGGAGGGAGGCCTCGCGGGGATCGTGGCAGGGGATTCCTCCATTTGTTTATGCGATCCCATTCAGGAGTCGCTTCTCTATAGAGGATACTCAATCCAAGACCTTGCAAAAAGCGCCTCTTTTGAAGAGGTTGCCTGGCTACTCATTCATCATGAACTGCCCTCACCTTCTGAACTCGACTGTTTTAAAAAAGAGCTAAGGCGCTTTAGAACTCTATCCCCAATGCTCAAAAAGCTCATGGAGGAAATGCCCCCTACAACCAGTCTCATGGCGGCAGCAAGAAGCGCTGTGTCCCTGCTTGGGCATATCGATCCTGAACAGCAAGAATCAGATCCATTCATCGTTGCAGAAAGAACTATAGGAGCGCTTCCATCACTTCTACTCTATTGGTACCACTTTCACGCCAATCAGAAAAAAATCGATCTGGATAACAATGAAGACTCTTTTGCCGGATTTATTCTCAAACTAATTAAGGGAACAACTCCTTCTACCGCTGAGATCCACGCGATGAATGTCTCCCTCATCCTCTATGCGGAACATGAATTCAACGCTTCGACCTTCACTGTAAGAACCATCGCAAGCACACTTTCCGATTACTACTCAGCTATATGCGGAGGAATCGGAGCTCTTGCGGGGCCCCTGCATGGAGGTGCAAATGAGGCGGCCTTAAGCCTGATCACATCCTTTTCCTCTCCTGAAAAAGCAGAAGAAGCCCTCTTAGAAATGCTCAAAAGAAAAGAGCTGATCATGGGCTTTGGCCATCGCGTTTACACCACAAATGATCCCCGTTCAGACCTCATTTACAAGGAAGCCAAAAAACTGGCGCAGACTGAAAATCATCAGAACTTGCTAGCGATAGCAGAACGGATTGAACAGGTCATGCGAAGAGAAAAAGGATTGTTTCCCAATCTCGATTTTTATAGTGCTCTCACCTATCACTTTTTGGGGATTCCCTCCTACTTCTATACGCCTCTTTTTGTTTTCTCACGTCTTGCGGGTTGGTCTGCCCACTATTTGGAACAAAAACAGCACAATAAATTAATCCGGCCAATTAGCAATTACATTGGCCCTCAAATGCGCTCTTGGACTCCTCTTGATGCAAGAAAGAGATGAGGTCATTGTAAAACTTGCGCGTTACGCCGCAAACCCGCCCGCTTTTTCAGAGAATGCCTATTATCACGCCAGGCTCTGTCTTTTAGATGCGATCGGCTGCGCTTTTGCTGCGCTGAAGTTTCCCGAATGCACTAAACTACTCGGCCCATGGATCCCAGGAACTGTCGTGCCAAACGGCCCGCGCGTCATCGGAACATCCTATATACTCGATCCCATACAGGCAACCTTCCAAACAGGTGCTTTGATCCGCTGGCTCGACCACAACGACACATTTCTAGCCAAAGAGTGGGCACACCCCTCTGATAACCTCGGAATGCTTCTTCCCCTTTTCGACTGGCTCTGCAGAAGCGGCCACCCTCACACCATGCACGAACTTCTCACTGCGCTTATCCAAACTTATGAAATTCAAGGGGCGCTTGCTCTTGAAAATAGCTTTAACCGCTTTGGCTTGGATCACGTTTTTCTAGTCAAAATTGCCTGTGCAGCACTGGGAACAAAGCTTTTAGGAGGCTCGGAAAATCAGATTGCCGATGCGATCAGTCAAGCAATCATAGATATTACCGCCTTACGCACCTACAGACATTCTCCCAATACTGGTTTGAGAAAAAGCTGGGCTGCGGGCGATGCGGCGGCAAGAGGTCTTGAGCTTGCCCTCCTTACTCTTCGCGGCGAAAAGGGATATGACACCCCCTTGTCTGCCCCAAAATGGGGGCTACAAGAAACTCTTCTGCAAGGAACTCCCGTCAAACTAGAAGGAAACCTTGCTTCCTATATTGTCGAAAATATCCTCTTCAAAGCCTCTTTTCCTGCTGAATTCCACGCGCAAACTGCTGTAGAAGCAGCTATTTTGCTCCACCCTCAAGTGAAAGAGAAAATAGAGGCGATTTCCTCCATTGAAATCGCAACCCATGAGGCCGCCTTAAGAATCATCGATAAAAAGGGCCCCCTTAAAAACCATGCCGATCGAGACCACTGCATGCAATACATGGTGGCGGTAGCCCTTCTTAAAGGAAGCCTTGAAGCTTCCGATTATGGCGATCTGGTAGCTAAAAATCCTCTTATCGACTTCTTGCGCTCTAAAATAACCCTTCGTGAAGAACCTTCCTTCACCATAGACTATTTAGACCCCACTAAACGCTCTATAGCCAGCTCTCTTTCAATCCATTTTAACGATGGAAGTTCACTTGAGCCTATCACTATTGCGTTTCCCATCGGCCACCCAAGGCGAAGACCCGAAGTAGCGCCGTTCCTTGTCGATAAGTTTTCTTTCCATCTCAACACCTATCGTTCTCCGGCCGATGTCCGGAAGCTGATAGATCTTATTCTGTCCGATCAAATAAATCACATAAACGTATCAGAGTTTATTAACAAACTAACAACATAAACAACTAAGGCGCATTGATTTAAAATATAAACTATGTTATAATGAGAAAAAGATCTCTAACTCTCAGCCCTTCTTGGGAAGGAGTGTTGTATGAACTTTTTCCATTTTATGCCTCTTGAAGAAAGGATTGTGTTAGATGCCACGCTTGTGGGCTCAATTCTTCAGCTAAATCCCAATGTGGAGGGAACACCCTTAGATTTAGCGTCAGTCAACCTAATCGACCAGCCGCATAGCTTCACAATTGCCGCCAATGATCCGACCCCCATTGCGGGGTTCATCTTATGGGGAGATGGCACCCAATCGACGAATATTCAGGTTGTATCGCAACAGGGAGGATCGAGCTACAAATTTGACCCCACCAATCAACAGAGCCAGCACACTTACGTTGAAGCTGGTCTTTACAACATCTCCTTCTTTCCAATAGGTATTACAAGCACTCTTCCTCCATTGACTTTTGCCCAGGTTCAGGTGGGAGATGCTCCTTTGTTGCCACAAATCGTCGCTGTTCCGGCAGCACTTACAGAAGGAGTTACAAATAACTCTGTTTTGATTGGCAGTTTTAGAGATATGAACAGTTTTTCTACTGTAAGCGACTTTTCAGTAACAGCAAACACTACGGATCCTGCCCTTTTAAGTAATATAGCTGTTGTATCTACCGGAACTTCTGGCCTTTATAACGTCACTGCCACAATCATCGGAACAGACAATGGAAACGTCATTATTTCCATGAACGTCAATGATATCGATGGAGCCACTCTTACCATGAACTCGCCTACTTTCTCCATCTTAGATGCCGGACTTGCAAACGTTTCGCCACTCGTTGGCCTGAATGCGACTGAAGGCCAGTTGTTATCAGGGGTTGTCGTGGGACACTTTCAAAGCTTAAACCCTTACGATCAGGCCAATGAATTCACTGCAACCCTCAACCCTCATAACGCTGCGTTCGATATTACAAATCTTTCTATTGTAAAGAACGTTACAGATCCCACGATGTATGATATCATAGGAGATTTAAGCGCTTTAAATATAGGCTTATTCGCTCCTGCATTTACCGTAACTGAACTAAGTGCTTCTTCTTTAACCGTAACTTCAAATCTTTTAATAGCAGATGCGCCTCTAACTGAAGTGCAGAATGCTTCCATACAGGGTACGCAAGGCTCTGTCCAGCAACAAGTCTTGCTGGCAGTAGTCGGAAATAGCGTTGGTAGTGATGTGTTGTCCGTCAGTGAAAGTTCTGCGCTCATCAACTTGAGTAACATCAACGTTGTTGTCAACGGGTTGCAGTACAGTATCTATGCTGATGTCACCTTCCTGCAAGACAGCGTCGGCCAAACCGTTGACCTTCCATTAACTATCAACGATGGGGAAGGTGCAAGCCTGGTCATCCACGATAGCTTGAGAGTCTTCGATCAGCCATTGACACTCAGCTTTACGACAGTACTCAATACATTTGAAGGCGTAAATAGCACGAGTCAGCTGGTCGTCTTTGTTGATCCGGAAGGATACAACAAATTTAATTACAAGGCGACCATCGACTGGGGTGATGGCACTCAATTTGTAGGTGCTGCCGGGGCTGGTTTTGGAAATCCATTTCAAAATTTAAGCGGCACTCATAACTATCAAGATGTTGGCACCTATAACATAGGCATTACGATCTTTGATGTTGCAAGCGGCGACACCATCTTGACAGCGAGCACAACCGCCAATATAGAAGATGCATTCATCTCAGGTGTAGCCGTTCCCCCTGTCTCCCTGATAGAGGGAAATACAGGACAACAAGTACTCATCGGTAGATTCCAGGACCAAAACCTCTTGGACAATGCGGGCAATTTCTCAGCCACAGTCTCAGGTCTTCCAGGCGTTGTATCAGCCACAAACTTGAATATCATCTCCGATGGAAATGGCAGATACAGTGTTTATGCCGACCTTCTTTCTACCGATATTGCAAGTGGAAATATCCTCGTTGCGATCGATAGCCTTGAGGGCCCTTCCTTTGCTAATTTGAGCACAGCTTTTGCCGTTAGCGACGCACCGATTTCGGCTGTTGCAGTTTCCCCAATTGCCATGATTGAAGACGCTCCTGCACAACAAGTACTCATCGGTAGATTCCAGGATCAGAACCTCTTTGACAATGCGGGCAATTTCTCAGCCACAGTCTCAGGTCTTCCAGGCGTTGTATCAGCCACAAATTTGAATATTATCTCAGATGGAAATGGGCAATACAGTGTTTATGCCGACCTTCTTTCTACCGACATTGCAAGTGGAAATATCCTCGTTGCAATCGATAGCCTTGAAGGCGCATCGTTTGCCAATTTGAGCACAGCTTTTGCCGTTAGCGATTCACCCCTAACTGAAGTACAGAATGCTTCAATACAGGGTACGCAAGGATCTGTCCAGCAACAAGTCTTGCTGGGAGTAGTCGGAAACAGCGTCGGTAACGATGTGTTGTCCGTCAGTGAAAGTTCATCGCTCGTCGATTTAAGTAACATAAACGTTGTGGTCAACGGGTTGCAGTACAGCATCTATGCCGATGTGACCTTCCTGCAAGACAGCGTAGGCCAAACCATTAACCTTCCATTAACTATCAGCGATGGGGAAGGTGCAACCCTAGTCATCAACGATAGTTTGAGAGTCTT
>CAZSDA010000008.1:14059-75016 GCA_964605535.1 uncultured bacterium
GCACCGATTTCGGGTGTTGCAGTTTCCCCAATCGCCATGGTTGAAGGAGCTACAGCACAACAAGCACTTATCGGTAGATTCCAGGATCAGAACCTCTTTGACAATGCAAGCAACTTTGCAGCCTCCGTTTCAGGCTTGCCGGGAGTTGCTTCAGCCAACAATATCAACATCATCTCCGATGGCAATGGACAATACAGCATCTATGCTGATCTGCTTTCCACAGACATTGCAAATGGCAATTTCTCCGTAGCAGTAACAAGCACTGAAGGCCCTTCCTTTGCCAATTTGAGCACAGCCTTTGCTGTTAACGATGCACCTCTTTCGGTCCCATTGCCTTTGACAATCTCTGCCAATCAGGGAGCAGCCTTTAGTGGAATTATTGGCTCCTTTGCCGATGGAAACCCTTATGGCTTAGCTGGCGATTTCACAGCCAATATCAACTGGGGCGATGGCTCAACCTCATTAGGCGTGATCTCACTGAATGGAGGCGGCGGATTTAACATCAGCGGCAGCCATACCTATGCTGTCAATCCCGATGGGCTTGTCGGCTCAATCCACATTCAAGATATCGATGGTGCAATGGCAGATTTAGGCTTCAATGTCACATCTGCTCAAGTGCATCAGCTTTTGTGGGGTGTCGACCAAAATAATGGTCAGCTATTCTCGATATCAGACTACTCTTTGCCTGGTGCTGAAAGCAGAGTCCAGCTTTATGGACAACTCCAAACCTCCTTAGGCACAGTCATCGGTGACAAAATTTTAGCCTTCACCATAGACGGCCAGGATGCTTTGGGTAAAAATGCAGCCTTTATTGCGGTCAATAAGCCACTGGATGGCATTAACACCTTCAGTATTGGCGTGATTGCCGACATCAATGATGCTTCCTCCAGAACAAACGTCACTCTCTTTAAGATTTCAGGTATAAGCTTTGACCTTGCTACAGACAAGATCACAAGCCTTGCCATCGACCCACTTACAGGCAATTTGGAAGGAATTATCGTAAGAGGCAATAGCCCTGCAACCCTGTTCGTTCTCAACAAGAACCAGCTCGATTTGAATTCGACTACACATGTTGTTCAAGCCTACACTCTTGGTCGACTCGTCAGCAAAGAGATCCTGGGCAACATGAAGGTATCAAATGTGCAAGACATGGTCTTTGACCAAGCTCGCAACCTATACGTCACAGAATTCAATAGCGATAAGCTTTATCGGATTGACAACAACACAGGAGAAATTCTTGGAATTGCTAATAAAAATGAAGACTTGGGCATAGGCGAAGCCAACATCAAAGCCTTGGCATATGATCCTGTTCTAAACAAAGTGATCGGTGCCAATGCCATTTTGAACGCCGGACTGCCTGCTAACGACTTAGTCGGTCTCTCCCTCAACAATGGCACAAATAGTTTGGATGTCAATCTGTTGAATTCATTAAGCGACATACAAGGCATGGCTTTCCTGCCTCAGTTTGCACGCCACGCAGGAGCCGAACTTGGACTCCTGATAGACATCCAAGGGGGCGATGTAGACTATAAAGCCGGCTCAGGTCCTGTTCTTTTGCTCCATGATGTCAACATCATTGACTATGGAGATAAGAACTATGATGGCGCGACTTTGACAATCGATGTCAGCGACAACCCCAATGCACTAAGCGATGTTCTTGGAATCAAAGCAGGCGACGGCATCAAGGTGAATAGTGCCACAGGCGAGATCCGCTATAAGAACCTTCTGATAGGCACCATCGATGCCGTCCAGAACGGTAAAAATGGACAGGCACTGAGCATTCACTTCAACGCCAACGCCACAGAAAAAGCCGTTGAAAGCCTGATGGAAAGATTGACCTTCATGAACACAAGCCGCAACTTGATCTTAGGCGACAGAGTCATTGACATCAGCCTCTATGATGCACTGCATGTTTTGATTGCACACACCACAATTGAGCTCGAAATCGAAGGCAGAAGCAGCGGCGGCTGCAACTAAGAAGTAGACCTTTCAAAAAAGCAGAGGCTCGTCTAATTTAGGCGGGCCTCTCATATACCCAAACAACATGAAGAATTAGTTTTTTCGTGCCCGTGAGCGTGCCCGTGCCCGTGCCCGTGCCCGATTAATCTATCATTCTATTGCCCTAGCCATTTTTATCAACATTGATACAATACGTAACAATAACTCCTTGCATTGTTCAATTTTTTCTGCATCTGCTAATTTTAACTTCGAACAAATATCTAAAACGGCCGCACACTCAGTTGCCGACCTTTTTGCCATTCGATAAAATCGCACCTTCTCCTGGCCAGCATATTCTCCGGCACCCTCGGCTATGTTTAGACAAACGGATGTTCCCGCTCGCTGAAACTGGTCCGCTAAATAAGCACGGCCCCGTGGCAAAACTTCAATAATCGTATCAATCAACACAACCAATTCTATTGCAATTTTGTATACGTCAAGTCTCTCATGGTCAAACTGCGCCATAATTCTCCCTCGCTAGTTCTAGCATAAAACGAAGTTGATTCTGAAGGGGATTTTAACAAGATTTTTAATTTCGGGCACGGGCACGGGCACGCTCACGGGCACGTATAAACCAATTATGCAAGAGGTTTAAAATCCTGTCACACGGCGGAAAGTAGCCCACGGTTTGCGAGCAAGGAAATAAAACAGAGAAACATTTTCTCCATACAGCACGGCTGTTCCCTTTAAGCCTAACTTGATATCCTCAGGGGGTGTTTTCCAATGAGCCTCTGCTTGAAAAGCAGGCACTTCGCCCTCGCCAATCTTACTCTCAAAGGCAATGTAATCAAGGGTTGCTTCATAATCCCTTTCGGGAAACACATGCAAATTAACCTTAATGGCTGTTTCCTTGTCGATCACCACGTTGTCTCCCTCCGGAATCCAAATCTTGAGCTTTGTCTTGGTGGGGTCGCTTAAGGTCAATACTTTCTCTCCCGTGTGGACGGGCCTTCCCTGCCATTCCTCGGGGTTATCGATCATCACAATGCCCATTTCAGGAGCTTCCACATCGAGCTTGCTTGCTTGCGTTTCAGCAATCTTCAGAGCAATCTGCTCCTTCTTAAGCTTGAGTTTGAGAAGCTCCACTTCTGAAAGCGATTTGGGATCTGAAAGCCCAAGAGTTGAGGAGCGCTGCAGTTCTGCTTCCGCAACGGCAACTTGATTCTGCGCCGTTTTGAGCTCCTGCTCCGGCACTCTCTTGTCATAAGAAAAAAGCAGGTCTCCTTTGGCAACTCTCTGACCAGGTTTCACAGCCACTTTTTCGATAATCCCATCAAGAGGAGCACTAATCACTGATGGAGACTGAGGAACTACCTCAAAAGGTGCAGCAACGCGGAGCGGCACAGGAACTGCAAAAAGGACGACAGCAAGCGTCAACAGTCCATAAAGCCAAAATTGTCTGTTGCGATGAAGGTTTTTTATATAGCGGTTTTGATCAAACCGCTCCCATGCACTTGCGTAACCCGGGACAAGGGTGGAAGCTAAAAATCTAAGCTCTTCCTCAACATTGCGAATTTCGTTGTTTTTTGATGCCGGACTTTCAATCCATAATCCGAGTCTCAATTGCCCCTTAATCTCAATCGGAATCCAATAAACCATCTTATCGTTTGAGGGATACAGTTCATCCCAAAAACCATTTTCTTGCGAAAAAGACTCCCTTGATAATTGTTGAGGCCGATCGGGCTCTTTGAGATGCGTCAATAATTTTTGGCTTTTCTGCGAAAATTCCGTTTCTTTGTAGACCGTATGATGGCCTGAAATTGCAATCATCTTGGGCGCACTTGATTCCATATCCCACAAGTAGGCCCTGTCATATTTAAAAACTTTGTGCGTGTCATTGACAATGATGAATGCCAAAGTTTCTCTGTTTGGAGCGTTGAAGGCTTTTAACTGTAGATGGTTAACCAGAACTAATAGCTGGGCGATCTGCGCCTGGAATGAAGCATTTGCTGTCATTTTTCTACCTCGCACCCTTTCAGCACCACCCTTCCCGTCATTCCTGGGTACAAAGTGCGCTCCTCATTTTCCAATCTTGCTTCTACCAGGATGGTAGAGCTTGCAGGATCGATTACAGGAGCGATTCCAGAAATTGCACTATTGACCTTCTGCCCTGTCTCTTTCACATAAACCTCCAAGGGAGCTCCCACACGAAGACAGTTAAACTGTGTTGAGGGCACTAAAAACTTGGCATAAAGGACCGTGTCATCCACAATCGTCATCAGCTCTTTACCTGCTTGCGCCAGTTCAAATTCCTTCATCGATACCTTAACGACTCTTCCATGGTATGGCGCTTTGATATCAGTATTATCTAGCATCTTTTTCGCAATCACTGCTTCAGCTTCTGCTGCGGCCAGCTGGGCTAACACTTCATCCATTTCGAATTTAGAGAGGGCATCGTCTTCATAAAGCCTCTTCTTTGCAGAAAGCTCTGTTTGAAACTTCACGACAGCAGCTTCTGCTTTGGCAAGATTACCCGCATAGATATCTCTATCAAGAGCCATCAACAGATCTCCCTCCATAAAGGAATCACCCATCCTCTTTTCAACTTTAAGAATTGGAGAGGTAATCTGAGAATAGATCACAGTCAAATGCCTCGCTTCCAGTACGACATTATAAATATGAGATTTTGGCTTTAAAGAGGCCTCTTCACCTTGCAACATGGGGCTAATCCATACTATGCACAACACCAAGAGCTTCCTCATTCCGACTCCCCTCCCTTTTCAAGGGTTTTATAGTACCTGGGCAAACCGATCGCATTGTTCAACTGCTCCAAATTTGCCTGCAACTCCGCATATATTTTTGCAGCATTGTTCTTTGCGAGGGCAGCATCAATTTTTGCTTGAAGCATCTCAAGCTTACTCCTCTTTCCAACCGCTGTTTCCTGTTCTAAAAGTTCTGCATAGGCTTGAGTACCCTTGACAACCCGATCTGCGATGAGGAACTGCTCTCTGTTTTGTGCAAATTGCAAATAGGCCAATGACACTTGCGTTAACACCCCTTGCGAAACTAGCATGCGCCCTCTAAAGGCAAGCTTTTCTTGATTTTGTCCGATCACCTGGTCCATAACATGCTGTGGATATGCCAAAAGATCCCAAGCCAAGCGCACGCCGGCGTTATACCAGTTTTTATGCAGCAAAAATGGGTTATTGTCGTAATTGGAGATATTGAAGAGTTGTAACCCCGGAAACTGTTGGATGATAGCAATATTGACGTCATCTGCGCTGATTTTGTAATCGAGATCTTTTTCAAATAGCTCCGGTCTATAAATCAAGGCGTAATCAAATAGCACCCGCGGTTCAGGCAGTGGAGCGTCGATTGTCAAATTCTCTATATCAGGAAGGGCAATGTCAAATTTGGCGTCCGGAGGCAATTGCAAAAGGCCTGAAAGCTCTAACAGTGCCGACTCATACTCCTTTTCATAGCCTTGAGTGGGGTCTGAAGAGTCGTTTCTGTCATTATAACCGCGCACCTGAATCTCTCACTGATTTAAATAGTTCAACTTAGAAAGTGCCTGGCTTTTGCTAAGATACGCCTGATCTTTCAGCTCTCCTATTAGCTTTTCCGTTTGATTTAACATCTCCGGCAAAAGCACATTGGCACGTTCAAGGGCAAGCTTTGAGAAGACTGCTCGCCAATAACTTGTCACGATTCTCAAAACCAAACTGTTAGCAATTCTTTGATACTCATATTCCTCTATCGTTGCTTTATTTTCTTGCTGGCGTCCGCGAAAATAGGTGACTCCAAAATCGAGCACGTTCCACACCAAAGCGAAATTCCAAGATTTAGAGTGTTGCGGCGAGCCGATTTGATAAAGGGGTGGCCCCACATTTAAAGCTGGGTTGAGAAAAGTGGAATAGGAGGCTGTATTTTGACTACGCCTATTGTCTTCATAGGACCAATTTAGGTTAGGAAGAAGCGCCCAACGCAACCGATCTGCCTGGTCTTCCTGAATTTGATACTCTTCTGCTTTGACGAAAAGCTCCAAATTGCGGCTGAGACCAATAGAGATCATCTGATCTAATGTAAGAGGCTGTGATAAGTCCGGTGGTTCTGCATCGAGCCATACCAAATCCTCAACCGCAAGCTCCTGCCTCTCTTCTTCTAGAGAACAGCGCGTTGGATAGCATCCGGTAAAAATAATTGTGATCGCTGCAATGAGCCAAAAATTTTGATTCATAAAAAATTTAGTTTATAGGGATTTTTGTGATAAAACGAAATGGGATGGACTCAAAAGATACAAAAAATCTACCGCTTGCTCCTTTTCGCAAAGACCTAAGTACATTTCCCGGTCCAAGCGAATCGGATGGAACGCCCACCTACGTTCTTTTTGATCCGGTAAAAGGCCAATATTACAAGATCAGCCTCGTGCAGATGATCATCATGCGGCTTTTTAAACCTAACATGTCATTTGATCAGCTCCTTATTGCTGTTAATGAACAATCGACTTTCAAAATTTCAAGCGAAGAGTTGAAAGAGGTATTTACTCAGGCAGCTAGGCTGAACCTGTTAGAAATACCAGTTTCTTCAGAAATGGTCGCAGAAATAAAGCAGAAAACAAAGCGTAGCTGGCTTTGGTTTCTCCTTATGAATTATCTCTACATCCGCATTCCGCTCACGAACCCCGACTCATTTCTTACGCGGACACTTCCCTTCGTGAGGCCGCTCATTTCGCCTTTTGCCCTCATTATTTATGGATTGCTGATTCTAAATGGGTTGTTGATTGTTTTTCTAAATTTCGAACGCTATCTGCACACCTTCTCCTATTTTTTCAATTTTGAAGGGTTCCTGGCTTATGCAGGAACAATCGCTATCGTAAAAGTCCTCCATGAATTCGCCCACGCTTATACAGCAAAACACTTCAAAATCCACGTGCCGACGATGGGCCTTGCCTTTTTAGTTCTTTTCCCTGTCCTTTATACCAATGTGACCAATGCATGGAGGTTAGAAAAACGGAGCCAGCGTTTTGCGATCACCATAGCGGGTGTCTTTACGGAACTGATCCTCGCGGGATTAGCCACTTTGGGCTGGGCATTAACAGATCCAGGTATCCTCCACAGTGCATTCTTTCTTGTCTCTTCGACAACATGGATCACCTCACTTCTTCTGAACTGCAATCCTGCGATGCGCTTCGATGGCTACTACCTTTTATGCGATCTTATAGGAATTGATAACCTACAGCAAAGAGGGTTTGCCGTCGCACGTTGGCGTCTTCGTGAGTGGTTTCTGGGTTTGAATTACCCTCCGCCTGAGACAGATCTGTCGCCTCGAATGATAAACTTAATGACGGTCTATTCAATTTACACCTGGATTTATCGAATCTTCCTTTACACCGCAATTGCCCTCTTTGTTTATTACGAATTTACCAAAGCTTTGGGAATTATTCTTTTTATCGTGGAAGTGGTGGTATTCATCATGGCCCCATTCATCTCTGAATTTAAACAACTTGCCCAACGAAAGGCCTACTTTAATATGAATCCAAGATCCATAATCACAGGAACTCTTGCAGCACTATTTTTAGCCTGGTTTTTAATTCCATTGCCCCACGTCAAAACATTTCCAGCCATCACTGAAGCTGTTATCCATCAAGATCTTTACATCCAGGAGGCTGCTAAAGTTGAAGAGGTCCTTGCCAAACGCGGAGACCCTGTCAAGCCCGGACAAGTACTCTTAAAGCTCTCTTCCGAACCTTTAGAGCTTTCTTTAAAAAAGGCGGAAGCCGAGGCAGAAATGCTCAAAAAGCAGATCGAGATTTTGGAACAACAGGAGGATGGCAACCGCTTCCTACCGCAAAAACAAGCTGAGCTAGCAAAAGCTCTTAGTGAAGTTGAAGCTTTCAAAAGAAAGGTAGAGCATCTAACTGTACATGCGGAAATCTCTGGAACTCTCTATGAGTTTAGCGACCTGCTTAAACCGGGCCTCTATCTTTCCAAAGGCACCCTCATCGGCAAGATTGCAGCTCCTGACAAGATGCGCGTCATTGCGTTTGTTCCTGAGTCAGAATCTGCGGGAATTCAGGAAACGGCCTCTGTCGACTTCAAGCTGCAAAATCCACAAGAGGTCTTTTCCGGAACGATCCAAAAAATTTACCAAAGCCCCACACCCTATCTCTATTACCCTTCCCTTGCCTCTATCTACAAAGGGGCCATTCCCGTTGTGCCATATAGAGGGCAGGATAAGAGCGAACCTAAGCTCAAGTTGTTGGAAGGTTATTATCAACTGGTGATCTTACTTGACCCCTCACCCTACCCCCTCAAATCTGGCCAAACAGGAGTGGTCGAGGTGCAAGGTCCATGGGAATCTAAGCTTGGCAGCTTGCTTAGAAGGGCAAATAACCTCATCCGAAAGGAAAGTGGTTTTTAATTCCCGGATTATGATAGAACCAAATCAAAGGAGTTTTCTATGAAAGTATCAGAATCTCAAGTCGAACAGATTAAGCGCGCATTCAAGCGGATCTTTGCTCTTTCGATTTCAAGGCTGACGATCCGAGAGCTCCAGAATGCCCTCACACAAGCCCTTTCAGGAAATATCGAAGCCACAAAAGCGCTTTATGAGTCCTTCTTAACAGGAGAACTAAAAGCGAGCTTAAAAGAGGGTGGCAATGGAGAGGACCTCTCTAATCTAGTTGAGGAGTTTACCTTCCCCTTCAAAATTGCTCGTGAAGTGGCTGAAATGGGCGAGTTCATGAATAGTTTTAGCTGCGATTTCGTTGAGCAAGGCAAACAGCATTTGTTCATCAATCGCTTGCGCAGAATCGACGGCAGCGAATACTACTTCCTTTCAGAACCACCTACGAACATTCGTTTAGCACACATGTTTATCAACCGCTTGCGCGACTTGAAAAAGGCCGTAGGCGACCTTCCCTTAGACCCAAAACTCAAAGAAGAGCTTTTTAACATCAAAAAGGATATCGAAGAGCTCCTCGTTTAACCCGACACAAGACTTGAAGATTCGATCCTTTTCATCCGCCAAAGCTTACGCCAAGCTTGAAGGCTTTCTGCAGCAATATGCAGGAAAAAATGCACGCGTAGATGAATTAACCAAGATATGCAATCGTCATTTCAGAGAGAAAGCCGATTTGCAATTGTGGGCACGCTTAGCGTTCGTCTATCTCCAATTGAATCGCAAAGACCAAAATATCCTTATTGCCAATCAAAAATGGATCCAAAAAGTTAATCAAGCATGCAGCAAAATCCTATCAATTGAGACTTTTCCTGCCTTTCCTCCCCTATTTGCACAGGCAAAACTCATCGGCATGGTAGAAGCCCGCAGGGAAAGCATTTCCTGCCTTACCTGGCAATCGAAGATGGACCCACTCTACCCCACTCTTTTCCTCTCATTAAATCGTAGCGACGATGCGAGAATTCTCTTCAATTCCACAATCGAAAATCGCTTTCTACTCCCCCTCTCTGAAACTATTCCGCAAGAAATCTATTCCTTTCCAATAGATGTTGCTGCTTCGCCTCTTGCTGCAACACCTGATTCCATCTTTAAAGAACGCATCCAAGTTAGTTGTACAACGACGCATCCCCTCTGCAGTAAAATGGGAGACAGAGAAGATCCCTGCGCAGACACTTGTGCATTCAGCTTCAGAAAACTTGAAGATAAACAGATCTCCCTATTAGCCCTTGCTGATGGATCGGGACAAGGCATGGAAGTGGTGGACATCGCCCGTCTGATCACAAGACTATTTATCGAAGCAATGCAGCAGCATATCGATGCGCATCTTGAAAGATTGCCCGAAGCACTCCTAAGTTCTGCCTTTCATGCAGAACAGCGCCTTCGAGAGCTAACGACAAGCAACCACTCCGCAACATTTGCATCAACTATTTGCATCAGCAATCCGAACGGCTCAAGCTACGGGGCACTCCTACGCCTCGGAGACACCTGCTTCTTTATACTTTACGAAACAAAAAGGGAGCTCTTCGTCGAAGAGGTCGATCCTCTGCCGATTGAAAAACTGGCCAGTGCAAATGGCGGCGCTTTTTCCCGCTATGCCGACTACTCCTCTCTATCCGTTGCTACATTCCAGATTCCGGAAAACGCTGAACGTGCTTATCTCCTCTTGGGAAGCGATGGCTTAAGCGACAACCTCGATCCAAGAAATGCTCTTCAGAATCGCCTTTCTGAGAAAATTGAAGAAATCCTCGGCAATGAAGAGCATCACCATAAAGAGCATAATTACACACTAGAGAATGGGACCCAAATCAATTTGGATGATGCCATTTCTTCCGCAAGAGACCAAAAAAATCTGGAACTTCTTGCTGCCACACACCTCTATCCGACTCCTGAATCTCTTGTACAATCCTTAAAAAAGAGCCCTCTTAACACCAGACTTGCCCACAAGCTTGATCGTCTTTCGAGTGAATTACCCTCCTCATGGCGCGAGGGAAATTCATCCACTTTAAACCAACTTATCCAAATCTACAAAATTCACAAAATTGGCCAGCTTTTCTTACAAAACAGGGACGAGCTAGCCCTCTCTCTTCTCCAACATGCCAGACGCAACGGAAAACCTGACGACTGCATAGTGGCTGCCATCCGAATTAAGTAGCCTCACTTCAAATTGGCATCAATCCTGCTTCATTCATAGAGAATTCCTTCTATTGTAAAATTATTGTTTTTTAAATTAAAATTTAAATATAGGGATATTAATAGGTTAAAAATGACAAACTACGGCAACTATGTTAATTTTGGCCAATACCTTCCCAAACAAACTGGCCTACCTTCACCTACCCCCACCCGCGCCTTGGAAGCACCCCCTGCGATCCATGCCAAAGATTTGACAAACGAAAGAGTCAACTATGCGCTTTATTCCACCCTTGACCGTGTCAACTATATCGCATTTGCATCACTGGGTGATGACCCGCATGGACTCCAAGCAACCATGGAGTCACACCAAGCAACAGATATCACAGCCGTTGAGGAATATGTCTCGCCACCTGAACAAGAGTTTACCGAACCAGTAACATCTAGGCCTTTGCCGCAGCCTCCTCCTGAGGAAATGGCCGCAAAAAGCCCCACAATTCCCAGAAGAGAACCACCTAAAGCACCTATAAATAGAGGGATACGCGGACCGCTGCCTTTCGATCCTGCTTATCCTCCTAAACAGGCACAGAAACAAGAACAGATACCGCAAACCACTTCTAGGCCACTACCCATACCCCCTAAGGGATATCCTGTAGCAAAACCTAACTCTACTAAAATCCCAACGGAAGCTCCGCAAGTTACTAAAACGCCTCCCATGGAAAGGATGGAGCAGCCTCCTGCACCCACAGGATATCCTGCAGCAAAACCTACTCCCCCTAAAATTCCAACTGAAGCTCCGCAAGCTTCGACGCAACAGGAACAGGCAAGAACAGAGAGCCCTAGAAAAGCCACTATACCCTCTTCAGAGGCTCACCGAGAGATTGCAAAATCATTTAAAGATGATGTAGCCCAGATGGATCGGGAACAAGTGATGACTATCCTCCGTGATCTTGGTTCAGGAGAGTATGGAAAGGGTTGGCCAAACTCTTTAAAATCGGAGATAGCCCAACTTTGCAATGAACGCCTAAATAGTCTGCCGAGGCCGATAGTGAACCCTCTTGAAGGATTAGATACCGATACTTTGCTTCTACATATAGAACAAATTCAACCCGGCAATACCCATGAAACTACAGTAAATCAATATCGCCAAGAGATTTCTAAGCGACTTGCAATGAAAAAGGCAACAATGGCTGAGGAGACAAGCACAAAGGGTAGAATCAAGCGTTTGTCTTATGCGGTTCTCCACGGCGGCGTGATCAAAAGGTTAGAGCAAGCCGCTAGTAAAATCGGTGTCAAAATCGATCAACCTGAGGAGCAAGCGCAACCGCCCGTAAGAGCGCGAACCTCTACTTCAGTAAATAGAAAATCCACATCTTCAAAAAAACTTAATTCATTAACAATTAATAGGTTAAAGGAATTATCAAATGCAGAATTTAACAGTGAAGTAAAACAAGCCATGGACCGATCAACGCTTACAGCGATGGATAAAGAATGCTACCTTGCGGAAATCGTAAGAAGAAGCAATGTTGCTGCGACTCAAAAAGGGAAAAAAGACGAATCGGCTATGGCGTCGAATCCAGAGCTTAGGGAGCTTTCCGGTTTAATGACAGACCTTCTAAAGTATAAAGGAACCCTTGCCCAAAAGACGCAAAAAGAACAACTCGATTCAACCTTTGAGGAAGCAACAAAACAGATCAATAAACATCTAGAGAATCTCCCTGATGATCAAAAAAAAGCAGCCAAACCTGATCAATTCCAAACTGTATTGAAAGAGGCTAGAAGCGAAGGAGATGAAAATCCAAGAGTTGCTGAAGAATTAAGGAAAGCGGGAAAGACATTTGATACATTCGCAACCACAAAGCCCCTTTTGAAACAGCGCAAAGAGCTCATTGAGGCTGAAAAAGGGCTAAGGGAGGCAGGCCATGACACAACTGCATTCCAAAAATTAATCGAAACCGTTCAAGGCCTCATCGATGAAATAGACAAATTACATGCAAATAAGTTGTCAGAGGCATATGAACCTAAATTGAGTAGTGGTCTTGAAAAGTTGAATGAAGTGAAGCTAAAAGACCTCCCCCAAACTTCAGCACCTGCTATGACCAGCTGGACAGTCGAAAATGCCAAAGTTAAAAGCGAAGAAGGCAAAGACGCCAACGATCCCCAATTCGATCTGTTGAATGGGCACCAAGGTGAGGAATTCAACAATTTCAAAGCGCACGCTGCCGGAAAACAGAGCTTGACTGAAGACGATTTTAGCGGTGATGGAGCAAGGCTTTTCTCTTTTGGGGAAGTAAAGGCAAGTGCTGTTGTCGATGCTGATCGCAATGACGTAAATTCTGCAAAAGCAACTGCAAAGGTTCTAGAAATCATTGAAAATAGACTATCAAACTTACCCACACCTCCAACACCCGAAACTTTAAAAACAATTTTTATGGATATCATGCAGGAGGCCCATCTCTCCTGTAAAGAGATAGGGCGGCAATGTCCTATGACCTTAACTCTTTATCTTCCGATGGAGAATGGAAACACCATGGCTGTTGGATTTTCCATGGGAGACACATTCAATTTTGTAAAGAGAGCAGATGGAAAAATAGAGATTTTGACACCCTCTCCGGAAGGAAAAGGCGAAACAGACAATGGAGGTGGGGCAGGAAACATCCTTTTGGAAGGAGAGGATCGCTTATTTGATTGCTTCGCAATTGAGCTTCAAAAAGGGGATACCTTGGTTTCTGCAAGCGATTTTGCAAGGGACAACTTTGGCTTTATTGAGGAAAATCTAGAAGCCGGTAAAGAAACGTGGCAAGCCTTCTACGATGCCAGAGAGCCCCCGAAAGAACTCGTAGAGAAACAAACAAAAATTTACGAGGAAGCAAAAGCTCGTTATGATGAAACCACAAGAAAATGTAATAGCCTGAGTGCTGAAATTAAACTGTTACCCAAAGAAAGCCCTGAGCGCGAAATAAAGAGTCGTGAGCTCACCGAACTAAGAAAAAGTGAAAAAGCGCTTCGGGAAGAAACGATTGCCCTACATGAACTAATAAAGCACCCCTTCCATGAAAAGACAGGAAAACAACACAAAGTAGATGACATGACCTGCGTTGAATTCACTGCCCCCTGAGCAATAATTTTAAACATGAGGTTGGAATGTCTTCACCGACTCATTTTCCGCCCGATAATCCCCATGTGAATTTTGGGCGGTATTTTCCCCGAACAGCGACTCAAGTTAACGAACGTCAGCGTGCTGCAACTCAAGCTGCAGTCTCAGCAATTAAAGCACTACTCGTCACAAATGAACCCAAAGAACCTGAAAGAACGCACGGCTATCCTCAGATCAAATTTTCCTCTAATGTTGAGAGTGAAAATCGGAAAGAGCCGGCGCCCTCTGAACGAGACAGCCTTATTCCCAAATCGCAAGAACAACTGCGAATCAGCCAATTGACCACTCATGAGCTTCTTAAAGAATTTAATCTGAGAGGAAAAGAACAGCCTAAAATATATCGAGCTGCAATGGCATTGCGATTGAAACAGGAAAAAGAGATTTTGGAAAAAAATATAAGCTCAACTTTACGAATTAAACGGATGGTCTTATCTATTTTCTATGGGGGTGAAGTTAGAAAATTGGAAAAGGCCTTAAGCAGTATTAACATTCGTTATAAAAAGGACACCAAGTTCAACTCGATCAAAAAGTTTGAAAAAACAACACCTAATGAAATGACTCCTCAGAAGCAAATTCCAGAAGCACTCATCCGTATTGCAAAGAAGAAAAATAACAAACTTCTAACAGAGGGAAAACGCCTTCGATTGCCAAAGGACTTTAGATCGCAACCTAAAGCGCTGCAATTTATCCCCGAGTTTATAGAACAGATCCTTGAAACACATGCAGTCAAAGATCTCGATGAATTAAAAGGGCTGCTCAAAGAAATGATCCTAGCGAAAAATGAAGATGAAGACACAATCAACAAACTCGACTTTTTAAAAGCGATTGATCCAAAGCGTCGCATAAGATATGAGGTCATGAACGCCCCTGAATATGAGGCATTGTCAAAAGCTGCAACAGATGGATCCTGGCCCGATGGAGAAGAGAGGGCCGTCACTACTAGACTCATTCCTAAGGATTGTGAGGAGGAATTCCTTGAACTAATCGATGAGCTCTTTGCAGATCAACAGGCAGCAGAGCAAATAAGACAACTTATTTCAGATTAGCGATGCTGGATTTTCTATTAGCGTCACGAAAGCTTTCGAGACTTGTGCTGCGAGACTGCCATCGATGATGCGATGGTCAAAGCTCCAGGATAGATGGAGAAGATCCCGCAACACAACTTCTCCATGATACTCTGCAGGCTCTTTGTGAATCCTTGCAACACCAAGTATGGCTGCTTCGGGATAGTTGATGATAGGAGTGGCAAAGAGGCCTCCTCCTGAGAGAGCTCCAAAGTTTGTAATTGTAATCGTCCCCTCCTTCATTTCTGATGAGGTGAGTTTGTTCTGTTTTGCTTTTGTCTTCAATTCCTCGTATGCGTGGACGATCTCTTGAAGGGAAAGGGTTTCCACATGCTTTAAAACAGGGACAATCAACCCATAAGGAGTGTCCATTGCGATGCCAATGTTGTGAGCGCTATGCTGAATGAGCTTGTCTGAATTGAAAGAGCTATTGATCACTGGAAACTGAGTAATAATCAAAGAGAGGGCTCGAATGAAAAAGGGCATGAAGGTGACATGAAGAGACTCTTTTTTTCCCTGCTCGGCAAATTTCTCCTGAAGCTTGATAAGTCTTGTGGCGTCGGCCTGATCGAAGTAGGAAAAGGGAGGAATCTCTTTATGGGAAAGAGCCATTTTTTCTGCCATCAAATGCTTAATGCCAATGAGAGGCTGTTCGCTATCACCTTCCAGATATACCGGAGCATAAGCAGCAAGGTCCTGCCTCAACACTCTTCCATCAGGACCTGAGCCTTTCACCTTATCAAGAGGAATGCCTAACTCCTTCGCAATCCTTCTAACAGGAGGGGCAGCAAGAACAGCTGTAGATGGAGAAACCGGCTTCACTTTCTCCTCTTCAGGAAATGTAACCTTGGGTTGCTGAACGGCTGTACTCACTTGGGATGTTTCCAACTCATATAAAGGGGTTCCCTTCTTAGCAATAGCTCCCTCTTTATAGCACTGCTTAATGAGAGTGCCGGCATAGGGTGAGGGAAGCTCGACTGTGGCTTTATCGGTCATCAAAACAAGGACCGCTTCATCCTTTTTGACTGAATCTCCAGGCTTTTTCAGCCAGGAGATCACCTCTCCTTCGACAACGCCCTCTCCGATATCCGGCATCAGAAACTGATATGAAGGCATACTATTCCTTCAAGAGGCTTTTGAGAGCCTCTTTGACTTTAAAAGCTTCGGGCAAGTACTCCTGCTCAAGGCTATGAGGAAACGGTGTATCCAGTCCCGTGCAGCGGCGGACGGGAGCTTCCAAACGGTAAAAGCAGTGTTCTTGGATCAGAGCGCACAATTCTGCACCGAACCCTTGCGTCCTTGGCGCTTCATGAGCGATGAGGCAACGTCCTGTTTTATTCACGGAGCGGATGATCGCATCGAGATCGAGAGGATGGAGCGTTCTTAAGTTCAATACGTCGATTGCAACGCCAAGTTCATCAGCTGCGATTAGATTCTGCTGATGCTGCGCCCCCCAGCCGATCAAAGTCGCTGCTGAACCCTGCCTTGCAAGTTCTGCCTGCCCAAAGGGAATCTCATATTCCTCTTCCGGCACATCTTCCTTTAAAGACCTGTAGAGCCTTTTAGGCTCAAGAAAAAGCACCGGGTCATTGGAGCGGAGAGCTGAAATCAACAGCCCCTTAGCATCATAAGGAGAGGATACGGCCACAACATGAAGTCCTGGAGTGTGCAAAAATTGCGCTTCAGGGGATTGCGAATGGTAGTGACCGCCATGAATTCCTCCTCCGCAAGGTGTACGAATGACAAGAGGGGCTGAGTACTGATTTCCAGTGCGGTAACGCATCTTGGCAAGCTCATTCACAATTTGGTCATAGGCAGGAAAAATGTAATCCGCAAACTGGATCTCACAGATCGGTTTCATCCCTTTCTGCGCCATGCCGATGCCAAATCCAATGATGCCGGCTTCTGATAGAGGAGAGTCAAAGCAGCGCTCCTCGCCAAAGGCTTCCTGCAGCCCGCTTGTGACTCTGAAAACCCCGCCAAATGCGCCGGCATCTTCGCCAAAAATCACAAGCGTTGGATCTTTCGCAAATTGCTGATGGAGCGTATGGTTTAACGCCTGAATGATGTTCATCTCAGCCATTTCCGTCCTCCGGGAAAAAGCGCTTGACCTCTTGAAACTGTTCTTTTAGCTCCTGAGGAACTTCGAAATAGACATGCTCGACGAGCGAATGCAAAGGAGGCTTTGCAGTCGTTTTTGCAGATTCGATTGCTCTGTCAATCTCCTCTTTTACTTCTTTCACAAAACTCTCTTCGATCGATGAATTCCACCTTCCGGAAGCCTCCAAATAACGCCTTAAACGCAGAATTGGACAGCGTTCCTTCCATGTTTCCACCTCGGAGTCCTGTCTATAGCGGGAGGGATCATCTGAAGTGGAGTGCGCCCCCATCCTGTAGGTCATTGCTTCGATCAGCACAGGTCCATTTCCGGCTAGTGCGTGCTCTTTTGCCCTTTTAACAACATCATAGAGTGCAAAGAAATCGTTTCCATCGACCCTGAAAACAGCCATCCCGTATCCTTCCGCTTTGGGGGCAATGCCATCTGAAGCAAATTGCCTGCAGGCAGGTGTGGAGATTGCATAACCATTGTTTCTGCAGAAAAAAAGACAGGGAGCTTTTCTGACAGCAGCAAAATTCAATCCGACGTGAAAATCGCCTTCAGAGGTCGCACCTTCTCCAAAATAGGCGATTACAACCGTAGGCTCTTTCTGCATCCGCATCGCATAAGCACAGCCCGCTGCATGGGGGATCTTTGTGCCGATGGGCGATGAGACCGTCACAACATTTAAAGCGCGCGAACCAAAATGATTAGGCATCTGCCTGCCTAAAATGAGATCTTTGGCATCTCCAAACATGTGATGGATGTAATTTTCGATTGTAAAACCACGCCAAAAAAGAATGCCCGCTTCCCTATATTGGGGATACATCCAATCTTTGAGGTCAAGAGCTGCTGCACTGCCGATAGCACACGCCTCCTCTCCTAGAGAACTCATGGCGAAGGTGATCGTCCCCTGTCTTTGAAGTAAAACCATTTTTTCATCCACAAGCCTGGTTTGCAGCATCATCTGCAAAGCACGGACTGCTTGCTCATCTGCTTCTGGGAAAGAACCGGTGAGCTTCCCCTCGCAACTGAGATAGGAGATGGTTTCAAAATGGCTCAAAACTGCTTTTCCTCAGTGGAGTTTTTCAAGGCATGGGTGGTCATGTTCCCGCCAGTGATCGTCATCATCAGCTCATCAAAGTATCCTGCACCCACAAAACTTTGATGCTTCAAGGCACGGTAACCATGCTGCTTTTCCAGCTCAAACTCCTCCTGTTGGAATGTCGCATAGGCAGCCATTCCCTCTTCGCGGTAACCCCTTGCCAATTTAAACATGCTAGCATTGAGAGTATGGAATCCCGCCAGAGTCACGAATTGGTATTTGTAGCCCATTTCAGCAAGCTTTTCCTGGAACGTAGAGATCGAAGCGTAGTCTAAATTGCGCCACCAGTTGAAAGAGGGAGAGCAGTTGTAAGCCAGCCATTTTCCTGGAAATTTTTCATGGATGCCTTGAGCAAATGCCTTTGCCTCTCCAAGATCGGGCTTACCTGTCTCACACCACACCAGATCGGCATAGGGCGCAAATTCAAGCCCTCTAGCCACAGCATAGTCGATACCGCTTTTCACCTTGAAAAATCCTTCTGGAGAGCGCTCACCAGTTAAAAAGCGACGGTCAACAGGATCTGAATCGAGACGAATCAGCGAAGCCGATTCCGCATCTGTTCTAGCAATGATCAATGTGGGGACATCCATCACATCTGCTGCCAATCTAGCTGTCACCAATTTCTGTACGAATTCATCTGCGGGAACCAACACCTTTCCGCCCATGTGGCCGCATTTTTTGAGCGAAGAGAGCTGATCTTCTAGATGAATTGCTGCCACACCCTCTGCAATCATTGCTGTGACCAGTTCATACGCATTCAAGGGGCCGCCAAAACCAGCTTCTGCATCCGCAACAAGAGGCACCAGCCAGTCAATCTTTTTTTCGCCCTGCATGTGCTGGATCTGATCTGCTCTCAAGAGCGCTTTTTGGATTCTTCGAATCAGATGAGGTACGCTCATCAAGGGATAAAGACTTAAGTCAGGATAGGTTTCTCCGGCATCATTTTGATCTGCAGCAACTTGCCAGCCGCTGATGTAAACACTTTTAAGTCCAGCCTCCACCTGTTGAACGGCCTGACACCCCGTCATGGCGCCTAATGCTCTAATAAAGCTCTCCTGAGAGAGCAATTTCCACAACTTTTTAGCTCCTATCTGGGCCAGCGTATACTCAATTTTTACAGAACCTCTTAGTTTCAAAACCTCTTCAGCGCTAAAAGGACGCACAATTCCATCCCAACGCGGATCTTCTTTCCAATGGCGTTCAAGCTCTTCTGCTTTCATAATTGTTTGTATGCCTCTAATGTAAAAAATTCGATAAATTGTGGAGATGTGACGAGATGGCGAAGCAATTTCTTTGCGCGCTCTGTGCCTCGTTTGTCCATCTCCTTAAGCACTGTATCCAATTCAACAGCGCCATGATGGACCCATTGCCATAGCTGGGCACGCGAAATTTCAGCTGTCGCTGCATCTTCCATTAAATTATGGATAGCCGCAGCACCAATACCTGAAAGCCATGACTCAAAATACTGCAATGCGACATCGACGTTTTGTGCAATGCCTTCGTGAGTTATCTTACCCTCTATGTTAAAATCAAGAAGTCCATTAGACACCCTATTCGGCAAAGCTTTTTTGCTAAGAAGAGCCTCCCTGGCAACACTCACAAGGTCAGGATGTGCAACCCAAGTCCCGATGAAACCCTCTTCTGCCTCTCTCCACTTATCTTCGCGCACCTTTTGCAACGCCCTCGCATTCAATTCAGGATCTTTTCGTGAAGGAATAAATGCAGCCATACCCCCAATTGGTTGCGCCCCTCTCCTTAAACAGGTATCGACTAAGCGCGAGGTATACGCTTTCATGAATGGAGATGTCATGGTAATGAATTGCCTGTCGGGGAATAGAAACTTTTTGTCCGAAGCAAATTTTTTAATGATGCTGAAGATGTAATCCCAACGCCCTGCATTGAGCCCTACGATGTAATCCTTCAAATGAAACAGAATCTCTTCCATTTCGAATGCAGCAAGGATCGTCTCGATCAAAACCGTCACTTTGATGGATCCTCGTGGAAGCATCAGAGTCTCTTCGGCAAACCTGAAAACATCGCTCCAAAGAGCAGCTTCGCGATAACTTTCCATTTTTGGAAGGTATAGGTAGGGTCCAGAGCCTCTCTTCAGGAGCTCCTCTCCATTATGAAACAAAAAGAGGCCGAAATCAAAAAGGGATCCCGAAATCTCCTCCCCATCCACTTTGTAATGTTTTTCAGGAAGATGCCACCCTCTTGGTCTTACAGCAAGAGTTGCCGTTTTTTCCTTGAGAGCATATTCCTTTCCTTCAGGAGACTTAAAGGAAATTGTCCTTCTCACGGCATCGATCAGGTTTTTCTGCCCCTCAATGACATTTGCCCAAGTAGGAGACAGCGCATCTTCAAAGTCTGCCATGAAAAGGTCAGCGCCCGAATTCAGCGCATTGATCATCATTTTTCTTTCGACGGGGCCGGTAATCTCAACTGTCCGGATTTTCAGATCATCAGGCGGAGTTGCCACTTTCCAGGAGGGATCCTCACGTATAACGGCCGTCTCCTCTAAAAAACATGGGGTAGCTCCATGGTCAAGCTCAATTTGACGTGCTTTCCTGCGCTCTAAGAGCGTAACCCTTTGAGAATTAAAGCGTCTATGCAGCGCATCGAGAAATTCACGAGCCTCATGGTTTAAAATATTTTCTTCCATTTCTATGGAATACCTGTTTGACGGATAAAAACTCAACCGCATACACTGGGTGCATGGCTTTCACGACCAAAAATAAAGTGCGCATGCACGACACCGATATGGCGGGCATTCTCTACTTCCCGCGCCAATTCCGTTTTGCCCATGACGCCCTTGAAGATTTCATTGAAAGCGAAGGGATGACGTTTGAGCAGATTTTCCATCATGAAAAATTTGTCTTTGTCATCGTCCATGCTGAATCTGACTACTATCTTCCGGTTAAGGTGGGAGATTCATTAGACATCCATCTCTACGTGGAAAGAATCGGGAGCTCAAGCTTCACAATTGCCTACAAAATTTACCGGGACGAAGTTCTCGTAGGCGCAGCCAAAACAATCCATGTTTCCTTAGAGAGCGACACGCGCACTAAAATCCCGATCCCTGCGAAACTGCGCAAATCCCTCGAGAAATACCTCATCCAGGTGTAAAAGCACAGTTGTTGAATAAAGGGTCGGGAACTGATAGCTGCTAATATACCTTTATGAATAAAGAATTGGGTTACCCACTCCCACTCCCTTGCCTGTGCCTGTGCCTGTGCCTGTGCCCGCCAATTTTTTATAATTGAAAATTGAATTACAAGAATTGATTTTTTTGATTTCGGGCACGGGCACGGGCACAGGCAAGGGCAAGGGCAAGGGAGTGGGCAAGATGTCTAGCTGGCTATCTTAGCAATCGTGAATCTGGCATATTTAACACCTGTAATTACACCGGTTACATGAATTAACAATTGAACAACTGTGCCTGCAGGCAGCGAAACAATTGTTTGACCTGAAAGTGTCATGTAACGAGTGGTGGAAATTGAGCCTGATATATTATCAAATTGCCCTTTAGAGATAGGACTAGGTAGAAAGTAGGTGGCAGTTGTAGCGTCATACAAGTATAACTCAACTGTATCTTCTAAGGTAACATCCCACTCAACAGGAACCGTCCAGGCAATTTGATAAATACCACTATCTACAATTTCAAATTTTGAATCATCACTCTGATAGGGATGCACAATGCCTACAGGTGGTACAAGATTATTGGTAAAATTGATCGGGAAATTAGCAAATGTAGCTATGATCGGTTGTACATCCGATGCTGCTGAAGCGTAACTACTTACCAGGGTACCTGCAGGTCCCTGTGGGCCAGGAGGACCTCGTTCAGGTGCATGACATTTAGCATGCAAAGGCTGCTGGAGGCAAGTCAAAATCAAAGTTACGCAAGTAAAAAAACAGATAGTATTTTTCATAATTTTTCTCCGCGGTTAAGAGATACCGTTTATCAGATATAAACTCAACCGTATATACCCTTTATGAATGAAGAATTGGTTTGCATGTGCCCGTGAGCGTGCCCGAAATTTAAAACCTTGTTAAAATCCCCTTCAGAAACAACTTCGTTTTATGCTAGAACTAACGCATGAAAAATTTTCTGACACCAGAAGAACGCACAGTCTCTGAAGGCCCAACATCGTCTTGAAAGGCCTTGTTGCGCAATCCTTCCTAGGCCTGGCTGAGAATGTCGTGTAAATAAAAAAAGCATGAGATAGTCTGTTTTCCGACAAAAGAGAACAAGGTCTACCTCATGCAAACTGAATCGCAATACAGAATTCGTAACTGGTCTGATTATAACAAAGCTCTCATTCAAAGGGGAAACATTTCTATATGGGTTGAAGAAAACGCCCTAGTGAAATGGTTCTCATCGAAACATACCTGCTCTGCTCACTGTAGGGCCCATTGTGCAACAAGGCCGTTGATCTTGGCACAGGAACAGGCAGGGATGCTCTATTTTTATTAAAAAAAGAATGGAAGGTACTCGCTATAGACGCAGAGCCATGTCTATAGAGATTCTTTTGAATCGAGCACAGAATGAGCAACTCAATCATCTTGAAGTACAGAATAATCCCTTTTCTGATATAATTTTACCAGATAATGGTTACTTGATTAATGCAAGTTTTAGCTTACCATTTTGCTCGCCTGAAGATTTTCCCGAATGCTGGCAAAAAAATATTGATCACCTTGCAATTGGAGGAAGATTTGCTGGACAATTGTTTGGTGATAAAGATGAATGGGCTTCCGATCCATCTCGAACTTTTCATACACAACAACAAATGTTACATCTTTTTAAAGAAAATTTTGTGATTGAATATTTACAAGTTGAAGAAGGTCTACTTCCAACTGCAGCTGGTCCAATGAAACATTGGCACGTTTACCATGTGGTAGCAAAAAAAATTAAATGAGTGAAATAAAGTTATAAAAAATTAATAATTTAACAACTTTTGAGGATTTATGAGCACACCTTTAACCGTAATCTTGGCAGAAACAGAATCTAAATGGTTAAATTATTACGAATGGACCAGTAAAAGCGATAAACCCTGGCCAACCTTAAGTCAAGCCGTTCAATCTTTTAATGAAGAAGAAGAATTGGAGCGTACCGCAATAGATTTAGGATGTGGTGTGGGGAAAGATACAGCTCATATGGTAAAAAATAACTGGAAAGTAACAGCAATAGATGCAGAAAAAACTGCAGAAGAATTTCTAAAGAAGAAAATCCCTTCTGAAAAGTTAAACCAAGTAAATTTTGTTGTATCAAAATATGAGGATTATCTTTTTTCAGAAAAAGTAAAATTAATTAATGCTAGTTACGCTTTGCCCTTCTGCTCCCCTAGGAATCTCGGCGATGTCATGCAACGCATTACCCAAGCTATTTCAGTTGGTGGTCGATTTGCTGGCCATTTTTTTGGACCTGAAGATTCATGGTCAAAAGATGATTCAATGACCTTTCTAACCAAAAAGGAAGTTCTTCAATTTTTTGCTGACTCTTTTGTCATCGAACATTTTGAAGAAAAAGAATGGGATGGAATCAGTGGCTCGGGAGCTAAGCATTGGCATGTGTTTGATATTATTGCAAAAAAAGTTTAGGGATTCATTTGGCCTTGTAGGAAAAGTCGTTTTCTGGAAGTTGATCTCTTACATTCTTTCGCCATTTCTTAAGCCATTGCACCTTTCGGCATCCCATTTCTTGTCATTTTATTTAAAACAAGCGTCTTTATGTATAATTCAACTGTATCTTCTAAGGTAACATCCCACTCAAAAGGAACCGTCCAGGCAATTTGATAAATACCACTATCTACAATTTCAAATTTTGAATCATCACTCTGATAGGGATGCACAATGCCTACAGGTGGTACAAGATTATTGGTAAAATTGATCGGGAAATTAGCAAATGTAGCTATGATCGGTTGTACATCCGATGCTGCTGAAGCATAACTACTTACCAGGGTACCTGCAGGTCCCTGTGGACCAGGAGGACCTCGTTCAGGTGCATGACATTTAGCTTGCAAAGGCTGCTGAAGGCAAGTCAAAATCAAAGTTACGCAAGTAAAAAAACAGATAGTCTTTATCATAATTTTTCTCCGCGGTTAAGAGATACCGTTTATCAGATATAAACTCAACGAAGTAACAAATAGACATCTTGTACAATTCCCTTGCCCGTGCCCTTGCCCTTGCCCGCCGATTTTTTATAATTGAAAATTGAATTATGAGAATTGGTTTTTTTGATTTCGGGCACGGGCACGGGCACGGGCACGGGCAAGGGCATGGGTATTATGCAAGATGTCTAATAAGCAAATACCTCATTCAGGTGTAAAACCACTGACCGCTATAACTCAAGAGATGCAATACTTGCTGCAACAACAATATCAGTTATAGACTTCTCTCTAACTTTAGCGCGTTCAGAAAGATGATCTTTCAAAGTAAAACCATAGTGAAGGGCTATATTGATAACGGATTCGATCCCTTTGCCCATCATACGGTTTAACAAAAGGTTGCGGTACTCCCTATATGTTTTAGGATAATCACTTTGCATTTCTGCAAGGTCATTTTGTGCCTGCTTAATCGCTTTTCCCATCTTTCCCATCACTTCATGCATATTGAGAGGAATAATGTTTTGTGCGCACCCTAAACGAATGAGTTCTTTAATATTTTTTCTATTCCGTGAGCTTTCAAATCCAGCTTTAAATAACACTGAAGGGGTGTTTAACAAGTAACAAAGATTCGTAAACTCAACATAGTTTTCAAATAAATACACATAGCGGGTTTGCATGGACAACAGAGAAAAATGCCACGAATTAATCTTTCTCACATAAATTCGAGCCTCGCTTCCTGCGATTTCGTTATATTGGAAAGATTTGACCTTGTGGTTGCCGTAATTCCACAGGATTTGTTCTCCCTTACGCAGGGTTCTTGCTGCAATCATTAAATAGCGTGCTTTTAAACCGTTTGAATTTGGGATATCGATGCAAACGCAATTCGGAAAGCCATCATTAATCTGTGCCATTTCATTTCGAAAAGGTTCTGCGTTGACCTTTCGCAAAAGGTATGGATTTTTCTTAGGGGACTTTTCGATCTGGCCGCAATATTCCCCCAGGATTGTCATAGAAGCAATTTCCTCGGCAGCAAATAATCCCAGACCGCAAGAATTTTTTAAAAGATTTCCCTCGCTATCTTTAGTTGCATGCCCTAATGCGAGCAAGGGTCTTTGCGCATGATGCTCTTGTTCGCGAATCAACTCGACTAAGGGAATTGGAAGAGAAAAATCCCCCTTTTCTTGTTCCAAAAGATGATCTCGATCAATTTTGCAATTGGAAACATAATGAGCATTTGTTTTTTCTAAGAAAAGTTCTTCTGTCATTGGGTGCAGATTTTGACTTTCGTCGATCCATCTTAGGTGTGAAAGATTGCGAGGAGGATCGATAAGATTCAAAATATCCTCATACGTACCTCCATGCATATTTTTGATAGATGGATTCGCACGATATTCCATAAATAATCTGATCATTTCATTGTGCGAGGAGAGCGCAGCATGATGCAAGGGCGTCCACCCCTTGCAATCTTGCCGATCAGGATCTGCACCCGCAAGAAGAAGCTCTTTAGCCGCCTCTAAATTTCCTGAAATGGCACAAAAGTGCAACGGTGTAAATTTTGTCCCGATTGTTTCAGCGTTCAAACACTGTTCACCCTTGTATATAGATCCAAAACATTTGATGAACCAGTCATTAGAATGCGAAACGATAGCGAAATTTAGACAAGTCAAAGAAAGATGGGTCGATTTGTAATTATAAGATTTATACGATTCTTTATGAATTTTATAGGAATTATTTAGAGGGTGAAACATTTAAACTCCATTGAAATCGCAAAAGATTAGCAAAGAATCTAATAACCTGTCAATAAGCACTACTCATTGCTTGTGATTAGAAAGCGCTGTAGGGCAAGAGCATCCTGAAAGGCTGAGGTTAAGTCGCGCTGTTTATTGAGATATGCTTTATAGGCAGAAAATGCGACAGGATCCATTTGCAATAGAGCGTCAGTAAGGCGTGGAATAGCCTCGAAGCCAATGCCTTGAATCAGACCTATCTGTAAAGCCTTTTCAGCGTTAATTTCCATGCCGGTAAGAGCCAGCTCTTTAAACCTGCGTTCTGTGATAAGTGGGGAGAGTAAAACTCCTACAAGGGCTGGCGCAAACCCTTTTTTTAGTTCGGGAAGACCAAAAGAGGCGTTAGAAGAGGCATACGAAAAGTCCGCAGCAGCAAGAAGTCCCATGCCTCCTGCACGAGTTGCCCCCTCAGCAAGGGTGATGAGGGGTTGAGGAAAATGAACAAGCGCTAAAAGAAGATGAGCGAACTTTTCGAGTGACCCAATAGAAAACTCCTTAAGATCGAGACCGGAACAAAAATTGCCGCCGGCCCCTTCCAGAAAAAGTACCTTTGCCTCTTTTTCAGCCTCTTTGAGTGCCAGATGAAACTCATCTATCATTTGCAATGAAAGTGCATTTCGTTTTTCAGGCCGATTGAGAGTGATTTTTTTGACACCTGTGCTAAGAGTTGAATAGAGAATCAGACTCATGGAAGCTCCATTTCAAGAAGAGCTTGGCCTAAAGCTTTACCTTGTGCGTCAATATGGAGATTCAAGCTACCGCCGCCCTTTAAAACGTTATGTAGAACAAAATTGCACGCACACAAGTTAGGAAGTAAAAACCGTTCTACTTTTTCTGGCTTTAATGAAGAAAAGTATTCTTGAACTTTCTCAGCGGTAAGATTCGCAACCAATTTTTCATACGCTTGCAAATTGCGTGCGATCACGCCTATGTTTGCATGCTCGCCCTTATCACCGCTCCTTGCTGTTGCAAGCTCAATTAACTTCATTTTGCTTTTCAACCAACCTAAAATTTACAGGAATTCTTTCATTTGAGTTGAGAATCTTAGCCAATTGCTCCTCAGTTAGCTCCACGACATCACCTTCGATCATTTGAAATTCCTCCCGACAAGGAGGTTGCTGCAAACGAAGTCGCTGGTTGTTTTCCATATACTGAACTGCTAGTTGCAAAAGAGCTCTCGCAGCAACTCCGCTGATTTCAACTGCTTTTTCTCCAATACGAGCAACATAAGATAGGGTCTCAGGATAATACTTGAACCCTAATGCCAGAAGCCCCAAAACTTGCCACGTCATTTCAAACCTCCTTGACTTCATACTTGATTTTGGCTTTTTCAATCAGACAGGGCCAAAATCCAAACGCCTTGCGCACAGAAGGCCTGCCGCTTGAATATCCCGTCGTTCCTGCAGGCCCGCATGTGACAAGCGATGCGATTTCTTCAGCAAAAGCTTCCACACACTCTTTGTTTTGCCCTCGGACGGCAACTCTTAATATACCCTCCTTAACATCACCTGTAGTCTTATGGGGAATGGCACCTGCGCCAATGAGCTCAAATAGCGTCTGATCGTAGGCACAACCCATTCGTTTAAGTTTGTTAAAAAGCAATCCGGCAGCAGCTTCTGCTTTCTCTTTTAATTTGGAGCCAAATAATGCGATCATCCCCTCTGCCTTATAACCGGCTCTGTAGGTTGCACTCACCTTATATGTATCTGTAGGGGGCATCCCGACAACTGAAGAGACTTGCACTCTATCCTTTGCAATCTCATTCAATTGGATTTTCAGAAAAGAGACAATCGCATCAGGGCTGATATATCGAGAGGGATCTCCAATCTCGTAAAGAAGCTGCTCCTTGACTGTCATTTCCGTTACAGCACCTCCAGAACCTGTTTGTTTTGAAATGACAAAGCTTCCATCCTCGCGCATTTCAGCAATCGGAAAACCAATTGGCGGGTCCAAAGGCAAAGTGAGCCAGTCGGTTGCAATCCCTCCGGTGACTTGCGTTCCACATTCTATTAAGTGGCCTGCAACTGTTGCTGCTGCATATTTATCGTAACTATCTTTAGGCCAGTTAAACTTATGTAAACAGGGGGCTACAGTTAAACTGGGATCGGCAATTCTTCCGGTAATCACGATATCTGCCCCTCTATCCAGAGCCTCCACGACGCCTTCAGCTCCTAAATAGGCGTTTGCAGTCACGACTTGAGAAACAACTGATTGAAAGGATTCACCCGTATCGAGATTTTTATAGTTTGCATTTACCGCATCATTTTGAAGTAAATTCAAAACATCATCTCCTAACACGACAAAGCAGCGGAGAGGCAAGCCCAAAGACTTCACCAAGTGCGCAAGGCCAAGAGGATTCAACCCGCCAGCATTGCTAATGATTTTAAGACGCTTTTCACTTCGCAAAAGCGGCTCCAAGATTTTTAGAACCTTTAAAAAATCGGCCGCATATCCCAGATTCTTATCCTTTTCTCGTTGAACTGCCATGATTGACATCGATACCTCTGAAAGGTAATCAAGAGTCAATACGTCCACTTCACTAGCTAGAGAATGAATGGCAAATGTTGTGTCACCCCAAAAGGCTGAGCCATTGCCGACTTTAAGCGTCATAGCTGCATAACCCCTGTCTGAATCGTTGGAGTGGTTCTTTCCGATCTCATAGCAAGGGGTAATAGCGTCTGCAAATAGGTGCGCGTCATGGCAGGATCGATGATCGCATCTACCCACCCTCTTGCAGCCCCATACCGGATATCCATTTGTGTTTCATACGCTGTTTGGAGATCATTAAAGAAATGAGAGGAAAGTTCTTCGCCGCGCTGCTTTGCAGCTTTCCCTTGAACGGCAAATAGGGTTTCACGAGCCTGTCCTGCCCCCATGACAGCATACTTTGCGGAAGGCCATGCTAGAATAAATGTAGGGTCATAAGCTTTGCCGCAAAGTGCGTAGTGGCCCGCACCAAATGAATTTCCCAAAATTATAGTGATTTTAGGCACGAGGCAATTGCTGATCGCGTTCACGAGCTTTGCCCCCGATTTGATGATGCCGGAAGCTTCTGCTTCCTTTCCAACCATAAAGCCTACAACGTCCTGTAGAAATACAAGAGGAGTTCCCATTTGACTGCATTCTAAAATAAAACGGGCCGCTTTATCAGCACTTTCAGAGTAGATCACGCCGCCTATTTCCATCTCCCCTTTTGCCGTCATGAGTGTGTGTCTCTGATTGGCAACAATACCTACAGGTTTGGACCCAATCTGGGCAAAGGCGCAAAGAAGAGCTTTTCCAAATTCAGCCTTGTATTCGATCAAGCTCCCTTTATCTACGAGAAGCTCGATGAGAGAAAGCATTTCATACTCTTTGTCGCCCTTCTCCCCCACAAAGCCGTATAGTGAGGGCTGAGGCTTTTTTGAAATTTTGCAAGGAGTGTCTTGAGGAAGCATTGCAACTAATTGACGCAATCTCATGAGGCAGCTAGGATCATCTTTTTCCAAATAATCTACCGTACCGCTCATGGAGGCGTGCATTTTCGCTCCGCCCAATTGTTCCGTGTCGACGATCTGGCCGATTGCCGCTTTCACTAAAGCTGGTCCTGCAAGATAGAGACCTGATCCCTCCGTCATTAAAAGCTGGTCGCATAAGACGGGCAAATACCCGCCTCCGGCAATGCAATTGCCCATGATTGCAGCAAACTGCGGAATCCCTTGTGCAGAGAGAACGGCATTATTTCTAAAAATGCGACCAAAGTCATCTTCATCGGGAAAAATTTCATCTTGAAGCGGCAGAAACACCCCCGAAGAGTCGACAAGATAGAGGATTGGAAGTCTGCATGCATAAGCGATTTTCTGAGCACGGAGCACTTTTTTTACAGACTGCGGAAAAAAGGCCCCTGCTTTTACCGTTGCATCGTTCGCAATCACCATGCAGCTTCGCCCTTGCACAGTGCCGATGCCGGTAATTACGCCTGCTGCGGGAAGGGCTCCATGCTCTTGATACATCCCATGAGCTGCCCAAAGCCCAATTTCGAAAAATTCTGCAGAATCATCTAATAGTAAATTGAGCCTCTCACGAGCAGTCAGTCGATTCAATTTCTTCTGACGTTCAGGAGGCCCACCCTTTTTAATTTCCGCCTCCTCCTCCATAAACTTTTGCACCAATTGCTCAAGAGTCATTTTCCGCACCCCGTGATGAGGTCAGATAGTGCTTCAATATTGCTATCCAAAGGATCAAATAACTGTGAAAGTTCGCTATGAAGCTTTTTCATTGCTAGACGGACATAAAGGGCCCCTGAAGCAAACTCTTCTTCTGTCGCGACTTCCGACTGCAGCCTGCTCAAAACGGCAGTTGATGTGTAAATCGCAATTACAGCGTTTGTGAGGCGATTCAAAATGAGCTGTTTTTCAACAACCTCTTCTCTATATCTGTAAAGAGCTTTGAAGCATGCCCTTGCAAAAGCTGAGACTGCGTCTTGCAAAGCTTCCATTTCCTTTCTGATGCGGTCGGAGCGGATCGGAACTTTAGGGGCAAGAAGCAAAGGCTTTAAAACACCCCATCCATTAGAAATATTGAGGTTTTTTAAACGCATACCAGCCTCCCTCAGTCCGACAGCTGCGATAAAGGCTCTTAAAACCTCATTTGAACCCTCTCCAATCATATTCAAACGCGCATCGCGCATCATTCTCTCAAGAGGGGTATCGGTAAAAAATGAACGGCCGCCATAAATCTGCATCGCATCGTAAAGAATTTCCCAATAAGACTCCGATGTGAAAACCTTAAGAATCGCAGATTCGAGCATGATATCTTCCACACCCTTATCTAAAAGCCCTGCCGTCAACAGCGTAGCCGATTCCATGGCATAGAGCTTAGCGTGCATAAGAGCAATTTTTTCTTTGACTAATGCAAACGAGGCTAAAGATCTTTTAAACTGCTTTCTCTCAACCGCATGTTTAGTCGCAAGTTCGACTGCTTCTCTTGCAGCTCCTGTACAAGTTGCCCCAAATGTCGTTCTACCATAATCCAAGACAGTTAGACATACCTTTAATCCCCCTCCAAGAGGCCCGAGAATGTTTTCTTCAGGAACAGAAACCTTGTCAAAAGCTAGATTGCTCGTCGTCGAACCGCGCATGCCTACTTTATCCAGAGCCGCATCCAGTACAGAAAACCCGGGCATATCGGGAGTGACCAAAAAGGCGGTGATTTTTTGGTTGACCTTTGCCATGACAGTCAAGATCTCAGCCAAACTACCATTCGTAGTCCATTGCTTTCTTCCGGAAATTTGGTACCTTTTTGCGACGGGATCATATTCTGCAACTGTTTCAATGCCCGCTGCATCGGAACCTGCATTTTTTTCAGTTAAGGAAAAAGCTGCAAGCGCCCTTCCTTTGCACAATTTCGGCAGCCACTCCGCTTTCTGCTTTTCCGTACCAAATAGTAAAAGAGCTTTTAAGCCTACGCTTTGATGCGCATTGATAAAAAGAGCAGTAGCAGCACAACGCGCCGCAACTGCCTCCATGGCTCTGCAGTAGGCGTATTGAGGAAGGCCAAGCCCTCCATACTCCTTAGGAATTGTCATGCTAAGAAGTCCTAAGTCACCCAAACCTTCGATGACCTCCTTGGGAATTTTTGCCTCACGATCGATCTTTTTTGGATCCACTTTCTCCTGCATGAACTTTCTTATCGATTCCACGTAGCCATCAGATTCTTTTTTTTCTTTTGCTGTTGGAAGAGGAAATGGAAACACCTGGGAGCAATCAAATATTCCTGCGAAAAGCTGTTTTGCAAATGAGGGAGCTTTTTTCTCAGCAAAGAGAAGTTCTTCTGCCAATTTTTTGCTTTCTGCATCCAACATAGATTCTCCTGTGATACAATTCCTTATAACGGATCGCTCTTTTTCATCGTAAATTTTGGCCGTTCTTGATACGATCTAATCGTCAAATTTGAGGACACCATGAAAATCATTACTTTTTTTTACACATTACTCATCTGCACAGTTGCATTTTGTGAGGAGTGCACAACCTGCACGAACCGCGTCGACGTAGGCCCGGCTTTTGCAAGTATCGACATGCTTGAATCAGGAAAAACTGTGCGTACAAGAGACATCTGGGGCGTGAGAGCAGATGGAACGTTTCTAATTTACAAAGGCTTTTGCATCAAACCTGCCATTCTACTTGCTGATGGCGATGCCAACCTGAACATCTATTCCATCGGCATCGGCTTTTGCTTTCCTGTCTGCAAAACTTTAACGCTCACCCCGAGCTACGGCTACTCCCATACAGACTATCAATCGAGAATCAGCTTCCCTGAATTTGGATTGAACCACCTTAAAGAAAAATTCCATTCTAACGGTCAGTATATTGCTCTCGATGGCTGCTGGACCTTTATCCCAGGATGCAGAGTGTATCTCGGCGCCCAATGGGCATGGTCTGTCGTTCGCACGACAGTCAAACCTCTCTTCAAATCGAGACAGCACTGCAAAGGCCCAAATTACGCAGGTTGCTTGGAATACGATCTGACACCAAACTGGTCGATTAACGTAGCCGGCGCTTACAACCTTTCCCTTTCCAAAGAGAAGCATGGTCTCCGTGGGAAAGGTGCTAAAGTTGGACTCGTGTATTGGTATTAAAAACCTCTTTATCAAACATTAATATAATTATTGTTATAATAGTCGTTATTTGAGAGGAGGTCTCTTATGTCATCTGCTATTCATTTTGACAAATACACTTTTTCTAAAAACCAACCCATTCCTGACGACATGCAATTGCGTGGTGCAATCGGCATTACTCGAGATACAAAGCATGCTAATAACCTCCATCGCTTTTTTTTCGTAATGCAAAAGGTTTATCATAAAGTGCATCGCATGAAAGACCACGATGCCAATCTTTGTCATGGAATGGTTTTGTTGGATTTCAAAGCAAAGGACATCACTGCCGGTTTGTCCCCAGTGACAGAAGAACCGACAAGAAAAAAAGGAAGAGCCCCTAAAAAACCTACTGTTAAAAGAGTGATCGATCCCAATAAGAAGATGCAATATTTAGCGCATGGCGTATTTCGGGGGATCGTGCGCTCCCACCGCGACTATCTCGAGGACAAAGACTGCACTGAGCTTGTGGTTTACATTCCAAAAAACGAAAAGCTAAGAGAAAGAATCGCCAAATTTGCTGAACAATCTTCCGTCGAAGCAAGGGACGAGCGGGCAAATGCAGCTAAGCGGAAAAAGGATAAAAAAGCGCCTCGGATTGCTATCAACCCCTTTTCAATCCCTGATATGTTAAAGAGTTTTTTCCATTTCGGCACAAAACCCACTGAGAGAAAAATGCGCCGCACAGCTCTTGCTGTCACCGATTTATTGCAAGGCCATATGCCCATGGACCGAAAGGGGCACAATAGGGGCTATTTCTGTATGCCTTATGCAATGACCATCCTCCAAAGTGCAATGATTGCAGAAACACTCGAGGAATCTGAGATCGAAGAGATCGGAAAGATGGAAAGGAAAGCGGCTGCAGAGTTCATTTACAAAAAAATCAAAGATCATGCAGATGACCCCTTTTGGACCTTTGATTCCCGTTTTGGCATGTCGGGCAGGTCCGGCAAGTTGATGGATCAATATTCAACTATACATCAACCAGCCGCACGAGCAAAGCAAGCTTAGTTCTGTTGCCGCTCTAAAGAGCCGACTTGACCCCTTTTACAACTCACTATATAGTATGAAAATCGGGAGTTAAATTCCCGATTTTCACACTTTTGGAGAAGCGTGTACCGTAGAATCATGCAAAAGGAGTTAGAATCTTCTGCCAAGCAGCTTCCGATCGTAACTGTTCTGGGGCCGCGTCAATCGGGTAAAACAACATTAGTAAGGCAAACTTTTCCCAATAAGCCCTATGTCAATATGGAATCGATCCATGTTCGGGAATTTGCGGTCAATGATCCTGTAGCATTCCTAGGGCAATTTCCCGATGGTGCAATTTTAGATGAGATCCAAGAGGCGCCCTCTCTTCTATCCTATATTCAGGTAAGGATCGATGAATCAAAAAGAAAGGGCGAATTCATTTTAACGAGTAGCCATCAGATTGAATTGCATCATGCCGGCTCACAATCTTTAGCGGGTAGAACCGCAGTCTTGCATCTTTTGCCGATGAGCATAGAGGAACTCTTAATGGCGGGTATTGATAAACCCTTGGATGTGACCCTATTTGAAGGCGGCTATCCCAGAGTACACCTCGACCACTTGGATCCAACAAAAACGTATGCAAGCTATGTACGTACCTATCTCGAAAGGGATGTTCGAATGATTCTACAAGTTCAAAATTTAGGCCTATTCCAAAAATTCATTATTCTATGTGCATCCAGAGTTGGGCAAATCTTCAATAAGGAGAGCATCGCAGGAGAGGTTGGAGTCTCCGCAAAAACGATAGGCAACTGGCTTTCGATTCTAGAGGCATGTTACATCATTTATCGGCTTCCTCCCTATTTTGAAAGTTTTGGAAAACGCGTCGTAAAGTCACCAAAAATATATTTTTGCGACGTAGGTCTTGTCGCCTATCTTCTGGGTATTGAATCCGTGGAGCAGATGGCACGCGATCCCTTGCGCGGTAATCTATTTGAGAATCTAATTGTCAATGAATTGATGAAGGCGCGTTTTAATCGAGGTTTGGATCCACGCCTCACCTTTTTTCAAGTGGCTGGGAGAAATGAAGTCGATGTACTCTATCAAAAAGGCCATCAGCTCATTCCTATTGAAATCAAATCATCGATGACCTTCAACTCCTCTTTCCTTTCAGGAATCCACAACTTCCGCAAAATCGCTCAAGAAAAATGTGCGGAAGGATATGTCGTTTATGGCGGCGTTGAGGAAGGCAAGGTCGGAATCGACTCGATGATCAACTACCGCCACGCGGGGCAAATTGTATAGCTTCCAGGGGCTCCTTTTCCGATTTTGCAAGAAGAGAAGCACAGCAGCTGTTGCTGTACACATTGACGGTTGTGCGGCACATGTCCAAAATCCTTTCGACAACCATAATCAGGCCAATGCCCTCGGCAGGCAGCCCTATGGCAGCAAGAATAACGAGGATTGAAATCAAACTCGCTGAAGGAATGGCTGCTACGCTTAATGAAAGCAGCCAGCCCAAGGCAAAAATCAGAACCTGCGACTGAAGGGGCAAGCTAAGCCCATACACTTGTGCAATGAAAAAAACACTCATAATCACCTGGAGAGAACTACCTGCGAGATTCAGAGTTGTTCCAAGGGGAAGAGAAAAGCTTGCGATTCTGTTAGAGACACCGCAGTTTTTTTCGACGCACTCCAAAGCCACAGGAAGCGATGCAGCAGAAGAGCTCGTACTGAAAGCGGTCACAAGGGCAGGCGCCATTGCTCTAAGCTGCTTCAAAGGATGAATCCCCGCTAAAATCAATAAAGTCGACAGAGCCCCAAGAGCATAAATCAGCAGTCCAAATAGAACGGCGATCAAAAAAGAGGCAAGTGAGGAAAGAGCTTCCCACCCTATCGTCGCTCCCGTTTTGGCAACGAGAGCAAAAACGCCGATAGGCAAAGTCACCATCACAAGTTCTGTCATCTTGATCATCACCTGGAAAATCCCTTTCCAGAATTCTTGTAAAATTTGCCCGGGGCCTTTTTCAATTTTAGAAAGAAGGTAGCCAAAAAGAAGGCAGAAGAGAATTAAGCCCAGCAATTGCCCCTTAGAAGCTACCGCCAAAATGTTGCCGGGTATTAAAATCTGCGCAATTTCCTCAAATTTTGCAAAAGCCCCCTCATTGGAACTAAGGGCCGCTATGGCAGCTTTAGAGCTTGTCGCAACGGCTCCGCTTTGTACCCCAGGAGCTAGCCAAACAGCCAATATCCAGCCAATTGCAAGAGCGATTCCTGTTGTCCCAAGAAACAGGCCAAACATTTTTCCGCCGAGGCGGCCAAAGGAGTGCTCTGAAGCCATTCGAGCGCTTCCGGTGATGATGGAAGCTGCTACCAAGGGAACCACCACTAAATTTAAGGCGTTGAGAAAGAGCTGCCCTACGAGTGAAAACAGACGGTAGTAGGTAACTCCAAATATTTCCTTTTCCACACCTGTCGCCTGACCGGCAAAAAATCCCAGAATGATTGCAGTAAAGATCAGCAGTATTTTTTTTTGCATATGACTGCTATATTAAAAGATTGCGCCCTTTGAAACAAGGAGAGTGTGGTGACGATCGATCTCAATAAGTTCTTCGAATTTCTTTCCATACCAAGTATCAGTTCCGAATCTGCCTATCATGAAGAGGTGCGTAAAGCTTGCCTCTGGGTTAAAAACTACTTAGTATCGATAGGATTTGAGACAGAACTTTGGGAAACGTCTCGCCATCCGATCCTCTTCGCAAAAAAGATCATCAATAAGAACTATCCAACTCTTCTCATTTACAACCACTATGACGTGCAACCGGTTGACCCCCTTGAACTATGGGACTCTCCCCCGTTTGAACCTACAGTTAAAGAAGGAAATGTATTTGCAAGAGGTGCTCAAGACAACAAGGGCCAATGTTTCTATGTTCTAGAAGCTCTTAAGGCACTTTTTGAATCGGGAGAAAAGCTTAAGCTCAACATCAAATGCATTATTGAAGGCGAGGAGGAGTGCGGCAGCGAAAGCCTGCACAGCATACTCCCGGAAAAAAAGGACGCCCTACAGGCAGACTATCTTGCCATTGTAGACCTCGGAATCCCTGCTTTGGACAAACCCGCTATCACTCTTGGCACGCGCGGGTTGATCACGGCAGACCTCGAAGTCATTGGATCTACGACAGACATGCACTCAGGAATGGTAGGAGGTGTCGCCTACAACCCCATTCACGCCCTACTCAAGCTTCTTGCCGATGCGCGCGCAAAAGATGGCTCTATAGCTATTCCAGGATTCTATGACGAGGTGCTTCCGATCAGCTCCGAAGAAAAAACTCTCATCGATTTTTCGTTCGATACAGAACAGTTCAAAAAAGACTTCGGAGCCCTTCCCACAGGGGGGGAGTCCGGCTTGCAGCCAAGGGAAAGGCTGTGGATCAGACCCACCCTTGAGGTCAATGGGATTGTGGGAGGGTATACAGGTACGGGTTTCAAAACTGTAATTCCTGCCAAAGCCTCCGCCAAGCTATCTTGCCGCCTCGTTCCAGGTCAAAAGCCCGCTGCAATCGCCAGCCTCCTAAAAGAATTCTTCACCAAAAATGCCCCACCCGGCATTTCGGTCTCATTCCACGTCCATAAAGGCGTTGGCGAAGCGGCAAGGTCCTCCCCGACATCAAAAGGCGTTCAAGCTTTTGCACAAGGTATCGAACAAGTCTATGGAAAGCGATGCGCCTACGTCCTTGAGGGAGCCTCTATCCCGATCATCCCAGCCCTTGCTGCTGCAAGCGGTGCAGAGCCTATCCTTTTGGGGCTTGGCCTCCCCTCAGATAGGATCCATGCCCCCAACGAACACTTTTCGATCGACCGCCTCGAAAAGGGCAAAGCAATCATGATCGAAGGCATCAAAAACCTAGCCAAGCTAACTCTCTCAAATAAATGCTAAATATGGTTAGACACCCATTTTTTTCCACTTGCGGTTTCTATATCCTGTAACAATCAAGTCCACCGGCAAAAGTAAAATGCCAAGACTTAAAGTTTCAATCACACCACGTAAGTAATTCAGTTTACTTAGATTTTTTTCTTTATCCATGGCCTGTGAAATCAAACGACTCATCCCAGCAAAGGTTCCCAATACAGGAATATACGCAATAATCTTCCGTACATTTGCTCTTTTTCGAATTCTTTTTTGAAGGACTTCTTCAGCAGCATCTCTTGTCGCTTCAAAATTGCCAGTAAGCCTCCCTATGACTAATTCCTTTATTTCGTCTTCGTTAAATGGGGTTGTCCCTGCCATCCTTGTTTGTAGTAGATGGGTTTTAAGTGCTACTCTAACGGTATTATCAAAATCCTTCTTAGCAATTCTTGCTTCTGCCGCGCCAGCATATGCTTTTGAATTCTCAAAACCAAATGCAGGAATTCTTTTTAACTCTAAATGAGCTTGTGTATAAGTTAATTCAGGACCAAAGCTTCTTCTTCCCATTCTTTCCATTTACAACCTCCTGTTTATTAAACATTATAACAAAAAATGTAATAAATATCAAGAGATATTGAATCAATCAGCGAATAAAGAAACAAACCGCATGGAATCTCCCTGCTTAATAAGCAGTAAAAGAGGTTTTTCCTTATCCGTTTTTGCAACGAGTCGTTCTATATCCTCGGTGGATTCAACCTTTTGTTGATTGATCGTCATAATTAAAGCCCCTTTCTTTATTCCGGCTAGGGCTGCGATGCTATTGGGATCGACCTGAATGACCAACACACCTGTATCTTCGGGCCGCTTTAAGTTAATGGCAAGCTCCTTGGTCAAAGTCTGAAGTTTCATGCCATACAGTTCGAAAGTGCCATCCGGCGTCTTTTTGGCTTCCCCTTGCAAAACGGCGACCTCAAATTCAAGCTCCATCTGTTTTTTGTCTCTTTGAATGAGTAGCTTGATTTTAGTTCCCGGATCTTGCAGCGCAATGTAGTTCCGAAGAGAGCCAATCGTATCGACGGTTGTGCCATTGAACTTAAGAATGATATCGCCCTGTTTAAGCCCTGCCTTTTCAGCGGGAGAATTTTTCAGGACATCTGCAACGAGAGCTCCCTCAATTTTGCTCAAATCAAGCGCTTTTGCAAGGGATGCATCGATAGGCTGCAGCATCACTCCTAAATAGCCTCTGGAGACGGTGCCATGCGCTTTGATCTGTTCCATGACATGCTGTGCCATATTGCTCGGGATTGCAAAACCGATCCCCATGTAACCACCCATGTTGGTTGCAATCGCCGTGTTCATTCCGACAACCTCCCCTTTCAGGTTCAAAAGCGGTCCTCCTGAATTGCCGCGATTGATCGCCGCATCGGTCTGAATAAAATCTTCCACTTTTGCAATGTCCAGATTGCTGCGTCCTTTTGCACTCACAACACCCACAGTCAAAGAAGCCTGCAATCCAAGCGGATTCCCGATGGCAACAACCCACTGACCCACTTTGAGGGCATCGGAATTGCCGAGCGGCAGAAAGGGAAGATTTTGTCCTTCAATCTTCACTAAAGCAACATCTGTGCTCTCATCTGTCCCGATTACCTTGCCCTGAAACTCTCTGCCATCATTCAACTTGACCGTGATCGTCTGGCCGTTTTGGACAACATGGTTATTTGTCAAAATATACCCATCGGAAGAGATGATGAATCCCGATGCCTGGCTGATCGAAGGCTCTTTGCCCCCTTTTTCCCTTTTTGGAATACCGAAAAAGTAACTGAAAATGTCATCATCTAAAGGAAAATCATACTCAGAAAAGGCTCCGGATTTACCTCTTGGCACAGCCACTTGAATCGACACAACAGCAGGAATGGACTTCTCAGCCACGCCTTCAAAATCTTGAGATGTTTGCTGCAATTGAGCGGCATCCTGAGCGGATAAAACGGGAAGGAAAGTGAAAAAAAATGCGGTTAAGCCATACAAAATCTGTTTCATCGATACCTCCATGCGAAGAATCATACACGATCACTGCTCTTTTTTTGAAGATCTGACAAGCTCTTCGATTTTTGAGAAAAAACTTTTGTTTCTGCAAAGAATGGAAATGATTGTTTCGATGGTGGAAAACGGCTCAAAAAACCGGGTTCGAAACTTCCTCAATTCGCCACTTCGATAATAGATCGATATGAACCCAGATTTGAGCTCTTGAAACTCGGAGTCGGACATGACAGGCTGCAAGCCTTCAAAGGTCTCAAAAAAATTTTCCCGATCAATCTTGTCGAATTGCTGGTTTTTTAATCCTATCTCATAGACCCATCGCTGCCGGAATGTACCCATATTAAAATCTTGAAGATTGGCTTCAAAATAGCTCAAAGTGGCCTCTAAACAATCGTTTAGATAGTAGATCTGCTGCGGATTGAGCTCCCCATTCTTAATTTTTGATTCGTTGATTGCTTCTTCAAAATCATCTTCAAATTCCAAAAGCAAGATATCAGACGGTGAAGGAATATCATGTTCGCTGTTAGAGTTTTCAATAATTTTGACACTCTTGGCTATTTTTGGGATCTCAGGCTCCCTCTCCACTTCTATCGGAACCGTTCTACGCGTCCAATTCTTTTTATAAATCAACAGGCGAACGATCAAGGGAGCAGTCCCCATGGATAAAATTCCCAGCGCGAGGGAGCTAATGAAAGCAGCAGCCTGACGCTTTTTTGTAAGTTCTGAGTGGAAGGGATGGAATATGTAGTATTTAAAGAATGAATGGACACTTAAAGATATAACACTTATTCGGACTCCCTTTTTGCAGTTTCCTGCCACCCTTTTGCCTCAACAAGCCGCCCAAGCTTTTCAGCACATTTTGCATTGATATCAGCCACATCTTCATCTGCCTCTTCCTGATGAAGCTGTTCACCGATCTTTAGGGCTTCTTCATACCGATGAGTCTCATACGCACAAAACTGAAGCAATTTGAGATCCCCTCCTTCCAAAAACTCCCTTAGGGGGTGCAATTGGTCGTATGCTTCTTTGAAGCAAGCCTGATCATAGAGGATTTTTGCGCTCTGCAAAGCGGCATTATAGTGTATGATTCCAGCAGGCGCTTCTTTTGCAATCTCCTCATAGAGGCGCAACGCCTCGTCTTCTTTACCGCCCGATTCAAAATCATTTGCTTTCATCAACTTTTCTCTTAGCTCCTCACGCTCATCTTCTGGAGATGCCAGCTGGTAAGCCCTTGCAGCACGATAATTCTCAAAGGCAAACAAAAGGAAAATCGACCCGATCAACAACTGGCCTGCAATCAGAAAAAAGACTGCTATCCCGATTGCAAAGAGCAAGCTTAGCCACTGGGCGATTTTTGCTCCCGTCAGTCCAAATAGAGCTTTCAAGCTCACTGTCAGAAGCTGCCCTCCATCAAGAGGCTGAACAGGAATCAGATTGAGAATCGTCCAAAATAGATTCGCTACCATGCCGGCTGCAAGCACATAATGGGCAATCTTATTACCTGCTAAGGGTGAACCTAAAAGAGCGCCGCACAGAAAATAAAGCCCAAGACCCGCCAGAGGGCCGTTCAAAATTACTAGAAACTCTTTCCAATTCGATAGACGATGCCCGGTTCTCGTTGTGAGTCCTCCAAAAGCAGTCAGAGCAATGCTTGCTTTTTGACCAAAAACAAGTGCAGTCAAAGCGTGCCCAAGCTCATGGATGAGAACGGAAACTAAAATAATCACCACCCAAAGTAGTGCCTCAAGCGGTCCGCCGCCGTTCAGCCAGCCAAGCAATCCTGCAAGCACCCAAAAAAAGGGATCCACGCGCAAAGGTATCATCTTTTCAAGGCCCTCAGCATGGCGTTCCCCATCTCTGCAGGCGTATCAGCCACTATCACGCCCGCATTTTTCAATTTGGAAATCTTCTCTTGAGCCGTCCCCTTTCCTCCGGAAATGATTGCTCCGGCATGACCCATACGCTTTCCAGGAGGCGCTGAATGGCCGGCAATATAGGCAGCCACAGGTTTTGTACAATGTGCCTTGATCCAATCGGCAGCCTCCTCTTCAGCATCGCCTCCGATTTCTCCGATCATCAAAATCGACTTCGTTTCAGGATCCCTTTCATATAGCTCCAACATATCGATAAAGCTCGTGCCATTCAAAGGATCGCCCCCAATACCTACGCAGGTAGACTGACCAAGGCCTAAGCTCGTGGTTTGATAAACCGCTTCATAGGTCAATGTTCCTGAGCGTGAAACAATTCCCACTGACCCCGGAAGGTGAATATAGCCTGGCATGATGCCGATTTTACATTGTCCGGGCGTAATCACGCCAGGGCAATTTGGCCCAATCAAACGGCTGCTCTTGCTGTTTCTCATCACATTCTTTACTGTCAGCATATCCTTGACGGGTATACCCTCTGTAATGCAGATGATCAAGGGAATGGCTGCATCCTCCGCCTCTAAAATCGCATCCATCGCATACGGAGCCGGAACAAAGATCATCGTTGCATCACAGCCTGTTTTTTCCTTTGCTTCCTTTACAGTATCAAAAATGGGAAGCCCTAAAATCTCTTCACCACCCTTTCCGGGAGTCACTCCACCGACAAAATGGGATCCATAGTTTAAACACTGCTCAGTATGAAATTTTCCCGCTTTTCCGGTGATTCCTTGGGTAATCACCTTTGTTTTTTTATTCACTAATACTGCCATTTACGCCACCGCTCCTACTGCCGCCTTTGCAGCCTCAGCCAAATCCTTGCCTACAATAATTTTTAATCCCGAATTGGCCAGAATTTTTCTCCCTTCTTCTACATTGGTCCCTTCCATTCTAACGATCAAAGGCAGATGCAACCCCTCTTCAGCTGCGGCTGCTACAATTCCTTCAGCAAGTGTTTCGCAGTTCATGATTCCGCCAAAAATATTTACAAAGATCGCCTTCACGTGGGGATCGTTTAGAAGGATCTTAAACCCCTCTGCAACTTTCTCCTTAGTGGCACCGCCACCTACGTCCAAAAAGTTTGCTGGCTTTCCGCCATAAAATTCGATGATATCCATGGTGGCCATCGCTAGGCCTGCCCCGTTGACCATGCAGCCGATTTGTCCATCCAAAGCGACGTAGGCTAAATCTTTTCCTCTTGCCATCGCCTCAAGCCTCGGCAACTGCCTATCATCAAAACTTTCTGCAAGCTCGCGATGACGGAAAAGAGCGTTGTCATCTAGTGAAATTTTCGCATCAAGTGCAAGAAGCCCTCCTCCCTCAAGAGAAACAAGCGGGTTGATTTCAATCAAAGAGGCATCGATTTCCATGAATGCCTTTGCCAATTGCCTGACAAGATGCATGCCTTCTTCAGCTTCCACTTTCCAGCCCATGAATTTGACCACATCCCAAAGCTGGTAACTGCGCATTTTGCCATCGAGAGGGATCGGAACCTTGAGTATCCTCTCAGGAGACTGAGCAGCAACCTCTTCTATTTCCACACCCCCTTCAGGGGATGCAATCAAAATTGCTTGTGCATTCTTCCTATCGATTGCAGCCGCTAAATAATATTCCTTGGTGTAAGAGGCAAGCGGAGAGATGAGAACGCTATTTGCTATCACACCCTCTTTTCCGGTTTGATTATTCACTATTTTCATGCCGAGTAACTGATCGACCGCATGGATCACTTCCTGCCGATTTTTTCCAATCTTGACCCCGCCTGCCTTTCCTCTTCCACCCGCATGTACTTGAATTTTTACGACAGCCTGATCGCTCTTAAGTCTATCAAGCGCTGCGTCCAACTCTTCGCGAGCAGCTATCACTTCTTGCGGTGGAACAGGAATTCCATACTTTTTTAAAAGCGCTTTCGCCTGATATTCATGAAGATTCATAGACAAATGCCGTCCAATTTGTTAATATCACTATCCATAATATGGTATTTGGTTTCATCAAAAAAGGTTTCGCGAAGATCCAGGCAGCTCTCAGCAAGACGAGAGCCTATTTGGGTTCGAAACTCAAAAGTTTTTTCTCAGGTTCAATCGACCTTGAAAGGCTCGATGAGCTGGAACAGATCCTTTATGAGGCAGATTTAGGGGTTGAGCTTGCCCGCGAGCTGACTGAAAAAGTGCGTACGCGCATGAAAAAAGACCCCGGTTTAACTTCCGAAGCTCTTCTGGAATCATTAAAAAGCGATCTATTGTCACTGTTTCCAAAGACAGCAGAACCCTTTTTTCCCACTCAAAATCCCACGGTTCTCCTGATAGTTGGCGTCAATGGCAATGGCAAAACCACCTCGACAGCAAAACTTGCGCATTACTACCAAAATAGAGGTTGCTTTCCCATCCTCGGCGCTGCCGACACCTTCCGCGCTGCAGCAACAGAACAGCTCGATCTTTGGGCTAACCGCTTAAATATCGACATCGTCAAGGGCGCTGCCAAGAGCGACCCGTCAGCTGTTGCCTTTGATACGCTTAAAGCAGCTGCTGCTAGAGGCAAAAACCTCGCCATCATCGATACGGCGGGAAGGCTCCACACCAAAACAGACCTCATGCAAGAACTGGATAAGATTAAACGCGTCTGCAACAAAGCAGTTCCCGGTGCCCCTCATGAAACCTGGCTTGTTCTCGATGCCACAACAGGTCAAAACGCCATCGATCAAGCCAAAACATTTGCTCAATACGCGCCTCTTACAGGACTTGTTCTAACTAAGCTCGACGGAACGGCTAAAGGCGGCATCATTTTCAGCCTTCAAAGGATGTTGAACATCCCTGTCAAATTCATCGGCGTTGGCGAAGGTGTCGAAGACCTCGAGCCATTCGATGGCGAAGCCTTCGTTCAAGGGCTGTTTGATTAATACCTAAATGTAAACCACAATGCGAGAGTGAAAACCTGACTTGCCACCTACATCCTCGCTATAACTCGCAAAAAGCTGTTTCTTGCAGTTGTAGCGAGGATGTAGGTGGCAAGTCTGGTTTAAACTACTTTCGAAAAATTGCCTTAGCAATTCGTTCCGAAATTTTAGGGGGTTTGATGCTGCTCGAATAAATCTGTAAATATCTGGACAAATATATACTTTTTGTGTATATTTTAAATATGAAAGTCGGAATAGGAAAAGCCGCGTCGATCATCGGGGTAACGAAAGAAACCCTTCGAAGATGGGAAGCGGCGGGAAAATTTACCGTAGAACGGACTCCTAAAGGTCATCGAAGGTATGACTTGTCTAAATTAACAGGAGTTGCTTCCAAGAACCTTGTAAAAAATAGGCGAACTATCGCTTATGCCAGAGTATCGAGCCATGATCAAAAAGCGGATCTAAAAAGACAAGTTGCTCTATTAGAATCATTTTGCGCAACTCTTGGGAGTCCCTTTGAAGTCATCCAAGACCTTGGCTCTGGACTCAATTACGATAAAAAAGGTTTGAAAAAACTGATCAAAGAAATATGCTGTGGCACAGTTGACAGGCTGGTTGTGACTCATAAAGATCGCTTGTTAAGATTTGGTGCTGAGTTGATTTTTTCTTTATGCGAACAGTTTGGAACTGAAGTGGTCATAATGAATGCAGCAACAGACTCTACTTTTGAAGAGGATCTAGCTCAAGACGTCTTGGAAATAATTAAAGTATTCTCAGCACGACTATACGGATCGAGAAGCAGGAAAAATAAAAGGCTATTGGAAGCCCTAAAGGATGCTGCAAGTGAACTTTAATGATAGCATGTTCACTTATCAAACACGCTTAAATATAACCGAAGAGCAAGAATCAATTCTCTCTCAATGCGCAAATCTACTTAGCGTTGTCGAAAGATCACTTTTTAAAGACCTTTCAAGAGGCATGAAAGCCTCTGATCTTAAGTCTTCTTACTTACTGCGCTTCGGAATCACTGCGCGTCACTTTAATGCGATTAGAATCCAATTAGAAGGTAAAATCTCATCTATCGAGGAATTGCAAAAAGACCATCTCAAGGAAATTCGAGGCAGAATCGTCTTACTAAAGGAGGCCATTGAAAAGTGTTCCTCTAGAAAAGCGTTTACCCTTCATCAAAAAAAGCGCAAGCTTGCAAGTCTGGAATCGAAATGCGCCTCCCTTGAGGAAAATCTTTCATTAGGAAAAATACAGCTCTGCTTCGGCTCCCGCTCTCTATTCAGAGCACAGTTTGATTTAACAGCCAACGGCTATAGCTCGCACCACGAATGGCTCCAAGATTGGCAAAGTAAAAGAAGTTCTAGCTTTTACCTTCTTGGCTCGAAGGATGAAACAGCAGGTAATCAAACTTGCAGCGCCACCCTCCAAGAGGATGGCTCCATAAGCCTAAGATTAAGACTTCCTGACGCCTTATCAAATGATAGTAAATATCTCACCCTCAAAAACGTCCGCTTCAGCTATGGGCATGAGGCAATTGTTCATGCAGTTCATAGAAATCTTGCGAAAAAGTTATCAGAAAACTCTTCTGGGGTTGCAATCAGCTACCGCTTTAAAAAAGATCTGAAAGGATGGCGGGTCTTTGTATCTCTTTCTCGAAGTAAACCTGCACCCATTACATGTGAGGGAATCGGTGTCATCGGGATAGACATCAACTGCGACCACCTGGCGATTGTGGAAACAGATCGGCATGGCAATCCCTTGCAACAGAAACGCCTCGCTTTAAATTTAAATGGTAAAACACAAAATCAAATCAAAGCGCTCATTGGAAATGCAGCTAAAGAAATCATTTCATGGAGCCTGCGCACTCGAAAACCCATTGCGTTAGAAAAGCTCGACTTCCAAACGAAGAAAACTGAACTTAGTTCTCTAAAAAATGCAAAGTATGCGCGGATGCTTTCCTCCTTTGCTTACAAAGCAATTCTTTTGCAGATAAAATCTCGGGCATGGCGCTATGGCGTTTATGTAACCGAAGTAAACCCTGCATATACATCCATTATTGGAAGGGTTAAGTTTGCCAAACGGTATGGTTTGTCCATACACGCATCCGCAGCGCTGACAATAGCGCGAAGATTTTGTAAATTTTCTGAAAGGCTACCGCGCCATCCCGAACTTGTTCCGGATGGCAAAGGTGCTCATGTCACTTTACCACTACCCGAGAGGAATCGAGGTAAACATGTATGGGCTCTCTGGCGGCAAGTCCGAAAGAAACTATCAGTGGTGCTTGCAGCACATTTCCGGGCGATGAGAAATCGATCCTTAAGACAGGTTGAAAAACATGTCATATGTGATAGCTCCCGGGTCTTGCCGGTGGAACTCCAGCACGCGAATCGTCAACAGAACTGCTCGGTTGGCGTGTCTATTCCTCTACACGTGCCCTGAAGGGGCGCTTGTGTAGATTTGTCTAGATTTTTAGAAGCGGCTATATGCGAAAAGCCCATTGAATACTTATTTCTGAAATGGACGATTTGGATTTTTTCCGTTTCCACTTCGTGTGCTTTAAGATACTTCATTAAGCAAGTTATATCAGCTCCTGTTGGCCTATAGTGCCCTGAAAAGTTTCTTACAGAAATGATTGCGCCATTAGAATCGACCTCAAAAGCACCGGAGGCAATGACCTTGCCTCCTCGAACTAAGCTGGAGTGTTGCAGCTTTCCCTGTTCCGTATCTTTTTTCGGAATAGCGTATAATTTCTCGGAAAAGCCATTCTTGTTATCAGGCGTCATTGCGATGACAAAGGCATACATCCCCGGACTCATCGCATTTGCGACGGTTTTGTTGGACTCCAACCCTATTTGCCTCGGTTGGCCATTTTCAAATGTCACAACAGCACGTTCTTGCTCTTCAACAGAAAGATAACGAACTAACTGCTTCATCAACATTTTTTTAATTTTTGAATCTTCCAACTCCCTTACCATGAATTGGTTAAAGCTAATATCTTCTCCCTTCGCAATCACCCTTTTTTGCCATTTTTTTACAAACGGCTTCAAGGTGTTGCCATAAAAAAACAACTCGCCTTGTTCAGTTCTAACAGGGACCTGTTCATAAAAGTACCTCTTAGCATAAATAGGCTTATGCTCATTATTTCGATCCATACTCCCGGCAATCGTTCCACCTAGATGGTAAATCTTAGGCTCTTGTCTTCGAAAACGGGATAATACCAATCCACCGAATGGATTTATCTTTGAATAGTTATTAACCATACAACCTAAATCAAATTATAAATTAAATAAATATTTTTAATAAACAACTTAACTCATTCTATCCACTTAAGAAGTGAATTTTTCTTATTTTCTTCTGATCGCTGTTTACAAGAATTTCTTCCCGCATTAGAATCCTTTTAAAATATTAAATACTAGGAGAAAGCCCATGAGCGTCCATCTAGAATCAAGCATCGGACCCTTTCAATCTTTAGGCAGCAAAATAGATCATGGTCTCATTACCTTAAAAAAAGTCTTTACGAGTAAAACAGCGAAGAAGGTGTGCTATACTGCTTTGGCTATTTTTTCTCTCATCGCAGCTTCACTTGCGGCAGCAACTGTGGTTTTCTTTAGCTTTGCCGCAACCGTTTTTAAACCTTGGATGTTCCCGTTAATCTTTGTTTCCGCGCTTGCTGTCCTAGGCTTTACTGCGAATGCCGGCTCTCAAGCCTTTGCCTATTTCATGAAAAAAGCAGATAGAATCCGCTAATAGCCGCTTGTCGCTGCCCGCCCCCTTCTTGATCACATTGTTTATCCCCCAACCAAAATTTATATAATTAAATTAAATAAAGTTTGACTTTTATTTATTAATTATTATAAAATTTAATTTATACAAAAATAGGAGGGCAAATGTCAGCTTCGATTTCAGTTAATAACAACATCGGAAGGTTTCAATCGATTGGAAAAAAACTCGATGCGGTTTGCGCTTCGGCAAAAAAAGCACTTACAAGTAATACTGCCAAAAAAGTGGGTTATACTGCTCTTGGATGCTTAGCTACTCTTGCTTATGCACTCACTAATGCCGTAGTCTTCGCCATGGTCATTCAGATTGCAGTCTTTGCAACACCTCTTTTACCTTTATTTCTCTCTTTAGGTCTTACGACGGCTATTGGCGGCGGAGTATTACTCAAGAGATGTTTGAATTTTTGCAACCGTGAAATCGAACAGCTTAATAAATAATAAAAGGAGTTTTAAAAATGGTTAAAAGTATAGGAACATTTGAAAGAATCGGACGCAAGATGGACAACGCCGTCGATCGCGTCAAACAGTTCGCCAAAAGCGAAAAGGCCCAGAAGATGATCATCGCAGCTAAAATTGCAGCATTGGTGGCAGCAAGTGTTTTAGGCGCCATTGCTCTCCTCGCAGCAAGCGGTTTTGCATGTCTGTCTGTAATGATGGCCTCCGCGACAATTGCCCCCCCTCTTCTTCTCCTTGGCGCCCCAATTGGTGTAGGTATTATATTTGGTGGAATAGGTCTTACATTGATGGCATTAGGCGCGTCAGAAAGAAAATTCAGACAATTGCAACTCGATTATAACAATGTAACCAACAAGAGCGTCACTGTGATGAATTAAAATCAACAGCCAGCAATTGAAAATTAATTAAAAAATATGCTATAATTACTTCCGTAACAAGGAGGTAGTTGGCATACAAGTTGCTACACTTCTAAGCGTGAGTGGAGGCATCTCCACTCATTAGGCCGAGCCGCAAGCAAACCCGTCTTTCCTGGGGTGGAAATCTTTCCCCGAGAAAGGTCCTATTGGACTTAAGGCGGCGCGGCTTGGCCATTGTTTCTTGTTATGAACCCGGAGGTTTCTATGTACCGCGGCAAAACTGTCCTATTTTCTCTTATGCTCGCAGCGGCACTTCTCATTTCCACACCATCTTTGTTCTCACACGAAACCATTGGTTCGGGAGTTAAAGGAGTAGAATTAGCTGATGGTCATCACCATGGCGGCGGTCATTGGGGAGGACATCATGGACGCTGGAATAATTGGGATGGAGGCCATCGCTCTTATTACTATGGTTCACCATATTATTACTACTCACCCGGATACGATTACTATTATTACAATGATCCCTATTACTATGATGGAGGAAGCGGACTCTATTTTAGGTTCGGCTTCTAAGAGATGCGCGCTGAGTGAGGGGATGCCCCTAGTGGGGTATTCCCCATTTTTTTGATTCTCGCAATTCCCGTGCAGAGCTGTAAAATTGTCTTGCTGAAGACTTAAGAGTGTCAGAAATCGGAGGGCACTCTAGTAAAAATAATCGTAAATCCTTAGCAAATGGAACGATTTTCTCTAAATAATTGTCTATCGCCTTTTCCAAATGAACACCCCTTTCTATCCAATCAATCGCCATACTGCCCAAGAGATTTAGAACCTTGCCCTCCCGATTAAAAATGCGATGCCGCACTTCTTCAACAGCTGCAATAATCGCAAGCAAACCACCTGAACATAAGAGACATATGCTAAATACTGCCGCATAAGCAGGTAAAGCCAGACCTACGAGTGCTGCCATAAATAGAGCAAAACTTAGTCCTAAAATCACAAGCATTCTCTTTGCGATTTGGATGATTTTCTCATCGATTTGACTTTCCAAATTGAGAAAATGGATTGCTTGGATCATATGGGATTGATGAACTTGAATTCTCACTGACATAAGGGGAGAGTAGCAAAACTCTTGAAATGGGTCTACCAATGATTTACCCTATTAATATGGACAAGAAAAAAGCTCCGAAGATTTTCGGCACAGATGGCGTTCGCGGACATGCAAATCAACCTCCCATGGCTGTGGAAACAGCTTTGGCTCTAGGAAGAGCAGTTGGAAAACTGTTCCGCAAGCAAGAAACGAAAAGACGTGTGATCATCGGCAAAGATACCCGGCTTTCCTGCTACATGTTCGAAAATGCGCTGATTTCGGGACTCTGTTCGATGGGGGTAGACACATTAATGCTTGGTCCTTTTCCTACTCCGGGCGTTGCCTTCATTACAAGGGCTTATAGAGCAGATGCGGGTGTTGTTATCTCTGCATCTCACAACACTTTTCACGATAATGGGATTAAGTTTTTTTCCTCGGAAGGTTTTAAATTTCCTGATACCTGGGAAGCAGAGGTAGAACAGCTCGTTGCAGATAATTACTACATGGATTCCCTCCCAAAAGATGATGGGATCGGCCGCAACAGCAAAATCCACGACGCCGATGGGCGCTACATTGAATTCTGCAAAGCGACATTTCCCAGAAGGATATCTCTCAAAAACCTAAAAATTGTCCTCGACTGCGCAAATGGGGCCGGCTATAAGGTCGCTCCCCTCGTATTCAAAGAGCTCGATGCAGAAGTTTTTCTCTACGGTGTTCAACCGAACGGTTTAAACATCAACCAAGAATGCGGTTCACTTCACCCCCAAGTGATCCAGAAAGGGGTCATTGAACACAGAGCAGATGTGGGGATTGCCCTTGACGGCGACGCTGACCGGGTGATCATGGTCGATGAAAACGCTCAAATTGTCGATGGCGACACCATCCTAGGCATCTGTGCAAGAGATCTTAAGAGACGCGGCCTTCTGAAAAACGATGTCGTCGTTTCCACGATTGCCTGTAACATGGGCCTTGTGAAATCGATGGAAGAGGATGGCATCAGGGTATTAAGAGCCGCTGTTGGAGACCGCTATGTGATCCAGGAGATGCTGAACCATGATGCGTGCTTAGGCGGTGAACAAAGCGGACACACGATTTTTTTAGACCATAATACAACAGGAGACGGAATTGTCAGCGCTTTGCAAGTGTTGAAAATCATGATCGAAACAGACTCCACGCTTTCCTCACTCGCCTCAACAATCAAACGCTTTCCACAAGTTCTATTAAATGTTCCCGTAAAGTCCAAACCCCACCTGGAATCGCTTACAAAAACCCAAGCTGCCATTCAACGTGGCGAGGAGCTTTTGGGAGACAGCGGTCACGTCATGGTGCGCTACTCAGGTACAGAACTGCTTCTTCGCGTGACTGTGCAAGGCCCCAAACAAAAATTAATCCAAGAAATAGCCAATCAAATCGCTCAAACAGCGCAACAGGAAATAGGTCAATAATATGTGCGGAATCTTCGGTTACGTAGGCCCTAAAAATGTGCTAAAGACCGTGATTGATGGGCTAAAAAAATTGGAATACAGAGGATACGATTCCGCTGGTGTTGCAGGGATTAAAGACGGAAAAATCTATTTTTGGAAAGAGGTCGGCAAAGTTTCAATACTCGAACATGAAGTGATGGCAGCTCCTGAGGATCTGGAGATTGCAATTGCTCAAACGCGCTGGGCCACTCACGGAGGTGTCACAAAAGCCAATGCCCATCCCCACCTGGACGGGAGTAACTCAATCGCCCTTGTCCACAATGGAATCATAGAGAATTTCGAAACACTCAAAGAGGAGTTAATTGCTCAAGGCGTCAAATTCAGATCTGAAACCGATACTGAAGTGATTGTTCATCTGGTAGCAAGCTACTACAAAGGAGACCTTTTAAAAGCTGTCCAAACAGCGTCCGCGAGACTTCAAGGAGCTTTTTCCATTGCATTGATTCACAAAAATCACCCTGATACCATTGTAGCAATCGCTCATGAGTCCCCTCTTGTGATCGGCATCGGCAACAAAGAGGCTTTTGTTTCTTCCGATTACCACGCCTTCGCTTTCGATACTCGCGAGGTGATCTATCTTTCTCATGGTGAAATTGCAGTGGTCAAGGCTAATCAAGTTCAAATTTTCAACCGCCAAAACCAGGAAGTGGAAAAAAATAGCGTTCACCTAAAAGAAGCTCCTCAAGAGATTTCAAAGGGGAAATTCACCCACTTCACACTGAAGGAAATTTTTGAGCAGCCCGCGACATTTAAAAGTGCACTTTTGGGCCGCGTGAACAAGGAGATGGGAACAGCAATCTTTGAAGATCTAACCATCAAAGAGGAGACGCTTAAAAGAACCGACCGCATCCTGATTTTGGGCTGCGGCACTTCATTGCACGCAGGATATATTGCTTCATACATGTTTGAAGAGATTGCGGGGATACCTGTACAGGTAGAAATATCATCTGAGTACCGCTATAAAAACCCCGTCATTCAGCCGAACACTCTCGTGATCGCCATCAGCCAGTCGGGAGAAACAGCAGACACTATCGCAGCTGTTCGCGAGTTGAAGGCGAAGGGAGCGGTCATATTGGCAATCAGCAACGTATACGCCTCCACAATTACACGTGAAGCTGATGGAACAATCCTTCTAAAAGCCGGTCCTGAAATAGGTGTCTGCTCAACAAAAGCCTTCACAAGTCAACTGGCTGTTTTGTCGTTGCTCACTCTTCTTCTCGCTAGAATGCGTTTCATGAGTCGCGATGAAGGGAAAAAACTAGTAGAAGCATTAATTGCCCTTCCTGAGCAGCTTAAAAAGGTTCTGGAAACAGTCCCTGAAATAGAAGCTTGTGCAAAACGATACGCTGCCCACGACAATTTTTTCTTTATTGGCAGAAATTACATGTTTCCTACGGCACTTGAAGGGGCCTTGAAACTCAAAGAAATCTCTTACATCAATGCAAATGGCTACCCTGCCGGTGAGTTGAAGCATGGACCAATTGCTTTGATCAATGAACAATGCCCAACTGTTGCCCTATGTGCTAATGATGCCACTTACCAAAAGATCATTAGCAACATTATGGAAGTGCGTGCAAGAAATGGCGCAGTCATTGCGATCGCCCCTGAAAATGCTAAGGGACTCGAAAAAATCTGCGAATTTATTCTAAGAGTGCCTTCCACTTTAGATTGCCTTGCACCTGTTCTCTCTACAGTTGTCACACAGTTATTTGCATATTATATTGCCTTTGAACGAGGCGCCGACATCGATCAGCCACGAAACTTAGCTAAATCCGTAACAGTAGAATAATCACATGACCTTAAAATCGGGCTCAACACTTGGCGGCGCATTGCTCGTTGCCGGCACAACTATTGGCGGGGGCATGCTAGCCCTGCCTGTACTCACCTCCCCCGGAGGCTTTATCCCCTCCCTGCTCCTTTACGCGATCTGTTATCTTTTCATGACAGCAACGGGCCTTCTCTTTATGGAGCTGTCGTTGCAGATAGGCAGCAATGCAAACATCATCTCGATGGCAGAAAGGACTCTCGGAAGGCCGGGCAAAGCGATTGCATGGGTTCTCTACCTCTTTCTCTTCTACTGCCTGACTTTAGCCTACATCGTCGGATGCGGTGATCTATTCGTGGAATTTTCCCAAGACGCTATCCCTCGCTCGCTTGGTCCTTTGCTCTTTTGCCTGATTTTTGCTCCCTTGATTTATGCGGGTGCCCGGGTAGTCGGCAAGCTAAATTATTGGATGATGGCCGCCCTTCTTCTACTCTATTTTGCCTTCATCCTGATTGGAGCAAAAGAGGTAAAAGTGGAAAATCTTCTTCATCGAAATTGGCCTCTTTCTCTCATTGCATTGCCGATTGCGTTCACAGCTTTTGCCTACCAGGGGATTATTCCTACTCTTGTCGAGTATATGGGACGCGATCCCAAAAAAATCAAACGCAGCATTTGGATGGGAACGACACTTGCCCTTCTCACTTATATCGTATGGCAGTGGTTGATTCTCGGAATTTTGCCCTTTGCGGGGACCGGAGGGTTGCAAGAGGCGCTTGAATTAGGTCAAAATGCTGTGTACCCCCTTAAACATCACCTAGATACTCCGGCTGTCTATGTGATCGGCCGCTTTTTTGCCTTTTTTGCACTGTTAACATCCTTTTTTGGAGTTACTCTCGGATTAAAAGATTTTCTTGCAGATGGACTCAATATCAACCAGGACAGAAACGGACGTATTTTGCTTTGTGTCCTCGTCCTTCTTCCCCCGTTAATCCTTTCCGCTTTTTACCCTCACCTGTTTCTTCAAGCGCTCGATTATGCGGGAGGTTATGGAGTTGCGCTTCTACTTGGAATGCTTCCCATTGTCATGGCTTGGAAAATGCGCGCACTTCACCCTGAAACTCAAGTTCAGTTAGGAGGAGGAAAGGGGCTTCTCGTCATAATGGCATTGTTTGTTCTTCTAGAACTCACAATCGAAATAACCACTTAAAACAGAAGAGGTTAATAAAGATTTCTCAGCTTGACACTTTCAAAAAAAAGGATTATCCTACTCATTTTATGCCAGATATCTATACCGAATCCGACCATTGTATCGATCGCAAAAGCGTTGACAAGGATGCACTCACAGTTATCCATCGTTTGAGAGATGCAGGCTTTTCTGCCTACCTCGTAGGAGGAGGTGTACGCGATCTGCTTTTGGGCCAACATCCAAAAGACTTCGACATCTCCACCTCTGCTCGCCCCGAGCAAATCAAAAAACTTTTTGGCAGACAGTGCCTGTTAATCGGGCGCAGATTCCGCTTGGCTCATATCCGCTTTGGACACAAGGTTCTCGAGGTTGCCACCTTCCGAGCAGGCGAAATGTCTGAGGATCTGATTGTCCATGACAATGAATGGGGCAGTGAAGAGGAAGACGTCTTAAGACGCGATTTCACAATAAACGGGCTTCTTTACGATCCCGAATCGCATACCGTCATCGATCACGTAGGCGGTTGGAAGGATATCAGAGCCAAAGTGCTCCGATCGATAGGCGAGGCAGAAGTACGCTTCCGCCAGGATCCTGTACGCATGCTGCGCCTCTTAAAATTTCAGGCGCGTTTTAACTTTTCTGTTGACGACAAGGATCTGAACGCGCTCAGGATTTGCAGAACGGAGATCCTAAAAAGCTCACCTGCAAGAATTCTCGAAGAACTCTTGCGCATGCTGGAATCGACTGCTGCTGCCCCTTTTCTTAGGCTTATGCTAGAGCAGGGATTGATAGATCTTCTTTATCCGGCTATAGGCAAAGAATTAAGAGAGGAAAAAGGCAGCGAGATGTTCCGCTTTTTGGAAGCTGCAGACCATGAAAACAGAAAGGCCGTGCAGTATCCGATTGAACGTCCTATACTGATTGCAGCCCTTCTCTATCCTATCTTTGAGCGAGAATTGAGAATGCGCCATCAGGAAAATGCGATCGGAGGCAATCCAAACGAAATATTAAATCTAACCTACGAAGTGATTCACAACAAGATCACCTCCTCCTTCAGCCATTTTCCGAAGAGATTAGCCGCATTAACGGCATATGTGTTGATGTCACAAGCGCGCCTGACTCCCCTAGTCATAAAAAAACAGCATCCCATCCGCTTATTTAAAACTCGCGAATTCACGATGGCTCTCAGATTGCTGAAGCTACGTTCAATGGTCTACCCTTCCCTTAAAGATGGCTATCTTGCATGGAGAGATCAGTATAAACAGTTTCTGGATCAAGAAGATCACCATCAGTCCCCGCCTCCTCTAGTCAAAAAACGACGCCCTAAAAGAAGATAAGGAGAATATGGAATACTCAGTGGTCATCCCCCTCAAAAATGAGGAAGAAAATGTTGAAGAACTTTTTGCCGAAATCGAACCCGTTATGCAAGGCCTTGGCAAACCTTGGGAGCTAATCGTTATTGACGACGGCTCTACAGACAAGACCCTGACTCTCTTGAAATCCTTGCAAAAGAAGCTGCCCTATTTAAGAGTCATTTCTTTCGATAGAAACTATGGCCAGACCAGCGCATTTGATGCAGGCTTCAAAGCCGCAAAAGGCCAATTCGTAATCACCCTGGATGGAGACCGCCAAAATGACCCAAAAGATATTCCCGCCCTGCTCAAACTGGCACCCGATTATGATTTAATCGTAGGTTGGAGACATCAACGAAAAGATACTGCTGTAAAAAAAATCACATCAAAAATTGCTAACTTTGTCCGTGGATCCTTCTGTGAAGACAATATCCACGACACCGGATGCTCTTTAAAGGTCTACCGAAAAAGCTGCTTAGACAAGATCAAGCTTTTCCATGGCATGCACAGGTTCTTTCCAGCACTTTTCTTAATCGAAGGATTTAAAGTGACAGAGGTGCCTGTCAACCACCGCGAAAGGGTAAAAGGCGTCACAAAATACAATTTCTTTAACCGCTCCTTCAATACGATTGCCGATATGCTAGCAGTACGCTGGATGAGCAATCGCCGTCTGAAATACAAGCTTCAAGAGGAAAAGTGATGAGCGGGAGCTGGCAAGAATTCCTCTACCCGCTCGGCCTGCTATCGACAGTCGCCTTTACGCTTCGATTTCTTGTGCAATGGTGGGCTAGCGAAAAAGCGCGCGCCTCCATTGTGACCGCCTCTTTTTGGTGGCTAAGCCTTGGTGGAAATATCGCTTTAGGAGTGCACTCCTTTATTCAGGCTCAATTCCTGATCTATATCGTGCAACTGCTCAATGCGGTGATCTCAATGCGCAACCTAAATCTTATGGAATCCAAAGAGAGTCACTGGAGCTTTAAAAATACCGTTGCTGCCTTAGTCCTTACACCCATTCTTGGAATCATTTTCTTTTCACTTGCTTCCTATGAAGATTGGATGCGCATTCCCACACATCCTTTTCAAAAAAGCCCCCTTTCCATCTCCGCTTTGTGGCATGTTCTTGGAGGCTTGGGCGTACTTCTTTTCGCTTCCCGTTTTTGGGTGCAGTGGCTGCAATCAGAATTTCAAGATACAAGCACTCTTGGGAAACCCTTCTGGTGGATCAGTCTATTGGGAGCGCTCTTTTCCCTTGCCTATTTTGCTAGAATCCAGGATTACATCAACTTAGTCGGTCCACTTTTCGGCATGATTCCTTACGTGCGGAATCTGCTACTCATGAGGCGTGTGCATGCCTGAGAAATGGCTGTTTTTTGTAGCAGGGGAAAAAAGCGGAGATAGCCATGGCGGCTTATTAATCGAGGCATTAAAGAGGCAGGCAGAAGGCTTTTCTTTTCAAGGCATCGGTGGGGAAAAAATGGCAGCTGCCGGGTTAAAACAGCTCTACCCCTTCGAACAGTTTCAAGTCATGGGCTTTACAGATGTACTACGCGCCTATCCGAGACTCCGCCGTCTATTCTTTGGAACGCTAAATCACATCCTTGAAAGCAAACCTTTAGCTGTCATTTTAATCGACTATCCCGGTTTTAACCTTCGGCTAGCGAGCCACCTAAGAAAAAATGGCTATCAAGGCAAAATCGTGCATTATATCTCGCCCACTGTATGGGCCTGGGGGAAAAACAGAATCAATCAGATGGAGCAAAATCTCGACCTGCTCTTGACCATTTTCCCCTTTGAGAAAAGCTATTACAAGGAGTCCCGCCTGAAAGTAGAATACGCAGGCAATCCTCTCATCGAAGCAATTGCCGGCCACCGCTACTCTTCCGATTGGAAAGAGCTCTCTGGCATCCCCAGCGACGTCCCACTCCTCGCGCTCTTTCCGGGTAGCAGAAAAAGAGAGATCTCTCAAAACCTCCCCCTTCATCTTGAGATAGCCAGGCTCATCAAAAAGGAAATCCCTTCCCTTCACGTTGCACTTTCTCTTCCGGACAACCATCCGCTTCCAAATGAAGAGTGGATCTCAAAATTGCCCTCAAGATACAACTACGACTGTATGAAAACGTGCCAATTCGCACTTGCTAAGTCAGGAACAATTACCCTTGAATTAGCTCTGCATGGCGCACCTGCTGCAGTGACCTATCCTTTAACGCTTGGCAATTACTTGCTAGGTAAATATCTTTTCAGAATCCGGCTGCCGCATTACTGCATAAGCAACATCCTCCTGAAAGAGACTCTATACCCGGAATGGATCGACCGGCGTTTAGACCCTAAAACCATCACCCACTCTCTCTTAAATCTTCCTTCTAAAGATTACTTTATGAAGGCAAAGGAAACTCTTGAAACGATTCTAGGACCACAATCAGCAAGCACTACAGCTGCCAAAACCATTTTGGAGTTATTATGATTGATGAAAGCAAAACACCGTGGAGCTCATGGACTCTCGCTTACTTGTTGAGATTTGTCTTAGAAACGATTCTTTTGACCTGCAAAATAAGGATCAAAGGAGGAGATTTCGTCCAGAAGGCCTTTAAGGAGTCCCCTACATTAATAGTACTTTGGCATAATCGGCTAACCCTGATTGGCACCATGGCGCTTCGTGCAGTACCTAATATCCCTTTTTCAGCTTTTGTAAGCAGCAGCAAAGATGGTGAAATACTTGCTCAATATACAATGAGCTACAAAAGGGGAAGAACGATCAGAGTTCCGCATGATGCCAAGGACAAAGCGTTTAAAATGCTTCTAACACGCCTGAAAATGAAAAAAGAAATTCCGATCATCACTCCTGACGGTCCAAAAGGCCCTTGCTATGTAGTGAAGCCGGGAGCTGCTCTCGCAGCGAAAGAAGCAGACGCCTATATTATTCCATTCACCTGGCGCGCAAAAAGCTATTGGGAGCTGAAAAGCTGGGATAAATTAAGGATACCTAAGCCTTTTAGCACTATTGAAGCTGAATTTGGCACGCCTTTTAAACTCTCTCAGGAAAGTTCTGTCGAAGAGGATAACACTAGGTTGCAGAATGCTCTGCAAGCTCTTTGCTAATTTTAGAGATTAACCCTCTTTCCACATAAGCACTAGAAGCTTGAATTGCATGATAAAGCGCACGAGCCGAAGAGTCGCCATGGCACTTCACAACTACCCCCTCAACGCCTAAAAGAATAGCCCCTGGATACTCTGCATAAGAAAAGCGTCCTTGCAACTCCTGAATTAGATGCTGTACAAATCCTGAACCTGTCTGAAGCGAGTTGCTTTTTAGAAAATCAAGAATAAAAAGTGCGACACCTTCGGCAGTTTTAAGAAGTACATTTCCGGTAAATCCATCGGTAACAAGAAGGTCGACCTTTCCCTGAAACACATCGCGACCTTCCACATTGCCTGTAAAGTTAAAGCGGTCTCTTTCCGCTCCCTCCTCGAGGAGCCGGTAAGCCATTTGATGTTCATGAGAGCCTTTCTTAGATTCAGACCCGATGTTCAAAAGCGCAACTCTTGGAAGAGCGATTCCTTGGAAAATGCGCAAAAATGCAGCTCCTACTCTGGAAAAATTGACGAGATGTGCAGCCTTACATTGATGCATACCCCCCACATCCATTACCGCCATCGGCTCTCGCTCTGTAGGCATTAAGGTAAGGAGCCCCGGCCTACTGATTCCGGGTAGCTTTGGAAGATGGATTGCTGCAGATGCAATCAGGGCTCCGGTGTTTCCCGCTGAGATGAAAGCATCAATAGCTCCCCGTTTAAGCATCTTGATTCCAAGCACGATTGAGGATTTCTTTTTAAGACGTATGGCTGGGATAGGATCATCTCTCATCGTGATCACTTGATCCACCCATTCAAATTCGACAGAGCCCAAGGCACTCAACGTAGAAAGTTGAGTATAGAGCTGAACCATAGCCGCACCGGCCTCTCTTGTTGCAAAAACAACAAGTTGGATAGAGGGGGACTGTTTAGCGGTCTGAATGATAGCATCAAAGAGCGCTATGGGGGAGTGATCACTCCCCATTAGGTCGATGCCGATGCGCAAAAATAACTCCTATCGACTATTCTTTAACGGCTAAAACGAGGCGTCCGCCGTAATGTCCGCAAGAGCCGCAAACAACGTGGGACAGCTTAGGGCTGCCGCAATTTTTGCAGGAAGAAAGACATTTGGGCTTTTTTGCGTGGTGAGCACGTCTCGAATTTTTTCTTGCATTCGAAACGCGGTTACGTGGCACTGCCATGATTAAACTCCTTCATCATCCGATTTTAACCCTTCAAACGGGCGGTAGGTGTCATCCATTCCCGCCGAAGTGGGCTGTTTTTTTAAAAACTTCTCTATACTTTTTCGCTCAGGGCATTGCCCAGAACTACACTCTGCAAAGCGAGGAGTTTCCAGCAATATCGCTTCTCGCAAGGGCTCGACCAGAGAAAATACTCCGGACGGAACCTCGCTAAGAGGAATTGCCATATATAACCCCTCGATCTCTACTGGCGCAGCAACTGGCTCATTGCAAACGCGGCAAGGAATTTCAGCCTCGGCTTGGATATCCAAGTGGAGGACTAACTCTCCCTCGGCGACATATGCCTCTCCCTGCACGCATACCGCCTTGACAAAATGCAATCCAGGCTCATCTACATCGAGAAATTCGGGAGAAAACTCCTCCTTGATCTTCTCGACATGACCTGCCTTTAACTGATCGACGTAAATCTTAAAGCGGTCATTTGGCGGTTTTCTTTCGCGCATAGTATGCAGATTTTATCTGAACCTTGCTTTTTCTTCCAGAGAATTCAATGGACAAAGCGTCTATCAATCTAATGCTTAATATGTTATAATGATAATGGGAGTGTTTGCATGGATCACGACGTACATTCTCCTCTCTGGACCATCAGTTTCCAAAATAGAGGGAACTCTATTCGACAAGCTCGTTTTGAAGATCAGTCTGCTCCGGCGTCAATTTTTTCACAAGCGCGAGCCCATGAGCTGGTCTCATTTATTGAAAAGCTGAACAGCACCCTCAAAGAAGCGGCGGATCGCTACGCTTCGGAGCGAAACCCGTCCCCTGAGATGGAGAGACAGATCCGTCTGATCAGAGAGCAGTTCAATATTGTCAATCAGTGGATTGAGCAGATGCGCAAGCAGTTCCCTAATCCTTAATCCCCAATCCCAATCCCGTGCCCTTGCCCTTGCCCTTGCCCTTGCCTGTGCCTGTGCCTGTGCCTGTGCCTGTGCCTGTGCCTGTGCCTGTGCCTGTGCCTGT
>CAZSDA010000009.1:0-61909 GCA_964605535.1 uncultured bacterium
GAGGAGTTCTACCAGGCCAAGGTGGTGTCACATCAGGTGTTCGATCTGGTTTCGGTGGCTGCGCCTGTGGTGGAGGAGTTCTACCAGGCCAAGGTGGTGTCACATCGGGTGTTCGATCTGGTTTAGGTGGAATTTTAAAACCGGGTGGCAGCGAAGGCTTGCCTGGAAGCGTAGCTTTGCCGCGAGAGGGTGGCTCAGGCTGCCTGCCTGGAAATTGTGGAAGTGGAGGTTGTTTGACTCCTTTTTTGCCACCGGGTTTCACATCAGCGCCTTTAGGAAGCTGGTCTCCCAAAGAATCCTTTATAGCATCCAATTCTTTGGAATTTTTCGGAAACAGTGGTTTCCCTAGTTTATGCAGCCAATCGTGCAAGGGAGGTATGCCTTTTGGGGTGATAAAAAGAGGTGGGGCAATTCCTTGAAAAAATTGGATTGCCAATGGATTGGGTGCATGGATCCAAAGAGCGAAATCGCCTCCCATCCAAAAAGGAGCAGGAAAGCCAGGATGGCCCCACCACCACCATAGTCCCCAATGGTCGTGCCAATCGAGGGCCCACCAGTCATGCCAACCCCACCAAGGAGCTACACACCAGCAATCTCCCCAGAAACCTGGATGGAAATGCCACCAGTGCCAGTAAACAGGAATGTAATCGGGATAGTAAACATAGATTTCTCGAATGAGGATTTCTGGCTGGACAAGCTCCATGCTCTCCTGATTGCCTTCGCAAAGATAGGAATAGCCTCTTTTGTCGATCGCGAAATCCCAGAAAGGGGTGATAAAATAATATCCTGCAGGGCGCCACACGTACTTAGCCGGAGTGAAAACCCAATCCTGATCGAATGGCTGCCAAGAGCCTTCCAGATAGGTATACTGACCAGCTCCATCTGGTTGAAAATATCCCTTTATCCAAAAATAGCTATCTCCTGGAGATAAAGGAATGTTTTCTTTTGGAGTTTCAGGAGGGGCATTTAAAAGCGAAGCCAGCGCATTTAACGGTTTTTCACTCCAGAAGCCTTCAAGTCTAACCCAACCGCCATTATAGGAGATGTATTCACCCGCAATCCACTGCCTCCCCGGAGGAGGACGTCTCCAAATACCGCATATCCATTGGTATGATGAACTCGACTCATCCCAGACCCAGTAACCGGGAATCCATAGCAAGCCTTGCTCGGGTTGGTCCGGCACACGTTCATTAAAGGGAGCTGAGGGAGCAAAAGGTGCTGTCACCAACGGAACAAGACTTGATGCCTTAGGAAGAAAAGCCTCATGAGGAACTCTTCCATTTGCTATTGGATCATTTTGCGCCGCAAGACTCCCCTGCAGGCCAACAATCAAACAAAACAGCATAGAAATGAGTAAGTTTTGCATTTAAAGATCCTGGTTACTACCCACCTGTATAATTAACGCTCCTCTTTACGTCAAATAGTTATAAACTTTTTTTCATTACTCAAAAGACGATTGACTTAAAAATACTTGACGCTTACGATGTGATTTAAATTTATTTTTGACAGGAAAGCATAGTATGGAATTACCTGTAAAACGTTGGTCCTACCTGTTGGCAACTCTTTTTTTGATTGCAGGAATCGTTTTAACAGCTGTTTCTTACTTAAGACTCTGCTCAACAACCTGCAATGATGCGCACAATTACCGCCTTTTCGGTTTTCCGTTTGAAGTGGGAGGAGCACTATATTTTTCTCTATTAGCTTTTCTGCACTTCGGCTCACTAAAGAGACCCTCTCTGCAACGCTATATTTTGCCGTTAGTCGTCATAGGGTTAGGAGCTGAAGCATTTTTCATTGCTGTCCAAAAATGGCAGATTGGCGCCTACTGCCCCGTTTGTTTGGGAATAGCCGCTTCAATTGCACTTTTTGGATTGAGCACATACTTTGAAACCCTTAAACAAGGAATTTCCATGAAAAGAATCTTTAACTTTTCCTGCCTGTTTGCAATTGGTGTTGCTACGGCATTCTTAGGCATCTCTAAAATCGATCAATTGCAAGCCACAGAAGACAAAATTAAGCAGGAGATCAAGTTTGGAGATCCAACAAGCACTGTCGAAGTCTATGTTTTCACTGACTGGGCGTGTCCAGCTTGCAGAGCCATCGAGCCGGCACTTGAAAAGATGGCACCAAAAGTTTCTCAACAGGCGCAATTGACATTTGTCGATACTGTTGTTCATCCTGAAACATTAAATTACGCTCCCTACAATCTCTCATTCATGGTGAATGCAAAATCGAAGTATTTTGATGTGCGGGAAGCATTGACAAAGCTTGCTCTTACGACCAAGAAGCCAACCGATCAAGATATTGTCAAGGCGGTTGCTCCTTTAAAGATTACATACAAAGAACTTCCCTACGAAGATGTCACCGTCGCCATGCGCTACTTTGATGAACTGGTAGAAAGATTTAAGGTCACCGGAACTCCCACTGTCGTCATTGTCAACAGAAACGCAAAAAAAGGGAAAAAATTGGCAGGCGTTGAAGAAATTACAGAAGCGAACGTATTGAAAGCGATTAAAACAATCAGGTAAATCATGACACTTGCAACAGCCTTTACAATTCTTGACACCGTAGGAAATACTCCGCTTGTAAAACTGCACGCCCTCTGCCCTAACCCCCTCGTCACAATTTATGTTAAGCTGGAATATTTCAACCCTAGCGGCAGCATAAAAGATAGGATCGTTAAGTTCATTGTCGAGGATGCAGAGCGCAAAGGGTGGCTGAAGCCAGGTGGTACGATCGTGGAAAACACCTCGGGAAATACAGGTGCTGCGGTTGCTCTTCTTGCTGCATTGAAGGGTTATAAAGCGATCTTGACAATGCCTGACAAGGTGAGCATTGAAAAACAGAACGCTTTAAAAGCATTTGGCGCAGAGATTGTCGTAACTCCTACATCAGCGCCTCCTGACTCGCCTGAGCACTATGTCAATAAGGCTAAAGAGATCGCCAGAAAGACCCCCAACAGCTTTAGGCTCGACCAGTATGACAATCCGCTCAATCCTGAAGCGCACTACCAAAGCACCGCGCCTGAAATATGGGAACAAACCGGAGGCGATATCGATTACTTTATCGCCTCAGGCTCTACCGGCGGCACAGTTACAGGAATTAGCCGCTACATCAAAGAGCGAAGCCCCCACACAAAAGTGATACTCCCCGATCCGATCGGGTCGATCTATGCGCATTATTTCAAGACAGGAAAGATCCCCGAAGGTGGAAACTGCAACTACTTTGTAGAAGGCGTTGGGGAAGATCACATCGCAAAAGCGATCGACTTTTCTTACATTGACGAAGTTATTCCCTTTAATGACAAACAAGCTTTTAGCGTCGCCAGAAGGCTTGCGAAAGAAGAGGGAATATTTGGTGGAGGCTCAGGTGGAGCCAATGTATGGGCGGCTTTGGAAATTGCCAAGCGCTGCACCCTGCCCACAACTATCGTGACAGTAATTCCCGATAACGGCATAAAATACTTAAGCAAAATATATAACGATTTATGGATGCAAAAAAACAACCTTCTTTAAGACCCGCTTCAAAAGCAATACACGCTGGCCAGTCGCCAGACCCGATCACAGGGGCCATTATGCCTCCTGTGTACATGACGACGACTTATGTTCAAGAGGAGCCAGGCGTCAGCAAAGGCTATGAGTACACGCGAGCCCAAAACCCCAATTTTACGCTTCTGGAGGCACAGCTAGCCTCCTTAGAAAACGCGAAATATGCGACCGTATTTTCATCCGGCTTAGGTGCCTTGACGGCTATGGTCTCCATGCTGAATCAGGGCGATAGCGTGCTGGCTGTCGATGGACTCTATGGCGGAACCTTTCGGTTATTCAATCAGGTCTTCAACCGTTTTGGGGTTAAGTTTAACTCTTGCCATCCAAAAAATTGGAATGAATTTCTAACAGCTCTCGATTCAAAGCCGCGCTGGTTGTTTCTGGAAAGTCCGACCAATCCCTTGCTGGAAGTATTCGACATTCAGCGCCTTTCCGAGGAAGCAAGAAAGCGCGGGGTGACTGTCATTGTCGATAACACTTTTGCATCACCTTATTTCCAAAATCCTCTTGATCTGGGCGCTGATCTCGTCTGGCACAGCACGACTAAGTATTTAGGCGGCCATTCAGACGTTGTTGGCGGAGTTGCAATGAGCAACGATAAGAAATTAAAGGAAGCCTTAGACTTTGGACGGAAAGCGCTTGGGGTCAACCCCAGCCCGTTTGATACCTGGCTCACCTCGCGTGGAGTAAAAACGTTAGCTGTCAGAATGGAAAAACATCAATCGAATGCTCAATCCGTAGCTGAATTTTTAGCCTCACACCCCAAAGTCAAAAATGTGTATTATCCTGGACTTAAGTCTCATCCGAACCATGCTGTTGCAAAAAAGCAGATGCGCGGATTTAGTGGGATTGTCTCAGTAGAATTCAATCTAACTTTGGAACAAGCAAAAAAAGCGGTGTCTTCATTCCATCTTTTCTCTCTTGCTGAAAGCTTGGGAGGAGTAGAATCTCTTGTCTGTCATCCTGCTACGATGACTCATGCCTCTATTCCACCAAAAGAAAGAGAACGGATCGGACTTTCTGATGGATTGATGCGGTTTTCGGTGGGAATCGAGGATCCGCAAGATCTAATTGACGATTTAAAATTCGTATTGAACTGAAATTTTTCTTAAGAGTACAATTGACCTTTTGAAGAATTAACTCTTAGGAAAATGGAATGGACAAAAGCTTTATTGAATTTCTTTCTAAAGAACTGGATACGATTAAAGAAGCGGGATTATTTAAGCAAGAACGAGAAATCACTTCGCCTCAATCCTCAGAAATAACACTTATAAATTCTACAAAACCCGTCATTAATCTTTGCGCCAATAACTATCTCGGACTTGCCAACCACCCGGACGTGATTACTTCTGCTCAAGAAAGTTACAAATCTTGGGGATTTGGTCTTGCTTCCGTCCGTTTTATTTGCGGAACACAATCGGTCCACCACAGGCTAGAAAAGAAAATCTCCTCCTTTCTTGAGACAGAAGACACTATACTTTACCCTTCCTGCTTCGATGCAAACGGCGGGCTCTTTGAAACGCTATTTTCTGCCGAGGATGCCATTATCTCCGACGAACTGAATCACGCGAGCATCATTGATGGCATAAGGCTCTCGAAAGCGCAGCGTTTCCGTTACAAAAATAATGATATGGAAGATCTGGAAGCCAAGCTAAAAGAGGCGCAAAATGCACGTTTTCGAGTGATCGCTACAGATGGCGTTTTTTCCATGGATGGGACAATAGCTAATCTGAAAGGCATTTGCGATTTAGCTGACCGCTATAAAGCTCTTGTCATGGTTGACGATTGCCATGCTGTTGGTTTCTTGGGTAAAAGGGGCAAAGGCAGCATTGAACATTGCGATGTGATGGGCCGCATCGACATTATAACCGGCACTCTAGGAAAAGCACTGGGAGGCGCCTCAGGGGGCTACACCAGCGGAAAAAAAGAAATCATTGAAATGCTTAGGCAACGCTCAAGGCCCTATCTCTTTTCCAACACACTTGCTCCAAGCATTGCAAACGCGTCTTTAACTGTTCTGGATTTGCTCGAGAATCAAAGCAAGTTAAGAGAAAAGCTTCAAGAAAACAGCCGCTATTTCAGAAGTGAAATGTCCAAGCTTGGATTTTCACTTAAGCCGGGAGAGCATCCTATCATCCCTGTCATGCTGGGGGATGCAAAATTGGCTCAAACCTTTGCGAAGAGAATGCTTGAAGAGGGAGTCTACGTCGTCGGATTTTTCTATCCGGTCGTTCCCCAAGGAAAAGCCCGGATCAGAACGCAAATGTCAGCAGCACACACTAAAGAAGAACTAGACCATGCAATCGCCGCTTTCAAGAAAGTCGGCCAAGAATTACACGTCATTAAGTCATAGCAGGAGATAACATGAAAGCCTTAGTAAAAACAACGCGCGGAATCGGTCTCACCATGGAAGATGTTCCGATGCCGCAAATCGGCCCTAACGATGTATTGATCAAAATTAAAAAGAGCGCCATCTGCGGCACGGATGTTCACATCTGGAACTGGGACGATTGGGCACAAAAAACGGTACCGGTTCCTTTGGTGGTAGGCCATGAGTTCATGGGAACAATTGTTGAATTAGGCGAGAACGTCAAACACTTTAAACTTGGTCAGCGCGTTTCTGGGGAAGGGCATCTTACCTGCGGCTACTGTCCTAACTGCAGAAAAGGTCTAAAGCATGTCTGTTCAAATGTAAAAGGGATCGGCTACGACGTCACAGGCAACTTTTCTGAATACTTTAAACTGCCTGCCGACAACGTCTTTCCTATTCCAGACTCTATTCCGGATGATCTCGCAGCGATCTTCGATCCTTTCGGCAATGCCACACACACAGCCCTTTCCTATGACTTAGTCGGTGAAGATGTATTGATCACCGGTGCAGGCCCGATTGGAATCATGGCAGCAGCTATTGCCAAACACGCAGGAGCCCGCCATATCGTTATTACAGATATGAATGAATATAGACTGGAGCTTGCCCGCACTGTCGGAGCAACCCATGCAATCAACGTCGCAAAGCAGTCCTTAAAAGAGGAAACCGCACGCATGGGAATCGAATATGGCTACACAGTCGGCCTTGAAATGTCAGGCAGTCCTGCAGGATTGAATTCTCTAATCGAAGCGATGCAATATGGCGGCAAAGTTGCCCTTTTAGGAATTTTGCCTCCAAACACATCTGTCGACTGGAAAAAAGTCATCTTCGGAATGCTCAATCTCAAAGGCATCTACGGAAGAGAGATCTTTTCCACCTGGTACAAAATGGCTCACATGCTGGAGAGTGGATTAAACTTAGCTCCGATAATCACTCACCACTTCCCGATCGACAGATTCAAAGAAGGCTTTGAAGTGATGCTATCAGGGCAATCCGGAAAAGTCATTCTGGACTGGTAATGCGCAAACGGCGCGCATTGAGCAGAACGATTGTGCTGCTAAGGGCCATTGCAATTGTCGCAAACAGCGGCGAAAGCCACCCTGTCAAAGCAAGAGGAATGCCGATCCCATTGTAAAAAAACGCCCAGAAGAAATTCTGGGCGATTAACTTTTCCCCCTTCCGAGAAATTTTTTGCAAAAGCGTCAACTGCCCAAGATTTCCCGACAAAAGATAAAGATCAGAGACATGGTAGGCAAGATCTGTGCTTGAAAGGACTGAAATGCCAACGTCCGCGGCAACTAAAGCCGGCGTATCATTAATTCCATCGCCCACAAAAACCACTGTCTCCCCTCTTTTTTTTGCCTCTTTAACGTAGGCACATTTTTCCTGCCCGCTCATTTCAGATTGAAAAGTCTCCATTGCAAGTTTACTGGCAATTGCTCTGACAGCCGCTGTACGGTCTCCTGAAAGAATAACAGAGGGCTTAGGAAGTTCATCTGCCCCTCTCCTCAAGGTGTCCTCTAGTTCAATTGCGCAAAGACAAACTTTATCTTTGCAAAAGTATACAAGGGTAGCATCTCCTTGAGTGAAAGGAAGCTCTATGCCCCGCTCACTCATCCAACGCAAAGAACCGACACTGTAGAGACAATCTTCATGAATAGCTTCTATCCCTTTTCCTGGATATTCTGTGACCCTGTCAATATCAACTGGATCTATTTCAATTGCCGCTGTGATAGCTTTTGCCAAAGGGTGGATCGATTGGGCGCAGATGGCCTTTAAAATGGATTTCTGTTCAGCATTTAAATCATTGATGCCTAACTTGACGACCGGCTTGCCGATTGTCAAAGTGCCCGTCTTATCAAAAAGAAAGAGGGTCGCCTTTGCCAATTGAGAAAAGAGTGCGCGGTTTCTGACAACTGCGCCTAATCCGGAAAAACAGCGCACTAAACGCGCTTCAACAACAGGCGCTGCGATCCCTATAGCGCAAGGACAGGCAATCAAAAAAAGTGCCAAAATCCGGACAAAGATATCAATCCAACTTAAACCGGAAAGATAGAGGAGTGGCAAAGCTGCAAAACCAATCGCAAGGATAAGAGGAGTGAAAGCTTGCGCAATTCTATCCGCTTTCAAAATGGTTTTGTCTTTTTCTCCAAGTTCTCCCTGTACCATCCTTGAAAGCTCTGCAATCGCTGAATGTTCCTTTCCACTTGAGGCGCGAAATTGAATGCTGCCTGCCTGCAAAATCGTTCCCGAAACCACGCAATCTCCAGGGCCTTTTGCGACCGGAAGAGCTTCTCCTGTGACTGTAGACTCATCACAAGCCCCTTCGCCCTTGATAACGATTCCATCTAATGGAATTTTTTCTCCCATAAAAACCTGAAGCAAATCTCCGGGGGCAAACTCCTTCAATGGAATAATCTCATACTTGCTCTCTCCTAAAACTCTTCTTCCCTTCCGCGGCAATTCAAATTGAAGGCTAAGAAGCGCCTCTTTTGCAGAAAATTTGGTCGATTGTTCAATTGATTTTCCCAAAAGCAAAAGGGCGATGAGCATCCCCACCGTATCAAAATAGACTGCATGTGTGCCATTCACCATTTCATAAAGTGAAAGGATCATCGAAGAGACTACGCTTGCAACGACAAGCGTTTCCATTCCAAGATAACCATGCTTTAGGCCGACATAAAATCTGCGATAAATAGGCCAGGCGCAATAGGTCACAACGGGTAGTGTCAAAGCGAATGATATATAGGAAAGAATGGGGGCCAACTCTTCGGTATCTGCATCAAAAAAAGTGCCATATAGAGGATATGCAAACATCATAACGTTAAGCGCACAAAAAAATGCCAAGGCCATGCGCAATAGATGGCTACGTTCCCACGACTTCCTGGAAGGGTCATCCAGCTCGGAAAGTTGATATCCCCACTTTTTTAAAGCTGTTTTGAGCTCCTCTTTCGAGGTTGCCATGGGGTCATAGTCGATTGCCGCAAAATCAGTCATGTAATCAACTCTGGAGCCCAATACCCCTTTGCACTGCGAGAGGATCAAACTGATGAGATGAGCACACCCATTACACCACATCCCTTTTATCTCAAGAGCCCATCTTTTTGCTCCCTCCACTTGTTCTTTTGCAATCAGTTCTGGATTGCTGATCACTCCAGATGAGAGAGCTTTAAGGAAGAGAGGATTTTGTAGTTTTCCGCTTAAAGCGTTCTGATTTTCAAGAATTTCAAAGACTGCAAGACACCCATGGCAACAAAAAACTCCCTTTTCACTTTCGATACTTTTCGAGTGGATAGACTGGTCGCATAACAGGCAGGCTAAGGGATTTACGTGGCAACTTTCGTCTGAATCGGTTATAATACTATCCATGGAGGCTTTAGAGTCATGATACTGAAATTGACATATTACGGGGATCCTACCTTAAGAAAAAAGGCTGCTCCCGTCACAGAATTTTCTGCAGAATTGGAACAACTGATCCGCGATATGACAGATACGATGATTGACAAAAGAGGCGTAGGCATTGCAGCGCCTCAAGTGGGACGCTCCCTTGCTCTGTTCATTACACAGTTCCCTGTGGATGCAGATAAAGAGGAGTGGGAGCCGGAGCCAATCGAAGTATTCATCAACCCTAAGATACTCGAAGTGAATGATATAGAATCAGTGCATTCGGAAGGATGCCTTTCCATACCTGGTATATATGAAGATGTCATTCGTCCGACACGGATCAAAATCAGAGCTCAAAATACTAAAGGCGAATTTTTCGAAAGAATTTACGAGGGTTATAGGGCGCGTGTATGCATGCATGAGAACGACCATATCAATGGCGTACTATTCATCGATCGACTCTCTCCCAAACAAAAAAAGGAGCTCGAACCCGAGCTCCGGAAGATCAAGAAGCAATACTCTCCAGATAGTCGATCAAAAGCCTGACACCTACGCCGGTAGCAAAACGAGGATTATACCGTTTCGCATCGTTCAAATAAGCAGTACCTGCGATATCGATATGAGCCCAAGGTGTTTTTCCGATAAATTCCTGAAGAAACAGTGCAGCAGTGATCGCACCACCTGCTCTTCCCCCATGATTTTTGATATCGGCGATCTCTGATTTGAGTAAATCCCTATACTCCTCGTGCACAGGCATTCTCCATACACGTTCAAAAGTGTTGCTGCCAGCTCTTATGAGGCTATCTGCCAACGCATCGTTATTTGCGAACAAACCTGAACACTCGTTGCCAAGAGCGATCTCGATTGCCCCCGTCAATGTAGCCAAATCGATGATGCGGGTGGGTTTATAATGCTCAATGCCATAGGCCAAAGCGTCTGCTAAAATAAGCCTCCCCTCAGCATCCGTATTACCGATCTCTACGGTTTTACCGAGATAACTTTTATACACATCGCCAGGTTTATAGCTTTCAGACCCGATACTGTTTTCAGTTGCCGGCACAATGGCGACAAGGTTGACCTTGAGCTTCAATGCGGAAGCAGCTGCAACAGCTGCCAAAACGGACGCTGCGCCTCCCATATCGCATTTCATCGTCTCCATCGATCCTGTTGGCTTTAAGTTCAAGCCCCCCGTATCGTAGGTGACTCCTTTACCAACGAGCATTGTCTTCTCTTTTGATTTAGGCGCACCCTGATACTCCGCAATGATAAGTTTAGGCTCTCTAAAGGACCCTCTGCTCACTGCAAGAAGCAGCCCTAACCCCTCTTTTTCAAGCTGCTTCTTATGGAGAGTAGTCACCTTAACTGACTTTTCGCGTTTAGAAAGCTTTTCAGCCCACTCTGCAAGATGTGAAGGAGCGACATCGTCAGCATTGCCATTGACGAGATCGCGTGCATCGCAAACGCTTTTGCAAATCAATTCCGCCTTCTCAATCCATCCCATGCCCTTTGAAGAAGCTCCTATCCAAGAGATCGCTTGAATTAAGCTCTGCGCATCTTTTTTTACCTGCTCAGCACTCTTTAACTCGTTAAAAACGTAGTTAGAAAGAAAAACCCCCTCAGCGATACCTCTGTAAAGGTGCTCTTCATCCAAAGTGTGCTTAGGCGGAATCAAAAGATTGATACTTTTTGCTTTTAATCTGTTTGCGACCTTTACAGAAGACGCAAAAGCGCGCCGCAACCTTTCCACATTGATTGCTTCCATCTCTCCAAGGCCCAAAAGCATCCAGCGGGGCTCTACCTGCTTTCCAGGATAAAGGATCAGAGTCTCACCCTCTTTTGCATTGAAATCTCCTGCCTTAATCGGAGCTTCGCACTCACTTTTCAATTTTTTTAAGAACTCAGGCCACTCGACCTGCCCTTTATGCTGTATCAGGGGGATGATCAAAAGATCAGCTTTCTGTCTTTTGTCCAATTGAGATAGGTGTGTATGTTTCATTAAAATGGCAATCCATCGTCAAAATCAGTTGTAAATGAGGGTGCTGCTTGTGCAGCAGGTGCTCGAGAGGTAGTTCCTGCAGTGGATTCTTCGCCTTTGCCCTGCTTGTCGCCTTTTCCGAATGGGCTAAAGCGGATAAACTCGGCAGTCACTTCAAGAGAAACTTGTTGATTACCCTGCTTATCGACATACACTTCAGGCTTGCCCAGTTCACCTACAACAATCACTGCAGAGCCTTTCTTTAAGTAGGAAAGCATTTTGTCAAATCGATCTCCCCAAATCGTTACGCGGTACCATACAGTCTCCTCCTTTCCGCCTTTACGTACTGTCGTAGCTACTCTAAGAGTAGTCACTTTTTGTCCGCTTGGCGTGAAACGGGTCTCGGGATCGGCGCCCAAATTACCAAGAATTTCAATGATGTTCATGGATTCTCCCCTGGATTGTTGTTTGGGAAAGATCTTATCAGAATGAAAGCTTTAGGGCAAAAAAAAGCCATGCTACTATTATAGCATGGCTAAATTGCAAGCTTTAGGAAATTAAGCTTTCATGAATCCGGGTGATGGCCCTTTGCCAGTCAAGCCGCTCGGCATCCCAGTTTCCTTGCTTTCGCCCTTGTCAAGCCCTTGAGAAATTTCAGCACAGGTCTTTCTCCATTTCTCAACTGTCTCAACATAAAGAGGGGCAAATGCTCTCAATGCATTCGATGGAGCATGCTCCATATCGATTGTGCAGTGAATAAGAATCAACTCTTCTTTCGGAGCGACACCTACACCACCGCCTGCCATCTGACCGCCCAAAAGAGAAGCCTCGAGCAAACGCTCATAAAGGCGGAGAAGGATTTTATCATCCTTTGGAAGGCCGTCTAGAAGTGGAGAATATAGGTATAGCCTCTTCGAATTTGGCTCATAAGTAAGGTGAAGGGAAAACTCATCGTCAATCCCCAAAATACATGTGTTGTTTTCATCAAACTCTAACCCTTCAAGGCCGAGTTCTTTGCCAAACTCCTTCAAGTTTGCTTTTGCATTTTCAAATGACATATTGACCTCCAATAACTAGAGATTGCCACTTTTGTTGATTTTTATCTATACCAAAAAAAGCTGGGATAACAGATAAACTGCCTATGAAGAAGCAATTCGCATGCCAATTAAAATTTTAAAAGGTTCTCCTCTTGTATTAGGAGCAACGATAGTTGAAGATGGGGTCAATTTTGCACTATTTGTTGAAAAATCCACCCCTTTACAGCTTGAAATCTATGACAAAACGGGTAGTCATAAGCTGCACACTTTCGACATCCCCAATCGCACGGGACAGATTCGACACGCCTGCATTCAGGGGCTCAAACCGCCCTTCGCCTACTGCTACAGATTGCTCGATGAGCCCTATGCTCAATTTCAACTGATTGACCCTTACAGTAAAGACCTTTGCACCACCCGGACCTGGGGAGATCGCACCAGGCCCTACCAACCTCTCTCCCTCTTCGCCCCGCCAATTCCATTCGACTGGGAGGAGACAAATCACCCTCGCATCCCTAAAGAAAAACTGATCCTTTACGAAATGCATGTAAGGGGCCTCACAATGGACGCTGCGAGTGGAAGTGCGTATCCTGGAAAATTTTTAGGAGTCATCGAAAAAATACCATACCTTAAGTCATTAGGCGTTAATGCAATAGAACTTCTTCCCACCTTCGAATTTGATGAAAATGAGTACCCTCCAAAAGGAGTGCCACCAAAGAATCTGCATCAATATTGGGGCTATTCAAGCGTGAGCTTCTTTGCCCTCATGAATCGCTACGCTTGCTCAGAAGAGCCGGGTGCTGCTGCATTTGAATTTAAACAGATGGTCAAAGAGCTGCATCGCAATGGCATTGAGGTCATCCTCGATCTTGTCTACAACCACACAGCTGAAGGAAATGGCGTGGGTCCAACCTATTCTTACAAGGCATTGGGTAAACATGTCTACTATCTGATCGATTCTCAAGGCGGGCTTGCTAATTACACAGGATGCGGCAACACCTTTAACTGCAACCACCCTGTAGCCATTCAGCTTATTTTAGATTCTTTGCGCTATCTCGTTACGGAACTGCATATCGATGGCTTTCGTTTCGACCTCGCATCCATTTTTTACCGTGGGCAAAATGGAGAGCCGCTTGAGCGCCCTCCCCTTGTATCTGCGATCGCAAAGGACCCTCTGCTCCACTCAACCAAACTCATAGTAGAGCCTTGGGATGCAGCAGGTCTCTTTCAGGTGGGAAAATTTTACCCTGAAAGCGTCCGCTTTAGCGAATGGAATAGCTTCTTTAGAGATGATATGAGGCGCTTTATTAAAGGTGATAAAGGGCACAAAGGAAAATTTGCAACGCGCATTTCAGGTTCAGAAGACCTCTATGCACATAGGGGACGCCATCCACGCAATAGCTTAAATTTCATCGCTTGTCATGATGGATTTACATTGAATGATTTAGTCTCTTATAACGAGAAACACAACGAGGCCAACGGAGAAGAAAACAGAGACGGTTCAAATTCTAACGATAGCTGGAACTGCGGCCAGGAAGGGCCAAGTGAAGATGCACAGATCCTGCATTTAAGAGAAAAGCAGATTAAAAATTTTCATCTAGCTCTCATGCTCTCACAAGGCATCCCCATGATACAGATGGGCGATGAATACGGCCATACAAGACAGGGCAATAACAACGCTTGGTGTCAAGACAATCCCTTAAGCTGGTTTTTGTGGGATAAGCTTAAAGAAAATGAGGCGCTTTTCCGTTTCTACAACCAGACCATTCATTTTAGACAATCAAACCCATACCTAAGCCATAAAGCATTTCTTAAAGATAGCGACATCTCCTGGCATGGCCCAACCCCTTTTCAGCCTATTTGGGAAGGCGAAGAGCACTTTCTAGCCTTCACTTTAATCGACCCCCAAGGCAAAAGCGACCTCTATGCCGCTTTTAATGCGGGACCGGACCCGATCTCAATCGAAATTCCGCAACCTAAACCCTCGCAGAAATGGCATTGGCTGATCAACACAGCCCTCCGCTCCCCAGACGACTTTAAAGAGCCCCCTCAACCCATCGCACCCAACCCCTTCCATTACCAAATGGAGCCCTTTTCATCACTCCTTCTCATAAGCATATAGCTTTTATGGCATAACATCGCAGAAAAAACATGTCACAAAAGCTATATGCTACGATGTTCACAAAAAAAATTAGAATTAATTTTACGGCTCGAAGGCGATCATTTATATGCTGAGCTTGATGAGAGAGCTTTTAAGAATATGCCCAGGATAGGACTCGAACCTACACACCTTACGGCACCAGAACCTAAATCTGGCGTGTCTACCAATTTCACCACCTGGGCGCACAAGCAAAGATACTAAACGATCTGAGAAATTCCCTCAAGAAAATTGATGTGAAAACCTTTCCCGATATATAATCTGTGCTCATGAAAATGAAACTACCCATAAATTTAGCTAATCTTAAGTACTTCATCGATGCTGTGCGCCATGAGAGCATTTCTGAATCAGCTAAACTAAATCATGTCAGTCAATCTGCAGTGAGTCAGGGAATTGCAAAATTGGGGCGCTACTTCGGCCACTCTTTACTGGAGCATTATCCTGGACGCTTCAGGATCACAGCTGAGGGAAAACGGCTATTTGAATCCACACAAGAAATATTTAATGTTATAGCTAGGGCTGAATGTGTTTTAACGGGCGACACAATTCAAACCTTTACATTTGCCTGCACCTACAGCTACGCTCTAGCTTTTTTGCCCAAAATTCTCACTGCCCTGCAAGAATACCTTCCAAAGGTGAAACTAATAAGCAAATTTGGACTGCCCGACGAAATTTTGGACTGGCTCCGCAAAGGTAAAATTGACTTTGCCATTCTCGTGGACAACCCCGACATCGTTCCTTTTGAACAGGTTGAATTATTCCGCGGGGAGTATAAATTATATACGTCTGCCCTTCATGCAAAACAAACATCTCTACAATTTATCGTCGACTCTGAGATGAGAATGGAGACTAGCTTTCTCCAAAAGGCCTACAGAAGGCATTTTGATCGCCCTTTCCCTGGCTATATGGAAATCAGAAGCTGGGAGGTGGTCGCTGTTCTGGCTGAACAGGGTTTGGGGATCGGCCTCCTCCCCGACTACATTGCTGATGTAAAACGCTATCAACTGCAGGAATATCCCCAAGAGTATTTTCAATGTTCCTACACAATTTTTGCCCTTTTTAACGACCAGGATAAAATTAGACAGCTGGATAATGGGCTCTTAGATCTCCTTAGTGCATGCCATAAGTAGAGATAATGCCTTACTTAATAACTATTAATTTCCATTCTGACTCATGCCGCTGGTAGCATTAAAGCAAAACAAAAGGACGGCTCGATGTTCGCACTAAAGGAAGCAAAGCGTTTTAAATTAAAAGCCGGAGCCATGTTCGTTTTGCGAAAGGGAGACGAGGTTCTTCTGAGCAGAAGGTTCAATACCGGAATTGACGATGGCTGGTACGTGTGCCCCATGGGAGGCGTTGAAGAGGGTGAAACGCCGAAGGAAGCTCTTTGCCGTGAAATGGCAGAAGAGATAGGGATTGAAATCCAACCAGAAAATCTGCGCCTTCTCCATGTGATGTACCGCTTACATCCCTTGAAGGATGGTGGGTCATTCACCCAAGCAGACTTTTTTTTCACTGCTGATACCTATGAAGGGGTTGTGGTCAACCTGGAACCGGACAAGTGCGATGAGCTCAGCTTCTATCCCATGGAGAAGCTCCCTCCAAATGTCGTTCCGAGCATAAAAGTAGCTCTTGACCACATTAGAGCAGGCCGATTTTACTCCGAATTTGGCTGGAATGAGGAGGAGTTGAATTACGCAAAAACACCACACAAAGTTGAAGTGATGGAGTCCTCAATTTACGAAACATCCTATGCAAACTATGACCGCCACAGGCGAGCAGATAGGGCTATTACCCAGAAGCTTTTTTCCCTGTTCTCGCCGCATCAATCGGGAAAATACCTGGATATGGGGTGTGGTTCGGGTAATTATACAATTGCACTTAAAAAAGCAGGGCTCAATATCGAAGGGGTCGATCTTTCCACCCAAATGATCTCCCTCGCCAAGGCAAAAGATCCCGACATTCAATGGAAAGAAGGAAATCTATTGGCACTGCCCTATGAAGATGCCCATTTCGATGGAGCCCTCACCATGAATACATTGCACTACTTCCGCCCCTCTTTTGCACAACTTTTCAAGGAAATGCGCCGAGTTTTAAAACCTGGCAGCAAGTTAATCCTATTTGCCGTATCGATCGAACAGTGCACAAAGTACTGGGGTTGCCAATATTTCCCCTTCGCTCTTGAGCTTGGGCTTAGAGTACTACCTACTAAAAACGAACTTTTAGCCGCGATCGCGGAGGGAGGTTTCCAAGAAATCAAGTGCGAGCCCTTCTTTGCTACCAAGGAGACGGAGGACATCTTTTTTTACTCCTGCAAATACCGCCCACACCTTTACCTCGATCCCTCTATCAGGGCAGGAATGACCCCCTTGCAGCTGAAGGAGTATTCAAAAGAAATTGAGGCTGGGTGCACAGAATTAAAAAAGGATATTGAATCCAGAAAGATCGATCAAATCATAGAAAAACATGAGTCGCATATGGGCGAAGCTCTCTATATTGAAGCAATTGCCAAATAGGAAAATTCTTTATATAGCCTTAATTATCAGATGTTTTAATGTATATTTACATTTGAAATAGGTGATTTTTCGTGAAACAGATAGCTTCCCGTGCGTTCTTTCTTTGCTTACTTTTTGTCGGCACTCTCACCGCACAGGATACCACTTTGAAGAGCAAGCAGTTGAAAAATGGAATAACCGTTTATTTGAAGGCTTTTGAAAATGACGATAATACTGTTTCATTCCAGATCACATCAAAGCGAGGGTATGACTCATTTAGCGGTCAAAACCGCGCTGCACTGCTGCTTGCTCCCGACGTGGTCACAGAGTCGGGAGTTTCTCTTCTGGATGGGGACGCTTTCTCCAGTCTCCTCTACGACTATTCCATTGAACTCTACTATTCCGTAGATCCCCATTACAGCTTTATTTTAGCTGAAACCTTTCAGGATAGCTCTGCAAAGCTTGTTGAAGTGATGCAAAGCTTTCTAATGCTTCCCAAATGGAATCGCGAAGCTCTTACCAAGGTCAAAAGCATTGCCCAAAAACAGCTTGCTTCTGAGGAAAAAGACCCCTTAAACTTAGTACAAAGAGAGCTTTACCGACTCAACAATGTTTTCAATCAGTCGATTTCAGAAAAAGAAATTCAAGACGTAAGCCTTGAGGAGGTACAATCCGCATTTTCCCTGCTTTTTGGAGATCCAAGAGAGCTCTCACTCGCCATTACAGGCTCATTCAACGAACAAGAGATCATGGAATTGGTAGAGAGCAGTTTTGGAAAGATCCCTGTTCCAGAGGAGAAAACTGCAGTAAAAGTGATCGTCCACCATCCCTTCCCCGAAAAAGCAAAGAGCATCGCTCTTCCAATGAAACAAGAATCGGATAGCGCTGTATTACTCACCTTTCCCATACCGGAAAAGATCGATGCAAAAGCCTTGAATTTGTTGGAGCTTCTGGCAGAATCAATCGAATATGCTCTCAAAAGTGAAGCTTCCCCCTCGATTTTCTTTCCTTCTTCCATAGAGGCGGCAATTGAATTCCCTTACTACCCTGAAACGGCCGGTGGATGGCTTACCCTTCAGGCCAGATTTAAAACAAACAGCTCCAGTAAAGCCTCAACTGACATTCTTAACTTATTGGAAGCAATCAAGAGAAGAGGATTTTCCGAAAAAGAAGTCTCCGCAGCAAACCAACAACTTGATTCCGAGGATCTGTTCTGGCAAAATGAAGATGAATTTTGGCTTTCATTTTTGGGTAATTGCTATCTCATGGGCTTTGACCCTAAAGAAATGCTCGAATATAGAACTAAGCGTAAAGCGATCACGCCTCAAGAGGTCTCGCAACTTTTTAATCGGATTGACCTTCGCATTCATACAGAACTTATCCAAAAGCCGGAGTAACCATGGATCCCGCAGCCATAGCCATCGTTTACGATCCTCAAGATTCTCAAAGAGTTCTTTGGGTTAAAAGGCGCGATCTTAACATTTGGGTTCTTCCAGGCGGTGGCATCGATGAGGGTGAATCTCCTGAAGATGCGTGCTTGCGGGAACTTAAGGAAGAATGCTCCTTTGAAGGAACCATCTTAAGAAAAGCAGCTAAGTTGCTCCCTACTAATGCGCTTGCTACAATCACTCATCTTTACATTTGCAGGCCTAAAGAGAGTGACTTTGAATTAAAGCCCACAGAAGAGGCGATTTGCTCCGGATTTTTTCCTTTGCAAACCCCTCCCTCCCCTCATTTCCCGCTCCATGCGGATTGGATCCAGGAAATCGACTATAAAAAGGAGTACTTCGAAAGGACAATCACAGAACTTTCACCCCTAACCCTTGCGAGGTATTTGCTTCGCCATCCTGTGGTATCCCTCCAGTATCTCTTCCGTCGGCTATTCAAAACCTGACTTAATCCTTAGGAGGAACAGCTTCCTTCTTAGCCTTTTCAGCTTGAGCCTTTCTAAGCTTATCCAATTGTTCAAATTCCTTTTTCTCCATCATGCACTCATAGCCTTGACGGTGGAACATCAGTTTAAACTTCTCCCACTCCTCATTAAACTGCTTTACGAAATCAAGGTCAGAATTTTGCTTGATGCCGACGAGAAGGAAAAGCAACTTGTGGGCGCTTTTAAGCCTTTTGACTGTATCTTCTTCATCAGGCTTGATTTTCTGCTGCAAAAAATAGACGGTGATCAAATTCGCAGCCTCATTACAGGAGTTTTCCTTCTCAGTCACCCAACGGCAGAATTCGTTGCGCTCTTTAGGCGTTGTAAAATGGCTTTCATTCATGACAGAAATGCCTTTATAGACCGTCTCGACAAACTGATCGAGCTGGTCATAAACCATATCGTCATGATAGATGCCACAAGGCATTTGACAATGAGCCTTTAAATCAATTGTGCTTAAAGAAAGTAGCGCACAAAGTCCGAGAGAAGCAAATTTCAACATAGTGTCTCCTGTAAATTATTCTTTTGAATTTTGACAATAATGTGTAATTTTTGCAATCTGAAGTACGTGAGCAGCACAAAAATCATACTTCCCATTCTTTTTATTTTATGCACAGCGACCATTGCAGAACGCGCACTGCAAAGCTTACGGATTGAACAATTGCACCTTCAGGAGCAACTTGGACTAATTCAAGAAGCAATCCGTGTCGAGACAGAAAGAAATAAGCAGCTTATCGCCCAATCAAGAAGTCAGAGCGATCCGCAATGGATAGAACTCGTTCTGATCCGTGAATTGGGACTTGTACCGGAGGGACATAAAAAAGTGCATTTTACGCAGAAATAAAGTGGACGCTTCACTCATCTTCAGCCTGTTTATTCTTGTAGCGCTCCTTTATCTGAGCGCATGGATTTCCTCCTCAGAAACTGCGCTGTTCTCTCTTTCTGCACCTCAAGTCAAGCTCTACAAGGAGAATGACGATTCAAGAAAAAAGCTAATTGCTAAACTACTCAGCAAGCCGCGTGAATTGATTGTCACGGTTTTCTTAATTAACACTTGCGTAAACATTCTTTTCCAAAACGTTGCATCTGATATGTTTGGCAATCACGCTTCCTGGCTCTTAAAAGTGGGTGTGCCGCTAATTTTGGCTCTAGTATTTGGAGAGGTGATACCGAAATACATAGGCCTTCAAAATAATGAAGCTATCGCATTGCGCTCTGCAAAAAAGTTGGAGTTTTGGCAAAATTTTCTCCAGCCTGTCAGGCGGTTTGTCACAGCTGTCACAACACCTGTTTCAAAACTGCTTTTTTTCTTTTTGAGAAAAGAAAACGTCATCACAAAAAAAGAGATCGAACACGTTCTTAACACCTCAGCAACCATGGGAATGTTAAGTAAAGAGGAGGCAGAGCTGCTCGCTGGGTATCTGAATCTACAGGACGCTGAAGTCAGAGAGCTGATGCGTCCGAAAGAAGATATTTTCTTCTACGATATATCTCAGCCAGAGGCAAAACTATTAGATCTTTTTACCAAAGAAGAGCTCAGCAGAATTCCTGTGTGTAAAGGGTCTTTAGATAATGTCTTAGGAATCATCGATATCGTTGATTACTTTAAACAGACTCCTCAAAAGGATCTAAAGGAACTTTTGAGCAAACCGTTTTTCGTCCCTGAAACCATGCCCGCAAAGGCCCTTCTTAGGCTTCTGGAAGAGGAAAAAAAGGTAGTCGCATTAGCAGTAGATGAATATGGGACTTTATCAGGCTTAATTTCAAAAGAAGACCTGATAGAAGTTGTCATCGGTCAAATCGAAGAGCCGGGAAGCGCCCTTCCTCTTTTTGTGCCCGCCGGACAACATGAAGCTATTGCAAGTGGTAAATGGGAACTCGCTGAGTTCAACGACTATTTTAATTCTTCACTTGAAAGCTCTACAGATCAGGTCACAATAGGCGGTTGGCTCATAGAGAGATGCGGCGAACTGCCAAAAAGCTACGAAAAATTTGAGTATGAAGGGTTTCAATTTCAGGTACTATCCGCAACCCCTACACGCATCACACGCCTTTTTATCAGGAAAATAAATGGATAACCAACCGGAACTTGCTCTTTTCTGGTTATTGTTAAACTTTCTCTCTATTGCCGTGCTCGCCTTTTTTTCAATGGAGGAGATGGCCTGCGTTTCATTTAATAAGATCCGCTTGCAATTCTATGTAGCAGAAGGAAGTAAAAGAGCTGTTTGGTTAAATGACCTCCTCAATAATCCTTCACGGCTTTTTGGAACTACCCTTATTGGAGTGAACGTCGCCACTTTTTTTGGTTCAGAATGTGCCAGACAGTTTCACATTGCCGTAGGAATCTCTCCCGACCTTACTCCGATCAGCCAAATATTTCTTGTTGTCATTTTAGGTGAATTAGCGCCAATGTTTGCTGCAAGACGCTACGCTGAACACGTAGCTCTTATGGGAATTCCCCTAATCTACTTCACCTCAAAGGCATTAGCGCCAGCGATAGCTATTCTCGGTGTAATTTCGAAAGGAGTGAATAAACTTCTAGGGGGCAATCTTTCCCATCCACGCCATTTTTTGACTCAAGATGAACTTCAAAAGGTACTTGAAGAACAAACGGAAGAAACTGAGCAGGAGGGGCAAGACTATACGGCAATTACAGCCAATATATTTCGTTTGCGCGATAAAACGGCCTTCCACGGTATGACAACCTATAATGAAAAAAAGAGCTATCCCGGAAGTCTCAGTATTGGGGAATTAAAAACCGCCTATGAGCTGAAAGATAATTATATTATTGTCGAGGGGGATCAGCCTGGCAAAATTGCCGGAATCGCATTTCTGAGAGACCTTCTTCATGCACCCGTGGAAAGCCGCCTATCCACATTTTGCAGAACACCCTGGTATTGCGCTCAAAACACGCCCATTCTCACCATTCTAAAACAGTTCCGCAAAAATTCTGAAAATATCGCCATCGTCATTAACAAAATGGGGACTGTGGTTGGCTTTATTGCTTTTGAAGATATTCTGGAGGAGATCTTTGCTCAGGCAAAGGGAGTGAAATCGCGCAAACAGGAGATGATGATTGACCGTACCTTTGAGGGTAGTACCACTTTGGGCGAGATTAAAAAAGAGACAGGCATTAGACTGCCCGGAAATCCCGAAGAGACGCTCTCAGAATTTCTTCTAGAAGCGATGGAACATCATCCTGAGGAGGGGGAAATCTATGATTGGAAGGGATATGAATTGATCATCAAGGAAACAACCCTTTTAGGGATCGCTTCCGTTACAATCAAAAACACTCCTTAAGATGCTCATTAATTCGCTTTCCCAACCAAAGCATCTAGATCTGATATTAACTTATTAACTTCTTGCTGCAGCTTCTGAAAGTCCGGATCTTGAGAGAAAAGCCCTTGTTTTCTATTCTTTTCCATATGTTTTTGCACATTTTTCTTGATCTCTGCATACATATGCTGAAGGGATTCCCTTTCAAAAGCATTTACACCGACACCCTCTACCATCTCACGGAACTCATAAAGTCCCTGAACCCGATCAAAAAGAGACCATTTCTTATATTCCGCATAGGATTGCTTAATAGCTTCAACTTTTGCTTCCTCAGGGTCAGGGTCCTGCGCATTATTTAGATAGCGAAGATACAACAAGGCTCTGTAAGCGCCCTTGTTGTTAGCATAAGTGCAATTGCCCACCTTTTGACTACCTACAGGAATCTCATCAAACAATTCAAGACCTAATTCATCGACAATCCCATCACTAAAAAATGCTTTTCTTTCCTTTTCTCCACCCTGTGTTGTGTCGATGATGCGCTTCACAAGGGTCTCATCTACCCTTGTCCGGTCGGGGATTTTAAAAACGCGCGTATTCGAATCGCTGTGCAAGCGATCTCCCCGATTAGTGATGACTATATAGTCCCCTTGAATCACAACATTGATCGCATGGCCTCGCCAACCCGTCGGCAATACGACCGGCTCGCCGCGACGATATTCCTCCATACACAACTTAGCATTACTCTCTATTTCATCCTGTTTTCGCACATCACCAATGTTCCTAGCTCCCCTTCCAATAAAGCGTGCCAGGCGTAAACGCTCTCTTTTTGATAGTGTAGATGATGGGATGTCGTGGAAATAACGCTCCATACTTGTATGAAAATGACGATATGAAGACCCCGACGAGTAGCCCTCAAACTTCACCTCTTTCCCATCTGCGCATCTCAAGCTTCCCTTTAAGGTGAATAAATGGCCTAACCTCTTCACCAAAGAAGGAACAACGTGATCGTTCATATAATCCTTCATCCCTGAAAAATTGAACGATTGCATCCCCGCCTCTCCTAAAGATCGAATGAAACGCATCACAGAGAGCAAACTCAAATCGCGTGCTCTCAGTTTAGAAGGCATTTCCACGTTGGGTGCATTAAAAAATTGAACTACTTCCGCAGCTTGATCCATTTTCTCTTTGGAAGACTTATCCGACCGAACAAAAAATTCCTTTTGCCAATCTTGCCATAGCACCTGCTTCTGATCCTCCAGAACAAACACCTCGACCCCTCTTTCCATTTCAATCTCTAGTTCCGGCACCCGACCTTCATTTAAAAAGATCTTCCCAGCACCCTCAATGACAAGTTTTGTGAGTTGGGGAAATGGCCCTAAAATCATCTCGGGAAGGTGGATCTCTTCATGAACATCTACTAATTTTAAGGTTTTCACACTCCTAAGAGCGACGGGAAAATTTTCCCTCGTTATTTCTATATTCCTCAATCCTCTGATTTCTAAACTTTCAAGCCCACTTGCGTTGAAATCAGTTGCTAATTGCTTTAAAGCATTTTTATAAGGAACTTGCGGAACCATTTGGCCCAAGGCGTTTGCATAAGCTGTAACAAACGGCTCCAACTGGACATCGAGCAAACTCCAACCCACGCGATCGTGAATGGGCAGAGTCTGAGGTTTGTCCATAATGATTTGGAAGCGATCGGCTAGCGCTCTTGGGATTCCTACCCCATCCTCTACAACTTCAATCCGAATGCGTTTCAAGGCACCTAATTTGTTTAATTGAGACAAAACTTCGTCAGACAGATCCCTCTCCAGCTCAATTTTGATTTCCTCAAGATGGGGTATTTTAGACAAACATTGCAAAGCAATACGACCCTTCTCCCCTGCAACAGGAAGAGAAGATTCAACGCTCTTGATCTTACTCAAAAATTCTTCATCCGGCAGTCCTTTCCCATTCCAGCCAAATTGGGCATGATAAAATCTGCGTTGCTTTTCTTTGTCATTAGTTAACTCGCGCTGTTCTTCATTAGGCAAAATTGCGGGGTGCGGATCAATTACAGAAGACCTGAGGCGATCTGTTCTTTCTGCAGCACTTTCTTGACTAACGCTTAACTGCGAAGGCTTAGGTAGAGGAGTTTCATTCCCCCCTTCTTTTTGACCTGGTTTTCTTTTATTTAAATGTATAACTGTGGCCTTAAAAGCCAGAACCGTCGGCACCACCAATGGAAGCAGCAAGGTTGCCATAATGGCTACCCCGATGGCCAACGCCTTCTTTTCTCCGGGCAATTCCTTAAACTGTTTCTTAACCTGCATCGGGTTGAAGATTAAATTTAAAAAACTTTTAATTTTCATATAAGCCATTATATAATGGAACTAATTTTACAACAAGAATTTGACTCGATTATAAAATATAAATGACAGAAGAAATCAAGGCGATCGCCTGAGTGATCTCATCCTCTGTCGTAAATCGACTAAGCGAAAACCTGAGAGACGCCTGCGCTTTTTGGGGAGAGAGCCCCATTTCAAGAAGAATTCTTGAAGGCTCTATTGCCCCTGCTGAACAGGCAGCTCCTAAACTACAAGCTAAACCTGCCTGGTCCAATGCGATCAAAAGCGATTCACCATCCTGACCTTCAAAAGCAAGATTAGTCGTATTGCAAATGCGATGGCCAAGTCCATTGCGAAATACCCTGGGTAGCTGAAGCAAACCATGCTCCAGTTTATCTCGCAAATAAGCCATCCGTTGAATCGAATCTCTTAAAACCGGTTGCATGACTTCGATTGCTTTGGCAAGGGCAGCAATCCCCAAGAGATTTTCTGTTCCACCTCGAAGACCAAACTCTTGAGCGCCGCCTTTGAAGATCGGATTCAACAACGAGCGTTTTTTTACATACAAAAATCCAACCCCAGGCAGAGCGTGAAATTTGTGTGCACTGAAAAAGGCTGCGCTCACACCGGAGGGCAAGGAAAATTCGACCTTTCCGGGCAATTGCACCGCATCAATAACTAGTGGAACCTGAGCACCCTCAGAAATCTTAGCTATTTTTTCTATGTCATTCAATACGCCGGTTTCATTATTTGCGCCGATCAGCACCACGAGGTCTGTTGGTTTCTCAGATAACGCCTGCTTCAAAGCTTCAGGATTTATAGCCCCTAGCTCTCCTGCAGGCAAGTAGACGACCTCTGCTCCCTGCTGCTCAAGAGAGCGAAGCGTTTCATATACACATGCATGCTCGACGTTTGAAGTGACAATCCTTCCTCGTTTATTTTTTAATAAGCCGTGGATAGCTAAAAATGCTCCTTCAGTCCCCCCGGAGGTAAATAAAATCTGTTCAGATGAACATTTAAGAAAATTAGCAAGAATTTTTCGGGAATGGCTTAAAAGGCTTTTTGCTCTTTGGCCAAACTTGTGCAAGCTTGAAGGATTGCCCCATTCATCTTGAAGAAAGTCCATCACCCGTTGTTTGACAGCTGGGTCAAGAAAGGTGGTCGCGTTATTGTCGAGATATATCATGCTCTTACTAAAAGTACTGTGATATTATCATGCCCCCCTTTATTTTTTGACAAGGAAACAAGTTGAAGAGCTGTCTCCGATAAACAGCCGTAATTGGCAATCACCTGCTGAATCTCATCGACGGTAAGAAGATCTGATAGGCCGTCTGAGCAAAGTAAAAAGAGATCTTCTTTTTCTACAAGATCGACTTCAACAGAAGGAACAATCTGTGGCTCTGTTCCAACAGCTTTTGTGATAATGTTTTTATATTGAAACTGCTCTTGCTCCTCTTGGGTCAACTTGCCACGCTGAACTAGTTCCGCAAGAAGAGAGTGGTCCTGGGTTAAAAGTTCGAGAACATTATTACGAAATCGGTAAATGCGGCTATCGCCAACGTGGGCTAAGACAACGCCCTCCGGCCTAACAAGAAGCAAACAAAGTGTGGTGCCCATCCCTTTAAGCTCATGGGTAGAACGTCCCATTTTGTAGACATGCTGGTTGACATGCTCGATCGCCTGTTTAATGACGGCACTCGCTTCAGCAAGCGTCTTGCCTTTAGTCGGAAGTTGTCGCTTTAAGGTCCTGCATAAAGTATCTACAGCCTCTTTTGCAGCCACTTCACCTGCTTGATGGCCACCCATGCCATCTGCCAAAATGTAACATTGAAGATCGGAAAGCTCAGCCCAAACATCTTCATTATTTTGACGAACAGTTCCAACGTCAGAAACTCCGCAAGCTGTGCATCGCCTCTCACCCATACAGCACCCTATTTCTTTCCGTATAGAAAGGGTCAGCTTACTGTATTAAAAGAATTTGAACAAGGCTGATTGCATTGAACGTTGCATGTAACCCAATCGGGGCCAGCAAGTTTTTTTGGCGCTCCTTCAGATAACTCAATACACAAGAAAGGACAAACAGAGAGGATAGGATGAGTAAGTTGTTAATCCCTTGAGTCGTCGAAAAGTGGGATAGTGCAAAAAGAAAAGAAGTTCCTAAAATTGCTTGCAGAGGGGTTAGCCACTTCAAAAGCATCTCTTGTAAATACCCTCGAAACAACAGCTCCTCGATTACCGGAACCACAAAAGCGACCATGAAAAGAGAAGCCCCGAGCAAGACTGGAAATTGCTGCACCTGCTTGATCTGTTTGACTGCCAACTGCTCCTGGAGATCAAATCCCATCCAATCTCCCAATACAAGTGCAAATGCCTGTGATACAATCATCATTAGAGGAAAGGCAAGAGTCCACGAAAGCATACCTATCCCCAATTGCTGCAACGGCTTCTCAACAGAAAACCACCGAAGTGGTGAGCCCAATTGAATCGTATAAAAAGCTAACAGCGCACCGACCGATCCAATCGACAGCAGATGAATCCAGCCCCCAACAGCTTCCGTAAAGGAGTTTTTGCCAAAGACATAGATCCATAAACTCACGATAGAAGGGACAAAAAGCAGTTGCATGGTCAAAAAAAGAACAAAAGCAGTCAAGGCTTGGAAAGGGGTCACTACAGGGCGCTTTTTTTCAAGCTTTCTTAAAAAGCCGGCGCGGCGTGCAATGATAAGGGCAACCGTGCCTAAAGCTAAAAACAAGGCAAACAACACCCCGTGCAACATTACCTCGCGCACCGAATTACGTCCTCAATGCGTTCGATAGCCTGATGAGCAAGCTCTTCGTAAAGGGTGACTGGACCGCACTGAGGAGCAGGCCTGTTAGAAAGAACTTGGCTTTTCTCTAAAACTTCAAACAAAATTGTTTGGTTATTATTATTGCGGATGTCAATAACTTCCACTCTCAATTTTGCGCGCAACACGCTTTTATTGCGCATTCCAATCATCGGAATGAAAGCCTGCTTATCCGCTTCTTCGGGAGAAAGAATGGCATCTTCTAATACTTCAACCTGAACGACGAAGTCGGCAGGCCGAAATGAGAGTGGTGAACGGATGGGACAATCCAGCTTATATTGATCACACTGATTTTTGACGGATTCCCTTCCATAAAAATACAACTCACCGCTGTCAAGAGCCAACCATCTCAGAGATTCATCAAAATAATGTGCTGCTCTCTCCTCTTCCGGGTCAGTTGCGCGCACTGGTAAAAATACAACCTTTGGCTTCACAGTCCCATCATCACGATACAGAAAAAAATCGCTATAGCGGGGGCCTGTACAGCCGGTCAAACAACCGATCAAGATAAATAATGTCATCAAGTAGCGCATAAAACACCTCTCATTCGGACTAAAAAGCCCCATCCTATCACAAGCTAGAGTTTTATTCACAATTGAGATTAAATAAACCCATGACAGCATTTGCAGGAGTAATCTACCCGGACGCCCTACAGATCAGCGACATTACAAGCCTGATGTTGGGAACGATGGGCCACAGAGCTTCGACGGAAAAGCATCTAACCACTTTTCGCAATATTCAGATCGGCTGCCTCTGTCAAAAACCTGCAACAAATGCCAAAAAAGATCTTTTTCTCTTATTTGACGGCGAAATTGATAACATTGAAAAACTGCGGGAGGAATTTGGTGAAGATAAAAGCCCTGAAGAACTTATCATTACCCTCTATGAGCTATTTGGTGAAAAATTTCTCGAGCGCCTGGATGGTGAATTCGCTTTGGCACTGCTTGACCAGCGCTCCACGACCCTTCTACTGGCAAGAGATCGAGTAGGAAAAAAGCCTCTCTATTGGTACCAGGACAAAAAATATTTTCTTTTTGCTTCCGAACTCAAAGCGCTCCTATCTTCAGGGCTCGTCCCTCAAACACCTTGCCCCGAGGCCCTAGCCTCCTACCTCTTTTTCGGGTACTCACCTCAAGATCTAACTCCTGTAAAAGACTGCAATAAACTTCTTCCCTCGCACTATCTTATTCACACACCTTCCTTAGGCATTAGGCTTCTACCCTATTGGTCATATAGCTCCTATTTTGAAAAACGGCTCAACATCCACAAGAGCAAAGTCGTCTCTCAAATCGACTTCCTTTTAGAGTCAGCTGTAAAGGTGCGCATACCGGAATCAGGGCCTTTGGGATGCTTTGTTTCAGGCGGTCTAGGATCAGCCACAATTGCTTACTACATCTCCAAACTTGCAGAAGGGCATCCTCTAAAAGGATTTACAGCTTCTTTTAAGGAGCATTATCAGGAAGATCTTCAAGCTGCTCTTTCCGTTTGCAAAAGTTTGAATCTCCCCAATGAATCCACTTTAATCACACAAGATCTTTTTCTTAACGAATTTCCCAAAATTGCATGGTATCTGGATGAACCGATTGCAGATCCAAACGTCATGGCCACCTGGTCACTTTCAAAACTTGCGCGTGGATTTTCAAAGACCGTCTACTCCGGCATGGGCAGTGATGAATTACTTGCAGGTCACAGCCGCTATTCGCTAGCTGAAAGAGACCAAGCCTATGTCAGCCGTCTAATGCTTTTGCCGCGTCCTCTTTTGCAAAAAATTCTCATCCCATTTCTTAAAGTTCTATACCCTGATGCTGCCTTTAATCTTCTCAGGACAATGAAAACCAATCCCTGGCAATTTGAGTTCTTACGGCACAATGCCATCTTTGATGAATCTGCTCTTGGCAGGGCTGCTCCAAAACTTGCAGAGTGTTTTGATCCGGATACATTTCTACATAAATTCCATAACCTATCGCGCATTCAATCGAACGTCTCCGCATTTCTCTATTTCGACGTAAAGACGCGTCTTCCTGACTGTTTTATTCTTCAGTATGAAAGGATGACAAGAGCTTTTGGACTCAACTGGGAAACTCCCTTTCTAGATAGAAGCCTGATTGAGTTTGCCGCAAAGCTTCCTGAGCCTGAAAGTTTGGCCGAAAGCGAAACAGCTTCTTATCTAAAACCTCTTGTCAGATCAATCTTTGCTCCTGAAATGATCAACCGCCCCAAGAAAACCCGGAAACAGTTTCTGTCAGGGTGGGCTCAAAGCAAAGAGATCATGGATATTTTTCGGCTGCTCTCCAAAGGCACCCTCTTAGAGACAGGGTTTGTTTCCGGCAAATGGCTTGATGAGAGGTTGGAGACACCGGAAACGATTCAGGACTCTTTTAGAGAGCTATATACTATCCTGAGCCTTGAGGTATGGTTTCGCCTATTTATCAACAAACCTCCCGGTACCCACCCTCCGGAGACTACCCTCAAGGAACTTCTTTTACAAAGATGAGCCTCAAACAATTCAAACCTGCAAGAAGACTCAGCAGAAAAGAGGAAGCGCAAGACAAATATGACAAAGCTTTCCTTACTGAACCTCTTCAATTCGACCCTGAACGTTCCGCGCGCTCAAGAAAAATCAACACATACCTAAAAATCATCGTGGATAGCCTTCCCGCTCAAAGCGTCTGCGATCTAGGCGCCGGTACCGGTTGGCTTTCCGCATATTGCGTAAGCAAAGGAAGCGCGGTGACAGCGGTAGATGTCTCACAGATTGCGCTTGAGCAATGCCATGCGGTTAAAGAAGAAAGCCGCATCCACGCTTATGTCCCCTACACTCCCCTTCCTGACGATGAGTTCTCCCTCGTTCTCGCCTGCGATCTGATTGCAGAACTTCCGAAGGAGGAGCATCGCCTCTTTGTATCGGAAATTGCCAGAATACTGCATCCCGATGGCAAAACGCTGATTTCAACCCCTTTAGATATTTATACAGAGGACCCCCTACCCAAACTTCTCTCGCTCCTTAGCACAGACCTTAAGATCGAATCCGTCCAACTACTTCATCATGGCCTGCAAATTAAACTCCTCGACCTCTTAATGCCCTTCAAAAAACTACTTAGCCAGAGCGACAGCCTCCTCAAGCTTCTCGAAATCTGCCAAAGTTGGTTTCAAAACGAAAGCACAGCAAGCTACGCCATGATTATTGCCTCAAGAAAATAAATGAAATACAAAGACGTAAAGGCACAAAGGTTTATACTGTGGCTTTCTGTTTAATTTTTTGTTCGAGATATGGAAAAAAAGTGTCGGAGATGACCCAAAGCACCCTGCTAAACCCTTAAGGCTGCTACATTCCTGTCCTGACCTGGTTCAGGCCGCAGAATTCGATGGGGTCCCCGACGTGAAAGAGTATAGCAGCTTAAGGGGACCGGTTCAATATAATTTCATGTAATCACCTTGTTTTTTTCCAATAGACACTCCAAGGATCGATCCAGATAATCTCATCCGTAATGCCATTCGCATTTCTGTAGTCATGAACAGCTTGGGCGCAAGCAGCAATTGCTCCATAGTCGTCGACAATGAGATAGCCTCCCGGTGAAAGTTTCGGATAGAGATTTACTAAAGCATCCATAGTGGATTCATATAGATCTCCATCTAAACGCAGTAACGAAAGGCGTTCTATCGGAGCAGAAGGTAGAGTATCACCAAAAAAACCCTTTAGAAAAATTACCTGATCATCGAGTAGGTCGTATTTGTTGAAATTTTCTTTTACTTGATCCAAGGAAACAGCTAAGTAGCCTACTTTATGGAGATCCAATCCTCTGTCCAGAGGATATTCTTCCACGTTGGGAGGCGGGAGCCCTTCAAATGAATCTGCGACCCAAACTTTTCTTGTTGTATCTCCAAAGGCCTTTAGGATGCCTCTCATGAGTATGGTAGCACCTCCACGCCACACTCCTGTTTCTATGCAGTCGCCTGGAACTTCCTCTTTCATGACCTGCTCTAAGCAGAAATGGATGTTATTCAACCTCTGCATTCCGATCATAGTGTGTGCGACAGTGGGATGATCTTCCCCGGTTTCTCTTGCTTTAGGATCATAGCCACCTGCAAAACAGCGATCTTCGTAGATGGTATTACAGACAACTTTTTTAAGGAGATCGATGTATAATTCTCTTGGTTCAGATATTTCAGACCATGCCTTTCCTACGCAGCAAAGGGAACATAGAAGTAGAAGATAACTTTTCATATTCATTCACGTCCTTTGAGAAACTGTTGATAAGCTTGCACTAATGTATTTGGAGCAAGCACGTGCAGGCAATTGCCGGTGCTGCAGGTGCGCAAGATCGGGCAGCGCTTTTCGAAGGTTTTGCCGTAAGGGCAGCCGCCCTGAAAAGCGTAATGTTGCGGTGCAGGAGGGTTGTATTTAGTCGAGGAAGAAGGGCCAAAAATAGCAAATGTAGGGACGTTGGACTCCCCTGCAAGATGTAAAGGAAATGAATCAACCGCAATCAGGTGGTGCATCCCTTGCATCAGTAATTGCAATGCGGAAAAAGAGAGAGGATCGACCAATTCAGCATCAGGAAATGAACCCACAATCTCCGATGCAGCTGCCTTTTCAGAATGATGGCCATAGAGGACCCAAAATTTCGTCGGAATTTCATGAGCAATCGCTGTTAAAAAACCGATCAGCGTTTCTTTTGTGAGCTGCTTATTCGGCCAGCGGCTAAAGGGGCAAATAAGAACATTTTTTGCTGTTTCGGAGCGCTTTGCCAAAAGCTCCTGAACCCGTTTTGTCTCATTTGTCGAAGCAGTTAACTGCGTTCCCATCACCAGTTGTGCCTTTTGTTTGCTCCACGCTTCAACCAAAGCTAGATAATCCTCTCGGATATTCATCCCAGGATTAGGATCAACTTTGACATCGACAGCAAACCGAGCAGGCCATTCCGGAGCGGAAAGCCCAAAACCGATCTTGGTTTTGGCTTTTGCGAAGGTTGTAATCAACCAAGACTTGATGTTGCCCTGAAAGTCAAAGAGAAGATCGTACTCTTTTTCGCGCAAAGCTCTAAAGGAGGCCGCAATCTCTTTCCGAAATAGTATGGGAGAGCGACGCCATTTTTTCGTGTGGAGAGTGATCACCTGTTTAATATCTGGATGGTGCTTTGCCAAGGGTTCACAAGCGGATTCAACGACCCAGTCAATCTCCGCATCGGGCAAAAGCTTCCTGATCTCCTTGATAGCAGGATACACATGCACAAGATCTCCAAGAGCAGATGTTTTGACGATCAAAATCTTCATCTTAAAGCCTCCAGAGCTGTTTGAAACCTTCCAGGAAGGGGTGCAGAAACTATGATCTCTTGGCCGGTGATGGGATGCTTAAATGAAATTTTAGCTGCATGTAAAAGCATGCCATTAGGCCGATAGTTCAAACGGATCTCTCTTCCATAAAGAAGGTCTCCCAAAATAGGATGCCCCATTTCAGCAAGATGAACTCTGATCTGGTGCGTACGACCCGTTTCAGGGAAACAGGCTAAGAGCGAAGCCCTCTTTAGTGGTTCGATTAGTTTCCAGGAGGTTATTGCTAAAAGTCCATCCTCCCCTTTCGACCCATACAGACTCTGTCCACTGAAGGAAGATATCTTTCCTAACCGGTTTTCAATTTTACCGGCTTTAATCTCGGGTATCCCCTGAACGATTGCCAAATACTCTTTATCTACTTTCCTTTCCCGAAATGCCTTGAGCAAACCCTCTTCCACAGCTGCTGTTTTAGCAAGGATCAAAACGCCTGAAGTTTCTTTGTCCAAGCGATGAACCAACAAGCTCTCCTTAAAAAGCTTCTGATCACAAACTAGCCCCTCTGGTTTATCGCTAACAAGAAGAAATTCATCTTCATACAGAACGGGCAGAGAAACAGTATTCTCTCTCTCTACCTTCAATTTAAATTCTACCCAGTCACCCTCCGCTAGCTTTTTAGAGGCAAAGCGCTCCAAATTTCCATTCACACGCAAGGCGCCAGACTCGATCTGTTTCTTCAACTGTTTGTTGGAGAGCTCCTTCTCATAATGGCTTAAGAACTCGATTGCCTTAAGCCCTCCCTGCTTTTTGCTAACACGCCATTTTTTCGTCATGAGAGAGAAACGAATTGCCTCAAAAATCGTAAGTCGTTCTGCGTAAAGGTTCTAATATCAGGTATGCCATATTTCATCATCACAAGCCTTTCAAGCCCCATCCCCCAAGCAAATCCTGAATAGACCTCAGGGTCGATTCCGCCGGACTTTAGCACCTCGGGATGCACCATCCCGGCTCCCAATATTTCCAGCCATCCTGAATGCTTACACACGCTGCAGCCCTTGCCTTCGCATAGGAAACAACGAATATCTGCCTCAAGGCCCGGTTCAACGAAGGGGAAGTAGCTTGGACGGAAACGCGTTTCCACATTGCGGTGGAACAGTTTGCTCAGAAATTCTTCAAGTGTGGACAAAAGATCCCCAAAGGTCACTCCTTTATCGATATAAAGGGGATCTACCTGGTGGAAAAAGACGTGCGAACGAGCTGTAATCGCTTCATTGCGGTAGACCTTTCCGGGAGAAATAATTCTAATGGGAGGTTTATGCGCTTCCATCATTCTGACTTGAATATTGGTAGTCTGGGTGCGCAAAAGCCACTCTTTTCCAAGATAAAAGGTGTCCTGCATATCTCTTGCAGGGTGATCGGCAGGGAAATTCAGTGCTTCGAAATTGTAATAATCATTTTCGATATCTGGCCCATACTGGACTGAGAAGCCCATTCCGATCAAGACATCCAAGATCTCATCCAATGCGGCCGTCAGGAGATGTTTGCCTCCTAAAAATTTCCGCCTGCCAGGGATCGTGATGTCGATGTTTTCTTTAGCGAGCTGTAAATCGAGTTCAGAAAGAACAGCATGCTCCTGCTTGCAAGTAAGTTCCTGATCGATAAAAGTTTTTAAGTCATTGACTTTTTGTCCAAAAAGGGGTCTTTCCTCAGGAGCGATATCTTTAAGCTCCTTCATCAAGGCTTGAACAGGCCCTTTTCTGCCGAGGTATTTAACCCTCAAATTTTCTATGTCAGCTGCCTTTGCAGCGTGTTGCAATTCTTTAATGAATTCTTGTCTCAGATGATCGATCGACGTTGTCACAATGCACTCCTGTCAATACAAAAAAAAGGGGCAGAGCGCATTTACCGCTCTGCCCCGATAGCGTAGTCAAGATACGCCTATTTTATCAAGCCAGCGCTACTTTTGCACTGGCAACAACGGCGGCAAACCCTTGAGGGTCATGGATCGCCATCTCAGATAAAATTTTGCGGTCAAGTTCACAGTTCGCCTTTTTGAGACCGTGAATGAATTTGCTATAGGAGATTCCATGCATCTTCGCGGCTGCGTTGATTCTGGTAATCCACAAACGGCGGAATTCACGCTTTCTCAATTTGCGGTGGCGGTAGTTATACGCCAACGCACGCATGACTGCATCGCTTGTCAGCCTAAGGTGGTTTTTGCGGTCGCCCACAAAACCTTTTGCCCGCTTAAACAGTCTTTTTTTGCGACGGTGTGAAGCTACAGCATTTGTTGCTCTAACCATAGCTTATCTCCTTATTTATCCTACACCCATCATGCGCTTATACGTCTTCAAGATCGTATCGTCGACAAGAGCTGGTCTTGCAAGCTGACGTTTGCGCTTGGGTGTTTTTTTAGTCAAAATATGACGACGGCCCGGACGAGTTCTTTTCAACTTTCCGCCGCCAGTCAATTTAAATCGGGCACTCAATGCCTTCTTCGTTTTCATCTTTGTCATTAGGTCCACTCTCCTAATCGCTTCTTACGTCTTGCACGGGTTTGGTGGCCTCTTTCTTTTTCTTCGATCCAGGCGCCAATACCGTGGTTAACATACGGCCAAACATCTTAGCTGGAGCTTCAGCTTGTGCAACATCTTCCAAATCGTCGCACAGCCTCTGCATGAGCTTCATCCCAATTTCAGGATGTGCCATCTCCCGGCCGCGGAAGATGCAAGTCACTTTTACTTTATTTCCCTTTGAAATAAACTCTCGGGCGTGCCCTAACTTGGTCAAAAAGTCATGTTCATCGATATTCGGTTTGAACCTGACTTCTTTCACCTTAATTTGGTGCTGTGCCTTCTTATTCTCTTTTTCCCGTTTGGTTTGGTCATAGCGGTATTTGCCATAATCCATCACTTTGCAAACGGGAGGAACAGACCCTGCTGAAATCTCAACAAGATCCAACCCTGCGTCTTCAGCCATTCTCAATGCTTCGTAGAGAGCGACAACTCCTACTTGCTCCCCTTGCTGACCTATTAGACGCACCTTTGGGGATCTAATTTCTCTATTTACTCTCAAGCTTTTCCTTTTCTCCTCTATAATTAAAGGCGATCTACGAGACCTCTTCCAGCCACTTGCAAAGCAAAAAACTGCTCTAAAGGCCCTAAAAGGGAGAACTGAACCTGAGCCCTCTTCTTCCCTCTCAAGAAGCTAATCCGTAAAAAAGAGAGCTTTTTGCGCCTGCCATTTTTATCTATCACCACAGCTGTCAGCGTTGGTGTCTCAACGGTTGGCAAAAGCACGCTCTCTTCGCAGCAGAGAGATAAAGCCGACACCGCCTTCTTTAAACAAGAGACGCTCAAACTCCACTCTTTGCCTTGAACATAAGGAGATTGTTGAAATTCAGCGATCCACTCAATGCCCAAATCGAGGATTTTAGCTGTTTCCAGAATGAATTGCAAGGAAGAAATGCAGATCGAATGCACTTGTGCCTCAGGGACCTCGATTGTGATTAAATCGAGGCGCTCTGGAAGGGTGGCCCACTCGGCAATTCCACCTGTAAACTTCTCAAGCAAAGCAGGATAAGCTTCTTTCCCCTTGGCTCCGGTCGCGACCTCAACAAAACCCTTTGCCGAAACCCAGGAGGACCAGAGGAAGCGCCACTTTAACTCATTGCGTATTCCCTCAGGAAGCAAAACCCCCTCTTCAGTCATCCATTTAGCTGCAATTACACGCCTCTCGGAGTCTTCCTTTAGTCGTTGACCCCTGGATTTGACAAACGCCTTTAAATCCGCTTTGTCGGGAAATGCAACCCCTTCGATTTCGATTTCCATTCCTAGCGTCTGCCCGTTCCATAGCTTCACTTCGAGAATTTCAGGCCCTAAAGGAAAATGAGAATCGGCAATAGGGGAAAAGTTGGCATAATCCCCTGATCGAAATAGAATTACCGTCTGAAGATCGGATTCAAAGGCGCGCTCTGCAAGCGCCTCCTGCCCTAAGGATTCCAGAAGAGATCCGGCATTATCTGCCATCATCTCCATTTGTTGAAATTGCACTCCCTCTTTCATCAACCGGCGCATTTTTTCTTCGAGCAGAGGGATCATATCGGGGTGCATAGGTTGTAACAACACTGCGTTAAGCCGGAACCCTTCCTCACTAACAGAGGTTTCTAATATTTGGGTGCCCGGAAAAAGAGACTGCAGTGCTATACCTAGAACTTCGACGGCATAAGCACAATGGATAGGTTGAGGAAGCATTGGGATATAGCTGACTCGAACAGCTGACCTCCACGATGTCAACGTGGCGCTCTAACCAACTGAGCTAATATCCCGTATGGCTGTCGAAAGCATACGGGATAGCTCAATTTTTTGGAAAGGGAATTTCTCAAGGAATGACAAATCCGACACCTGAGTAATCATCGCCATAGTTGTGAGACTCAATACCATGGCGTTGGACAAACTCTCGATTTTCTGCAACTGTCATATCCATCATATCACTCTTCAGCTGCTCCAAAACCTGCTCAGGGGTAAACTTCTTCTTGCAAAGTCCTAACAAGCGCCGAGGAAACCCTTTATTCTCATAATCCTTTTCCTTTACGCCCTTCTCAATTTCGCTTTTTGGAGGCTTCATCAATCCGTCTGATACGCAAAAAACCATCTGCCCTTTTTTAACTTTAACGCAAGAAGTCGTGATATTACCGCTATTCGCGTCTTCATTTTTGGAAGGCATCGGCGTAACCGAACCATACTCTGTGTCCACAAGCAGAATCGGTGTATCCCCCACAGTCGATGCCACTAAATATTTCTCCCCCTGGAAACTTACGACCGTTACAAAGGAAAATGTAGTGCCAAATTGATCTTCAATTTTCCTGCCAACATCCTTCATTAGAGTCTGAATATTATTTTTAAATTCTTCTATGTTCTTAGCTTCATTAAACGCCCACTCCATATTGGCGTTGATGTGCGCCTTAACATCGCCCCAGACTTCTTGATATTTCGCTACTTTACCCGGTTTATTATGCTCAGTGCCGTCTGCAACAGCCCTCCAACCATCTCCTTCAATGACAAAATCGAGGCATCCATCCTGATCAGATTGATAATTAGTTCCCCTCACCTTAGCAAAGTTCAGCGGAATCAAATCATCGTCGACCATGGGAACAGCTGCTCTATTGATTTTTATTGGCTTAAAAGAGCCTTCCACTTGCTCTAATATCGTCGGTTCAAAACCAATGTCGAACGAAGGTGTTGCAAATCGAGGCAATTCCTTTCCATCTTCTTTAAGTAAAACGACGTGGACACTCTTCCCTTGCCTCTGCAAATCCCTAACCTCTTCAATCAGCGCATCCATTTCATCTTTGTTTTCTGGACTTCGAATGAGATAGTGGCCATTAGGCTGGAAAAAGCCCTTATCCTTGGCTAAAAGCGCCCTTTGGACAGCAACAGGACGTAAACCATGAATTTCAAATCGAGGCATTTTCGGCACTATGTTCGAATTGAACTTAGTCACTTCATATGATCCACCTGTGTTCTTCTCTGCTAAAATGATCGGGTTTAATTGCTCACTTCCCTCAGTATAAAGACGTTCATCTTTCCTTTTGACAAGCACTAAGTGCACACCCGCGCCTTGCTCTTGCAGCGCCATCACTTCTTTCATCACGGCCCACATTTCCATTTCATTTTTTGGACTTCTGATAAGGTAGGTGCCTGAAGGCATTTTTGGAAATTTGGACTCAAGAAAACCTTTTGCAGCCGCTAACCCTAATTCGCACTGAAAATTCCTTTCAAATGTCTGGGCCACTTGATTAACACCAAAAATTTTGCGATAGATGGAACGTGTGATCAAGGCAGCTAAAGGAACGATACCCGTTGCTCTTATAATTCCTCGAGCGATGCGCCATCCTTTTGAAATTTGCTGAGGTGCATCAAGCCCCTTTAGGTCTGTACATTTTTTACCATCAAAGGTCGCCTTAAAACCAATACCTCCGGCTAATATCTTTTCCGACGCTCTCCACAAACGCGGCATTTTCTGTCCATCATCTGGCTTTATATACATAAATCATCCTCCGAAAATTAGATTATATCATTTTTCTAATTTCAATTAAGTCTTTATTTTGAAGGCCTTTAATTTTTAATATTTCTTCATCGGTAGCTTGAAGCAAACGTTTCAGGCTTCCGAAGTGAGTGAGCAACCTCTTTTGCTTAACGGGCCCGATGCCTGGAATTTGCGTAAGGGCTGAATGGAGGGAGCTTTTAGTCCTCCTTTTCGTTTGAAATGAGAGGGCAAAGCGATGTGCCTCATCGCGTATCCTTTGGAGGAGGAATAGAAGTGGTGCATGATGGGCAAATTTGAGCGGGTCTTTTCTATCGGGAAGATACACCTGCTCAAGCGTCGCTCCTTTATCGTGGCGGCCCATCTCCTTGGCAACCGCGATCAGGTCGCATGAGATCACATTCAGCTCCTGCAGGATCTGACGCGCAGCATTGAGATGCCCCTTCCCGCCATCGATGATGATGAGATCTGGCATGCCCTCTCCCTCCTTACTAAATCTTCGAGAAAGCACCTCGCGCATGGCGCCATAATCATCAGAGGCGGCAGTTTCTTTGAGTCGGTATAGCCTATAGTTTTTCTTGTCGGGTTTTCCCTCTGTGAAAGCAACTCGAGACCCAACGGCCTCTTTCCCGGAAAGGTGGGAAATGTCGTAACATTCAATTTTCTCCGGAAACCTACTCAACTCAAGCTTTTCTTGCAGCTCTGTCAGGAGGTTTTCGCGCATTTTGTTTTCATCTTTTTTCTGCTTGAAGGCTGCCTCGGCATTTCTCTTCGCCATCGCGAGAAGCTCCTTTTTAGGTCCTCTTTGAGGCGTAAAGAGTGAGAGAGCGATTAGGTCATGCACTAATAACGCATCCTCAAGTTCGATCGGCAACAGTACCTCTTTCGGAAGCAGCTCTTGGGCTTGGTAGTTTTGCAGAAGAAATGAGGTGAATAATTCCTGGTCGCTTTCGGCAATTTTTGAAAAATTGTGATGACGGTAGCCGATCAGGCGTCCTCTTTCGAAAGATAGGCGCGATATCAGAACTTCATCCCCTTCGCGGTAAAGCCCTAAAACATCTCCCGAGAACCCTTCCAAAGGAGAATCGACTCTTTGAGACTCTAGTGTTTTTTCAACCGATCGAATCGTCTTTAAAATCTCTTCAGCCTTTTCAAATTCGAGCGCTGCAGCCTCAGCCTCCATTTTTTTGTAAAGGAGAGCTAGCACCTCTTCATTTTGGCCTTTTAAAAACCGGATCGCCTCTGAAACATCTTGATCGTACCGCTCCTTAGTGATATACCCTACACAGGGTGCCGAGCAGCGTTTCATGCCGTAGAGGATACAAGGGCGCGTCCTGCGCAAAAATTCCTGGTCGCTGCACTGCCTTAAGGGAAAAATCCTTTGAAGCAGATCTAAAGTTTCTCTTGCTGCATAGGTGCTTGCATAAGGCCCAAAGTAAAGTCCATCCTTTTTCGGCTTTCCTTTGTAGCGCACAAGCTCTAGCTTCGGCCACTCGCTTTGAGTTGTGACTTTAAGAGCCGTATAGGTCTTGTCATCTTTAAGTAAAGCATTATAGCGCGGCTGATGCTGCTTGATCAGGTTATTTTCTAGTAAAAGAGCCTCTTTTTCAGACACGGTGACTAACGTCTCGATCTCCTCCAGGTTCTCTAAGAGGTAAGGGATCATCCATCTGCCATCGCCGCCTGTGACAAAATATTGCTTCAAACGATTCCGCAAGCTTTTTGCTTTGCCAATATAAATGATCTCGCCCCCCCGAGCTTTCATCAAGTAAACACCGGGATCTATAGGATAATTATTGAGTTTAAGCGGATTGAATTTCATTTATCTCCATAGTATCGCAAAACCATCCACTTCTTCGCAAACAGCCGTTTTTCTTGCAATATTTTTTTATAACATTATATAATATATGAACTTACATGGAGAGCAACATGGTAAAAATAAATAATTTCAGAATTAAATTGGATAAAACATTAGATTACATCCCTCTTGTGAGCATTCTCAATAATGCAATCGACATGATCCAAAAGCGTGTTTTTACGAATAAAAAATCTCCCTCGCCCTATCAAGATCATATCGTGAAAAAAACTTACAAAAAATGCAGCCTCTTTATGGTCCCATTTGCTAAACCCATTTATGAAATTGTGCAAAGAGTATTGAAAAAACCGGAAACCGAAAAGACAGAGGAACCTTCTAGCTCACCTCTTGCACTCCCAGAATTTGCTCTCGACGACAATCAGACAATTAAAGGCCCTCTGACAGAGGAACAATTCTTTCCAAAACTTTTCGATTTGCACGAGGGAATATTCATCAATGATAACCACAATGACATTGTCTGCATCGACTATATGATCGAACTGATTCCTATTTTAGCAAAAATGAATGTAAAACATCTTTATATAGAGACTCCTCGATCACAACTTGATAGTTATGAGCAGTTCAATCAATGCGAAGAAGACTCTGAAGAATATAAACGCTTCATCGAAAGCCTTAGAAATAATACCAAGGGAGATACCCAGTTTTTTCCCGGTTTTTCGCCCATGACAGCTGCGCTTCACATCCAGGCACGTCGCTACGGTATCCAATTGATCCCCATCGATGCTGAAGCGAATAAAGATGCCGTCTTCGATATGGAAGGAGATATTATCAATAGACCGGAAAGATTGCGCACCTCTAATTCCATTTGGGTCGACTCGATCAGAGAATCCAATAACACTCTTCATGAAGGTGAAAAATATGTCATTTTTGGAGGAGGAGCTCATGCAAAAACCAACCTTGGTGTAAAAGGCGTTGCGGAAGAGCTTAAGATCCCCGTGATTGGACTTAGGGATCAATATGATTTCAAAGAACTTAGGGAGGCTCAGCGTTTTAACACCCATCAGTTTATCTACAAAGGGGTTGTACCAGAAGAGGAATTTACAATGGTGGTTCGACCGGCTAATTGCAAAGTTGAAACAGTGCCTCAAGGGGGATTCGTTCTTCCTGTCAAAGAGGTGCGTTTTGAAAAGCTTGTTAAGGAATTTTCCTGCAAGATTGAATTACCTGTTTCCTATTCTGTGGGCAAGCGGATTGGGACAGCTCTTTTCAAAAACGAAGAAGCGCGGACCTATATCGATAAAGAACCCGGCCATACTCTCGAAATTCAATGCAATAACGAGGGCGAATGTGAAACCCTTGCAAACCGATGGGGCGATAAAGCGTCTATCGACAAGGAAAGCCACAAAATTGTGTTGCGCTTCCTAAGCAATCAGGCATTCGAAGAATTTCTAAGCAACTGAAACACAAAGGTTTATCATTCACCTTTGTGTTTAATTTTTTAGGCTTCGTCTTGAACTTGCTTCAAGGGATTCTCTTGATTGGCTCTCTCTTGCATCGCGAGCTGTCCGCAGGCAGCTGCGATGTCATCGCCTTTCGTATACCTGATCGTCGTATTTGAGATCTTGCAGCCGTAAAGAACGCTTCTAAAGGCTTTGATCGCCTTGCCGTCAGGCCGCTTCAGATGGCGACCGGGAACCGGGTTATAAGGTATCAAATTGACCGTACACTGCTTGCTCTTCAGAAGCTTTGCAAGCTCATAGGCGTGGTCAGGATGGTCGTTAATACCCGCTAGAAGGGTGTATTCGAAGGTGATGTCGCGCTTGGTCTTTTCTGCATAGCGGTCCATTGCCGCAAGGATATCCTCAAGGGCATATTTACGCGCATAAGGGATGATTTTTTCACGGATCTTCTGGTTTGGTGCGTGCAGGGAAAGTACCAGGTTCACCTTCAAGCCTTCTTCGGAGAGCTGGTCGATCCCTTCGATGACTCCTACGGTCGAAACTGTAATTCTGCGGTCAGCAATTCCTAAAAACTCCGGATTCGTTAAGGCGCGGATCGATTTCAATACTTCTTTGTAATTCTTAAAGGGCTCGCCCATGCCCATATATACGACATGAGAAACTCTTTCGCCCTTTGCTTTCAGCCATCCGTTGATCTGGACGACCTGTTCGATGATCTCGGCAGAGGTTAAGTTGCGAAAAAAGCCCGCTTGCCCGGAAGCGCAAAAGGCGCACTTGGCGGGACACCCCACCTGCGAGGAGACGCACACGGTCCTTCTTGCCCCTGAACAGATCAAGACAGATTCAATCAGATCGCCCTGAGGAAGCCGCCATAAAAATTTAAAGGTTTCCTGATCGCTAGACTCGCTAACTTTGACAAGACTTAAGGAAGTGAGCGCAAGCTTTTGAGAGAGCTTTTCAATAAAAGCCTTGCTCAAATTACTCATCTTCTCCCATTGAATAATTCCTTTCCGATACACCCAATCAATTAGCTGCTCGGCGTGGAATTCCTTCTCCCCATGGGAGATCATTAGAGCTTTTAACTCTTCACAATTAAGTCCGCAAAAATAAATCATGGTACTATGTTAACAAATTATGTGAATTGAAATCAAAAAAAAAGAGCACAACATGTGCTCTTTTTTGTAAGGGGGCCAAAAGCTGCCGTTTAACGCTTGGAGAACTGGAAGCGCTTACGAGCACCCGCCAAGCCGTACTTCTTACGTTCGCGTTTTCTAGGATCGCGAGTCAGCAAGCCAGCTGCTTTAAGCTCAGAGCGGAGAGCATCGTCTTGGGAAACAAGCGCGCGTGCTATAGCCAATGAAAGAGCTGTCGCTTGTCCTTCAAGCCCGCCACCTTTAAGGCGCACGATCATGTCATACCCTTTATTGCTGCCAATTTTAGCAAAAGGAGCAAGAATTGTTTTTCTTTGGAGTTCCAGGGGGAAATATTCCTCGAATGGACGTCCATTCACGTCGATAGCACCTTTGCCGTCGCGCATTCTCACGCTGGCAACAGCCGTCTTACGTCTGCCGGTTGCCACGATTTCATTATCTTTCTGATTTGCCATATAAATTTACTTCCGGTTAACAGTTGACTACGATCGGTTGTTGAGCCTGCATATCATGTTCACTTCCTGCAAACACGCGCAGATGTTTCATCTGCTGTCTGCCAAGACGGGAACGCTTGACCATTCCTTTTACAGCGTGCGTGATGATGTACTCGGGCTTGCGCGCCAGCATTGTTTTGTAAGGGACTTCGCGCATACCGCCCATCGATCCCGTGTAGTATCTGTAGATCTTTTGTGCAGCTTTAGCGCCAGTGACTTTAATTTTATCCGCGTTGATGACGATGACGCCATCTCCATCATCCATAAATGTTGTGAACGTGGGCTTATGCTTTCCTTGGAGGATCTTTGCGACCTCGGAAGCAAAACGTCCCAATGTTTTTCCCGCTGCGTCTAGAACAAACCAACTTTTCTTCCCCGGCCTGCTCAGAGTTGTTTTAGATTTTCGAAGCGTCATGTTTCAAATCCTTGTAGTGAATAGGCTAAATCATACAAAATTGCCCTCTTTTTTCCAAGGCTTTTCTAGTCCTATTTAAAACTTAGTGCAAAAATTGCAAAAAGCGGCGATAATTAGCCCTCTTGAACAGGTCACTAGAGGGACAATGAAGCAACCGAAATCCTTTTTCGTCAAAACCTATGGCTGCCAGATGAACGAGCTGGACTCCGAGATCATGGTGGGGCAGCTTGAGAGCAGAGGGCTTATCCGCACGGAAGATGAGTATAACGCAGATCTGCTTATATTTAATACTTGCTCAATTAGAGACTTGGCAGAACGCAAGGTGATGGGCAAATTGGGAAAACTAGGGAAAGCTCTGAATAACCAGGCCATTATCGGAGTCACCGGTTGCATGGCGAATGCAAAGAAAGAGTCGATCTTCCAAAAAATCCCTCACGTCGATTTCGTGATTGGCACAAACAACATCCATAATCTAAACGAAGTTTTAGATGAAGTGCTCACAAGCGGCAAACAGGTGATCAAGACGGATGACAAGTTCACCTTCGAGTTAGACTATCTCAGCGCTAAAAGAGACGACAAGGTTAAGGCTCACGTTTCAATTATTCGCGGCTGCGATAAATTCTGCACATACTGCGTAGTTCCCTATACAAGGGGACCTGAAGTGTCCAGAACACCTGAGAGCATTGTCGAAGAGTGCAAGCACCTTGCTAGCCAAGGGTACAAGGAGATCACACTTTTAGGCCAAAATGTCAACAGCTATGGCAAAGATCATCCTGAATGGGGATGCCTTTTCCACGACCTTCTGTACAAAATTGATGCCATTTCAGGCATTGAAAGAGTGCGCTTCATGACGAGCCACCCAGTAGACATCACCCGCAATTTAATGGAAGCAATCCGCGATTTAAAATCCCTTTGCGAATTTGTCCACTTTCCTCTTCAAGCAGGCTCAAACCGCATTTTAAAGAAAATGCACCGGATGTATACGGTCGAGACTTACCTTGAAAAGGTCGCGATGCTGCGCGAACTTGTTCCGAATGTAGCATTAGGAACAGACATCATCGTAGGATTCCCTACAGAAACCGATGAGGAATTCCAATCCACATACGATCTCATGAAAGAGATTCAATATTCTGTCGCTTTTATCTTTTCCTATAGCCCGCGGAAAGGCACTCCAGCCATGCGCTGGATGGATGATGTTCCTGAAGCCATCAAGCAAGAGAGACTCCAAAAGCTTCTAGAATTGCAGGAAGAGGTTTACGCCAAGGAACGCCTTGCTTTTCTAAACACGGAAGTGGAAGTTTTAGTCGAAAGCCAAAACTTCAAAAATGATGTGCTGCTTAAAGGCAGAACGCGTTGCTGGAAAAATGTCCTCTTTAAAGGAGATGCCTCTCTAATCGGGACTTTACAGCGCGTAAAGCTTCACAGCTTTAGCCATCAGACCTTCATGGGCGATCTTGTAGCCGGATAACTCCGCAGCCTATCCGCCCACCTGCGTTGCCGGTAGGTTGCGTCTTAAAATCATCAGGGTCTGCATGCACAATAACAGCACGCCCTACGATGGTTTCAGGACCGCTTAACTTTAGCAAATTGTTCACTCGCTCATATTTTGCGATACCTTGCGCATCGGCCTCGATGTTCCCCAGATCCCCTACATGGCGGTGCGGATCCTCAGGACTCGAATGCGGTTCTTTAGCAGGGTTAAAGTGTCCTCCTGCTGAAGAAGCATCAGCAGCTGTGCAATCCCCCTTTTCATGGATATGGAAGCCATGAAGTCCAGGCTTAAGCCCTTTTAGCTCAGCGATAACGCGGACTCCATCGGCTTCCTGACGAAATAGCACCCTTCCCTCAACTTGACTGCCCGAAGCGGGATGAATCTCCGCAAGAGCCTCCTGGACCTGTTCGGCACTAAGAGCTCCCCAGGCTATGAGAGATAGAAATGCAATTCGTCTATAGGTATGCATGCTTACTTGCTATTTTGTTGTTGTATCGGTTTTTCGTTAGACTTTGGCTGCTCATGTTCCTTTTTCTCTTTTCTCTCTTCAATCTTTTCGCAGCTTACGCAGCAGAATGCAATAAGAGGCAGTGCCAATAAAAATTTTTTCATGAAATCCTCCTTCAGTGGGTGTAAACTGGATCTTAAAAACAGAGTCTATTTATGTCAAAGACTATTTTTAAACTCTTGTTCGCTTAAGATTTTGATTCCTAAGGATTTAGCCTTTTCTAACTTGCTGCCTGGGTCTTGTCCTGCAACGACAAAATCGGTTTTTTTGGAAACAGAATCTGAAACCTTGCCTCCCCTCTCCTTGATTAGAGCAGAAGCCTCTGTTCGAGTCATTGTTTCTAAACTTCCCGTTAGAACAAAGGATTTGCCCTCAAAGGGATGTCCAACAAAATGGGCTGCTTGTGGAGGCATGGGAGTGACCCCATTTGAAAGGAGTGCGACGATCTCGCTCTTCTGTAAAGGATCGCGGAAGAAATCCAAGACGGCATCTGCAACTTTTTCACCAATGCCCTCAATGGCCATCAGTTGCGTTTTATCCATTTCCATAAGCTTTTCGATGTTGCCTGACTTGACGGCTAAAAGGTCTGCTGTTTGCGCTCCAATATGCCGAATGCCTAAGCCTAAAATGAAACGTGCAAGCGGCGGCTTTTTGGCCTTCTCGATGCTTTCTATCAAGTTTTGAATCGATTTTTCCTTGAATCCTTCAAGTTGAGAGATCTGTTCGGCAGTGAGAGCAAAAATATCTGAGGGCCGCTTGACAAACCCCTTCTTAAAAAGTTGTTCACCTACCTTTTCACCAAAGTTTTCAATGTCAAGAGCGTCCTTAGAGGCAAAAAATAAAATTCTTCGAAGCTGCTGCTCAGGGCAATGGAGGTGGTTTGGACAGCGCAAGGCCACTTCCCCCTCTACCTTAACCACTTTTGTAAAGCAGCTCGGACACTCAGAAGGCATATGCCACTTTTTGCTATCTATAGGGCGGTAGTCGAGATTCACCGAGACAACCTTAGGAATCACATCGCCGCCTTTTTCGATCGTGACAGTATCCCCAATGCGGATATCCTTTCGTTCAATTTCATCGTAATTGTGCAAGGTGGCTCTTGCAATGGTCGAGCCGGCAAGAAATACGGGGTCAAGTTCAGCAACCGGGGTAAGCACGCCTGTACGCCCAACCTGAACAGTGATTTGCAAAATCTTGGTTTCAGCCTGATTGGCTGCAAATTTATAGGCAACTGCCCATCGGGGACTCTTTCCACTTGCTCCAAGAGCCTCTTGATCCTTGATAGAGTCAAGTTTTATAACGATTCCGTCGATATCGAAGCTTAAGTGCGATCTGACATGATGCACTTTCTCGGCAAACTGAAAAATCTCTTCAAGTGTGGTGCAGGAAGCCTGCATGTCTAAAACAGGAAGCCCCAGAGATTTAAGAAAAAGATGCGATTCATCCTGAGATGAAAGTTTGACCCCTTTTGCTTCAGCAATTCCATAAAAAACGCAGGAAAGTTTTCTTCGCGAAACTTCCCTAGGATCCAAAAGCTTTAGCGACCCTGCAGCGGCATTACGAGGATTAGCCCAAAGCTCCTCCCCAGCTTCCCTCTTTTCTCTATTGAGACGCTCAAATTCACTGTGTGATAGAAATACCTCGCCTCTAATTTCGAGGAATTCAGGAACATTCTCACCATAGAGTCTCAAGGGCAAAGAAGGAATCGTCCTCATATTTGCCGTAATGTCATCTCCCTTTTGTCCATCCCCTCTTGTGACCCCTTGAACGAACACTCCTTCCCTATAGGCAGCCGAGACAGCGATGCCATCCATTTTTAACTCTACAGAAAATTTGGGGTTTTTATGCCCCGTCAACTTTTCAACGCGAGCGATAAATTGAGCAACCTCTTCTTTGCTGTAAGTATTGGCAAGAGAGAGCATCGGTATGCGATGAGCGACAGTTTTAAAACCCTTTGTGAGGGCTTCGCCTACGCGCCTGGTAGGAGATGCGGGTGTCACCCACTCAGGGTGCTGCCGCTCGATATCCTCAAGCCTTTTGAGAAGATGATCAAACTCTTCATCAGATATTTCAGGCTTATGTTCGACATAGTATAGGTAGTTGTGACGCCAAACTTCCTGGCACAGTTTTTCGTAATCTTGCTTATCCATTCTCACTTCCATTCAACTGAAAACACTTGCGTTGCCAATGGCGCAAGAGTAAAAATCATCTCACCCTTGTCTACGGTAACAGAGCGATTCAGTTTACCTGACCCTCCATATTTTTCCGCATCAGTATTGAATATTTCTTTAGCTTTCTTTAAGTGGGGCATCCTTAAGCGATACCTATCAACGCAAGTTGGGGTAAAGTGGTGGACGCATAAAAGCTCTTCTTGACCGCTTTTCCGCAAATAAGAGATCACACCATTATCGAGATCAGAAAAGTCAACCCAACTAAACCCATCAGAAGTGAAATCCCTCTCCCAAAGCGCTCGGTGTTCAAGATAAAAAAAGTTCAATTCCCTAGCACAGGTTTGAATACCACCATGAACCGGGTAAGACAGAAGATTCCAATCCAACTGCCCATTGAAAGCCCACTCCTTCCATTGACCAAATTCAGAACCCATGAAAATTAATTTTTTGCCTGAATGGCAGATCTGATAGCTCAAAAGCAATCTCAGATGAGCAAACTTCTGCCAGACATCTCCCGGCATTTTACTTAACAGATGCTTTTTCCCATGGACAACTTCATCGTGAGACAAAGCCAAAGTGAAGTTTTCAGAAAAGGCATAAACTAATCCAAAAGTGACATCCTTGTGATCATACCTTCTAAATAGTGGATCTTTTGCAAAGTAGTAAAGAGTATCATTCATCCACCCCATGTTCCACTTCATGTCAAAGCCGAGCCCCCCTTCTGAGGGAGGTCTTGTTACCTTTGGGAAGGCTGTGGAATCTTCTGCTATCATCAAAATACCAGGATTGCGTTCATGCATCACTTGGTTCAGATGTTTTAAAAATTCAATCGCTTCCAAATTTTCATTTCCGCCATGAATATTGGGTATCCAATTGCCAGGCTCCCTCCCATAATCGAGGTAGAGCATAGAAGCTACGGCATCGACGCGCAAGCCATCTACGTGCATTTTTTCTACCCAAAACAGCGCATTTGCAATCAAAAAATTGGCAGTCTCTTTCCTGCCGAAGTTGAAGATGCAAGTATCCCAATGCGGATGGATGCCTTGACGCGGATCCTCATGTTCATAAAGAGCTGTGCCATCAAACCGGGCTAAAGAAAACTCATCTTGTGGAAAATGGCCAGGGACCCAGTCTAAGATCACCCCTATTCCGATTTCATGGAAGTGGTTTACCATCCATTGAAAGTCCTCAACAGTTCCAAATCTGCTTGTAACAGCGTAATACCCGGTGACCTGGTATCCCCAAGAATCGTCTAAAGGATGCTCCTGCAAAGGCATGAATTCGACGTGAGTGTATCCCATTGTTTTGCAATACTCGCCAAGCTCTATCCCCAGTTCCCTGTAGTTGAGCACTCGTCCATGGGGCCTTCTCCACGAGCCTGCATGCACCTCATAAATATTAATCGGATGGGGCTTCATCACCCCTTTAAGCCTATTCTGAAGCCACTCTTCATCGCTCCATGCAAAACGATCTACTGCTGCAACAACCGAAGCAGTATTTGGCCTCATCTCAAAACGATAGGCATAAGGGTCAGACTTGTAAAAGTGTTTACCCTCTTGAGATGTGATATAAAATTTGTATTTCTCCCCAAGGTCTAGTCCTGGGATAAAAAGCGACCAAACACCTGAGTTTCCATTTGCGTGCATCGGATGCTGATCAGGCCGCCAACTATTGAAATCCCCTACTACAGAAACTTTTTTTGCTGAGGGCGCCCAAACAGCAAAATGGACGCCCCAATGCCCATCAATTTGGAAGCGACGAGCGCCTAAAATGCGATAAATTTCATAATGGACTCCTCTGCCGAAGAGGTGGAGATCCACTTCTCCAATCAAAGAAGGTTTAAAATGGTGTCGAATCATGGGAATCTATCGAAAAAATAGTCTGTACCCGCTGTAATGTCAAGTGTACAAGACTTCCCTTCAGGAAAATGGAACATAAAGTTTCCATTAGAAGTGCCATGAAATGAGGCTCTTCTCAATTTCCCTTTGGTCCATTCGATAGAAAGCGTTCCTAATCTTAACTGAATGCCAGTGAACTTGCCCGATTTTAGCTGTGGAAAAAGTCCCGGCAGGATCTCAACAGCGTTATCGGTTTCTTTTACGAATATAGATCTGATCGCACGCGCAATGCCTGCTAATTGTTCAATGGGATTGTCCGAAAGAGGCTCCTTAATCCCAAAGAGCTTAAATTGAGAGGGTTCCGGAATCAGAAAACCGGAAAAACCCGCTTCAAAGTTTTCCAAAAGAGAGGAAGGGGTGTGCAGGCAAACTTCTGGACCTGAATAAGGCAGAATATAACCGAACTGAAACCAGAAGGGTAGAATCTCCTCAAGGAGCCCTCTTCTTTTTACTGCTTCGATTTCCTGCTTTTTCGTCGATCCAAGAAAAAGTCTCTCAAGCGCCCTCTCTTCCTTAACTGGCATAGAATCGACCATTTCTATAGGGCTTGAAACACCATCTTGAATGGCATGCCCTTTTTCCTGATACAGCTTCAAGCCATTTCGATCAAAAAGCCAGTAACGGAACCATCCATTTACCTCTTTGAAGGAGACAGAAATCCCCCCTCTCTCCCAGTCCGATGTCGCTATGAATTGAGTAACGGGGCCTGATATTTGAACAGGTAGAATAAAAGTCTCTCCTGAGATCCAAGAACGCATCCTAATTTCTGCAGGATAGATAGAAGCCGCCCAAAATGATCCAGGTATCGGAAGCCAGGTGCCGGGCGTACGTGAAAAGGGTCTGATGCGTTCGTGAATTTCAATTTTCATATGATTTTTCCGATAAGTCCGCGTGGAGTATTTTCGATCAATTCTACCATTACAATCTGATTGGGATCCAAGTGATCAGAAGGAATCAATACTTGCAAAAAGTTTTCAGTTCTTCCGGAAATCCAGCCTTCACGTTCTTTAGATTCCGTTAAAACAGCCATTCTTCTCCCCAAGAACCTATTGCATAAGTTAAAGGAATAGTTTTCCGCACGCCTCAAAACTTCCGCTTTGCGCTTTTGAATGACATCATAGGGAACCTTATTAGGCATCAAACTAGAACGCGTCCTGGGACGATCGCTATAGGGAAACATATGGACGTGTGCAAATTGTACCTCTTCCATCACGGCCAAAGTTTCTTCAAAATCTTGATCTGTTTCACCGGGAAAGCCAACGATAATATCTGTCGTGAACGTAAAGTCGGGATTGAAACTTCGCAACCGGTCTACGGTTTCGAAAAATTGCTGTTTTGTGTACTTGCGATTCATCCTCTTTAGAATGAGGTTTGAACCGGCCTGCAAAACGATATGCATGGAAGGGCAGGTATGCTTGCCATTGATGACGGCATCTGTTAGGTCATCTTCCACCTCATCAGGATCTATGGAAGAGATTCTCAGGCGAGAAAGTCCCGGAATGGCGTCTACTGCACGCACGAGATCAGCAAGACGGCATGGAGTCTCCCCCTCTTTTCGATTGCCGTCGAAATCGCCAATATTAATTCCGGTCAACACCACTTCCTTGTAGCCATTTGCAATCAGCTGTTCAACCTCTTTGATGATCTCCTCTAAGGGTCTCGAACGGGAACGGCCTCGAACATAAGGGATGATGCAGTAGGTGCAGAAGGAATTGCATCCATCTTGTACTTTGACAAATGCGCGGGTATGCGCCTCAAACTGCTTAATGGAAAATTCGGGGACCTCTTCCTCAGGCAAAGCAATATTGAGAAGCCGCTCTTTATCTTTGTTGGGAATGACGAGGGAGACGCCCTCGATGGCCCCTACAACATCGGGCTGTCGTTCAGCAAAACAACCAGTGACGATCAACTTTGATTCAGGATTTTCTCTAGCGAGCCGATGGATCGCGTGGCGCGATGAGCTATCGGCAGATTCAGTAACTGTGCAGGTGTTGACAATGCAAAGTTCTGCAGACTCAGCTTCCTCAACCTGGGTATATCCAAGCTGCAAAAGCTGATCCTGATAACCTTGCGATTCATACTGGTTTGTGCGGCAGCCTAGCGTGACCACCTTGAAAGTCTTCTTCTTCGCCATTCAACCCCTTAGGGTTTTTAAGTCTGTTGGGTCCGCGTATTGGCTCCTTCCGCCAATGTATCTAACAACGTTCCGAAAGCTCGATAGAAGAAGTTCGCATGTACCTTTTGAGCTGCTAAGTCTTCTGCTCTCTGCTTGCCTTGTTTCTGCAACACGCTATGCAAGATTGCACGGAATGGCAGCCAGATTGGCAGAGTTGCAAATAAAAGTAAAGGTGCGAGGAAATAACGCCCAAGACCCCACAGGAACCTACGCATGATTCTCTCCGCCTTATCCTCATGTTTAGAACGGGCGATCTTTCGAATGAACTTGACCATTGAAGCAACAAACTTCTGCCACGGCTTATAAAAGAGGGCCTGCAGCTGGATATCTGCCTGCTGTCTAATCACGCGAGGCAGTCCGCGAGTTGCCTTCGCATGTGCATTTGCTTTAATAGCTGCAGTGCGTTCTTCTGCAGCCCTTTTCTCATCGGGAGTTTTTGGAAACATTTCATTTATATCTAAGCTCTCTATGATTCCTTTAAAAACCGTGTTTAAGAATTGATTAAAGGGCATAGGAGTTCCATCTTCGTTATGAGCAAGGCCTCGGACCGGCTCTGCGGACGCCTCACCAATAGCTGCACGTACCTTTTTAAATCTCAGGAAGAAATTCGCAAGTGGCGAATGCCTCGAACCGATCACATATTGCACCAATTCAGCCATTGCGACTTCTAAATCTTTCTGGTACTGATCTTTCTCAACAGGTTTCTCCTCTGCATTATCAGCGGGCTTTTCAGATCCCTCGACGACGGTTTCAGGTCCTGCACTGACCTCTTGCTTCGGAATTGGGGGGAAGAACTGGTCGAGAATCTTTTTCCAAGGCTTCTTTTTCCCTTCTAAAGCATCATCAAAAGAGGACATCGCTAGCAGAAGAAGGTTATTGATCAAATGGGGATCTTTGATGGTGTCAAAAAGCATCGACAAGAGCATCGGCATTAACATGACACTCAGTTTAGTCCACAAATTTTCCTGTAAAAACCCGGGAGCAGGAAGATTGCTTGCTTCCCTCAACCCACACATTTCAAGAATTTTTTTAGCCCAGTCGCCATAAACTTCTTTAGCTGACTCGGCATTTTCCATACCTTTGTGGAGCAAGCCCTCCCGCTTAAAGGCTTCGTTCAATGCTTCCTGATTTTTTGCAGCAAAATGCTTATGCTCTTTAGTTAACACTTTAAAGTGTTTGCTTGTCTCTTGAAGCATCTGCATTAATAGTTTCTCAAGAAGGACCGGATCTTTTTCATCGATCGCTTTTTCCATGCTATCCACAAGAGTGCCCAACTCCGCAACCAATTTCAACACAGCAGCTTCCACGAACTTCTCTACAAAGTTCCAAAGTTTACCGGTTGATTCCGCATTGGAATTCCCGAGATATTGGAAAAAGAGGCTAAGCATCTTAATCATCAACACTTTTCCAGTCGAAGAGCGTGCAGAAGCGGGTAAAAATCCTTCAACAATCTGATATAGATCGGCCGCCCACTTCACTCCATTATCAGCCAACTGCAAAGGCAACGCTTCCCTAGCACACTGGCCAGCAAAATGGCAAAGCTTTACAGCGGCAGCAGGATCAGCCTTAACGGGTTCCGGGGCAAAGAGTTGTTGGACTCTCTCTTCATTTCTCTTTGCAGCAAACAACCAGGTTGTGGAATTAATAAATCCGCGTGCTGCCATTGTGTAAAGTTTACTGCGCAAGGCATTAATAATGCTGTCTTTAAACTGAGGAGCAAGCGGAAGATCTCTCTCTAGATTATCTGAAATAAATAGTCCGATCATTTCATCGACAAAAGGCTTAACAATCAACCCAACAGCTTCCTCGTACTCGCTGCAAGCCAATTTCCTCACCCCTTCAGAAGCATACTCTTTGATGTGCTTGAATGCTTTTGCTTTCTCCTCAGCGGTCGCATCTTGAGGGATTCGATCTATTCTTGATTTCAATTCACCAAAAAGGTTTTGAATTTCCTTTTTTGTGCGATCTGCGCTTCTGCGCTCTACCATTGACTCGCCAGAAGCATTGATTCTTCTTTGACGCTCCTCAAACGAGAAGCTCTCAAGAGCTTTCACAAGCTGATTTACCAGCTCAGAGTTCAACTGAACCGCTCCACCATTTTCGATCTCACTCAAAACTTCGATCATAGGCTTAGCGATTTCTATCGCCTTCTCTTCTCGATCTTGTTCAGAAAACAACTCTTGCATCTTAGCAAGTTGTTCATAGCACTTAGGAAGCTTATCACCGGCTAGTCCGAGCAGTCGGTCGAGAATGATGTTTAACAGCTGATCGGGATCAATCGGGTTTCCATCTTTAGCCGCCGTTTGCACCATACGCAAAATGGATTTCCAAATAGTTGGCTTAAAGGCGTTATGAAAATTCTTGCCCAATTCCCCTTCAAAGATTTGGCTTAAGTTGATTTCCATACCATCTACATCTACTTGTTGAGATGAGGACAGTGATCCACTCACAAGTTTAACAACTTTGTCGACAGCGCCATCTAATATTTTCATCAAGTGAGGGACTTTCTTTTTAGAAACGCCATCCGGACCGCTGAGCAAAGCTATGACCTGCTCCCGGAACTGTGCTTCTTCACCTGCTTTAGGCAATTTCTGCTCGAAACTTGCGAGGAGGTTACCGAGTGGAGCACTGAACCTATCCTGATAACGTTCAAAGAGAGTCGATATAAAGCTTGCTTTTGGAAGAGAATCTTTGATGAGGCTGGAAGCTAAATCAAGTAAAGATAATCTTGCACCCTCATCTCTCAAAATCGTTTGAAGGACAGAATCAAGGGAAACTTTTGTTTTAGATGCGAACTCATCTTTGTACTTTTTAAGTATATTTACAGATATGGAGTGCAAAAAGAAAGAATTAATATCCTCCTCACTGACACCAGGCTGATGCTCACGAACCATCTGCTCAAATGCAGCACCGGACAGCTGTAACTTTTTGAGAATCTCTTCACGGCTTTCGCCTGTCAACGATTCAAGTCGTTCTAAGTCGTTCTCTCTCTCTTCTTTCGCCTTAATGATCCTAGGAAGGAGCGCTTCACTTTTTACTGCATTTCTGATCAACGCAGTTGCAAATTGATGTAAGCTCACATCTTGACCGCGCAAAGCATCTGCAAGTCGCCCGCTCATCTTCTGAACAAGCTCTCCGATTGCAAGGGGAAGAGGAATGCGTTTGTCGGCTACAATAAAATCTTCATAGTCTTTTCGAAAGTTATTGGCCATCAGATGAAGCAAAAGAGTGTGGGTAATCGCAGGAACAAGCTCTGGCTTATTCTCAAAAACGAATTGAAACTGAGTTGGAATAATATCTTGCACTAAGGGTGAAACCACACTGCCGAATTGAGCAACGGCATCATGAATCTTACTGTCAGTTGAACCAGTCAACTTCCTAACAAACGCGAGATCCTCATCTTGAGCCTTCTTTGCGACGCTATCCATCATGAAAGTGGCAAATTTTTCTATAAAAGGCTTAAGGGATTCGATTTCGAAGTTATACTTTGAATCAGATTCTAGTTGTTCACCAGATACCCATTGCTTGATCAGAAGGTAGCCTTTAGCAACTTTTTCTGAGATAGTAGGTGTAAAGTAGCCCAACACATAGTCTTGAACCCTAGTGGTATTCAATAGATCTTTCAAAAGTCTTTCAATGCAGGGCTTAAAAAGATCTGAATCAAATTCTGGAGAGTCCCCGACTCGCCTATCTATCTCAACGAGCTCATTGCCAACATAATTGATCAGATAACGCATACTCCTATCGGCAAAATCGGAAAGAGATACCTTTTCTCCCTCAGCAACTGTTAGACGAGCTAAATTTCCTAAAACAGTAATTGTAAGGGACTCCGTCATTTCCTGGGCACGAGCGGGATCATTATTAAACAAGCTATTAATCACATTAGGAAGGCCCATTTGCGCTAAAAATTCTGAGACAACTTTGATAGGCTCTTTTAAAGATTCCTTAATATCGCCGGAATTTTCTACTTTATTCTCTAAGATGCGATACGCTTCATCTCTTTTGCCGGCTAAAATGTTGGCGACAGCTGAAATACCCACATTTGTGGCAGCAGCTCCAATAACACCTTTAGCAGCAGAAGCCGCATTATTTACGGCGCCTGTGACGGCACCTCCCATATTTTTGACCTTATCAAAGAAACCGCCCTTCTTAACCTCTACTGGTTCAGCCGCAGCTATTACCGACAATGCTGCCTGCTGCGCCTTCAATTCTTCCGGAGGAAGTTCCGGTTTGACTGGAGTTGACTGACCTGTAGTTTGCGCCTGCTGGCCGCCCCTGATTCTAAGTCTCATATGATTATCCTAAATATTTTATGAAACCATTATACTATAAAGCCTATTTCTGAGTAAATAAATTTAACAACAAGAAACTGTTAAGAAAACGTGAATAACGAAGGGTCTTTTTCTTTAAGAGATAAAAACGCATGATCAGAAACAATTAAATGATCTAAAAGATTTATTTTCATGTAATAAGCAGCTTTTACCAATGATTTGGTCATGAGAATATCCTCTTTCGAAGGAGTGAGGTCGCCGCTCGGATGATTATGCAATGCGATCAGGGAGTGCGCCTTATGTTTAATCGCAGGATAGAACACCTCGCGCGGGTGCACGATTGTTGCATCTAAAATCCCAACACTAATCACCTCTACTTTGATCAATCTCCCTTTGACATCCAGTAATATAAGGATAAAAAGCTCCCTTTTCTCGCCTCTCACATAGGGAAGTACCGCTTCATAAGCATGAATGGGCAGCCTTAATGGGGACTTTTGTGGGGAAGCGGTGACAATTGCCCGCTCTGCGAGCGAAAGTGCAGCCTTTAATTTGAGAGATTTTGCTTCACCCATTCCGGGGAAAGCGGAGAGCTCCTCCATCGTAGCTTCCATTAAGCCTTTTGGCGATTCAAAATGGCTTAATAGTTTCCTTGCCAAATTTAAAACTGGCAATTCCTTTGTCCCGGAACCTAATATCACCGCCAAAAGCTCTTCATTAGAAAGAGCTTTTGGCCCTAAGCGAACCAAGCGTTCTCGAGGGCGCTCCTCTTCCGGGATCATTGAAAGCTTCTGCATGTTTCATCAATCCAGGGAATAAGCTTTCAATTTATCAGCCAACCATTTGGGGAGTTCAATCGTGAGGATCAAGTCATTTTCCTCATACTCAGTATTGAGCAGATGCCCTTGGCGAATCGCTTCGCTTGCGACAGCATACTCGCTTTGCGGAATTTTAAGGCGCACCTTATTTCTTCTTTTAGAGACCTCTTCCTGCATTTTCTGAAGCAAAAGGTCCAACCCCTCTTTTTTTAGAGCTGACAGTTCAATTGCATTGGGATACTTCATCTTAAAAAGCGAAAAGACAGACGGGTCTTCAATAAGTTCCGCTTTGTTTAGAAGATGGAGAATGGGTCGATCCTCGGCCCCGAGTTCTTTTAATACAGCATAGGTAGTTTCTACGTGTTCGAATAGCGCAGGATCACTTACATCGACGACGTCCAAAAGCACGTCGGCAAAAAGTGCTTCTTCAAGAGTGCTCTTAAAGGCCGCGACCAGATGGTGGGGCAATTTTCTGATAAATCCCACTGTATCGATCAAAAGAATCTCCGTTCCATCCGGAAGGAAAAATTTTCGCGTCGTTGTGTCGAGTGTTGCAAAAAGCTTATCTTCAACAAAAACACCTGCATCAGTAAGAGCATTTAAGAGTGTCGATTTTCCTGCATTGGTGTACCCGACAATTGCAAATGTGGGAATGGAAGAGCGTTCGCGCGCACCCCGTTGAATGGAACGATTAGCTTTAACCTCTTCGAGCTCACTTTTCAAGGCATCGATTTTCCGCTTGATGATTCTTCTATCAATCTCTATCTGCTTTTCACCTTCGCCCTTGAGGTAGCCTCCTCCCCCGCCGCCGCCGCCGCCCGCTGTACCCTGCTGCCTCGAAAGATGAGTCCAAAGTCTTTTCAACCGGGGGCTTTCATAGCGGATCTTAGCTAAATCCACCTGCAGCTTTGCCTCTTTAGTCTGCGCCCTCTGCGCAAAAACTTCTAAAATAAGTTCGGTACGGTCAATGACGGGAATTTTGAATAATTCTTCAAGATTTCTCTGCTGGCTGGGTGCAATTTCATCATCGATGATGACAAGATTTGCATTCAGGCGTCTGGAAAGCTCCACGAGTTCCTCGACCTTGCCGATAGTCAGAAAGGTAGCAGCATCGTGTTTCCTGACAAGGCAAGGTGTTTTTCCTACCACTTCTGCCCCATAGGTCTCGGTGAGCAATGCAAGCTCGTTCAAATGATCTTCACAAGTTGAAAGTAGTTTGGGGTTCTCGTAAGCGGATACTAAAAGGGCGCGCTCTTTTTCATCTGTTGTCATAATGTGATCTTAAGGCCGTCATAGGCCAATTGTATATGTTTTGGCAGGTAAGCATTTGTTTTCTCATGTTCAAGGTCATGGGAAAGATGCGTGAGATAAGTTTGACAGGAACCTACATTTTTCACAAAGTCCACCGCCTCATCCACTGTAAAATGCATTTGGGAAGGCGTCATGCGCAAAGCGCTTAAGACGAGGATCTCAACGCCTTGCAGCTCTTCAAAAATTGCGGGAGAGTAGGTTTTAATGTCTGTCAGGTAGGCAAAATTGCCGAAACGAAATCCCAATACTTTTGTTCCCATCTGTTCGTAAGTGAAGTAGCGGATGGGAATGTCTTCAAAGAGCGCTTCGCCTCTGTCTTCAGGTAAAACCTCAAGTCGTATCCGCTCTTTACCTTCAATTCGAGGTTTGAAAATAAAATGAAACCGCTCGTAAAGATCCTTTGCCGTCTCTTTGGATGCAAGACAAGGCAATGGAGTGTGGTTTTGAAAATAGTAGATCCTCAGATCATCGATTCCTGCAATGTGATCTTCATGAGCGTGCGTCAATAACACCCCGTCAAGATAATTGATCTCATACCTCAGTGCTTGCTGCCTGAAATCGGGCCCGGCATCGATCAGGAATCTCTTCCCTTCCCAATTTAGAATGAGCGAGGAGCGTAATCTTTTATTTTTTGGATCATGGGAACGACAAGTTGCGCACTCACAACCGATAACAGGAACCCCTAGAGAAGCCCCGGTGCCAATAAATAATGCGCTGTTTTTTGTCATGGAGCTACAATTTTTAGAAGTTCCTGATAGCTCCCTGGATGATTGAAATAGGCCCAATGATCGCCCTTTTCATCTTCGCGAAGCGATACGCGGTAATTTGATCCTTGAGGAAGAAGTTGTATTTCCTGCAAAAGCTTTGAAACTTTCTGCCATTCAGCGGAACTTTCCGTTCTCACATAAATTTTTATTTTCACTGCATTCCCGGTGCGAAATTGCCCTTCAGCTTCTGAAGAAACGCTTTTATCTCCGGCTACCAAATGAAAATACTGCCCATATTGCACAAGGCTTAACGGTGTCGCAATCGCATTAGCCTCGGCCCCCGTGAATTCGATACGATCAAAAACGAAGCGGTCCATGGCGTTAGTCTTTGGATTGTAATCATTATAGTTCAGCTGGGATAAAATATCGGGCTCCATAAGAACGGATCGCGCTATGTAGGCCCCTCCTGGACCATGAGTCCAGATAAAAAATCCCGCAATTAAAAATGCTGCAGCAACAGAAGAAAACAGGACTACAAGTAAACGAGCCATCCAAAAACCAACTTGTGATTGTTTTTAGCTATAAATTCTGTTACAATATCATCAGTTTCTCTCAATTTATGTAAAGTTCTTTAGATGCAAAAGTTTTCACGTTGTGCAGTTATAGGCGGAGGGTTCTCAGGCCTTGCCGTATGCAAAGCTCTTCTCGATCGTTTTCCCGGGCTTGATGTGACGCTTTTAGATCCCAACGGCTATGGCGGCGAAGCCTCTAAAATGTCAACTGGCCTTTTGCATAAATACGTCGGCCTTCATTCAAAATTAAATCCCTTCGGAGTCGAGGGCGAATCGGCCACAAAACGTTGGATCGAGGAGGCGGCAGAAGCCCTGCAGAGACCTTTAATCTTATCTAAAGGCATCTTAAGAGTTGCAATGAATGAAACTCAGAAAATGTCTTACGAAAAAGCTTCAAAAACCTATCCGGATATGCGCTGGTTAACCCCCGACGAAACGAAAAATTTTGATGCGGGTTTACCTGCCCTCCCTGCCCTTTTCATTCAAAGCGGCAGCACTGTGGATGTCGAAGGGTATTTGCAGGGCCTCTTTGTTTTATGCCAAAACAAGGGGTTGCAACTCAAGAAAGAGTGCATCACTGCTCTAGATGAGCTGAACAGTTTTGACGCCATCTTTCTGGCAACAGGAGCGAGCAGAAAAATTGCGGAAGTAGAGCTACCTTTCAGTTTGGTCAAAGGACAGTTGATTGAGATGGAATGCACCAAAATAATTCCTTGCAGCATCATGGGTCAGGTTTATCTCGTCCAGAATGGTAAAAAGGCGATTGTCGGGGCAACTTACGAGCATGATTTTACTTCTCCGGATCCCGATCCGGAATATGCCAAAAAAGAGCTCCTCCCTAAACTCAAAGAGCTTTATCCCTCTCTTGCAGATGCTCCAATCACCGCAATTCGAGCGGGCATCAGAGCCTCGACCCCTTCAAGGCTGCCTCATGCAAAACAGCTAGGAGATAAGCTATACACTCTTTGCGGGATGGGCTCAAGAGGTCTTCTTTATCATGCCCACTTTGCCGAAAAACTGGTAGAATCCTTATGAGCTTAATAGAAATTCTTCAAGAAGCCCTTGATAGGGAAACAGACAAAATCCCGCAAGAAAAGCTAGCCATAGCAAGAAAGCATCTTACAGAGCGCTACCGAAGTGGAATAAATGGACAAAACCGCTTCATGATGAATGATGCAGACCGCCTTGCATACCTTGCGGCAAGGATGCCGGCAACTTTTGCTGCGAATTTAAAGGCATTAGAAGCCATTCAACTGGTAAAACCTTTCACCCCATATTCTCATCTCGATTTAGGGGCTGGCCCCGGCACAGCGCTTTGGGCATCCTGCTCTCTTTTCCCTTCTTTAAAAGCATTTACAGCCTTTGAGCAAGATGCTCACCTCATCTCAATCGGCAAAAAGCTTTCGGGATCGACTCCCCTGCAGCAGATCGCATGGCATACCGCAGAACTCAATTGTCGCGATGAGTTTCCGCCTCATGATCTCGTCACGCTTTCCTATGTCATCGGGGAATTAAAAGAGACACAAATAGAAAAACTAATCCAGGCAGCTTTTAAAGCAGCCAATGAAATTCTTCTGGTTATAGAGCCGGGAACGCCTGCGGGGTTCCAGCGCATCCGAAAGGTGCGCGAGCAACTCCTCTCTTTAGGCGCTTATCCCGTTGCACCCTGTCCACACGCACAAGATTGTCCCATGAAGGATTCTGATTGGTGCCACTTTTCTGCCCGCCTGATGCGCTCCTCCCTTCATCGCAAAATTAAGGAAGGTCAGCTCAACTATGAAGATGAGAAATATTCCTACATAGCAGTAGGTAAAATCAAAACTGCACTTCCGGAAGCGCGGATTCTCCGCCATCCCCAAAAACGCACAGGCCATTTGCATTTAACTCTTTGCGCAGAAAGCGGCATCATTGATACCACGATTTCAAAAAAGGATGGCTCCCTTTATAAGGAAGCCCGGGATGCCCTTTGGGGAGACACTTGGCATTAAGAATA
>CAZSDA010000009.1:62009-74872 GCA_964605535.1 uncultured bacterium
CCCCATTTCGTCTGCTTGCCGGAAAGAACCTGGGCTTCGGCAGCAAAGTTGAAAAAGAAAATGAGGGCAGGCGATAGCAGCGCCGCAAAGGGGATCATGATGAAGAACCACTCGACAATTGTGCCAACAGAATTTGTGCAGTCCAGGCAGAATCTGCCAGTCAGAAAAGCAGCGCCGAGAAGCAGCGCAAGATAAACCATCAGTGGAAGTAGTGCGACTGTCAACTGCAGGATATTTGAAAAAGGATCGTGGCTTAAACGACGTGCAATCACCTGAGCTACGAGCGAACGATTTAACCCTTTAAGAGCGATCACCGGAGGCACGAAAAACAGCATGAGAAGAACGGCAACTGAAAGGAGCAGGGAGGTGAAATTGACGATAAATGGAGCAAAAGAGAGGATCACGCCAAAAAAGTCCCCAAGGACGGGCAAGCTGCGCAATAAGATAAAAACTCCCAAAAACATCCAGAGCATCAGATAGAGAAGCAGGAAAGGAATTGCAAAATAGGCACCGCCTAAAAGGGTCTCCCAAGAACTTGCTGCAATTGAATAATAACTTGCACTACCCTTCTTGATCTCATCATGGTAGCCTCGGATCAATACGACTCCCAAAGAGAGGAGCACTCCTGAGCAAAGGAAAAGCGGAAAGAAGGCAAGGCTTAAACCCATCCACGCATTGGCCCCTTCTGCAAGCGCCCTGCAGAACACGACAAGAAGACCGCAAAGGGCAAGGATGACGAAAGTAAGCAACCATTTCGTCTTTTCAAAAGAGTTCAGAAGCGCACGGTTAAACATCTGTTGGAGATCGCTTAGCTGCATTCGGGATACCTGGCCTTGTAAATGTATTTTGGTCTGACGATCGGAGTTCCCTTACCTTCTCTTGCCTCGCAACGTTCATAAACGACCTGGATGGCGATTCCAACCACCCTCGACAATCCAAAAAGGACTGTAAAATACTCAGGATAAGGAAATCCGCTTGCGGACAAAAGAGTGCCGGACACGAGATCGACATTGGGATAAGGATCGGAGATCTTTGGATTTTTTTTCAAGATTTCCGGGCCCGCTTTTCTCAATAAAACAGCAATTTTTACCAAAGGATGGTTGGGATAATGCTCTTCCAGATAGGAAAAAATCACTGTAGCGCGCGGATCTTCAATTCTCAAAACCGCATGGCCGAAGCCAAAGATAAGTTCATTATTAGCCAGCCGCTTTTCGATCAAATCCGCTACTTGAGCCTCACTTGGAGAGTCTCCTAGAGTGCGACGCAATTCCTCTAAAAATTCCAGACAGTCTTGATTTGCCTTACCATGCCTTGGACCCGCTAAAGCACAAAGTGCTGCTGACATCGAACCATACATATCCTCAAGCCCTGATGCCACTGCTTTTCCAACAAATGTGGACAGGTTACCACCGCCATGATCAAAATGGAGCACATTAAAAAGCCTAAATGCTTCCGATAGCTCCTTTGGATCTGCATTGGGAACATTTAGCATCTGCGTAAAATTCTCCATATATCCCAGTTGAGAATCTGAAGGTTTGCAACCTCCCCACCCCGCATGATGATTGATGATCGTCGCCGCAATTTGGGGAATTTTTGCAATTAAGTTCAGGCAGTCTTCTCTATAGTCCCCCGTCTGTTCGTACATGCCAGCGATGAGCAATGCCGAGCTAAAAAGCTTCATCGGGTGCCCTTCACGAGGAAGCTTTACTAGTGCATCGAGAAGAGAAGATTTACATGCAGACCTTCTGTAAAGATCCCTCTTAAAAGCGTTCACCTCATCGGCAGACCCCTCCTTGCCATGATAGAGAAGATAAACAACCTCCAAAGGCTTTTTAAAAGCAAGAGTGTCAACCCCTTTTCCGCAATAAAAAAGTCCTTTATTGGGATCGACGGTCGAAGTGGTGCAATAACCTACGGGATAGCCCCTTAAACCAGTTTCTAAATTATCTTTGGTCACTTCAAACAGGACTTCCGACATTTACTGCCTCCCTTTCTTCGATCAATTCCTTTTCAGATAGCAAGATTTTTTCTCTTAAAAACGGATCCCAGCTGAGTCCCGATACAATTTCCACCCTTCCGGAGGAGTGCGTACGGCAGGGAAAAGAGAAGATGAGATCCTCCTCAATTCCATAGGGATTGCCTTTTGAATAAACAGAACAGGAATACCATTGTCCTTCAGCTGTTGGTGTGATGATATCTTGCATCGTTTCAAGAGCAGCATTCGCTGCAGATGCAGCTGAAGATTTTCCACGCGCTTCGATCACTTTAGCGCCTCTTTTTTGCACTAGAGGAATAAACTCCCCTTCAAGCCACTGTCTATCCTGAATCTTTTCAACAACTGGGGCTCCGTCAATTTTTGCATGGATGAAATCAGGAACCTGAGTAGAGGAATGGTTACCCCAAACGATCACTTGAGACACATTTTTAACCCCAACTCCCGCTTTTTGAGCCAATAGAGAAGTTGCACGGTTCTGATCCAGCCTTGTCATTGAAAAGAACTGGGCTGGATTTAAATGAGGTGCATTGTGGAGGGCGATCAGAGCGTTCGTATTGCAAGGATTACCTACAACAAGCACTTTGACATTTTTTGCTGCAACTGCATCGAGCGCTTTACCTTGCTCGACGAAGATCTTTCCATTCGCAGACAAAAGATCTTTTCTTTCCATCCCTGGCCCGCGCGGCGTAGCTCCAATCAAAAACGCGTGGGTCACATCTTTAAACACATGCTGGGGCTGATCCCCAACAATGACTTCTTTTAGCAAAGGAAATGCGCAATCTTCTAGTTCCATTTGCACACCCTTAAGAGAAGGTAGTGCAGCAGGGATTTCCAGGAGGTGAAGGGCTACTGGCTCACTTTTTCCAAAAAGCTCGCCGCTCGCAATTCTAAAAATCAGACTGTAAGCGATGTTGCCCGCAGCCCCAGTTACCGCAATCCGTTTCATTTTTGCTCCGGTTTTAGTTGGATCAACCCTTCATTAGTACAGCAAAAATATTTAGATGACAGCAAAATTTTTTGAATAAAAGTGATATCCACCCTTTCTCCCAAAGTGCAGAGATCATGAGCGGCGTAAGAGATAATTTCTTGAATCGGATAGGCATAACTGCTCTTTGGGAAGAAGCTCAATAACACCTGCAAAATTTGTCTGTAACTATCAACTCCCGATTTCGTAGCAAAGTAGAGTCCGTCTGCAAAGGGAAGATAGCTTCCGAATGGAAAGGGAATAAACTGTAAAAAGCGCTTCGCCACAAGCGGCTCGCGGGCCCTCATGACAAGCACTTCGTTCAGCTCCTCTTCAGCCGCAACACCGCCTCTTTGAATGATCCATTGCGCAAGCCAAGTAGAAGCGATCTTCTCAAAAAGTTGGGCTAAAAGCCTCTTGTCATAACTTTCAAGCACTTCCTGGCTAAATGCCGAGCCAACCTCGTCGCTCATCCTCTTGACTTCTGCGATCTCCGTAGGAGCAAGGGCAAGCCAGCTCTCTAATTGAAAAGGTTTAAGTGCCGCAAATACTTTCTTTCTTTCCATTCGACCAAAAAGCACTTTCATTAAAGAAACAAAATCAATTTCCTGAGTACGTTTTAGAGCCTTTCCTTTCAAGTATTCCTTCAATTTATAAGCGATTTCATCCCTGTGGCCTTGGCCAAGCTTTCTCATAAAAGGTTCCGTAGAAAAATCAGCCAACTGCAAGGATCCAATCGTCGCAAAACCATTCTCTAGCAGCCATTTTTCCAATTGCCTGTTAAATTGAACGACTTGAACTGGCTCTAAATCTACAAATGAGGGGGTCCATTTTCGGTACAAATGACCCAAATCGAGCTCAAGCTGCTCTTCCAAAGGGATTTCTTCAGAGGCATGAATCTCATCTTTTACTTTCTGTCCTTCTTTCGATAGAGTGCGGACTGTTCTTAAGTCAATGGTTTCAACCCGATAAATCGTCTCAAAGCCATGCGTGTAGGCAGTTCTGGAACTATCCTGAACAGGTGTAGAATTCCCTAAAGTGGTCATACTGAGGAAAATACACAACAGACTCATAAGACTCAAGCCTCTATTGAGAAAAATCGCTAAGGAAATTACAATGAATCCAACAAAGGGGTTGAAAATGGCACTTGCAAAACGGATCTTTCTATTCTTGGCATTAAACTTCGCAGTCGTTGCCTGCATCTCCTTCTTGCTTTACCTGTTCAACGTTCAGCCGTTTCTGACCCAGAATGGTCTTGACCTAACCTCACTTGCCATTTTCTGTTTGATCTGGGGTATGGGCGGCGCCTTCATTTCGCTTTTCCTTTCTAAAATGATGGCAAAGTGGTCAATGGGTGTAAAAATCATTGATCCAAATACTCAAGACCCCAGCCAGCGCGCAATTCTTCTTATGGTTCATGCCCAAGCACAAAAAGCAGGACTGCCCAAACTTCCGGAAGTGGGTATCTACAATTCACCTGAAGCCAATGCCTTTGCCACAGGTCCTTCCAGAGGCAACGCGTTAGTTGCAGTTTCAACCGGCCTGTTAAATAAGATGGATCAGGGGCAAGTGGAAGGGGTTCTTGGCCACGAAGTGACCCACATTGCAAATGGCGACATGGTCACCATGACGCTTCTACAAGGCGTTGTCAATGCCTTCGTCATGTTCTTAGCCCGCGCCCTTGCCTTCGTCTTTAGCCGCTTCTTATCTGGCAGCCGCGAAGACAGCAGAGACTCCTCGCCGGTGATCTACTATGGAGTGGTCTTCCTACTCGAAATCATCTTTATGCTGATCGGATCAATCATCGTTGCCAGCTTTTCCCGTTACCGCGAATTTCGCGCCGACGCCGGCGGTGCCCGTCTTGCCTCTCCTGAAAAAATGATCTCAGCACTCGAAGGGCTCAAAAGAGTTTACAACATCAAAGATGAACGCACCGATCAACCTGCCTTCCAGGCACTCAAAATTTCCTCCGGGAACGGAATTATGAAACTCTTTGCCAGCCACCCTCCTCTAGATGAAAGGATTGCGAGACTGCGCAGTCTCTACGGAAACAATTAATTGTAATTGTAGTATAATTATACTGTGAGCACACGGTATAATTATGAAAATTCAATTACCTTCGTTCGTAACCAATCGGTTCAATAGAGTTGAATCTAAACGCAGTATTCGCAACACAGAAAAACTGCCAGAATCCTCTATAGCAAAAACCGATGCACACGCTCCAAGCTCTTCTGAAGTGCCACAGCCACAGCCTCTTCGGAGGAAAGCAACTGTTTTCAGCGAATTAAACCCCATTCCGGAAACAAAAAAACTAACAATTCAAAAAAGCAAAGCGAAAGCTGCTGAATTCTTTAAAGCTCTGCTCCGGAATGTTGTCGATCTCAAGAAATTGATCCAGGCAACAGCTATCTACAACCAGCATAAAAAAGCGTGTATAAATCTGAATCAAACCGTAGAGCAAAAAGGACTGCTCGGACAACTAAAAGGCTCTCCAAATTTGGGAGACCTTCATCGCTTTAAAGTTACAATCGAAAATGATTCGTATGATCCAAGCGGAGCTATAGAGGAAATTAATCAAGCCAAAGAGGAGAGGCTTCGCACATTCTGCAACAATGATCAACTACTTTTTGATAATATTATTAAAACTGCTCAGCAAGGTCTCCCTGCTAGTATAAGCTTAGTTTTAACCCCAGCATTTTTTTCTGTGAGCCTTAAAGTCGGCTCCACAGAAAGCTCAGCTAATCAGGGACTTAAGGAAATCATTATAAAACGTGACCTAGAAGGAAATATTCATTGCACCGTTCAGGTGCCATTTCCTATTCTTCCACAAGAAAGAGAGGAGCACCCTCTCCTCACGATCAAAGCCTCCGTGACAGTCGTTATCCCAGAAGAGGATCTAAGAAATGGAAAGGTTGATTCAGCTGTTTTCACCTCTTCCGTTGAACTTCTTTAATTAATCTTTAATCCCCATTTATCTTAAAAAAATATAAATAATAATATTATTATGTTTATAATATTAATTGAACGTGAAGGGTAGGGGGTGAATTATGAGAATTGGAGAAAGAGTTATTATCCATAAACAAAATGAAATTGATTTTAGCAGGCGATTTAACACTAACCTACCTCAAGCGATCGAAGTAATTAATAATGATGACCCCAGGGCCCTGAAATGTTTGAATATTACCGGTAAGTTATATGGGATCGACCACATTGAATTCACAAAAAATTCTGGGAGCACTTGGTCTCATAGAACTAGCTTGCCTTATACGCTTTCAGCTTTGGAAGAGGAAAACAGGAGAATTGATCAGTTGATCTCAGATTTTAAGCAAGATTTACAAGATGTTTCAAATGAAGAGGAATTTGAAATTATCCAGTCATCAATTAATGAGCTTGCCTCAACAGTCGAACAATTAAACACGCTTTTTAAATGTGTATTGACAGGTTACAGCAGCGAAATTAAAAAACAACAGCACGGAGATAACATTGAACTATTGAAAAAATCTGTTGAACTCTTAGGTCAAAATCTAAAAGAAGTCCAAAATCTGGAGCAGAGAGTTATAGGAACCAAAGAGTATCGCCGCAACCAGGCTAAAGAATTCTTTGAGAATATCAAACAACTAATATTAACGATCGACTGTCAGGAAGAAAAGAATAATCTAGCTAACTTCCGGAATTCAGCCGACAGCTTCGGTGATATCAAACGGTGTACTATTACTGTTGGCAACAACACATTTCGACCCAGTGGTCAGGATGAGCAATTGCTTAAAAATAAATTAGATGCATTACGAATGTTTAGTGGAAACGACTCTCAATTATTCGATCAAATCATCCGTACGTTTCATCAGGGAATGGCAGGACCCTTAACTATATTGCTTGCCAAATTCAATGAAGAGTACTTTGCAACAGGAGATTCCATGGCACAAGATGGCCTTAAAAGATTTGACTTTCAAAGAGATGAGGTTACGCAAGAAATGAAGATCACCTTTTACACAACATTTCCCATTTTAGACATGAAAGACAACAATCAATTTATGTGTCGAATCAATGGGACAATAACTGCCACCCTTCCGATTGATGAATTACGCGAAGGAAACCTTTCAAATATGGATCTAAAGTATTCATGGAAAATGGCGGGACCTCAAGAAGAATTACTTTGATAATAGGGCGCTATGAAAGAAATGCTCTCTTTGAGACCCCTTAGAAGATATTAGCAAGGGCTGGTAGCCAAAATGGGCCCAAAGCTTCTGCCACTCTAAGATATTTTCCCGCACTGATAGAGATGCATCGATTAGTAAAAACAATGCATTTGCAATGTTTCTTAAAGAAGATATGGAGTGAGAGGGTGACAAAGAATCAGTTGCCTTCAGAAGGTGCCCTAAAATATCCTTTTGAAATAGCAGCCGTTGCTGCAGCTCATTCCACAATTTAAGCCGCTCCTTTTCACTTGCGAAATTCTCTCCCGGCTTTCCTAGAGCAAGAAGAGCTTCCTTCAGACCTGGAAAGGAAATTTCATGCAAATAGTCCTCCAAAAGACCTTGCAAGGTATATAAATCAAATTGCGCTACCCCGATCTGCCTTCTTAATTGCAATATTTCCTCTCCAAATCGGATGCTCATCTTCACTAAAAGTTCATTGTTGAGGCATTTTGTCAAATGCTGATAACGGCGCACATCCGCCTCTATAGGCTTCTCTTCCCCTGTTTCATAAACCCTTAAGGAAAGCAGCAAATGAGACGCACCTGCATGACAAATTTCAAAGTGGCGACGGTTGATTTCTTCCCAATAGAGCTCTGTCGGAGCTAATTCGATCACAAGACTATCGGGTTGCCAATCAAGCGCTCCATTTGTTATGATACGCATAAAGATCAATTGAACACGAAAATATGGTATAAATCAATATGGAAGAACTTCTCAGACAGCTACGCAAAATCAATGATAGAAAAGAGATCGAATCGTGGATCTCATCTCTTAAAGTGGATGATACGGTAGGAGTCTTCTTTATGATCGCCGAATCGCCCTCTTCATTTGAAGAAAAGATTGTTCCGCTGATTGCTGGAATGCATTTGCATGCCTTCATTGCCATGCTGGCCATCGGAGAAAAAAACGTGACCACTCTCCTGAAGAACTACACACAAACAGAACCCTTCCAACACAAACTCGTTCTAGCAACTTCAGAGCTCGCAAAAGGTGTTGACAGCTTAAGAGTAGAAGCAGACAGATTCCTAAAAGATGCTGTGAGCAATCCTAAACAAACGCTGATAGCTTTTGAAGAGAGTGTGAGGCTTCTTCAAGGACATGCAAAATCTCTAGAAGAGACGATTCAGCACTTTTTAGAATTTGTCTGGGATACAGAAAAGAGCGATCTTATTTTGCGCATGAGCGAAGTAAAAGAGCAGCTCCTCCATTTAAAACAGCATTTGAGCCAATTTCCCTCGCTTTTTAAAGAAATGAAAGCGCAAATTTTCAAATCTCCCGACGACGCCTCAGGGGTTGCCGCTCTTGCAGATCTCGGATGGGTATATGGAGATGAACTGGATCAATTGGCTCTCAAACTAGGTTGGCAAAAAAATGGCAAGGCACATTCCGAAGCAACAGCGTTTCTTGAGAAATTTCTATCAGATAAAGGTTTAACTTCAGTCAAAGCCTTCAAGGACCGGGGAATCACTTCTAAAGAAGCTCTCTTAGCTTTTCTCCGTTAGACGGAAAAGGTAGCGGAGATTTAAAGGAAAATAGCGCGCTTCACGGCAAGCGTGCTCCAGCCTCTTTCCTGCCTTCAAGGCATCTTCCAAGGCATCACTCCCAACAAGGGGGGTGACGAAATTAATCCAGTCAAAATCATGATGCAGATCAATATGGATAAAGGAAGCGATCTTTTTCAGATGCGGAATGGCATGGCTAATGGAGCTTCGGAGGCGCATGTAATCGTGATCTTTCTTTAAGGTATTTAAGGTCAATTCCTCATCAGGAGGCACAATCCAATCTTCTGAAGGAGAACCCGGCCTAATTGACCTTTGCACCTCCTCATCAACCCTCTCCCAACGCTCCCCTTTCAAGGCTAGAAACTCACTCAGGGAATTTTGAAAGCTTTCGATCATTTGTAAATCGCGAGACTGATTCCTCCACATTGCACTCTTCTCCCTGCTTATATAAAGATACATAGCAGACACAAGGATAACAATGCAATTGGCCGTTTGGGAAGCAAAAGGCTCTTCTTTTCAGCATGTGCGAAAAGAAGAGCCAAAACTAGAACATTTCGAGAAGTTATCTCAGCTTTCTTGCCTGATGAATTTGAGTGGAAATAGAAGCAATGATGTCGAGAGCCAATACAATCGGCATACCCACAACCAAACCGCAAAGAATCCCTCTAGCTAGTTTCGAATTAACACCAACTTCTCCTTGTCTATTTGCAGATTTTTTTTGATAGATAGCACAAATAATTCCAAGCACTGGAATGCTAAGAAGGAGTTTTCTTTTATTTTCTTCCTTAGTAGATCCGCTAATTCTGGATGTCGATTTATATGTAATACCAAATGCAACATTAAAATTTTTCAATTTATTACTTATAGTCATTTTTTCTCCTCCAACTTGTAGTAATCCAAAAATTTTAACATAGATAATTTCAAAATGCAATACTTTTCACACCCTTGATAGACTCTGGCAAGAGTTTTCATCTCTAAAAATAGCTTGCTTTTCCTAAAAACTATCGCCATTCTCAAATATTGATTTTAAAGAAGGAGATTCTAATGAGCGTAAATTCAATCGCATCACCTAAAACATGGCACTATGAACCTATACTAGAATCCACATTAACAGCGAGTAGGTTAAACAAATTGCGTCGCATGGAACAACTGACTCATTTAGCTATTGCATTATTAGCTTTATATTCCACGGCTTCTCTAGCTTTCCAATCAAAAAAACAAAGCGATGAAGCCTTTATGATCGCCTCGGCCACTTTAGCAGTTTACACGACAGTGACCGTGGTTGTTCTTACCATATTAGGCTACCCCTCTCAGAAAGAGAAAAAAAATTGTGAAATATCCTGTACTGCTAAATCTTCGATTCAGCGTACCGCTGTGAAAGCCGCCTCAGTTTGCCTTATGCTGACAGCAGGGTATCGCAGCGTGAATGCAATTCCCATACTTAGCACGGATCTATTCGCCTTAAGTATTGCAGGAGCTCATGTGTGTGTCGCTACTTTCGACCAATTTAAAAGAGGAGGCTCTCTCTACGACATCTCTCCTTTGGCCATGACAGCAGCATTTCTTTTAGGAGGGTGGACAAGCTTTCAAAAAAATAGCATCAGTCCTCCGGAAACATATGAAAGTGCTGTCGGCAAGGTATTGCAGGAATGCACTGACGATCTGGGCGCTAATTACGAGCAGTATATAGGAGGCAATTGTTGCTATAATCCCGATGACAATTCTCTATGGGGAGAAATTAGCCTCAACGACACAGTGAATTATTATGGTCCTGGCACACTCTTTAGAAGGGAATCGCTAGAATATACCGCAGTACCGAAAGGACTCTGTCTTGACTTAAGCAAAATACCCGGCATCACAGAGCAGCAACAAGCTCTTGGAATGACTAATCCCTGGTATAGATTGGAACAGGATGGAATTGGCGGCATGGGGTGGCTGCCCTTTTTCCCTGCCTTTGCGGCCCCCTTAAATCTAGAGGTCTCCTATGAAGACTCCTCAGTTTTAGGAATGCCAAAAACAGCTGAAAGAATCCTTGGGAGTGCCATGGTGAGCTCAAATGACCCCATATGCACATATAACTCAATCATGTATGACTATCAATCCGTTGCTCGAGCTACCTTCATCACAGGAAAGGATTGTAGAACGCGTTATATTGTGGGGATGTATGATTGCTTAAGCAAATCGTTTATTGACAAATACAAAAATAAATTGAAAAAATTAGATAGAAAACGGGATTCAGGAGAGTTCTTACCTCCTACACCTACGCCATCTCTTTCTAATCGAACGAAAGAACTGTGTAAAAAAGAACTAGCAGAACGAATTTCTCTATTCATCAATAACACCCTCTGCACACTTCCTCCATTTTCAAATTCAACAGAGCTTGGGTATCCTCTTCGCATACCCAGGGCAAAAAGTGATCAATGCTGGGGCTTCCCTCCAGTGGACAATGAAGGCTATGGTTATGTGCCCTCAATCAACCGAACTACTGAGTACGGCTATTGGAAGAACCTCATGAGTTTTTCCAATATTGGCTGGGATACTCAAATGTGGGGAAATAGCTCGCTACCTCACATAGGCCTATCAGGGATGCAATTTGTTGCCCCGATTACAGTTGCTATAGAGTATGAAAACAGCTCAGACAACATCCCAATTTACTATCCAGATGGTCAAGGGACCCTATTGATCGATGCAAAAGACCTCTGTGATCACCCAAGGACAAGCAGCGTAATACATTGTTTAAGCGAAGAGGGAAGAGAGTGGATTAAAACCTTTGTCTGAAGAGTCATTTGCGCTTGCAAGGCTAGCCCCGTCCTGTCGCCGTTTTTTATAACGCAGAGACGCATAGGCACAAAGAATCTAAATAGCACATGTGTGTAAATCGTACCTCTTTGTGCCTTTGTGTTTAAAAAAGATCCTGGCTTATAGATAAAAAAAAGGCACTACAATTAAGTAGTGCCGGAAATAAAAACTTAGGCCGCCCTAATCTCCCGTGCTCTTCTAGCGCAGTACCTTACGATCTTAATCTTCTTCCCCTGCGGTCGTCCTGCTGTTCTTTTGGACTCTCATTACTTCAGCTTCTAAGAAAATACTTTACTGAGAATTCTTTAATTTTTTGGCTTCTTTTTTGGCCTTTTTTTTCTCAAATTTTAAAACTGCTGCGTCAAAGTCCTCCTTCACAGCATTAAAGGACGTTCTCGATTTGATTTCTTCATCGGACTTTCTCGCTTGTACAATCTGCGTAGAAAGTGAAGAAATCAGATCTAATGCAAAAACAATAGGCAAGCCTATAATAGAACCGCATAATATTGCACGAGTAGCTAATAATTTTCTTCCAGACTCTTCTTGAGATTTTACTAATATTCCAACTCCAGTAATTATTCCTACAAGTGGCAAACTATTAAGCAACTTCATTTTATTAGCGCGTTTGGCTGAAACATTTTTGAATGGCGCTTTGTAAGAAATTCCAAATGCTCTGTTGAAAGACCTTAAGAAATCGACCATACCCCCCTTAAAATTAAAAGAACATCAACGACTGTTATTATACACAATAATTAAAATATTATTCAATCTTACACATCTAATAAATCGCGAATATTGGAAAAGCAGCTTTGAATCGAGCACGAAGAGGCAAGGCTTTCGGTAAAATAGTTCATCCTACACTCTCGTTCATCATTTTATTAACACAAAGACACAAAGGCACAAAGAATCTAAATAGCACATGTGTGTAAATCGTACCTCTTTGTGTCTTTGTGCCTTTGTGTTTAAAAAAATCACGATATTTAGGGTGTCGAAAATAAAAACTTAGGCTGCACAAATCTCTCGTACATCATTTTATTAACACAAAGACACAAAGGCACAAAGAAGCTAAATAGCACATGTGTAATCGGACCTCTTTGTGTCTTTGTGTTTAAAAAAGATCCTGGCTTATAGATAAAAAAAAGGCACTACAATTAAGTAGTGCCGAAAATAAAAACCTGGTAGCTCACTCGTACATCATTTTATTAACACAAAGACACAAAGGCACAAAGAAGCTAAATAGCACATGTGTAATCGGACCTCTTTGTGTCTTCGTGCCTTTGTGTTTAAAATAAATCACGGCTTGCAGGCAAAAAAAAGGCACTAGAGGTTATCTAGTGCCGAAAATAAAAACCTGGCAGCTCACTCGTACATCATTTTATTAACACAAAGACACAAAGGCACAAAGA
>CAZSDA010000010.1:0-74296 GCA_964605535.1 uncultured bacterium
ATGAGGATGTTTTAAGTAAATCGACTAATGTGAGTTGTTTGAATTGTTCAACATCTGTTTTAAATCCTTCCGGATTCCTGTTTTTTAGGGTACGGAGCATTTGATGGATAGAGCTTGAGTTTCTTGAATAGGCAATCCAAGTGACTAAGCTTTGATTCACATCAATGTTTCTTGAGGGAGCACTTTCAAGTTCCTGTTCAAATAGATCGCATTCACCCTCGTAGGCATGAGCAAAAATTTTAGAAATTTTTAATATAGGAGCATCTTTTTCCTGAATCGAAGCAATCACTTGCCCGCGATTAAATAGATTTGATAAATTTATCATATATATATAATTGTGTTTTTTTTACAATTATATATTAATTTAAATTAAATGACTACTTTAAATAGTTGATTAGTATGACTCCGGGAAATTCTTCTAACGGAGTTGAGTCTGCATCAAGAAAAAAGAAGCAGGTGGCGAGTGCATCGGCTAACGCACAGGTGGGAGCGATGATGGTAAGGCTCTTGGGCGCATCAGCTCTGGCCTTTAGCAGGGAGCCTGTTTTAGGGTCCACGATGTGGGTGTAGCGCTCTCCGTTGAGAATGTAAAACTGTTCATAGTCGCCAGAGGTGGCAATGGCTTGGTTGGAGAGAGGAGTCAGCAGAGGCTTATCCTCATGCAGGGGATTTCGAATTCCGATCATCCAGGGACGTTTTGAGGGGTGCTCCTTTGAAACGCGGATCTCGCCTCCCCATTCGACGTAAAGATGTTGACTGCCTAAGGCGCGCAGCTTTTCGAAGAGTAAGTCAACGGCATACCCCTTTGCAATGCCTCCAAGGTCCAGCTGTACTCCCTCCTGTTCCTTCCAGATCTGATGGCCCTCTATGTGGATTTTGGACCAACCTACGATTTTTTTGGCTTCGGCAAGCTCTTCCTGAGAGGAAACTTTCCCTTCCTTCCAGAGGCGTTGTAAGGGTTCGATGGTGGGGTCAAATTTTCCTCCAGAGAAGGTCACTATTTTTTCTGTAAGTAGGAGCAACTCAAGAAGTCTTGGAGATAGGGTATGGCGCTCGCCCTTTCTTAAGCGGTTGATATGGGAGAGCTCTGAATCTGGATTGAACTTGTTGTAGTGGGCATTGACCTCTTCAAAGCCTTCCTGAATGGCTTTGAAGGCGGTTGATTCATCGAGTGAAGTATCGGTTAAAATGGTATACGGGATCGTCATGGCGATGCCTTCGAAACGCTGAAGAGGGGGCTTCGGCTCCTGACAGCCGACAAGTAAGAAGATTAGGAGAAGCGCTTTCTGTAGCATTTCATCGTGTTGGCAAGTAAGAAGGCAATCGTAAGGGGGCCAATACCGCCCGGAACAGGGGATATGGCTGAGCATTCTTTCCGGAGGTCGTCGAAATCGGCATCGCCTACGATGCGGTAGCCTTTTGTGTCGTTGGAATCTTCAATTCTATTGATGCCTACATCGATGACGATCGCTCCTTTTTTCACCATATTGCTTTTGAGATAGAGCGGCGAACCAAGAGCAGCTATAATGAGATCGGCTTGTTGGCAAATTTCAATGCCGTTTTTCGATTTGCTGTGTAGAATTGTCACAGTAGCGTTAGCATGGAGCAAGAGAGCTGCAATCGGCCTTCCCACAATCAAGCTCCTTCCGAGGATGACAGCTTGCATTCCTGATGGATGGATTGAATGGGCCTTGAGGAGTGCCATGATCCCAAGAGGAGTGCAAGGGACCATTCCTTCCTCTACCCCCATGAAAAGTTTACCCATATTCACGGAGTTGAGACCATCCACGTCTTTTTCAGGGGAGATCTTGTCCATGATGAAGAGAGGATCGATGCCCTCCGGAAGAGGGAGCTGCACTAAAATTCCATCCACATCCGGGTCGGCATTAAGCCTTTCGATCTCTTGCCAAAGTTCATTTTGCGTTGTGGTTTCGGGAAGCTCAATTCTTAATGAGCGGATTCCTACTGAGGCGCACGCTTTGATCTTCCTGGAAATATAGATCAATGAGGCGGGGTGTTTGCCAACGAGAAGCACTGCAAGGCATGGAGGTCTGTGGAGTGAGCGAGCGATCTCTTCCATGACTTGCGCTTGTATGGCGTCAGCGACGGGCTTTCCTTCTAAGATTTTTGCTGGCATATTGCACTTAGAGTATGCCAATTTGAAATAAGAGGGAAGCGAAGATGATAAAATGGGCTTTTTCATTTCTATTCTGTATACAGATCTGTTCCGCCTATGAGGATGCTCCTCGCTGCTTCTATGATCTTGCAGACAATTTTTTTCACGAAGGCGATGTAAAGGTTGCAATGGAGAACTATGCGATTTATGAAAGCAGTTGGACGCCTTTGTGGAATGACCTTAAAAGAAATGCTCGTGTCGCACGGGAGAGGATTAAAAATGAGGCAAAACGTGAGGCAAAAAATCCTTTGGAGCATCCCTTTAATCCAGTAAAAGCAAAAGAAATTCTCATACGCATTGAACGAGAGATCTTTACGGATACATTTAACTACTGGCGCATTTGGGATGGGGATACGATTGAAGGAATGTTTAGGTACATTCTTGAAAAGAATCAGAGGCGAATTAATGGCTGTCTTCCTGAGCCTAGAGAGGAAAAGAAGGGGCGTTTGTGAATAAATCCTCTATTTTGTAATCTGGTGTTTTCCAAAGAGGAGGAAATGTGAGAAAGCAGTTCATGATCTGTTTGTCGGCATTCATAGCATGTCAAGCTGGTTTAAATTCACTTTACGCTGCTGATCAAAGCGTTGAAGAGTGCTCTAAGGAATTATTACTGGCTTACTTCCCGGCGCCCTTTGTCAAAGAAACCTTGAAAAAGTTTAATGTTCCGGAATCTAAATGGGATTCAATCGTAACAGAGCTTGTCGGAAAAGATAAAGAGGTAGGAAAGATTGTAGAAGAGAAGGCCTCTCATATGGATCCCAACCCCCTCATGGATCCTCAGGCACGGCAGGAAACAGTCAAGTTGTTCAGGGATACTTTGCTGGGTCTTTTTTCTGAGGTAATGAAATCAAATGGCATTACCGATGAAAAACAGATTCAGGCAATGCTTGAGGATGTGCAGCAGCAGAAAGCGCAGCGCTTCACTAAGTGTAGATTGAAACAAAAGAACTTATGATAGCTTCTCGCGGAGCGCCTTGAAATACTCAAGGCGCTTCTGCATTTCTCGTTCAAAGCCTCGCGCTACCGGTTGGTAAAGTCCAATGCGATCCATTTCTTCCGGGAAGTAATCCTGTCCCGAGAATCCCTCTTTTAAATCGTGGTCATATTGGTAGCCTTTTCCGTATCCCTCTTGTTTCATCAGCCGGGTAGGTGCGTTTAAGATAGTCTTGGGCGGGCTTAAATGGCTCGTTTCGGCTGCCAAAGCCTTTGCTTGTCCGTAGGCGACATAGAGGGAATTACTTTTCGGAGCGAGGGCTAGGTAGATGAGCGCCTCTGCAAGAGCTAATTCGCCTTCAGGTGAGCCGAGTGCCTGGTAAGCATCGCGTGCAGCGATGGCAAGGGGTAGTGCTTGGGGATCGGCAAGCCCAATGTCTTCTGTTGCCATTCTGATGATCCTTCGTGCCAGGAATAGAGGGTCTTCGCCACCTTCAAGCATCCTCATAAACCAGTAGAGGGCTGCGTCGGGATCGGATCCTCTGACTGATTTGTGGAGAGCAGAGATTAAGTTGTAGTGTTGGTCTTTATCCCTGTCGTACTGAGGACTTCTTCTTTGCAAAAATTGATTCAGCTCCTCCGGAGTCAGAAGAGTCTCATTCTGAATGGATTCCAGATTTTCAATCAGATTAAATAGATATCTTCCATCTCCTTGAGCATATTCGACGATCAACTTTTTTGCGTCATCGGAGAGGGGGAGTTTCCTGCATTTTTCTTCATAACGCGCCATGAGTTTGAAGAGTGCTTCATGATCTAAAGGCTTTAATGAAAGGGTTCGTAAGCGGGAAAGCAGAGCAGGGTTTAAATAAAAGGATGGGTTTTCTGCGGTAGCTCCAATCAGAATGATGGTGCCATTTTCGAGGAATGGTAAAAAGGCATCTTGTTGGGCTCGATTAAATCGGTGGATCTCATCGACGAATAATAGGGCGCTCCGTCCAAAAAGAGGGGTGTCCGTCAGCTCTTTGATCAATTTTTTCAGTTCACCGATTCCATCCCAGACCGCGCTAAGGGCTATGAATTTTAAATTGAAAGCGCTTGCATATAGCCTTGCGATCGAAGTTTTTCCTGAACCGGGAGGACCCCAAAGAAGAATTGAAAGAGGCTTTTGGTTTTTGATGGCACGGGCGATTAAACCATCTTGCGCGGTGAGTTGTTCTTGTCCAACAACCTCTTCAAGAGTTTGGGGTCTCAGTCTGTCAGCAAGAGGTTTAAATTCCATCATTTATTTTCTCAAAAAGTAATCGGAGCCCTTTCTAACAGGCTTTCTCAACAGGAATAGAGGTAGCGTATAGATCAATAGTGAGTATGCTGAATCAAGGAGAGGCATGAGAAAAAAATCTGCTGTGAGGATCATAGGAGTTAATTGCGGCGGCTTGTCGAGAAGCAAAAGAAGAAGGAAATAGACTGGGGTGAGAAAGAGAGAAAAGAAAAAGGTCATGATCGGCATGGTGCTTAAACTGTCTTCAAAAAATTGGCTCTTGAGTTTTGAAGTGAGATAAAGAGCGATCGTGTAGGAGGCCGTATGCAGACCAAAACGAGACTGGGTAGACAAAAGATCGATAAAGATGCCCGCCAAGGCTGCCTTCCAAAGAGATGATGTTAAAGTCCTACTATATAGGCTATGAATCAGGAAAGGAGGAAAGTAGAGAATGCTCAGCCAAGGAAAGAATACGGGCACTGTAAGGGTTAGAACAATTGCAGCCAGAAGGAGAGGTGGTGAGAAGGCAGGAATCAATAGGCACCTCTGGATGAAAGCATGGCTGGAATCGTTTTAAGTACGATGAAGAGGTCGCCTGCAAGGGAATGTGTTTTAACGTAATTTTCATCCATAGAAACGCGCTCTTCATAAGAGATGTTGCTTCTTCCCGAGATCTGCCAAGGACCGGTCAAACCGGGCCTAATCGATAATATGAGGGGTGCTTTTCTTCCGTAGAATTTGAGGAGCTCTTCCCTAACTACAGGACGGGGCCCTACGACGCTTAAATCCCCTTTAAGGACATTCCAGAATTGAGGGAGTTCATCAAGGGAAAGCTTTCTTAAAATGTTTCCTATAGCAGTTACCCGTGGGTCCTTTCTGAGCTTATGCGTGCGCTCCCATTCGTCCCGAAGGATTGGATTTGTGGCTAGGATTTCCTTAAGTCGTTTATCTGCGTCCAGATGCATTGTTCGAAATTTGAAGCAGCGGAAAGGTTTACCTCCTCTGCCAATTCTTTGATGGCCGTAAATTGCTTTGCCACGAGAGGTGGTTGTAACGAGAAGGGCCAAAAGAAGAAATAGGGGGGATAGAAGTAAAAGAACTAAGGCGCTGAAAAGGATATCAAAGGTGCGTTTTGCAAAATTATGTCTAATTTTACATTCGGAGAGATCAAGAATTAGAGAATTTTGTTGTAAGCTCATTTGATGACCCATGCAATATATTGCTCAATGAGGGAGTCGGGAGGGACGCATTCGTGCAAAAGCGCGAAAGCTTCATTAAGAGTAACTGAGGCTTTTTGCTTTGCACCTTCTAAACCAAAGTGGGTGACGTAAGTGGATTTTCCATTCACTTGATCAGAAGACACAGACTTGCCATGTTTTGCTTTGCTTGCAGTGATGTCCAGGACATCATCCAGGATCTGAAAGGCGAGACCTGTTTTTAGACCAGCCTTTCTAAAGATTTCACGCTTCTGATTTTCCAAATTTGAGAGAATCGCAGCAAAGTCAAATGCGCAGGCAAACATTTCGGCGGTCTTTTGGAGATGTACATATTCCAGCATCTCGGAACTTATGGCTTGCTTTTCAGCTTCAAGGTCAAGAAGTTGGCCTCCCACCATTCCGGCTCCACCTGCAGACCTTGCAAGGGATGCGATCATTAAAACCTTTTGCTCGCCTGAAATAGCATGGGCATTTGCAATGACTTCAAAAGCGTAAGTAAGAAGAAAGTCTCCCGCAAGGACAGCGGTTGCTTCATCTGTGTGTTTATGGAGTGAAGGTTTACCTCTCCTAAAGTCATCGTCATCCATGCAAGGAAGGTCGTCGTGGATAAGAGAGTAGCAATGGAGGAGCTCAATTGCACAGGCAGGCTGAAGTATTTTTTCCGCGTCGCCTTTAAAGGATTCATAAGCTGTTAATGCGAATAAGGGACGGAGCCTTTTGCCGCCTCCAAGAACAGAATAGCGTGCTGCTTGATAGAGGTTTGATTGAGGGGATGAATTAAATGTAAGCAGTTCCTCAAGCTTCTGCTCGATGGCTGGCAGCCATTTTTGTGTAAAGGTTTCCGGGTTCACAGGCTTTGCGCTTGGACGAGTTGTTGAGTGAAAGAACGGTTGCCAATGCTGATATAGTCAAATCCGAGATTCACCATGTTCTCAGGGCTATACTGATTTCTTCCGTCGAAAAGGGCGTTGCCGGTCATGTCGGCAAGGATTTGGTTAAAGTCTGCAAAACGGAATTGCTTCCATTCAGTGACGAGGCAGATTGCATCGGCTCCTTTAGCTGCATCATACTCCGAAGTGCAAAATTGAATATTCTCTCTTTGTCCTAATAGGGATGCGCAGTTTTTGTGAGCGACTGGATCATAAAGCCTTAAGATGGCCCCTTCTTTGGAGAGTTCCTGAATCAATGTAAGTGATGGCGCTTCTCTCATATCATCAGTTTCAGGTTTAAAAGCGAGCCCCCAAATGGCGATGGTTCTGCCTTTAAGGCCTCCTTTCGAAGCAAAGTAGTCTTTGATCTTTTCGCTCAGCCTAAGCTTTTGCCTTTCATTCACTTCTTCAATGGCATTCAGAATGGGCATATCAATATTCCGCATTTGGGCGTCCATTTTAAGTGCTCTTACGTCCTTAGGAAGACAAGATCCGCCATACCCTGGTCCAGGATAGAGAAAATAGGGGCCAATGCGTGGATCTTGTCCCATTCCTTTTCGAATGACATTGATGTTTGCTCCGACGGCTTCGCAAAAAAGTGCCAGCTCATTCATGAATGAGATCCTTGAAGCTAGCATCGCGTTGCATGCATATTTGCAGAGTTCGGCCGAGGTCCTGTCCATGAAAAGGGTGCGGTCATGATTGAGAGTGAATGAAGCATAAAGGGTCTTTAATATTTCCGAGGCCTCTTCGCTATCGCTACCAATGATTACGCGGTCGGGTTTCATGAAGTCCTCGACAGCATGACCTTCCTTCAAGAATTCGGGGTTAGAGACGACGTCGAATGGCACATCTATTCCAAGCTCTTTCTGACGATCCTTAATAAGTTGTTCAATATAACTTGAAGTGCCAACGGGCACCGTCGATTTGCACACGATTACTTTGTAGCTTTGCATCTCTTCTGCAATCGAAAGTGCAACGTTTTTTACTCGGGACAAGTCTGCGGAACCGTCATGGGCTATAGGCGTATCTACAGCGATGAATATAATTTCGGCAGATTGGACAGAGCTTTTGTAATCTGTAGTAAAAGAGAGTCTTCCTGCACGACTGTTTTTTTGAACAAGTTCTTCAAGGCCAGGTTCATAGATGGGGATCTTACCCTGATTGAGCTGATCGATTTTTTCCCGATTAATATCTAGGCAGATGACGTGATGTCCCATGGCCGCAAAGCCCGCTCCTGCAACTAAACCTACGTAGCCGGTACCGATGATGAGTAGTTTCATGCCCCAAATTTTAGTGGATTATCGGTTATCTGTCTACCATTCAAGGCAGGGAAGCATCGACTCGCATTTGGCAAGGTTTGGTTTATTGAGGCCGATAGAGAAGTAAAAGGCGACTCTGTCATCGCCTTCCTTATGTTGATAGGAAAGTTTTACATTCCATGCAGAACGCAGAGTGCCGATGAGATCGATCTCAAATTCAGTATATGAAGGTTCTGTACTTCGGTTCCAACCGTGCCGCGCTTCAAACTCAAGAGCCCAATTGGGGTCGAATTGAAAATAGAGTGCTGCCAGAAGCGTATCTCTTCTGTCGGAAAGTTGTGAATGGCGAAGTCTGTTTTCCGACCGGTAAGAGTCTAGGATAAAGTTTCTGTGGTCCGCTTTTCTGAAGTCCCATGCACTGCGGTGGCGGTATTCTCCTCGCAATGCAAGATTTTCAGCTGCAGTCCATTCCGCTTTGGCATTGAAATGGTCAAGCTCTCCATGCTGCAGATCCCACGCTGATTCCAAGGATTCACGTAAAGTCGGGGTAGCTAAGTAGGAAATATCGCAATAAATTTTAGGAAATAGATAGTCGATTGTTGGAGTGTCAAAAAAACCGAACGTATAGAGATCTATTGTAAACGGCCTTGATAGGCACCCCTCTGAATTTTTTGTGTAGATCTGATTGCTCACTCCGACTTTTAAAGTATTTGTATGAAACCATCCGTCATCGATATCAAAAATATAATGATCGCTTGGTGAAATGGTGGGAGATGTCAGATAATCAAAGCGGGCATAAGGTTCGATCACGTGCTTGACGCAATCACTAGCTTTGGAAAATGACATTTTAATTTCTCCGCCTGCTGTTGCGAATGCGAGAAGATTTTTATGGCCTTCAGGAGTCGTTCCATAGTATATCAGTCGGCCTCCGGCGTCCGGAGTGAATGTAAAGTATCTATATGCAAAAGGTTTATAAAAGTGCTGATACCCCTCCATTCGAGTCGATTTATAGTCATGAACGTGGAGAATGTCATTGGAATAGGAGAAGTCGAGATAAGATGCTTTTAGGTTTGATTCAGAATAAATACCGGTTTCACCAAGAAGTTTTGGTTTCCAGAGAACTTCTAATGTGGGTAGTTGCTGCTTTACAGATTGGAAATGGTTGATCTTCACTCGGCTCATAAACCGTTCGATGCGCGTCTCTTCCTGTTTCCTCACCAGAAGCTGTGTGCGTCCGGCAATGTCCAGTTCAAGCCCACGGTCGTTATAGTCGGTCGCCATATCCCTATCGCTTAGTTTGTCCCAGGAAAGGTCTATATTGATCTTGTCATTCCAGATTTGGTTTCGGTAAAGGCCCTGAAAGCGGAAGCGCGTTTTTTCATGAGGATTGGAAACGGAGTTATCTCTTGCGATGAAGTTGATTGTATTGAATTCCTCTTTGCGGTCTTCCGATTTGTAGTATGTTTCAATGCCTCCTCCGGGTCCTTTTTTGATTCTGTAGTCAAAGCGCGCAAAAGTCTTGAAGCCATTCCAATTGAATACTTGGTAGACCATGCTGCCGCGTACCCCTTGGACGCCGCCCCATTTGAAGGTATAACGCACAGGAGCGTCAAAAATTCCCTGTAGGTCTGTTTTAAGTGAAGGAACCCAAAGAGTCGACACATCAAAGATTTTTAATTTGATGTCGTGTGCTTCAAGATAGCGCTTCTCATAAAGAGTTGCTCGGTCGCAAATGAATTCCCAGTCGCGTTCCTGATTAGGTGATGTTGTGACAAATCCGTTGAAAAGAGTGAAACTTCCGTCTGCATGTAGGAAAATCAGCTCACCCCCAAAATACCAGGGCTCAACAGATGTAGCGCCATTTTCCAGTACACCTTCTCCTGTATTAAAATCGTAAGTTAAGGAGTCGCCAATGAAGTAGCAAGAGCCAAAGTCGAGGATGATTTCACCTGCAGCGTACAATCGATGCTCCACTTGAGAGTCCCTGTTTCTTAAGTAATCGATTTCTTTAGCCTGAATCCGGATGCCGGGTGCTTGAATCACACCGCCTTCAGAGGTGCGAAGAATGCCGTCACTGTAGGAAGGATTTTTAAGATCCACTTGAAGATTTGCTTCCTCTTGCGCTTGAAGTGGCATGAGTGAGCAAAACAAGGGAATTAGGAGTAAAAAATAGCACTGCATATGGATTTGTATTGTCCACAATGCTACACCTTTTAGCAGAAGATTAGCAAAAGAAAATTCCCCTTATGACACCTATTATTATATGGTTTAGAAACGACCTGCGGATCGAAGAGCATCCCGCAGTTGCAGAGGCAGCTTCTACGGGCGCACCTCTTGTTTTTCTTTACATCCATTCTCCTGAAGAGGAGGGGAATTGGCCTTTGGGCGGTGCTAGCAGAGCCTATTTGCATGGAGCGCTAGCCAGGTTGCAGAAGGCAATTCCTCAGCTGTTGTTCTTTAAGGGATCCTCCCTTGCGATTTTAGAGGAAGTGATCCGAAAGACTTGTGCCCGTTCGCTATTTTTTGGCACTCGTTATGAACCTTATGCTTTGAAAAGAGATGCGGAACTTACTTTAGCTTTGCAAAAGAAGGGAATCCATGTCAAAGCGTTCAACACCTCTTTACTCACTGAGCCCTGGGATCTAAAGCCTTATACGGTCTTTACTCCTTTTTATAAAGCAGCCCTAAAAATATTTGAGCCGCATGCACCCCTTCCAAAACCTCAATGGAAACCATATTCCCCAAAGATTTCCTCTTTGGATCTTGAGTCGCTTGAGCTTCTCACTCATAAGAGGTGGGAGGAAAAGATGTTGGGTTCTTCAGTCGATCAGCTTGATGATTTTCTCGATCAGCATTTAGCCTCATACGAATCTGCAAGAGATTTCCCTGCGTTAGAAAATGGAGTCTCTCATCTTTCTCCCGCTTTGCATTTTGGTGAAATTTCTCCCAGGACGTTATTTTATAAATCATTTGGAAGGCCTGGTGCTGATAGTTATATCCGACAGTTATTTTGGCGCGATTTTGCTCATCACTTGCTTTATTACTTTCCTAAGACACCCCAAGAGCCGCTTCGAGAAAAATTTCGAAGCTTTCCTTGGAAAATGGATAACGCTCTATTAAAGGCTTGGAAAAAGGGGTTGACCGGATACCCCTTCGTCGACGCCGGGATGAGACAGCTTTGGCAGACCGGCTGGATGCATAATCGAGTGCGCATGGTCGTGGCTTCGTTTCTTGTGAAGGACTTATTAATTCCTTGGCAAGAGGGGGCTTCTTGGTTTTGGGATACTTTGGTTGATGCCGATCTTGCCAATAATACTTTTGGTTGGCAGTGGACTGCAGGGTGTGGTGCAGATGCTGCCCCTTATTTCCGCATTTTTAATCCCACTACGCAAGGACAAAAGTTTGATCCAAAGGGAGAGTATGTGCGCAAATGGGTCCCTGAGCTATCTGCTCTACCCGACAAATGGATCCATCAGCCGATGGAGGCCCCTGATCTTCTTCTTAATGCTGCAGGTGTTCGTTTGGGCAAAGATTATCCTTTTCCAATAGTTGATCATGCTGAGGCAAGAGAACGCGCTTTACAAATTTTCAGCGATTTGAGTTTTTCAGGGGAATAGTAGATGATGCGGACATGGAAGCTGAGGGAAAGATACTCATTACCGGAGCCTCCGGGTATGTAGGAGGTAGACTAAAGGTAGCTCTTGCCGAGATGGGCAGAAGCTTGAGATTGCTCGTGAGATCTTCTGCCTTTGTGTCTGAACGTCAGGAAGATGGAATCGAGTACGAGGTAGGCGATGCGCGCGACAAAAGAGTATTGATGCGCGCTCTTACAGGGATAGAGTCTGCCTACTATTTTATTCATTCTATGGGCTCTACCGGCGATTTTAGCGTTGAGGACCGGGAGCTTGCTGCACATTTTGCACGCATAGCGTCTAAATGCGGTGTAAAAAAGATTATTTACCTTGGAGCTTTGGGCAGCCATTGCGAAGAGTTGTCTCCCCATTTAAAAAGCAGGCAAGAGGTGGGGGAAATCCTCAGGGCGAATTCTGAAGGGGTGCAGGTGATCGAGTTCCGTGCTTCGATTGTTCTAGGATCTGGAAGCCTTTCCTTTGAGATGGTGAAAGCGTTAACAGAAAAGCTTCCTGTGATGATCACACCAAAATGGGTATGGACAGAAGCGCAACCGATTGCTATTGATGATCTCTTGCAATATCTCGTTAAAAGTTTGACTTTGGAATTGAGCGGAAATCCGATTTTTGAGATTGGCGGCAAGGACCGCGTTTCCTATGGTGGACTAATGGTTGAGTATGCCAGGCAGAAAAAATTGAAAAGGTTTTTGATTCCCGTCCCGGTTCTTTCCCCTAAACTATCCAGTTTATGGCTTGGGCTAGTCACACCCCTTTATGCAAGAGTCGGGCGCAAACTGATCGAGTCTGCTACTTGCACAACAGTTGTCCACGATCCTCTTGCAATGCATCTATTTGGCATTCATCCTATGGGGTATCGAGAGGCAATTGCCTTGGCTTTAAAAAATGAGGGTAAAGAGGCTCCTGAGACTCGCTGGAATGAATCGCGCTCCTCAAGCGTCAGCCAAAGCGAATGGTCAAAAAATTCCTTAGGAGGCCGTTTATTAGATCATAGGGAAAGAATCGTTCCATTTTCGCCGGAGAAAGCTTTTATTCCCATTGAATCGATTGGGGGAGCGCACGGCTATTACTGTTGCAATTGGCTTTGGAGGCTACGTGGAATTCTTGATCTTTTCGTTGGGGGAGTAGGGTTTCGCAGAGGTAGGCGCGATCCTCACCATTTGAAAGCAGGAGAAGTCGTCGATTTTTGGCGTGTTGAAGAAATAAGAGCCCCCCATTTTCTTAGATTGCGTGCGGAAATGAAAGTTCCGGGAAAAGCTTGGTTGGAATTTTATGTAGAACCGCATTCTGAGGGCTCCAAAATTACGCAGCGAGCCGTATTTGAGCCCTCAGGTTTTTTGGGAATGGCTTATTGGTATTTGCTTTATCCTCTTCACCATTTTGTTTTTAAAGGTCTTTTAAGAGGGATCGAAAAAAGGATTGCATCATGAAGATTGCTATTGCAGGAGCTTCGGGTCTAATTGGGACAAAATTAATGCAGTTTCTAAAGGCAGAAGGTCACGCTGTTTATCCATTAAAGCGCATGGACAAGAACGCATATGAAGGATTGTTCGAAGGGGTCGATGCTGTAATTAATTTAGCGGGGGCTCCGGTATCGAAGCGATGGACGAACAAGTGGAAGCAAGAGATTTTTAACAGCAGAGTCTTAGCTACAAAGAGTATCGTGGAGAAAATATCACGGATGCAAAATAAGCCTAAGGTTTTGATCAATGCTTCTGCAATTGGAATTTATGGGGATAGGGGAGAACAGACTGTCGATGAGGCATCTTTGCCTGGCAGTGGCTTTCTTTCTGAAGTGGTACAGGCATGGGAGGAGGAAGCTCTTAAGGCAAAAAATGAGGGCGTAAGAGTTGTTTTAGCTCGTTTTGGCATCGTTTTAAGCAAAGATGGCGGAGCGCTTGCTAAGATGCTTTTGCCTTTTAAGCTATGTTTAGGAGGGCGCATTGGGTCTGGCCGGCAGTTCATGAGTTGGGTTGCAATCGATGATGCCGTTGGGGCATTGCATCAAGCCATTTTGGATGGGTCTTTGGATGGGCCTGTTAATATTGTGTCTCCAAGCCCTGTGCGCAATGAGGAGTTTACTCATACATTAGCTTCTGTTCTCAATCGGCCTGCACCTTTTCCCATGCCAGAATTTCTTGTGAAAATTATTTTTGGTGAAATGGGAGAGATTCTTTTAACCGGCGCTCGCGTTGAGCCGACGAAGTTGATGCAGGCGCGTTATCCATTTATAGGTTCTAACTTGCGCGATGCGCTAAAGAGAGAGTGTTATGGAATATAGAAATCTAGGCAAAGCTGGCTTAAAAATTAGCGAACTCTCCTTTGGTTCGTGGCTTACTTTTGGCACCACTTTAAGCTTGGAAGGGGCTCGCCAGTGCATGAGAGTCGCATTTGAAAATGGAGTCAATTTCTTTGATACTGCTGAAACGTATGGAGAGGGGGCTGCAGAACTCTATTTGGGAGAGGCAATGCGCGACTACAAAAGAGAAGATCTAGTCATCTCCACAAAACTTTTTTGGGGTGGAAAAGGCCCCAATATGACCGGTCTTTCCTCAAAGCATCTCATTGAAGGGGCTAAAAATTCTCTTCGCAGGCTGCAAACAGATTATGTCGATCTGCTGTTTTGCCATCGTCCCGATCCAAACACACCGATTGAAGAGACTGTTCGCGCAATGGATTACCTGGTTAGATCTGGAAGAGTTTTTTATTGGGGGACATCTGAGTGGAGCCCGCAGGATATTGAAAAGGCACATGAGGTTGCAGCTCAACTTTCTGCTATCCCTCCTTCGATGGAACAGCCGCAATATAATCTCTTCTGCAGAAATCGCGTGGAGCATGAGTATCTACCGCTCTATAAGAGGTTTGGTATGGGAACCACAATCTGGAGTCCTCTGGCATTTGGGCTACTGTCAGGAAGGTACAATGAAGGCATTCCCCCTAATAGCCGGCTTGAGATGCATCGGGAACTTAGAGGCAATCTTACAGAAAAAAATATTGCAATCGTTAAACGCTTAAGTCAGATAGCAGATGAATTGAACATGTCTGTTGCGCAGCTATCACTTGCGTGGTGCCTGAAGAATCAGCATGTATCGACAGTGATCCTTGGAGCCTCTAATACGCAGCATCTTTTGGAGAATCTAAAGGCCTCGCACTTGAAATCTCAGCTTACAGAAGATGTGATGCGACAAATTGCACAAGTCTTTGAGGAATCACACGCCTAATTTTTATTCCCTGTTTGTAAGTTATTCATCTTTCTGAAAATGTATTAGTGCTTCAAATAAAAACGTCTTTTCCCCATTGAATATATTGTAAATAGCATATTTTTGCTCTTGTTTGAAGGGGGTCGGAACGCTATCAGTTAGCTTAACCCTATTTTTTTCGTTCATAAGAAAGACTTCGTGCTTGTCGGGATCATCTACAGCAATAGCGCAACGCATTTGGAACAGTTTGTCAGATCTCATTGCCGAAGCGGGCAGAGGAATCCAGATGGTAAAATACTTTTGATTCGTGACATTGCAAACTAACTTCACAGGCTGATCATTTTTCTGCTTTTTGATTACCTTAATCGGAGTTTGAATGGTCACAGTTTGGAGGAAACTTATAAAGGGTTTAATTTGCTTGAATGAGGATGTCACTTGCTGAGCAGTTTTAATTTTTTCGATAGTTTGTCTCATTTTGAGCCTCGAAGAATAATCTAGGATATCAATCACTTCATTAGGTAGATCCTGTAAGAGATCCCCGGATATTTCTAGCTCTTTTAGCTCTTCATTAGACAGATGTTCAAATTTTAGAAAGGTGTGAACATCCTTAACCGACCATCTTTTTACTTTTACAGGTTTTTCATCAGGTGTTCTTTGTAAACTCACAACAGCCAACTCCCTAAATACTTCTTCATCTAAATTAGAATTGGCTGGAAACTTAATGAAAAGGATGCCGTCCTGAAAACATAAATATTTTGAAGCTTCTCGGGTTGTTTGTGGGCTTTGATGCATATCAAGTCGATCAATTAAAAACTCAATGTGCGCTTCCTTTGATGGGCGAAGGAATTCGTGCGATCTAAGAAGATAATAATATGAGCAGGGGGTGGTATAAGTCATTTTAAACACTCTTTGTTTGAGTAAAAAACAATTAATGTAATCGAATGGCAGAATAATATTCAAGAATAACGTTAAAGGGCAAGGGTATGAATTATGCAAGAGGTTCTATGTCCCTAAAGGGACATAGAAGAGAATCACTTCTTTTGGCCGACGCCTAGATTAAAACCTGACTTGCCCCCTACATCCTCGCTACAACTGCAAGAAACATCTAATCTAGCAAATTTAAGACCTTGTAAAGGGACTACCCTTGACTTCGGCCTTAACTTCGCCATCTTAACTGTTTTTTGCGAGTTATAGCGAGGATGTAGGGGGCAATTCAGGTTTAAAATTTGATTGCGATGTGGCCCCCGACGTAAGGTGCAGTATCAAAGGGATAGCGTTTGATGTGGTGGTGGCTTTTATTGGAAGCTTTGACTGTACCGCCGAGAATTTGGCCTGCGTGGATATCTCCCTCGATTCGTTTATTACTCGATTCATAAGCAATTTGCGCTTCTACACCAGCAGCGCGGTACTCGACAAGGCCTCTTGAAACAGGTTGGTCAGCCCCTACACGGTGGCGTGAATCAAAGGCCCTCCCTGCAATCAATGCCGTCCACTCCTTGGTGATGCTATAAGCAAGAGAGATGTTCAAAGGATAGACCATGTTTAATTTGAAATCTTCTGAAATCTGCCAGTCAAAACCTAGGATGGGGTAGATGCGGTCGATGCGGTAACCGGTGAGGGCAAGCACGCCCCAGTGCAGTCCAAAGCATTCTGAATAGGCGTATCGTCCTGAAAGAAGAAGGTCAAAGGTAATGTAATCTGCAAATTTGAAATGCTCGAGGTTGTCAAAATTGATTTTGACTTGTCCTGCCCACCTCCAATCTTGCGCTCTTTCTGTAAAGCCGCTTACTGCTACGCTTGCTGTATTAAAGTCGCTCTGATTGAAATAGGGGTTCTCCCATTTGATTTGTGTAAAAGTGTAACTTGCAGAAGCAACCAAGCCTTCCTTATTGCAGCGGTCATAATAAAATACCATGTTAGCGTCAGCCTCTGCCTCCCCGTATTGAACTGTATCGAGTTTGCGCTTGCAATGACGATGCTGGAAGTCAGCTTTTCCGGTCCAGTCTGCATATGAACCTATAGAGAAGGGGCCGCATTCGGCTGTTTCATCCTGTGCTAAGATAGACTGTCCGCTGTACTCTTCGTTGTTTAATTGAGCGTAGGCGAATGTTGTGGTGGCAGACAAAGCAGTTAGCGCGGTCATGAAAAGCTTTTTCACATTGAACTCCCTTTTTTCGTAAAATAGATTTTTATATTCAATGGGGGATATTCGTCAAGATTTCTAACATTTTCCAGCCATGCGACACAGCTCTTCTTCACGTTCCCGACTGTCTAAAGCCTCGATTGCAGTGATCGTCTTTTGCGCTTTTTCGCTTTTTGAAATGTAGAAATGGTGGTCTCCACAGGCGGCTACCTGAGGGAAGTGCGTGATACAGATCACTTGAATCTGTTTGCCCAACTCCTTTAATTTTTCGCCTATCTTAGATGCAGTAGTGCCTCCAATGTTGGCATCGATCTCATCGAAAATCAACGTTTCAATGGGGGCATTGTCAGCAAGAAGCAGGTGGATCGATAGAAGGATTCTGGCAAGTTCTCCGCCGCTTGCAGCCTCTTTAAGAGGTAAAAAAGGGGCTCCTTTATTTGCTGAGAGAAAAAATTCAATTCGATGTGAGCCGACAGATGTGATAGATTGTGGAGTAAATTCTGTCTTGAGTTTGGCGCAAGGCATATTTAGATCAATTAATTTTTCGGAAACAGCCTTTTCCAGCTTTGTCGCAGCCTTTTGCCTCTTTTCAAAAAGTTTTAGAGCTGATTCTGAAAGGCTTTTTTGGTGATCGATATAAGCGCTTTCAAGTTCTGCAATATCAAGATCAAGCCTTCTTAACTCTTTCAGTCGCTCCTCGCATTGGTCTCGATACCTTTCTATATCACTTAAGGAAGAGCCATATTTCATTTTTAATTTGTTGATTAAGGTAAGGCGGTCATTCAGTTTTTCCAGCCTCTCAGGGTTCGGCTCTACTTTAGACTGGTACTTTCTGAGAGTATGTAGAAGCTCTTCTACCTCTAAAACGATGGTGTGAAAAAGTTCCCATTCGCTTTTCATGGCAGGTTCATGCTCTTGAAGCTTTTGCAGAGGGTGTTTTGCTCCTTTAAGTTGTGTTAAAATGCCGCGATCGGATCCCAAAGCATTTTCCAGTTGAGTGGCAAGTTCAGAGCGTTCTTCAGCGTTTGAGAGCCTAGAGAATTCTTCAAAGAGCTCTTCTTCTTCGCCTTCTTTTAAGGCAGCCTCTTTGATTTCGTTTAGCTCTCTCTCACAGGATTCCATTTCTCGCATTCTTGAGGGCAAAGTCGATTTTTTCTTTTCAAGATCCCGATGCATGGATTGTGACAATTCATATTTCTCTCTGAAATTTGCTGCCTCTGTTTCAAGATTGCCGTAGATGTCAATAAGTGTCCGGTGATGGTCGGAACTTAAGAGTTTAAAAGTAGAATGTTGGGCCACAATTTCGATGAGCAGGTCTCCCAGTTCTTTTAAAAGGCTGATTTGCGCCGGCTGATGGTTTATAAATGCACGGCTTTTTCCCTGGGAGGACAATTCGCGTTTAACAATAAGGCTACATGGATCTTCCATCGAAATGCCCCTGTCTTCCAAGAGCATAAGAGCTGGATGATCATTGCGTAGATAAAATACCGCTTCTACTGAAGCTGAAGATTCACCTTGTCTGATTAAATTGGAGTCGAATCTTCCACCTAGAACAAGTCCTAATGCCTCTAGAATTGCAGATTTGCCGGAGCCGGTCTCACCAGAGATTACAGTGAATCCCTCATCTAACAGAAGATGCGCTTTTTCGACTAAGATGATGTTTTTAAGATGAAGCTCTTTTAAGGTCATGGATCAAAGGTTTTGCTGAGGAGAGTATACAATTCTCCTCCGCTCAGTTCAAGAAAATAGGAGTCCTGCGAAAGGCTAGGGGAGGAGAAGACGATATTCTTTTCATTGAGGGCTTCCGGGATAACTTCAATATCGCCGCCGTCAAAACGGTAGATCACGATCTTGTCAAAGAGAAAAGAGTTTTTGCTGGATACGAAATCGCTCTTTTTGACCTTGACTGCTCGGTTTAAGTTATCAATAGAGAATTCCTGCTGTTTGAAATTAAGCGTATAGGGCAATCCTTTATGAATAACAGCCATGCCTCGCACATTTCCTACACTAGCAAATAGAGGGGTAGAAGTTGATGGGTGTTGCGGTGCAAGATTGATCATCAGCAAAGCTAATATGCCGATGATGACTAAAAAGATACCTATGGTAAGTGGATTGGTTTTCATCACTGCTAGTTATATGAATCGCCGATAATCGCGTCAATCTCTTTCAATGTTTTGAAATGGGTTTTTGCGACTGAGTTTAAAAAATCAAGTCCATGTTCTTTTGCAAGAGAGACACCTGTTTTAGTGACTTTGGCTGAAGCGCCTTTCGGCAATTCAGTACCGCAATCTTTCGATAGCTTCTCCATTCCTGCAAGAAATGCATCTCTTGCCAGAATCGAAGCGGCGGCAACTACAGGATCGCTTTCTGCCTTTGTGCGCTGTTCGAGGTCGATATCAATTCCCTTTCTCTTTAAGGCAGTCATGACATGAGGGCGGTCGCTGAACTGGTCGACGAGCGCTCTTTTACAGTTCGTCTCTGTTACAAGCGCTTCGATGGCCGTTGCATGGCCCCAAGCCAGCAAAAGATTTAGATTCCCAAATTTGGGATAGATTTCATTGTACTTTGCTGGTCCTATCCTCACGACATGGTAGGGAACAGCTTTTTTGATCTTGTCAGCCATTTTTCTGATTGTGGAATCTTGCATTGTTTTGGAATCTTTCACGCCAATTTCTATAAGCGCTTCGATTTCCTTTTCTCCTCCATACACGGAGGCGATGCAGAGAGGGCCAAAAAAGTCGCCTTTGCCTGCTTCGTCCACTCCAATCCTTGCTGTTTTATCGACATGGGCATGTGGATGGGTAAGGACGATTGATTGCAAAAGCTGAGGTTCCAGATAGAACTGGACAAAGTCGTTAGCTCCCTTGCCTTGCACCATCAGTTTACCTGATTGATACAGGGTGACTGTCAAGCCTGGCTTTTTTGCCTGGAAATAAGTGTATTGAGGGTGTGTGAATTCAAAGCCTTGTCCTTCAAGGTCGTAGGAGAGTTTTTCACGTAGCTCGAGATTGAAATTTAAGGAGTAACCATTCATCGGATTTGCTCGAATATCTTTTGCTGCATATACTAACACTAAACCTTTAAAAGTAGAAACGGAAGATGACTACAGTAGTTAGCGATGGACTGAAAAAGATAGGCGATACCTTCTCAAAGAGACGTAAAGAGATGAATATTTCATTGAAAGAGGTCGAGAATGGTACTTCCATTAGAATGGCCTATCTTCAAGCTATTGAAGAGGGGCAGATGGAGCGCTTGATCTCTCCTGTGTATGCGCAGGGTTTTGTGAAACAGTACGCTAACTTTTTGGGTGTCGACGGGGATGCGCTTGTTCGAGAGCATTCAGAGGTTTTTAGTAAAAAGGAGTCTCAAGACTTTGCCTATGGGATAGGTACACTTGAGATGCGCGGACATCCTGGATCGCACGTGAAGTGGGTGCCGAATGCTTTGTGGTTTGTCGCTTTTGCACTGCTTTTCATCGTCGCCTGGTACGCCGCCAAACTTTTCGAATTATTCTGATTTTTAATCAGTCAGTTAAAATAGTGTTTGGAAGCACTTTCTTTTCCAGAGGGAGTGGCTGTTTTCCCTTTGTGTCTTTGTGACTTTGTGTTTAATTTTTAGTAGAGGATGGAGTGGAGAGTGAGCCCATGTGCAGGGGCGGTGACGCCCGCTCGTGTTCTGTCCTTATCTCTTAAGATCGATTCGATCGCATCGACTGATAGTTTGCCGCATCCAATGTAAGCTAGGGTCCCAACGATGTTTCTTACCATCTTGTAAAGGAAGTGGTTTCCTTTTACAGTAATGCGCAGTTGATTTTCTAAGGTGTGGTCGATTTCGATCGCTTCAAGCGTGCGTTCGTGCGATTCATATTCTTCATTGTTCTTTTGATTGCAAAAGGCGGAGAAGTCGTGTGTGCCTATTAGGTATTGGGCAGCTTTTCGCATAGAATCGAGCCGAAGAGGAGAGTGGAAATGCCACGAGAAAAGTCTTCTCTGGGGAATTTGGACGATGCCGGTACAAAGATCATAGCAATACACTTTCTGTTTGACGTCAAGGGTTGGGTGAAAGGTGGCTTTAGCTTCTTCGATAGATAAGATAGCGATATCAGGAGGAAGAAGAGCGTTAATCCCAATAAGAAGTTTGTTCATGTCCAAATCGGGTCTTACAGTGTGAAAATTGACAATCTGTCCAAGTGCGTGCACCCAGCGGTCAGTTCTGCTTGCGGCCTGGAGATGGATGGGGTGTCTTAGGATGGTTTGAAGGACTGATTCCAGTTCCTGTTCGATGCTGGGGCCGGTAGAAGTTTTTTGCCAGCCGAAGTAGCGGGTGCCCTCATAGGCAACCTTTAACTTTAAGTTTAGAGGCAGCATTTCCCTGTGATAAACAGCTGCACGCCGCTTGTAAAGCGTTCAATAGCAAGTAGAACTAGCAGCATACCCATGAGTCTCTCTGTCGCAATCAATCCATTTGTTCCTAAGACTCTTTGGAAAAAGGGGGCAAGGAAAAGAACGGATGAGGCCGCCGCCCATGAAATGAAGATAGCTGCAAGCATCAAAGGTTGGCTAGGTTCAAGATGGGCGTAAAGCATGATCGTCGCAAGAAGTGCTGGGCCTGCAATAAGAGGCACTGCAAGTGGCGTGATGAGTGGCTCTCCTTCAGGGAGATTTGAGCGTGGGCTGTCAATGGAAGGAAACAGAATCTTGAGAGCTGCCAGAAAGAGTATCAGCCCAGAGGCAAGGCGGATTGCGGTTTCAGAGATGTGTAGCTGCACAAAGAGGAATTCTCCAATCTCATTGAAGATGAGCATGATCACCAAAGCGATGCACATCTCTCTTACAATAATCCAGTACTGCTTCTTTTTAGGATAGGTTGAAACCATTTTGAGGTAGGAGGAGATATTCCCGACAGGATCCATAATTAGAAATAGAATGAGTGAAAGCGTAAAAAGTGTCATATTTCGCCCTTAGCCGTTTTTCATGGTGTCTATAAACATTTGAACTCCCTTTGCCAGCATTCCTGAGGCAATCACCGCAAGCAGCATGCCCATGAACTGTTCAAGAGCAATTAATCCTCTTTTGCCTAAAAGCTTTTGCAAATAGGGAGCAGCAACCATCACTCCAACCACGCCTGTCCATGCAAGGAGGATTGCTCCTGTAATCTTAAGGTCATTAGCTTCCTGTCTGGAATAAAGCATGATTAGCGTCAAAACGCCCGGTCCCGATAGAAGAGGAGTGGCGATGGGAACAATAAAGGGCTCTCTCGTTAAAGTTTGCTGTGCGGGATCTTCATGTTTAGGGAAGATCATTTGGATCGAAATGAGCAAAAGCAAAGTGCCGCCGCAAAGTGTCATTGAGTAGTCGTGCACGTGGAGTAGCGACAGGAACCTTTCTCCCATGTATTGGAAGAAAATAGCGATCAGGAAGGAAAAGAATCCTTCCCTAAATAAAATCCAGCGCTGTTTGGCAAAATCGTAATTTTTAACTAGTGCTAATACAGCCGGTGAATTGCCGATTGGATTAGTAACTAAAAAAAATGTTAATGCGAGTTGAAAAAGTGGCATAGGTCAATTCTATCAAAAGTAATTAATTTTTGCCAGAGGCAATCCGTTCGATAGCTTCTAGAATTTTATTCCGCGAATTGAAAGCGCTGAAGCGCAAAAAACCCTCTCCGCCGGGACCAAAGCCTATTCCAGGCGTTGAGACAATATGACATCTTTCAAGAAGTTCATGAAAAACTTCCCAGGAATTACGCCCCGGAAAATGGACCCAGATGTAGGGGGCGTCTGAGCCGCCATATACCTTTTGACCTAAATTTCGGAAGAGGTCTCCGATCAGTTGCGCATTTTGCAGATAGTAGTCCGTTTGCGCACGAATTTCTATAAGCCCTTGAGGCTCAAGAGCTGCCATCCCGCCTGATTGAGCAATGTTTGAAGCTCCATTGAAAAAGGTAGTGGCGATTCTTAGCCAATCCTCTCTTACAGAATGACCTTCCTCGTAGCGGAGAGCTTTTGGGACAACTGCCCAAGCAAGGCGTACGCCTGTAAATCCTGCCATTTTAGAAAAGGAGTTCAATTCGATAGCAACTTCGTCAGCCCCGGGGATTTCATAAATTGAAAAAGGTGCAGATTTTGACCGAATATAGGCTGAATAAGCTGCATCAAAGATTAGGATAGAGCCTTGCTTTTTTGTGAAGGAGATGAGTTCTGCAAGCTGCTCTCTCGTTGCTGCGGCACCCGTAGGGTTATTGGGAGAGCAAAAATAGATGAGGTCTGTCTTTGGAGCGTTCTTCAAATCGGGAAAAAAATCGTTTTCGGGGCGGCAGTTAAGATAGACAATCTTTTCATACCCTTCACCTTGAAAAGGCCCTGTTTGTCCCATGGCAACAGCAGTGTCTACATAAACAGGATAGGAAGGGTTTTGAACTGCGATCGTGCAGGAGGAGCCAAATAGAAGTTGCAATCTTCCAATGTCGCATTTTGATCCGTCAGAAATGAAGATCTCTTCAGGGTCCACCCGATTTTGGTATAGAGTCTTTGCAATTTTTGCTCTTAACGCGGCATTTCCCTGCTCAGGCCCATATCCGGAATAGCCAATTGCCGTTCCTAATTTGCTTGCACCCTCTGTCAGTCCTGCGGTGATTGAGGGCGGAATCGGTTCCGTTGTATCGCCAATTCCTAAGCTAATTAGATTAGCTTCAGGATGTTTTTTGAGGAGCGCTTGTTTGTGCCTGTTAATTTCCGGGAATAGGTAACTTCCCTTTAATTTCGAAATATGACAATTGCGTTTAACCATGAGCGAGTAGTGGGAGTTTAAGGGTTTCGTAAAGGTGTCTCAACTTGCGTTCATTTTCAGGTTCAAGCGTCGAAAGAGGGAGGCGGCATGGGCCTGAGGGAAGATGTGCAAAGCGCATCAAAGTCTTGATTGGAATGGGGTTAGTCTCAATAAACGCGGCACGGAAAAGAGGAAGAAGCCTGTAATGAATCTTTTTTGCTTCTTCGAAATTTCCCTTAAAACACGCTTGAACGAGTTCCGATACATCTTCCGGCACTAAGTTGCTGACAACTGAAACGATGCCATGGCCGCCTACAGCCATCAGAGGTAGTGTAAGGGCATCATCTCCTGAAAGAATGGCAAAGTCGGATCTGTTGGGTGTGATCGCTTCGATGAGATCCATCATTTGCAAAAGATTTCCTGAGGCTTCTTTGATGCCGCAGATGGTCGGGATTTTTGCTAACTTTACGATTGTTGAAACGCTTAAGGTCACAGAACACCTTCCAGGGACATTATAGAGAATAATGGGAAGCTCTGTTGCCCTTGCAATTGCTGCATAGTGTGCGTATAGACCTTCTTGGGTCGGCTTATTGTAGTAGGGAGTAACGATGAGAGCGCCATCTGCGCCAAGCTGTTGCGCGCGCTTTGTCTCCTCGATTGTTTTTTGCGTGCAGTTACTTCCTGTACCTATCCAAAGGGAAAGGGAAGGGGCTATATTGGCCTTCGCGATTCTGATCGCCCGTTCTCTTTCTTCTGTGGTAAGTGTTGGTGCCTCACCGGTAGTTCCTAAAAGAACGATGCCATCGACTTTACCTTCGTTTTGCATGCCGATTAGCTTTTCTAACCCTTTCTCATCTAAAGATCCATCGTCGAGGAAAGGCGTAATGAGGGCAGTTTTGGTTCCCTTAATCATTTGAGCAAATCCTCCATGGTAAAATATCCCTGTTTCCCAAAAAGCTGTTCAGCCGCTATGACGGCTCCTAAAGCAAAACCTTCACGATTTTTTGCTTCGTGGCGAAGTGTAATCGTATCGCATGGCGAATCGATGATGATTTCGTGCGTTCCAGGGCAGGAGCCTATGCGCAAAGAAGTGAAGTGGAGTTGATGGGGTTTGATCTGCCCTTCAGGAGTGTCATAAAGTATTTCTGTTTTGGATGGCCATTCAATTACTATTGAGTCTGCAAGAGCTTTAGCTGTGCCCGAGGGGGCGTCTTGCTTTTTCGAATGGTGTATTTCAAAACCCGCGATGTCATAGCCATCAACGTTGTGGAATAATTTGGCTGCTTCACGTACAAGCTTTTTAAATAGAAGCACTCCAATTGAAAAATTCGGAGAAAACAGGATGCCGATGCCTGCTTCTTTAGCAATTTTTCGCGCTTGATCCTGGTGATTCCATCCCGTCGTCCCAATCACGATGTTTTTTTGAGCCTTTGCGGCCTCTTGAATGGAGTGATGCACGTTATCGGATGAAGAAAAGTCGATCAGGATATCAGATCTTTTGGCTAACTCTGCAAGCGAGATAGCGTGAGCTGCATGGCGATCGCAAACCCCCTCAATCTCATGCCCTCTCTTTTTGGCCTCCTGGTCGACAAGACGGCCCATTTTGCCATAACCGATCAAGCCAATCTTAAGCTGCTTTTGTGACAAGATTCCTCCAGGCTGATTCCAGAATCGATTTTTGTTCTTTTGTCAGATCAAAATGGATCATAATGCAATCGTCATTTTGCTTAAATGCTGCAAGTGTCCAATTTGCAGAGCCGTGGGCCAAAATCTTGCCATCGATATAGACAAATTTGTGATGAAGCAGTTCTTTTCCAGAGTTATAAAATAGGGGAACCTTTTCTTTTTTGAGATAGGCTGCAATTTTTTGGCTGGCATTATGGGCTGTTCCATGATCGATTGCGACCGCAACATCGACGCCTCGTTTTTTAGCTTCGACAAGTTTTTCTGCTAAATCTCTCCTGGTAAAAGTGAACATGGCAACGCGGATACTTTTTTTGGCGCTATCGATGAGTTGCCCAAGCTTTTCAACTGCCTTTATTTCATCAGGAAGAAAAAGAAGTTCAACCTTTCTTTTTTTGATGGAGTAGCTAAAACTCGTTTGCTTCTGTTCAAAGGATTGTGAGGTAAACTGGTTCGCTTTTTGAATAATTTTTACCGCTAATTCTTTGCATTTCACATTTTCCATCATGTTGAAGTGCTTTTTGAAAGAGTCGCCTGTGAAGTTTGCGGAACCTACCCACACTTGCTCACGGTCGATCACGATCCATTTGTTATGCATTAAACCCTGTGCTTTTCGCATCGTTAGCTTTATTTTTGGAGAAAGCTTTTTTTCAACCCCAGCTGAGGCTTCTGCATCGCAAACAACTGTAATAGAGAGCCCGTTTGAAGCCTTTTCGTTTAACGCTTTTATGATGCCTGCATCTTTTAGGGTATAGACAACGATGAGAATCGATTCTTCTGCCCTTCTTAAGCTTTCTATGATCGTATCTCTTAAGTTGACCTTGGAAGGGGTAGAATAAAAGCACGCTGGCTCTCCGTTAACTGCAAGGGGAGCCGGATCGTGGGCTTCAAATGAATAGAATAGAAGCGAGGCAAGAGCTACGAGAAGGGTTATAAGTCTTTTTACTTTCATAAGTATCCTAGCAATGCTTGCTTAAGTCCTGTATGGCGCTCTTTAACTTCATCATTTTTGACAGCAAGCATCAATGCGCGTTTTGTTCCTATTAGGATCACCAGTTTTTTCCCTCTTGTGACGCCGGTATAGATTAGGTTTTTGACTAAAAGTTTGAAGTGGGTTGTGTGTACCGGCATGATGATGCAGGGGCATTCACTGCCTTGGAACTTATGTACGGTGATTGCGTAAGCTAAAACAAGTTCATCCAGTTCCGAGAAGGAGTAAGTCACTTCGCGCTCTTCGAATCCGACAATTAGCGTCTGCTCATCCTGATCGATCGATAGGATTTTCCCCACATCACCATTGAAAACTTCTTTTTTGTAGTTATTGCGGATCTGCATCACTTTGTCTTTCACTTGAAGTTTTTTACCGGCTTTAAAGATCGATTCTTTTTGAGGATTAAGCTGTTCTTGCAGCACTTGGTTCAAGTTATCTGTTCCAACAAGACCTCTTTTCATAGGAGATAGAACTTGAATCTCTTCGATGGCGTTCAAACAGTATTTTCTGGGGACTCTCTCTGCAACTAAGGCTACAAGCTGTCTTAAAAGATCTTCCGGCTCTTCAGCTTCGATGAAGAAAAAATCGCTGTCTGCTTGAGTAGAAATGTCGGGAAAGTGCCCCTGATTGATTTTGTGGGCATTTGTAATAATTCTTGATCCTTTTGCCTGACGAAATATCTCATTCAGTGTTGTGACAGAAATCTGCATCGAAGCGATCATATCTTTCAGGACATTACCGGGGCCGACGCTCGGAAGCTGATCCACATCTCCAACTAAAATGAGGATGGCGTGAGAAGGGATCGCTTTGAGTAAACTGTGCATGAGGTAAGTATCGATCATACTCGATTCATCGACGATCAGAAGATCGCAGTCTAAGGGATTGTCCCGCTTGCGTTTGAAGCCTCCTGCTTTGAAATCGACTTCTAAAAGAGCATGGATCGTAGAAGCCTTTTTCTGTGTAATTTCCGCCATTCTTTTTGCAGCTTTTCCAGTGGGGGCAGCAAGCAGAACTTTGTCTGTGAGCTCTTCTGCAATTTTCAGGATTGCTTTTGTGATGGTGCTTTTACCTGTTCCCGGCCCCCCTGTAATGATTTGCACTTTTCCCAAAAAGCATGAAGAGACAGCCTTTGCCTGCTTTTCAGCAAGTTTGATTGAGAGCTTGTCCTGTACCCAAGCTAAAGCACGCTTAGCATCGATTGTACGCAAAGAGGAGGGGGCGCGGATGATCCTTTCAAGTTCACGAGCTATGCCTGTTTCTGCTTTAAAAAGGGATTGCGTCCAGAGAAAGGGCGTCTGCTCTCCTTCAACAAGAAGGGTGAACTCGACGATTCTTTCTTCCTTGATGAGGTTTGCAATCTCATTTTGTATTTGCTGAGCTGTAGTAGAAAGCAGCTCCTCGGCTTCAGGGATAAATTTTGATAGGGGATAGCAGACGTGCCCATCTTCAGAACGCTCCATGAGAAGATGTTCGATGCCGCAAGCTGTTCTAATGGGAGCGTCCTTCGGGATTCCGAGATTTTTAGCGATCGCATCCGCTGTTTTAAAACCAATGCCGAACACTTCGCGAGCAAGCCTGTAGGGATTTTCTGAAACAATCTGGATGCTCTTTTCGCCATAGTTCTTAAAAATTTTTTGGGCATAGGCGGGGCTGACCTGATGGCCTTGAAGAAAGACCATCACGTCGCGGATAGAGCGCTGCTCAGACCAACAGGAGAGAATTTTTTGCACTCTGCTTTTCCCTATGCCGGAAATCTCATGGAGCCGTTCAGGTTCCTTGTCGATTACTTCAAGCGTGTTGAGTCCAAAGGCTTCTACAATCTTATTTGCATATATAGGGCCGATTCCTTTGATCAGACCTGAGCCCAAGTATTTTTTGATGCCGATTAGGTCACTTGGCGCTTGCACGCGGTGTGATTTTGTCTCAAATTGTTTGCCGTGAGTGCGGTGGATCGTCCAAGAGCCTTGGCAAAGGACCGTTTCTCCCGGAGCTGCTCCCGGAAAATTTCCTACAACAGTGACGAGATCCTTTAGCCCGGGGCATTTCAATTGAAGGACTGAGTAGCCCGTTTCATCGTTTTGGTAGGTGATTCTCTCGATGTAGCCGGTGACTTGTTCCATTAGCGCATAATTTGTTATACTGCAGACAGTATTGCAAATTTTTCCGTGGAGGGAAAGATGATTTATTCACTCATGCTCATTTTGGCAACGACTCTTGCCTATGTTCCTGAAAAAGGGGTCGTTGGTCCCGAATGTACGGAGGAAAATCCTTGCCATGGAGAAAACCATACCTGGTGGTCTGAAGGAGAAGATGAGCTTTACCACGAACGCACCGATGCGGGCTGGCCGGGAAAAAGGGAAGATCCGATCATGCAAGAGCTTCAGCACGGATGGTGATGTTTGCTAAAGAGAGCCTTGAGCATCTAAAGAGCAGGATCGATCTTGTTGAGGCGCTTTCGCCTTATGTCGAATTTAAAAAAGCGGGCGCAGCTTATAAGGCGCTTTGCCCTTTCCACGACGAGAAAAGTCCCTCGTTTATGATTCAGAGGGGTGACTCCCACTACCACTGTTTCGGCTGTGGAGCCCATGGCGATGCGATCGCATTTCTTATGAATCATCAGGGGCTTTCCTTTGGAGAATCAGTCGAGCTTTTGGCGGAGCGATTCCAGGTACATTTGGAAAGAACTGAAACAGTTGAGGAGAAAGGTCCCTCTAAAAAGGAAATGCGCTTTGCCATGGAATTGGCATGCTCACTTTATCATGCCTTGCTTCTTCACACGGAAGAGGGCCATGAAGCGCTTCGTTATCTTTATCGAAGGGGCCTAACTCTTGATTTTGTGCGCACATTTGAAATAGGATTTGCGCCTAAACACCCTGGTTTACTCAGGCGCTATTTAAAAGAGCATAAAATTCCTTTAGAAAGTGCCGAGGTGTGCGGATTATTGAAAGGCCAGCACGACTTTTTTTCCGACCGCATCCTTTTCCCGATCCGGGGAGCTACCGGGAGCGTCATTGGGTTTTCCGGGAGAAAGTTTAAGGAGGCCACCTTTGGAGGTAAGTACGTTAATACGCCTGAGACTCCTCTTTTTAAAAAATCTAAAGTGCTCTTTGGCCTCAACTATTCAAGACATAGGATTATAAAAGAGCGGCGCGCTCTGATTGTAGAGGGGCAAATTGATGCCCTGAAATTAATCGACCAAGGCTTTGATTTTACCGTTGCAGCGCAAGGAACCGCATTCGGAGAGGGTCACGTGCAGGAGCTCTTAGGTTTGGGTATCTTGACAGTATATCTTGCAATGGATTCCGATGGAGCAGGTCTCAAAGCCATGGAGAAGGTAGGCGCTCTTTTTCATCAGCAGGGGATTGAAGCCAAAATCGTGTCGATGCCGGAAGGGCTTGATCCCGATCAATTTTTGCGGGAGCAGGGGAAAGAGGCGTTTGCGCAATTGCTGGAAGAAGCAGAGGATTATCTCACATTTTTGGTGAAACAGCGGTCAAGAGAGAATGATCTGACAGCCCCCGCTCAGAAAAATGCATGTGCAACTGAGCTTAGTCAAGCGATTAGAGGGTGGAAAGGGGAAGTGATGGTCCATGAGTCCTTAAAAAAGCTTGCACAACTTTTGCATGTTCCTGAAAGCCTTGTAGGAGTGGGGCAGCTTGACATTTCGCCACTTTTTTATAAGAAAAGCGCAAGTGCAGGCTTACACAATGTGGATCCCGATTGGGTGATTGAAACGGATCTTTTGCGTTGGCTTCTTTTGAGCAATACAGAAATTTCTCAAATGGTCTCAATGCATCTCAATGTGGAATCTTTTAAGATTGCAGAGTGTAAACAGGCATTTCTTCAATTTGCAGAAAAGCAATCCCTAGACCTGTTAGCCCTTTGCCAAATCGAAGAAGGCAATGGCCAAAAACTTGTCATGGAGCTTACAGAGCGAAAGATCAATCGCGACAAAGCACTCGATCACTTTAAGGCTTCCTTGCAAACGCTTTTAGATCGCAATTGGCTTGAGAAGCGCGAGGCAATCCGCCAAAAAATCCAATCCGGCGGCTATGATGATGACGAGGCATTGATGTTGGCCAAAGAATTTGAAGAGATTAAAAGATGCAAGCCGAAAGTGTAAAACACCTTCTTTTTTATGACGGGGAGTGCGGTCTTTGCGACCGTGCTGTGCAATTTGTATTAAAGCATGATGAGAAGGGTATCTTCTGTTATGCGCCTCTTCAGGGAACAACTGCAAAGCGGTATTTCGGCACGCCTCCCAGCTTAGATACTCTCATCCTCGTTGAAAATTTTCAGAGCCTTCATCCTGTGATTCACATGCGAGGTAAAGGAGCATTCCGCATTCTTTGGCTTCTAGGGGGTGTGAAAGCGATCCCAGGACTGCTCTACTTTTTGCCGGCCTTTTCCTATGACTGGGCCTATCGTCTCATCGCAAATAACCGCAACTGGCTCTTTTCTAAAGAGAGCTGCCAGCTGCCAAATCCTTCTGAGCAACGCCGCTTTTTACCCTAGTACCTAATCAGGAATAGTTTCACAACATTGATCAACCATTTTTGCAACGCTTTCTAAATATTCGTCTTTTGTACGGAAGCCATGTCCTCTAAAGAATTGTCCAAATTTATGTGAGAGTCCGGTCTTAGAATCTTTTCCTTCTCTAATTGCTTTTGACAAGTTTTTCTTGTATGGATCTCCAATTTTTCTTACGAAGTCCAGATTTCGTTTAACAAGTGAGGCTAGCTTTTCCTTATGCTTATCTAAGTCTTCGATAGCCTTGCCAAGCGGGGTATCCGTAGCAACAGAAAAAGAACCTTTAGTAGCAAAGGCTCCGAGGAGAGTGTCAGGTTTGATTTTCATAATTCACTCCATGCTATTCATTAGCAAATTGCGTACCATACTGTTTTTTTGACAAAATTGCTTTAATAGAATAGTCTGCCGAAGGTTTTAAAAGAGGAGAGGTGTGGCATGGCTTATCTAATAAACGTGGGCTTCCAAGATATACCAAGAGCTAATGCAATGAATAAGATTTTCGATTGCAAATCAATAGAGTTCTTTCCATTTGATAGTTTGAAACAAGGGGATAGAGCGCTTTTCGTAGGGTGTGGAAATGGGATACTCGTTGTCGAAATCGCCTCACGCCTCCAAAGTAAAGGGGTTTTAATCACCGCTATCGATATCTCAGAGGAGCAGATTCAGCTTGCTAAGATGCATGCGCAATCGAGACAGGTTGAGAACATTACATGGAAAGTACAGGACATTCACAATCTTTCAGAATACAAAAGTTCATTTAAACTGGTTCATGCTCGATTTGTTTTAAATCATTTGCAAAGACCCGATCAGGTGACTCGCATTTTATGCGATACGTTAGGCGATGATGGCATTTTTGTGTCGGAAGATTTCGATCGGCATCAAGTCAAGATCGAGGGAGGAACAGAAGAGGAAATTGAAGCCATTAGAGCATGGGAGCAGGCAGTGGTTCTTCAGCATATGGCACAAAAAAGCAATATTGCTTTTGCCTCAGCATTACCCTCGATATTGCAAAATTGTGAAATGACTAAAATTAAACAGGAGCAGCCTTGCCCTCTTGCTGACACTGCTGATAAACTCTCTATGTTTGTAGAGAGTCTATCAAATGCTCCTAAATTCTTGGCAAAGCCATATCTTGCAGCTCTACCAGAGTTGGAAAGAATTTTTAGTGCCATGAACAAGAATCCCATACTCACAGTCTGTTTTGAAGGATTTACCCATACAAAAGCTCAAAGACGCATCCTTAGCCCATGGAGCTTTATGAACTAAATTGACCGGCTACAAAGTAAATTCACAATGTTTTTGTATATAGTCTAGCTCCTCTTTGGTCATAATCATAGGGTGGAGATCTTCGAGGTGAATTTCGCCGGTCGATAGAATCCTTGAGATTTCCTCCTTTTGAAAAGACTTATTCTCCTGGATGAGAAATTTGATCCTGCATTGCACGCAAAAGAGATGCCAGTCGCGTTTAGGATCACCTCCTGCGGGAATTGCCTCCTTTCTAAACTCGAATTTCTCGCCAATCGTTTTCCATGGTATATTTTCAAGGTTGAAGGATTCGCTGTGAATATAAGAGTTATCTTTTTCAAAGGTAGGTGGCAACGTGTTCAGGCGAGAGGCTATTTTTTCAGCCCATTCATATCTCGGAATAAATCCATGGCCTTTGAACAGCTGGGAGAGCTTGTTAAAGAATGTGTGAATCGATTTATATTTGCCGTTCTGAAGACGATTGCGTTCTTCTTCAGCGAGAAGCTTGATCTTATTCGAAAGATCCTTGCGCTCGCCTATTGGCTTTTGAGATAGAGTCTTAAACTCTTTGCATAAAAGGCTAAATGCTTCGTTTAAGGGCGTTGGCTTTTCATTACTTTTGGAATAATTTAAAAGCCAATCAGCAAAAGGTTGTTTTATAGCAGCTGTTCTACCCATGATTTAAATTATAACATGTCATTAAACATATTTCAAAGACTGCAAGTTAAAAGAGCATAAATGTTAGGAAATAGGGATGACTTCAACAGGCTCTACCTCGCCTGGTGCATTATCTGACAGTTCTAAGATGATTGCTGGCTTGGACTTTGCTCTATTGAGGATTGCGTGAGGAACTAGAGATGGAACATCAAATAGGTAGAGGTTATCTCCCTCTTTCATCCTTTCAACCCGCCTTGATCCATCTGCTGCCACCCAATGAAGCTCCACATCATCACTTAGAGAAACGAAGAGTTCACGCCTCACATGCTTATGGTTTCCTCCGATTCGACCCGGAGGAATGGAGATCATCACTTGGCAAACATTAGAAAACTCAGGTGGCAGAGGAAGATCCTTAAGTTCAAATTTTAATAGCCCGTCAGTTCTTTTAAAAACTTTACTCAAGGGAATTTGTGTTACCGTCATGCAATAGATTCTACTCACTAACAGTTTAACCTGAAACCATTTTTCAACAATTGGCTAGTGGATCTTAACGATCAGGACAACTCTACCAACCATCTTCTAGTGCCCAGTCCGACCAATTAATTGATAGCGCATCTAGATGTTCATACACTGCTCGATCCAGTTTATTGTCTTTAAAAATGTCTTTTGCGATTTCAGCCTTCTTCTCTTCTTTGGCTAGAGCTTCCCAAAACCATTGCTTTTTTTCTGCAGATAATTTTGAAAAGTAAGGAAATTTACTTCCTCCAAACAGCTTATAATCTTCTTTGGGAAAATAGGCTCTTTTTAAAAGCTGCTCGAATTCGGGTTGGGTGAGTGTATTGGTTTCCTTTGTCCATATTTCAATATTTGGTGGGCCTGTCAATGAATCTATTGCTTTTTGGCCCTGGAATTCATTGTATAAATTCCGTTCTAGTGGTGTAAAGTCTTTAAGCGCAGTTTCTTTGGCTTCCAGTATATTGCCATTGAGCGAAGATACTACATCACCTAAATACCTATCTTTAGTGATAAATCCACGACCTTGCAGAAATTGTCCAAGTTTGTGAAAATAACTCTTTTTTTGATTCATTCCTGCCCGGATTTTATTAGCTAATTCCTGCTTTTGCTCTATAGAAAAATCATTCTTAATCGTATCTAGGTTTTTCTTGACTAGAGTGGCTAGCTTGCCTTTGTGCTTTTCTAAGTTTTTCACTGCTTTTTGCATAGCAGGATCAGTGGCATCGGTTCTTGATGCAATAGCTGCTAGAAGCTCCCTTGGTTTTATTTTCATGGATGACTCCTTATGCTAATTATAGTGACATGCTTTCATGTCTAATATTTAATCTGGTTAATCCGATTATAACAAAATTTATTTATTTTGCTAAATATTCAAAATCGAGTAGTTGATTAAAGAGAGCGAACACCTTCTGTAGAAGAGCTAAGCGTGCATTGCGCTTTACAGGGTCATCATCTAAAATTTTAAGCTCCATAAAGATTTTGTCGAGAGGGGGCTGAATGGAGGCAAGGGCGGCATAGGCACGATTGTAGTCAAATGCTTTGCAACTTTCATCGACGGCTTTTTGTGCGCTTTGGTAGGCAGTGAAAAGAGCGATCTCTGAGGGTTCCTTTAAGAGATTGGGGTCTAAAACGAGTGTTTGGTCGTTTGGAACTTGTCCCTTAGCTCTTTTATACACTTCAGATAGCCTATGAAAACTATCCTGCTGGCTCTCGCGGAATTTCCTTAGAGCTTGGATGCGGCAGTAAGCATCGTAAATGTCATCAAATCCTAAGCTTAAACACGCTTCGATCTCTTCTTTCGCAAGGCCATCTTCTTGAAAGATGGTGCGGATTCTATTTTCGATGAATTTGAGTATTTCAGCTTCAATTTCATCTGAGGGAAGAGAGAGTTTAGGGAAGTGGCTAAGGCAATTTTTAAGGGCTGTTTTTAGAGAAAGGCGATAGTGTCCTTTCAGTAAAATGCGGATGATTCCGAGAACCTGTCTTCTTAAAGCGTGAGGATCGCTTGAAGAGGTGGGTTTCTGTCCTGTTCCAAAGCAGCTGATTAGATTGTCAAATTTGTCTGCAAGGCTTAAGAGCGTCCCTAAAGGGGAGATGGGGAGGGGAGCGTTTTCCCTTCTCGGCATCCACTGCTCTTCAAGGCTTAAGGCAATCTCAGGAAGCTCTCCTTTTTGAGTGGCGTAGATTCTGCCGATATTGCCTTGCAGTTCCGGAAATTCATAAACGACACCAGTTGTCAGATCGGCCTTAGAAAGTTGTGCGGCTCGATCCAGGTGCGCATTGTTAGCAATCGGCAATAGAGCATTTAATGTGTGCAGATGTTTCTGAATGCGGGTTGTTTTGTCGTAAAGGCTTCCCAGCCCTTTCAGGTAGGTCACTTGCTTTAACTTATCTACAAAGTGCTCTAAGGGGTGCTTTAGATCTTGCTTGTATAGGAAGGTCCCATCGCTTAAACGGGAAGAGAGTACTTTTTGGTTTCCCTTTCTGATTAAGTCTGAGGGGGTATTATTCGCTGTGATCACAAACAGGTTATTAAGTTTGCCTGAGGGGTGAGCAAGAGGGAAATATTTTTGATGTTCAACCATTTCCGAGATGAGGATTTCCTGAGGAGCCTCCAGATAGGAAGGATCAAAGGATGCATAAGTGAGGAAGGGCCATTCGACAAGATGTAGCACTTGAGGAATAACCTGATCTTTTGAGATCGCTTGCGAAGAGGTCTCTTTTTCGATGGTCGCGAGCTGTTTCAAAATTTCCTCTTTACGCGCCTCAACAGAGGCGAGGACATATCCCTTTTTCAGGAGAGGCTCATAGCTTTTGGCATGGTCGATGGCGATCGTTTCAGGGGCCAACTGACGATGTCCAAAAGAGTTTCTACCCGCAATGACAGATCCAATCGAAAAGGGTAACGTTTCTGTTCCTAGAAGGGCGACCATCCAGCGGATGGGGCGGGCAAAGGATAGGTCAGCGTGATCCCAATGCATTTTTTTCGGAAAATCGATTCCCAAAATCGCTTTGGGAAGCTCCCTTTGCAAAAGAGGGGCTACAGCTTCCGCAGGTTCTGTTTTGACCCCGAATAGGTAGTCGACATCTTTGACCTTGCGGACCTCCACAGTTGATGGGAGAGAATTTAAGGAGCAAGGTTTGAGATCGAGAGAACGGAAAAACCCTTGGGCCGCTGCCTGAGGCTCTCCTGAGGAATTAAATGCTTGAAGAACTGCAGGGCCTCTCTTTTCACTGCTTTTTTCAGGTTTAAGCAGGGCTAGCTGTTCGACAATGATGCCAAGGCGCCTTGGAGTTCCAAAGAGCTTCACTTCGCCAAAGGGGATTTCATGCTGTTCTAAAATTTTGACGACAGCTTTTTTTAATCCCTCGATGCCGATTGGGACGAAGGTTGCGGGGAGTTCTTCGACTCCGATTTCGATTAGGAGGTCCTCTTTTTGGCCTTGATGGGGTTGCAAAAGGGTGGGCGATAAGAGTGCAGGAGCTGTGGCTTCTGTTTTTTGAAATGAAGAAAAGCGGTTAAGAAGGGGAAATCCTTGAGCTTCTCTGGAAGCGACATACGCTTGAGCAATCAGACGTGCCAGATCGCGGATCCTGCCGATGTAGCCGTTGCGTTCTGTGACAGAGATGGCTCCCCTTGCGTCCAGCATGTTAAAGGCGTGGGAGGCTTTCATAACGAAATCATAAGCGGGGAGAGGAAGCTTCAGTTCGATCAGCTTTTTTGCCTCTCTTTCGTAGTCCTCGAAGTGGCGCAGCCACATGGAAGCGTCGGCATGAGTGAAGTTGTAATGGGTGAATTCAAACTCATTTCTCTTATAGATGTCGCCATAGGTCACATCGCCGCTCCATTTGAGGTCAAATGTGCTATTGACGCCTTGAAGGAAAGTGGAGAGACGCTCGATGCCGTAGGTGATCTCCCCTGTAATGGGTGAGAGCTCCTGGCTGCCGATGCATTGGAAATAGGTGAACTGGGTGACTTCCATCCCATCCATCCACACCTCCCAGCCTAAGCCCCAGGCGCCGAGGGTCGGGGATTCCCAGTCGTCATGCACAAACCGAATGTCATGTTTGCTTAGGTCAAAACCGATTGCTTCTAAGGATTTTAAGTAGAGTTCAAGGATGTTGGCAGGAGAGGGTTTTAATACCACTTGATATTGGAAATAGTGCTGCATACGGATGGGGTTTTCACCAAAGCGTCCATCTGCGGGCCTTCTGCTAGGTTCGATGTAAGCTGCACGGAAAGGTTCAGGTCCTAAGCTTCTTAAAAAAGTCGCAGGGTTGAAGGTTCCGGCTCCCACTTCAAGATCGTATCCTTGTTGGACGACGCAGCCCTGCTTTTCCCAAAACTCAGTCAGTGTGCGTAAGATTTCCTGAAATGTCAGCATGCGCTCCCCTCGATGTTTCCTGTCAGCCTTCGGATATCGCTTTTCATAGCCGAAAATCGCGATTTCTGAGACGATTCAATATGATATCTTTTTAGATCGTTTTTATGCAAAATAATGATACTTCAAAAGTTGATCAAGGATGGGAAAAGCTCCTAACAGATCAGCCTCGCCTCGATGAGCAGCTTTGCCCTCCCGTCTCGATCATCATTCCGACATTCAATAATGCACAAAATATCAGTATCACAATTGAAAGCATCCTTTCACAGCGCTATCCGGATTTTGAAGTGCTATTGATCGATGCAGGCTCAACCGATAGAACATTAGAAATCGTCAAAGGATTTCACGATGAAAGGATTAGGCTATGTTCGGTGACGGGGTATAACCGTTATGAAATGTTAAACAAAGGTATTGTTTTGTCCACCGGACTCTATATAAATTTTCTTTTTCCGGGAGATTATTACATTCATCGTGAGACTTTGATGGAAATGATGGTTCTCGCACATCAGAAAGGTGATCCGGAGCTTCTTTACTGCGGCTGTCTCTTGAGGGAATCGGGAAGAGAAGCGAAAATTCTATTTAGACCCTTGTCTATCGACCTTCTCAAGCATGGGCAGCAGCCCACTAGCTTACAATCTTGCTGGTTTAAAAGCGTTTTGTTCGATCGGATCGGGAAGTTTTCTCCAGCTCTGCAATCAAGAGGCGGTTATGATCTGATGTGTCGATTTATGCTAGATGGCGAACACTCCTTTGTGTCTTTAAACAGAGTGCTGACCGATTATGATTTGCGCGGCGTTACCAGAAAAATGGTCATACAGCATTTTATGGAAACATGGAAGATCATCGTCGAAAGATTCGGTTTACTTACAGCTTGCATCTGGATTTGTAAACAAAACGAGTTTTCCCGTTACATGCATTTGACATTCAAAAGTTTGAAATCAGCACTTTTCGGCAGGAGCTGATAGGTATTTCCCCTTTTTGTCATCATTGCAGCGGCATTTAGCTTGCGCCTCCGAGGGGATAACAGTGCCAATTACAACCAGTGTCAAAATGAATAGGATCGTTTGCATAATTTCTCCTGTTAATTAAGACTTAAATTTTCCGGGATCATGGAAAGTGTGGCATATTTGCCACCCATATCCCTTAATAGCATTTGCCACAATTTTTCGGGCGGGGTATTGAAGACATGCTTCTCATGTGCGGGGTGAAGAAGCCAGTGGCCGTCCATAAACTCTCTTTCCAGTTGACCTGCACCCCAGCCTGCATAACCGAAACAAAGGTAGATGTGGGGGCCTTCTTCATCAGCTACGGCTTCTTGCAGAAAACTGAGATCGCCGCCTAGATAGACCCCTTCGCATACTTCTAAAGTCTGTTTGGGAATATCTGGACAGGTGTGCAAAAGCATCATTTGATTCGTTTGTACAGGCCCTCCTGCCCTTATGCCTACGTTTGGATTGACCATCTCATTTTTGTTGAGGATCTCCTCAGGCAATTCCAGATTAAGGTTTTTGTTGATCACCAGTCCAAATGAGCCATTCGCATTGTGTTCGCAGACGAGGACAACGGCTCTAAAGAAAATGCCGCTATTGATATCTGGTGTTGCAATTAGGAATGTGCCTTTTTCGATATGTGAATAGGGCAGCGGATCCATAAATTATTGCGCCTCCTCTAGGGGACATTCAATTGGTGAACATTCTACGATCTGTTCATTCATCATCTTTAGAGATTCTTCCATTGTTTTAACTCTGCGCATCAACTCTGCGAATACTGTGCGGAATTCTATGTCATCGTAGAAACAGTAGCCGCAATTCTGATATTCTGCATCTTGAAGGACTAGTGAGACTCGTGAAAGTGACGATGTGATCGCGTCGAGCTCATCATTAAAATAATTTCTGAATTCTTGTGGCTGAGAAAGTCTTGTGATGAGGTTTGCTCTCCGGGCACGCAGCTTCTGCCAGCGTTTGTCATTTTGATACAACAATCCAAACTGCGAGATATCATCGACGACTGTTTCAGCTTTTCCGAATATGGAGGAGGTTCTGAGGTAGAGATCGTCATTCATTACAATTTTTCCTAAAGATCCTTTTCCCTGTTTGATTTTGTCTGAAATGACGACGACATTTTCTAAAGCAATGTCAAGCTTATCAGCAGAAAGATCCAGTTTTCTTGAAAGTGATTCAACGTGGTCAAGTGTTGCTGTCAGCTGTTCCGGCTTGTTGATCGCTTCCGTGATGCCGCGCAGATTTTCCGCAGTATCGGCAATTTTCTCCCAAATCTGCCTGCGGTTCAAATCGTCGATTGCAAACTTCAACGAATCGAGCGTTTCCTCAATTTTATCTGCGAGCTCTTTGAACTCTTTTAAAGTCTCTTCTACAGAACCTGTTTCATTTGCGTAGATTACCTCATCCTGTATAGGCCGCACTTTTTGTCCAGGTTTTGGGGCTTGAGGTGTGATTTCAACGGATTTTTCACCAAGCAGGCCTGAGGTGCGCAAAGAAATTTGATCGGTGTTGTAAGTGCGTACTTTGGAATCTACCTGCAAGAGCAATTCGTAGAGATAGACGAATCCATCTTTCCCAACTTTTCTTGGGTTATTGGGGTCTTCGATGTCTTTGATTTCGATGACCTCTCCGACAGGTTTACCACCATAGGTGACGCGCGTTCCTTTGCTGACTTTATCAATATTTGAAAATCTCACTCTCATGAACTGTCCATCATCTCCTGCCGTTGGATTGAGAAACAGAATTACAAAGACTACCAAAAGTCCGCCCGTGAATACAAAAAGGCCGATAAGAATGTTTTTAATAGGATCGTTCATATAAGCTGTTCCTGTGTCAGAATGGCATTTTCAAAAAAGGCATGCAAGAGGGGATCGTCGATTTTTAAAAATTCTTCTTTTTTGGCGACGTAAAGAATTTTGCCTTCGTGGTGAAATGCAAGTCTATCGCCTACTTCGAGGGCCGACTTGATGTCATGGGTTACCACAATAGATGTAGGCGAAAGTTGCTTTTGTATCTGATTAATCAGTTGGTTGATCTGCATCGCCGTGATCGGATCGAGACCGGTAGTTGGTTCGTCGTACAAAACGATGCGAGGATTGTAGATGATGACACGTGCGAGAGCCGCTCGTTTTCTCATGCCTCCCGAAAGATCGGAAGGCATTTTCGTCTCAGTTCCTTCCAGACCTACCATTTTAAGGGCTTCAGACACCCTTCTTTTGATTTCTGCTTCCCCAATTTCTGGTTCATGTTGTCTTAAGTAAAACGCGACATTTTCTCCAACCGTCATCGAGTCGAAGAGCGCGGCTCCCTGGAAAAGCATTCCCATTTTTGGAGTCTTTCCGGCTCTTTGCGTAGGGTTTAGCTGAGAAATATTGACGCCATCTATCTCGACATATCCTTTATCCGGGGTTTCAATGCCGATGATCTGCCTAAGAAGAACGCTCTTTCCAACTCCTGACCTGCCTAGTATGACCAAGACTTCGCCATCGTAAATTTCCAGCTCAAGCCCTTTAAGGACTTGCAAACCGTTGTATGACTTCCATAGGTCGTGCGCTTTGATCATCCGTTTATCCAGTCGTTGATGTAGGTGTATGAATTATTTAGGAACAGGGTCAATAGGAAGTTAATGATCAGGATGACGGAGTAGCAGATCACAACGCTGTTTGTAGTTGCCCTTCCAACTCCTGCTGCACCACCTCTTGTGCCCATTCCTTTAAAGCAGGAAATAGTAACGATGATGACAGCAAATACAAATGCTTTTGACATTCCACTGAAGACATCAAAGGTTTCAATATGTTCAGGCAAGGGATCCAAAAAGACGTTCGGAGGCATTCCATAGAAATTCACTGCTACGAGATAGCCGCCCAAAATGCCCATGATGCAGCTGAAAATGGTCAAAATGGGCATCATAAGAAAGCCTGCAATAAATCGAGGTGCGACCAGATAGCGTAAAGGATTAATTCCCATAGAACGCAAGGCATCAATCTGTTCTGTCACGCGCATGGTCCCTAGCTCAGCACACATCGAAGCGCCGACACGTCCTGTGACCATGAATGCCGTTAAAACAGGGCCAAGCTCGACAAGCATTGATTTTGCAACCATGAGGCCTGTTGCAGAGGCGAGGCCTTTGTCCTGTAGTTGGAAAAAGGACTGGGCAGCTAATACCATGCCTGTGGAGAGGCCGGTAATGGCGACGACCGGAAGAGATAATACGCCGATGTCATACATTTGATCGCGGATGAGGTCGAAATGAGGCGGACGTCTAAGTGTAACACCGAAAACAGCCAGAATGAATAGGGTATATTCACCCAGTGCATTGAAAAAAATCTTCATCTGCCTGAACATGTCCCTATTCTACGGATTTGCGAATATTGGAGAAAGTGATGAAAAAAAGGCCGCGATCAGAGGAAATCAATCAAGCTCTTATGCAATTAATTCCTGGAGGTGTTAACTCGCCTGTCCGCAGCTGTGCTGCAGTGGGGATTTCTCCTATAATTGCTTCGCATGGTAAAGGGGCGCTTCTCTATGATGTCGATAATAATCCTTACATCGATTATTGCGGCTCTTGGGGAGCTTTGATTCACGGACACGCCCATCCTGAGATCGTGAAGGCAATTCAAGATGCTGCGGCGCATGGAAGCAGCTTTGGAGTGACGACGGCACATGAAGAAAAATTAGCTAGAAAAATTGTTGAGCTGATTCCTTCCATCGAAATGGTCCGTTTTGTCTCTTCAGGGACAGAAGCTACGATGAGTGCGATTCGTCTGGCTAGAGGGTTTACAGGAAGAGACCTCATTATCAAGTTTGATGGCCATTACCACGGCCATGCAGATTTTCTGCTCGTATCCGCAGGTTCCGGCGCCTTTGAATTGAAAGGAACTCCCTCTTCAAAAGGGGTTCCTCAAGGAATCGTCAAAGAAACCCTTTCAATCCCATTTAACGATTCGATTGCTCTTGAAAAGATATTTGCTGATCCTTCGATTGCAAAAAGGATAGCCGCAGTGATCTTAGAGCCAATTGCAGGGAATATGGGTGTTGTGAAAGCAGATCAAGAGTGGATGAAACTTCTCCGCAAATTGACTGAGCGCAATCAAACCGTTCTCATTTTTGATGAGGTAATGACCGGTTTTAGAGTGGCAATAGGAGGGGCCCAAAGCATTTATGGGGTTGTTCCAGACCTAACATGCCTTGGAAAAATAGTGGGAGGGGGTTGTCCTGTAGCAGCGTTTGGCGGAAAAAAGGAGATCATGCAGTGTCTCGCTCCTCTAGGTGCCGTATATCAGGCAGGCACTCTTTCGGGAAACCCATTGGCTATGGCCGCAGGATTGAAAAGCCTTGAGCTTTTAGAAGCCCCTGGTTTTTATGACGAGCTTAAACGCAAGACATCTTTAATCACAGACCATGTCAAAAACTTCATTATCGATGAAGATTTAAACATGTGCCTTCAGGAAGAGGGTTCGATGTTTTCTATCTTTTTTGGAAGAAGAAGCGTGGAAAATGGTGCAGAGGCAAAAAGCCTTGACAAGGAAGCTTTTGCAATGCTTTTCCGCACTCTTTTTGATGAGGGAATCTATATACCTCCCTTACAGCAAGAGGCTTGGTTTGTATCGATGGCGCATACGGATACGGAACTGACTCAAACCAAGGATGCGATCATTGAGTTTCTTTCCTCGATCTGCTATGCAAGGAAATGATGCGGAACATCTTACTGTTTTTACTTTTCTCGGCGTCCCTTCTAGGCATTGAAACGCTGAATGAAGATCTACAAAGACATATTTCCGTTCATTCTTCGGGAGAAAACAAAGTTGGTAAAATCTCGATCGATGACAAGTCAAATGGAATTTCTCAGGCCACTTGGATTTATGTAAAAAATGCTCTGGATCACTATAAGAAAGAAAAACCTGATTTTATCATTCTGGAATTAAATACTCCGGGAGGAGAAGTCTTTAGCGCACAGAAGATCTCTGACGCCTTAAAGCAGATTGACATCCAGGATGGCATCCCGGTAGTGGCTTATATCAATAACTGGGCAATTTCAGCCGGTGCCATGCTAGCTTATTCCTGCAGGTATATTGCTATCGTCAAGGATGCCAGCATGGGTGCAGCTGAGCCTGTGTTACAGGACACGACAACAAACACTCTTAAAGAAGCTTCTGAAAAAGTCAATTCAGCCTTCAGAACAGATTTTGCAAACCGCGCTGCGTTTTTTGACCGCAATCCACTTATTGCAGAAGCCATGGTCGATAAAGATGTCATTCTAGTGTTAAGGCACGGCAAAATCATGAAGCTCGATGCGGAATCGCAAATTATAACAAGCGGGCAAGACCCGGACATCGTGATCAGCCCAAAAGGAAAATTACTCACCTTAGATGCTAAGCACTTAATGGAATATGGAGTTGCAAATATTCTACTCGAACCCGTTAAGCTAGAGCCTATTACCGAAACGGAACTGGAGAAGGGCTCTTATCCTGCGATAAAAGAACTTCTCTTCACATATCCTTTCTTTCATTCTATCCCAAATGCCGTGGTCGACTTATATCAAATGGACTGGAAGACAAGGCTGTTTGTGCTGTTAGCTCATCCAATGGTCTCTTCAGCACTCGTTCTGGCGATGATGCTAGGTTTTTATATCGAAATCAACACTCCAGGATTTGGGCTGCCCGGGACGATTGCTTTAGCAGCTCTTGGACTCCTGATTCTCTCTAGCTTCTCGCAAGAGGCTGCCGACTATCTTGAGCTGATTCTTTTGCTCTCTGGCCTGCTGATCATTGTCGTCGACCTATTCCTTTTACCGACATTTGGGATCTTGGGCTTTATTGGTGTGCTTCTCTTTGGTGCCGGTTTGGCGGGTATTTTACTGCCCGGGATTGGATCGATTCAGTTTGAATTTGATACCCAGACCTTTAATGCCGCAGGAGAGCTTTTTTTCAAGCGTCTTGCTATGCTGTTAGTCACTTTTGCGGTCGGGGTGCTGCTCATTGCTATCATTGCACGCTATTTGCAGCCTAATATTCTCTACTTAAAGCGTTTAGTGCTCACCGGTCATGAGCAGAATGGGTACCGCTCCGGGATCGATCAGGAATTGATGCCGAAGGTGGGAAGCAAAGGCACCGCTTATACGCCTATGCATCCTGCGGGAAAAATCATCGTAGAAGGAAGCTTTATTGACGCAGTGAGCACAGGAAGGTATATTGAAAAGGGGACTGCGGTGCGCGTGGTCCGCATCGAAGGCAGTACAGCGGTAGTGGAGGCAATGTGACCCCTTTTGCATTTTTATTGATCGGGTTGTTTTTAATCTATCTGGAATTTTATGTCCCTGGCGCAGTGATGGGTATTGCAGGTGGTCTTTTAGTCGCTGCTAGTATTTTCCTTGCCATCATCACCTATTCTTCGACGGTTGGAATCCTCGTTTTTGTGCTATTGGCGATTTTTGGGGTGGTAGGAGTTATTAAGTTCGCTCTTTGGCGGATTCCGCGTGCAAGCCCAGGCCGCACGATCTACTCAGCAGCTGATCAAGAGGGGTACCAGGCCTCTTCGTTTGACAAAAGTGCGATTGGTAAAAAAGGGGTTGTATTCTCAGACTTAAAGCCAGGAGGCTACATTCTGATTGAAGGTCAGCAGCATCAGGCAATTTCCGAAAGCGGATATTTAAAGCAGGGCACGCCGATTATCGTTTTAAAGGGTGATGGAGAAAGTTTAATTGTAAAAGAGGATGTTTGAGATGGAAATTATTGCGTATGAGTGGGGAATCGAAGCTTACTTTCTTATGGTACTTCTTGGGATTATTGCTATCATTTTCTTAAGCATTATAGGAAAATTCATTGGCCTATGGTTTCAAGCCTTTGTCTCAGGGACTCCCATCTCGATTTTCAATATCATCGGGATGAGCATGAGAAAGATTCCTCCTCGCGTAATTGTAACAGCCAGGATCAATGCTTTTAAAGCGGGTTTGAAGCAAGTCACAGTGGAAGATTTGGAAACGCACTACCTTGCAGGGGGCCATGTGACCGAAGTTGTCCAGGCCTTGATCGCAGCCGACAAAGCGAACATCTCTCTCGATTGGAGAAGAGCTACCGCGATCGACTTGGCTGGGAGAGATTTGCGAGAAGCTGTCCAAACTTCCGTTTACCCTAAAGTGATCGATTGCCCAAGCCATGGTGGATACATTACAGGCGTTGCAAAAGATGGAATTCAGATCAATGTGCGCGCACGCGTCACAGTAAGAACAAATATTGCCCAGCTCGTCGGCGGAGCTACGGAAGAAACGATCATCGCAAGAGTCGGTGAGGGGATTGTCAGCGCAATTGGTGGCTCGGAGACTCATCTGCAGGTTCTGGAGTCTCCTCAGAGAATTTCTAAGCTCGTATTGGAGAAGGGGCTAGATTCTTCGACTGCTTTCCAAATCCTTTCCATCGATATCGTTGAAATGAATCTAGGAGAAAACATTGGAGCGCGCTTGAGAGCAGATAAAGCGGAGTCTGATAAGCAGATTGCACAAGCAAAGGCGGAAGAACGTAGAGCGATGGCTGTTGCGATGGAGCAGGAAAATAGCGCGAAGGTCAAGGATATGGAAGCTGAGTTGCTTAGGGCGCAAGCACAAGTTCCGGCGGCGATCGCCCATGCATTCAACGAAGGTAAATTGGGAGTCATGGATTACATGCGGTATGAAAATGTATCTGCTGATACCCAAATGAGAAAAGGGCTTGCCAAACCGGAGTAGGGATGCAGTTTTCTGAATGGATCGGACTATTTATCTCCCTTTTTGCTTTTGCATTTTTGGTGTGGCATAATTTGATGGGAAAAGGTCGACCGGAGACGGAGGAGCAAAAGAAGCGCCTTGAAGAGTTCTTAAAAGGCGTCAATGCGGACATGCAGCCAAAAACGACGCCCTCTCTTCCCAAGCCAAAAACACACCCTCCAAAAGTCAAACAGGCAAAAGTGCAGCGCGAACAGCCGAAGCCGATGATGAGAAAAAGCCCACAAGCTGAAGTCAGATCTTTTGCTTCGGGTCCCTCCATCGTTGCTACTTCCGTTAAAGGTCTGCGATCTAAAAAGCAGATGGTGATTTTCCGTGAACTATTAGACTCGCCACGCGCGTTCAGGCCATGGGATATTTACAAATTTTAGATGAAATTGCACAGTCGGCGAGGGCCGCTTGTCGCAGTCCCGACGAAGTTCGTTTAGTAGCTGTGACTAAAGGGCGCCCTCTAGAGGATGTTATGACTCTTTATCATCTTGGAGTTAGAGATTTTGGAGAGAGCAGACTGCAAGAGGCGTTGCCCAAGATTGAAAAGGCTCCCTCTGATATCAGGTGGCACTATATAGGAGCTGTTCAGAGAAAAAAGGTAGGCGACCTATTACGCAACTTTCACATCATCCACTCCGTGCCCTCGCTAGAGGCTGCTGAAAAAATTTCACAGTGTATTGAAAAGGGCGCTCCTTCCCGGCCATTGCTTTTACAGGTAAACGTCTCTGGTGAGAAAACGAAGGGCGGGTTTTCGCAAGCAGAGTGGGAAGCTCAAATGGATCATTTACTAAAGCTTCCTCTATTGGATCTTCGCGGATGGATGACGATGGCACCTCAAACAGAGGATCAAAGTTTAATCTCAACTGTTTTTTCTTCACTACGAAAATTTAGAGACCGCATCAATTCCAGATGGGAGCTTTCCATGAGAGAACTGTCGATGGGGATGAGCGCAGATTTCCCTATTGCGATTCGAGAAGGCGCTACCTTTGTAAGGATAGGAACTTCTTTATGGCACTAAAATTGCTGAATAGTACTACCTCAAAGACAGGAGGGTTAACATGAGATTATTTTCAATCATATTGGCACAGCTGCTTTTGCTTAATTCCGCATTTGCGGCCTATAGAAGCTATGAAGGAGAAAAGGAGCAGTATAGAAAGTTCGACGAAGGTGGGGGAGCTGCAGTATATCCGGGTTGGGGAGGTGTTGAACTTGCACCCGATCGCGCGGACCCTGCTTACGACAGCACAGTTGATGAAGACATGCTCTTCGACTCTTATCACAATAAGTGATCGAAATTTCTAAGTGCCCTTAAGCCTAAGGGCACTTAGAATGAACCAGTTAGATTCCTCTCGGATTGACTTTCTGGTAAGTGGTTTTAATCACACCAGAAGCAAAGCCTAGTCCCGTTCCAATGCCCACGATTGCAGCTTTTGGAAGGCCAACAAACCATTTTTGGAAAGCTTCCTTTCCGGTATGATCCTCTTTACCTTTGATCGTATTGATCGTGTAAAGAATTGGCTCTACGAGCTTTTCAATGACTGCAGCCACAACCCAGACCGGAGTGCTCAAAAGCAATAGAGCACCGCGAGCAAGAGCTTCCGCTCTTAAGCCAATTTTATCAGCCTTGGACTTTTCGGAGTCTCTTGTTTTATCAAAGCCGGCAGTCGACATAAAGTCTTCTGCAGCCTTAGAGGCTCTGTTGTAGACCGTGCTAGAATCCTTTGTTTTCAGAATTCTTTTGAAAATGACCTTGCCAAATGAGTAGATGAAGCCACCGGCGCGGTTCAGCGCTTTTTCAGCTAGCTGGTCGTAATTCACCCTTGGTCTATTATCAATTCTAGTTTCAGCACTCATGTTTTATCCCTTTATATTTTTATTGATCGTATGAGCTGGTATTGTCAACAGCGTCCTCGGAACTTGCCGCATCTTCATTCTCTACGTAATAAACCTCTGAAGCTCTAACAGTAGATACTTCCTTCTTGCAGACTGCCATGGCATTTTTCACTTGTTGAATCGCTCCGACCGGAAGATAGAGCATACCCATTGCGATCGCTAATGGAAGAGAGAGAAACAATCTCTTCACGACGTTTGCTTTATCGGTTTTGCCATTTTTTACAGCAAACTGGATGTCTGCAACCACTTTGTCGACCATGACGGCGGTAGCAAGGAATGGGGAAGCAAGTAAGGCTCCTGCAGTTTTCAGGCAAACGATGATTTTTTTGCCGATAGGTGCCTGTCTTGCAGGATCATTTTGATTTACTTTGTTGAGAACGCGTGAGTTTGTATTGAGAACTGTATTCTCTTTTTTATAAAAATTATTCATTTTACTAATAATTGCTGACATCTTATTTCTTCCTTTTTATAGGTTTTGATCTATGGTAGCATTCGAATGTTAAGATTTGATAAATTATAGGAATTTACCGTAAAAACTATTCATTCCATTGGAAGTGGTAGTAGGGCGGATTAAAAGTAAAGCGATAGAAGCGATGGCAAGAACAATGCCGGCCATGGGCGAGAGGGCGATCAAGAGAGGAGAAGTAATGAGAATGGCGAAGGAAATGCCCGCATCTTTCCAGGAATACATTGAGGGTTTGCAAGCTTTCCCCACGGAATTTAGGATGACGTCTATTAAAGATTCGATAGCCAGTGCAGTTGCGAGCAGCGGAGTTGTAACAACTTGGATAAGGCCGATTGGAAGGGCAAGAGCTCTTGCTTTGACAGGACTGGTTTTGGCTGAGCGGAAAAGAGCTGATTGGAGGCCGCAGTAGGCCGCTATCGTAAGTCCTGGTTTCATAGCACACGTTCCTTAATAGGGATTTACTACGTTAATTTTTGCATTTTTTCTGAATTTGTGGCTATAGTTTAGTGCATCTATTTCAAGAGTAAAGGAAGGTTAAGATGCGTTTATGGCGATCCATCAATTTGAGTATTCTCTTTGCAGTTGCGATCGTTTGTGGAATTGCAGCCGGTATAGCGGAAATTCCTTTTGTCAACGCCTCTGCAGTTGTTATTTCAGAAATCTTCATTAAACTGCTTAAATTGGTCAGTTTGCCCATCATCTTTTTTTCTCTATTGGCCACAGCGAGCGGTATGGAAGATGTAGCAGCTTTTAAATGGATCGGTTTTCGCATCATGCGTTACACTTTGCTGACGACGGCGCTTGCAGCATCGATTGCGCTCGCACTTTTCTTATTGATCAATCCTGTGAACCCTGAAAATGCGATGGGGCTGGATTCCGTAGCTAAGATTGACAAAACAAGCTATGGAGACTATTTACTTAGGGCGGTTCCTTCCAATATCATTAAGCCCTTTGTCGATAACCATGTGATCGGGGTGATGATGATCGCCCTACTATTGAGTGTTGCTTTGATTTCGCTCCCGAAAGAGCAGCGCGCTTTTCTGCACACGCTCTTTCACGCTCTATTTGCGACCGTCATGAAAATCACCTCATGGATTGTGGCCTTCATGCCACTTGCCGTATTCGCCTTTTTGGTGCTTTTTATTAGAGATCTGCGTGCCGGGCTTGATTTTACGACGATACTCTTTTATTTAGTCTGTGTCGTAGCCGCCAATCTTGTTCAGGCTTTCATCGTTCTTCCCCTCCTTCTAAAATGGAAAGGAATTTCTCCATTAAAGTATGCAAGGCAGATGTTTCCGGCTCTCACCGTAGCTTTCTTTTCAAAGTCTAGCAGTGCTTCAATCCCAACGGCGATCCAATGTGCAGTGGAAAGAGCTCACCTCTCGCCTCGGATCGCCCACTTTTCATTGCCCCTTTGCACGACGATTAACATGAATGGATGCGCAGCTTTTATTCTTACTACTGTTCTGTTCGTCTCGATGAGTCATGGCATGCAGTGGTCCTTAATGGAAATGGTGGGTTGGGTTGTAATCGCTACGATCGCAGCTGTTGGCAATGCCGGAGTTCCCATGGGCTGCTACTTCTTGTCTGGCGCCATTCTCGCCGCTTTAAATGTCCCCCTACAGATCTTAGGGGTCATCTTGCCCTTTTACGCTCTTCTTGATATGTTGGAGACAGCGATCAATGTCTGGTCCGATTCTTGCGTAACGGCAATTGTTGAGAAGGAAGCTAAAGAGCGCGCTCTACATGAGGTGAGTTAGTGATAAGCCTTAAATATTTCAAAGGGGATCGTCTTCAAGTTTTGAAAGACTTAGGCCGCGAGCAGGCGCTTTCTGTATTAAAGGAAATGCTAAAGATCCGTCACTTTGAGACAAGAGCTGAGGCATCTTACTTGCAGGGCAAGATAGGAGGTTTTTTTCACTCTTATATTGGACAGGAGGCTATCCAGTCAGCCGCAGTTAAGGCAATTGGCGTGAAAAATTGGTGGGTGACTACGTATCGCTGCCACGCTCTTGCACTTCTGTTGGGCGCATCTCCAAAGGAGTTGATGGCAGAGCTTTTTGGTCGCAGCACAGGCAATGCCAAAGGGCGCGGGGGCTCGATGCACCTTTATACGGATCGCCTTTTGGGAGGTTTCGGCATTGTGGGTGGACAGATCCCGATCGCAACAGGCGCTGCGTTTACATTGAAGTATTTGGACGATAACGAAGAGATCGCGGTTTGCTTTATGGGGGAGGGCGCTGTTGCGCAAGGCGCTTTTCATGAAGCTCTAAATTTGGCGTCTCTCTGGAACCTGCCTTGCCTATACGTTATTGAAAATAACAAATGGGGAATGGGAACAGGAGTGGAACGCGCCCTTGCAAACGAAAGAATTGCGGAGGAAAAAGCTCCTTCCTATGGCATGAAAGGTTACACGATTGACGGCATGGATTTTATCGATTGTTATGTTGCATTTTCCTCATTGAAAAAGCAGATCTTAACTGAAAAAAAACCAATTTTGGTTGAAGTGATCACGGAAAGATTTAAAGGCCATTCCATTTCCGATCCTGGTTTATACCGGACTAAAGATGAGCTAAAACAATGCATGATGCACGATCCTTTGCTTCAATATCAAAAGGATTTGAAGGAGCTAAAGTGGCTGAATGACGAAGAGCTTTCTTCTATGGATAAAGAAGTGAAAGAAACGATTTTGGAAGCGATTCGCTTTGCTGATGAAAGTCCTTGGCCCTCACTTGATTCGCTTGGCGAGGATGTCTTTGCTCCGGAAACGGAGGAGGGGGTCGTATGGGGCAAGTAGTTGAGCTAAGAGAGGCGTTAAGGCAGGCGATCGACGAAGAGATGGCTCGCGACGAGAGGGTCTTCATTATGGGTGAGGAGGTCGCTGAGTATAATGGAGCCTATAAGGTAACGAAAGGCCTTCTCGACAAATGGGGTCCAAAGCGCGTGATCGACACTCCCATTGCAGAACTTGGTTTTGCTGGTTTAGGGATTGGTGCAGCAATGACCGGTTTAAGGCCAATTGTTGAGTTCATGAGCTTTAATTTTTCCTTTGTCGCAGCCGATCAGATTATCTCTAATGCTGCTAAGATGCACTACATGTCCGGAAACAGATTTTCCGTACCGATTGTGTTCAGGGGGCCGAATGGAGCAGCTGCTCAAGTTTCCAGCCAACACTCCCATTGCGTCGAATCGATCTATAGCGTGCTTCCAGGCTTATATATTGTGGCTCCAAGCAACGCCTATGATGCCAAGGGGCTATTAAAATCTAGTATCCGCTCAAACAATCCTGTTCTATTTCTTGAGTCTGAGCTCTCCTATGGCGATAAAATGGAGATTCCTACAGAGGAGTATCTTCTTCCTATAGGAAAAGCGCATGTAGCCATTGAGGGTAGCGATCTGACTCTAATTTCCCATAGTAGAATGGTCAACCTTTGCAGACAGGCGGCAGACGAGCTGCGGGGTGCAGGCATTTCTGTTGAACTGATCGACTTAAGAACGATTCGACCACTTGACATTGAAACTGTTGCGCGTTCAATTGCTAAAACACACCACGCCGTCATCGTAGAAGAGGGCCATTATTTTGGCGGCATCGCAGCTGAGGTAGGTTTTGAAATTATCGAGAATTGCTTTGATGATCTGGATGCTCCTCTCGTGCGCGTCTGTCAGAGCGAGACTCCCATGCCTTACTCTAAAGTGTTGGAGAAGGAGACGATGCCTACAGTGCCAAAAATCATCGCTGCCATCAAGCTTTCATTAGGAGAACAATAGCATGCCATTCACATTGACGATGCCTAAACTATCTCCCACAATGGAGCGAGGGGTCATAGCGAAGTGGTTAAAGAAAGAAGGCGACAAAGTGGAGCCGGGCGATGCTCTTATTGAAGTTTCGACAGACAAAGCAACTGTGGAGCATGCAGCCTTGGATGGTGGATTTCTTCGCAAAATTTTAGTGCAAGAGGGCAGTGAAGCAGATGTCAACCAAGCGATAGCGATTTTCAGCGAAGTGCAAGAGGAGTCCATCGAAGGCTATCAACCGGAATCTATTGCCGCGGCCCCTGCTGCAAAAGAGAAGTCAGCTCCGGTCGTTGTGCCTCTGGTTCCTTCTCGTCAAGAGGAACGAGTTCTTGCATCGCCACTTGCTAAAAAACTGGCCAAAGAGAAAGGCATCGACATCAAAACTGTGAATGGATCGGGTCCTCGCGGCCGCATCGTAGCAAAGGATCTAGAAAAAACAGCTCAGCCCTCGCTTCAGCATCGCGAAATCCCTCTCACCCCCGTGCGAAAAGTGATCAGCGAGCGTTTGCAGGAGGCAAAGAGCACGATACCCCACTTCTACGTCTCAATCCAGGTGGATGCAGAAAAGCTAATTGAAATGCGTGAAGAGCTTTCTAAACTCGAAGTGAAAATCTCCGTCAATGACTGCATCATCAGAGCCGTGGCACTCACTTTAAGGAAACACCCTCACATTAATGCGGGCTTCAATCCGGAGACCAATGTGATCACTCAGTATGGTTCCATTGACATCTCTGTTGCTGTGAGCGTCCCATCAGGTCTTATTACGCCGATTGTTTTTGAAGCGGATCGTAAGTCCTTAAGTGAGATCTCGCAAGCAGTGCGCGGCCTTGCCAAAAAAGCGAAAGAGGGAAGGCTTGCTCCTGCAGAGTTTCAGGGTGGCTCCTTCACCATTTCGAACTTAGGCATGTTTGGAGTGTCCGACTTTGTTGCCATCATTAACCCTCCGCAAGCAGCCATCCTGGCTGTTGGGAGCGTCCTCGACCGCCCCATCGTTAAAAATGGGGCCGTCGTTCCAGGCAAAGTGATGAATCTTACCCTTTCTGCTGACCACAGAGTTGTTGACGGCGTTGCCGCCGCAGAATTCCTCGCGGATTTGAAAATAACACTAGAACAGCCGCTTGCCCTGCTTCTCTAACACTGAATGAAGTATTGGCCTGGAACATTGAAATTAGGACTAACATAATTGAGTTCTCCACCAATTGAAAACTCTTCTAGAAGAAAGTCGATTACGTCCTTTGCAAAATCATCCGGAATGAAGTATTCAACCTCATCATCTTTCGCCTCTGTTTTTAAATGGGGGTTTGCTATTTTAAGAATCTCCTCAATAGCTTTATTGAAGGATGAACTGTTCGGAGAGAAATTCAAGGTTCTTGCGCTTAGCAATTCTGGAATAGATGAAATAGCGCGGTTTTTTTGTCTCCTGACTAATAGTTCACTGAGCATTTGAATTGTTAGATCGATAACATCCGATACCGTCTGTTCTGGATTTAAAAATGTTTTCTCCATGTCAACAACTGGATCAAAAGAGGAAGATTTAAGCATTTTTTCCATTATTTCCCGGCGCCTTGCTGGCGAAGGAGAGATTAAACTTTTAGGGTTGTCTACTGAGATGCCTTTCTCCTTCAGAAATTTCATGTGATCCCAATAAAGGAGCTTGTGGATTTTTAATATACTCTCTGCTTTTTTCTTCAGTTCGTCTCTCCGGTCTACAATATCTGGATCGAATCTTTTGGCAGAAGCAATGATTTCATCTACGTGTAGTGGAAAGAAGAGTACCGCTGTCTCACATTCAAAAAAAATATTTTGGGGCTTATTCGGAGAGTAGTCCTCGAGATCAACGAGCCCCACTTTTCCCTCACAATTTTCAATGTAGAGTACGACATTATCCCATCTTGGTGTGTGCCCACCTGAAATTTTACTATACAATTCCCAATCCAAGTCTCTGAGTCTTGATTGGCAGAGAAATCCCGTGAACTCTTTTGCGGCACGAGTAAACCTGTCCCGGTTTTCTATGTAAAGTCCTACTTGAAGCGGATAATCGTGATCTTGGATTGGCAATCTGCTTTCGATCAGAAATTCCCCACAGATTTTAGCTGATGGGATGAGCAAACGGCGGTAATGATTATTTTTGCATAGACCTTCTGCATAGAGCATCCGTTTGAGTCTTTCAAGGCCCTTAGATTGGCCACTAGCTTTTATAATGATTGGCAAATCTTTCGGGTAATAGACTCTCGTTTTGCCTGTTTTGGCCCTATTCATTGTTTCCATTACTTCGGGATTTGTAATAAATGGCTTTCCAATTTCAGTAAGGCGTTCATGGAGATTTGAGCGCACTAGCCGTGCAGCTTGAAGTCTGCCTTGATGCCCTCTCCAGACCTTTTGGATTTTTGTTGCAGCGGGATTTCTTACATCGAGAAGCTCGGCTGAAATTTCTATTTGTGGAGTTTGTACAGGATTAAAAGAATGTGAAGGAGGGAGATTTGGTTCAACATTTTTATTCAAAATTTGCGGAATCAATGAATTTGTTCTGGTGACAGGCTTATTAGGATCGATTTGATGTACAATTTTTAACCGGCGATGATGTAAAGAAGCAACTACAATATGGCAAATCGACAGAGTTGCAATACCTATTGCAACAGAAGCTAATAGTTTTAATCCTCGATTAACTTTGCTTTTTTGCTTGTCTCGAAGTGGATGAAAAAATAAATTATAAGTATTTTCAAATGTAACTTTCATACACAGACATTATATCATAAAAACTATTTGTTTAAACTGTGTGAATCACAAATCGTGATTTTTTTCACACAAAGAAACACAAAAGACGCAAAGATGTAGAGGTTTTATTAAATTGTGGATTCGTATGAATGTATCGTTTTGTGTGGCTTTATTTTTTTTAAGAATATTTTAATAGTTGATGTTGATGAGATCTTTGTGCAACAAGGCTATCCTAAATGGACAAAATTTGGGCATTTTTCAGGCACAGCAATTTACTAGTTTAGCAAGCGTTTTAATTGTAGGGTTTTTTCCTTTAAAAGCATGGTGTAAAGTCGTTCTAGGAAGATCGTGCTTTTTTGCCAATTCAGTTTTGTTTTTTGCTCTAAGGTGAGCTGCGATAATTTCAACAACGCCTTCAGGCTCATTGTTTTTTAGGCATTCCCAAATTGCTTTTGCAATGAGTTCTTCGTTTAGTAGTTCCTGTGTTGGGCTATATTCGATTAATCCATGGTTCTTTTTAAACTTCATCGGTATATCTCCTAAGGATTTTTTTCGCCTTGCTAATGTCTTTACTCTGTCCATTTTTGTTCCCTCCAATCAGCAGCAGAATGTTCAACTCTTCAATTAGAGCGTAATACAACCTCCGACCATTCGACCACTTTAACTCTGAAACACCATCTTCGAGATCTTTGCGTATTCCGAAATGACCATCACATTCAATCCTTGACAAACGATCATTGATTTGAACCTGCGATCTTTCGGTTTCTTTAGTTATCCAATCTTCGTATTCGGGGGTTTTCAGTATTTTGTATCTCATCTTGATTGTACCATATATTGGTCTTTTAAGACTATAGAACCACTTTAGCTGAGAGAGTATTCATCCATGTCAGTTATGCAAGAATGCAAAGTTCATGATTTGTATTGAGCATATCGGTCAAGGAAGGAATGCGGTCTATTTCTTTTCTTCTGCTTTTTACCTTAAGTGTCTTTAATCAGCTTTTTGATCTTTTCGATGTATTTGCCGATGTTTCTAAGGTAGACGGCGTTGCGGTTGTATTCCGCGATGGGGACGGCAGGAATGCCGTTGTAGTCGCCTTTAGGAAGAGATTTGGAGACGCCTGCTAAAGCGGCGATGCGAACGCCATCCTCAAGTTCAAGATGGCCGGCAATGCCTGCTTTTGCACCAAGGACAACGTGGCGTCCCGTTTTTGTTGAGCCGGCGATGCCAGCCTGAGCTACGATCAAATTGTCTCTGCCGATTTGTACACCATGGCCGATCTGGACGAGGTTGTCGATCTTTGTGCCCTTGCCGATGCGGGTTGTTTCAAAGCGGGCGCGGTCGATTGTCGTATTGGCACCTATTTCTACATCATCTTCGATTTCAACAATGCCTGCCTGAGTCAGCTTGGCATGGGTTCCCTCTTGCGTTGTTGCAAAGCCAAAACCGCAAGAGCCGATCACAGCCCCAGGTTGTATGATGACGCGGTCACCGATCCGGCAGCATTCGCGAATTGTAACATGGGCATAAACTTGACAATCTTCGCCTATGATCGTTTGAGGCCCGATTGAACAATGAGGACCAATCTCTGTCCTGTCTCCAATGGCGGCATTGCGGTCGATAACTGTATAGGGGCCAACAGAAACCAATTCGCCGATTGAAGCTGAAGGGTGAATGATTGCTGTTGGGTGGATACCTTTGAAACCTGATTGCGGCTTGTGTTCCTGATAGAAAAGCTCAATAACCCTTTGAAAAGCTACGGAGGGGTCTTTGGCTATAAGAACATTTTTGCCTTCAGGAGGTTCAGTTTTCTGGTCGATAAAAATGACGCCCGCTTTCGATCTTTGCATCACTTGAGAATAACGGCTATTTCCGAGAAAAGACGCATCTTCTGCGGTGGCTGTTTCAAGATCTGAAACGCGCACGATTTCGTGCGCGCCATCACCAATAAGGCGCGATCCTGTGAGTTCAGCAAGTTGATCTAAGGTAAAGCGCTTTTGTACCATTACTTTTTACCGGCCGTGCCTTCTTGACCTGATTTAGCACCTTGGTCAAATTCTTTGTCCATCTCAACTACCACTTTTTTGCTAACATCGAGTTTTGGGTCCGCATAAAAGCAGGTCTCATCATTTAAGACGATGCCGAGAGACATCTCTTTTGCCACCTTTTCTGCAGCTTTTATGACATTTTCTGAAAGGCTTTGAACAATTTTGATGTTAGCTTGGTTTAAGGTTTGGTAAAATTGAGATTGAATTTGATTCATCTCTTGGCTGAGTGCGCGGAATTTTCTTTTCAGTTCAGTCTCAGCTTCAGGAGACATGAGATCGAGTTGATCGGGATCATTGAGTTTTACGGCTAAATCGTTAAGAGCTTTTTCCTTTTCCTCAACGACTGTTTCCATCTGCTTTTTCATTGCTTCGAAAGAGGCTTGTTCCTGTTTTCCAAGCTTGGATTCCTCTACGCAAAGTTTAAAGTTTACAGTGCCGAATTTTGTGTCTTGAGCAGCCAATGGGGCCGTTGCAAGTAATAAGAGCGTGCTAAGTAGGGCGGTTGCTGATAATTTTTTCATCGCTAGAACTCCTAGGGTTAAAAATTTGCTCCAAAATTGATAAAGAAATTCTTCACTTGTGAATGCTTCTGGTGGTTGAGAGGGAAGCCCAAACCAAGTGTAACTGGTGGTAAACTTTCCAAAAGCTTCACTTGGGCGCCAAAACCGATCGATGTGTTTAAGCGGCCAAATTTCCATGTTTGTGTCGAAAGACATCCGGCATCACCAAATAAAAAGCCGATCATGCGCTTGTTAATGAAGTGGTTGTACTGTATCGAGAAAATTTGCATGGAAAGGCCGCCCTTTGGATCATTGCTATCGCCAAATGTCGGGCCGATTTTGTAATCCTTAAAACCTCGAACGGTGTTGATTCCACCTAAAAACAGCCTTTCATCAAGCGGCATGCTATTAAAGTGGGTGTCGAAGCAGGGCTGCAGAAAGCGCAGGTCGCCGCGAAATTTTAACACTCCATTTTCCAGAACCGGGATGTAGTAGGAGTTCAAGTATCCTAAACCTAAGAAACTGTGATCTCCACCGATCCCCGCAAATTCCATCTCAACTACAGAGCGAAATCCCTTGCTAGGCATCTCGAAGCGGTCTGTGGAGTCGTATGTAAAAGCAACCCCAGCAGCAGAAATAAGGCCGTGGATGCGGGAAGCTTCGTAGAGTTCGCAATTGTCAAAGCCATCTGAGCTCAACGAGACGTTAGTGTGGCGAATCCTGTAATGCAGGGTATAACGCATGAATTGATTCAGCTCTCTTGTGCCGCGAAGGGTGTATCCTAGGGCCTTGATGTCGTAGTCATCGGAAATGTAGCGGTTATACGATTTGTCGATGTCAAAGCCGACAGTCCATTTCGAGTCCATGAAGTAGGGCTTTGTCCAGGAGAGTCCATAACTTGCGCTTTTTTGTCCAACTGTGGCGTTTAAACTTAAAAATTCGCCATTGCCTCTTAAAGAACCGCCCTTACCGCATAGTCTCGTGCAGAGTCCGGCAGTATTGAAGTTTTTTTCCGTGATGTTGACACCGGCAAAGAGGGATTCTGCGGTGCTGTATCCGCCAAAAACCCCAAATTTACCCGTTTGCTTCTCTTCCACTTCGATATTGACATCGCGGAAGTTTCCATTCTCGCAATTTGCACCATCTGTGCGGACTGCATATACATTGACATTGCTGAAGAAGCCGACATTCTTTAGGCGCTCTTCAGTAGCTTTCAGCTTGTCGGTATTGAATTTTTCTCCGGGAACTAGAAGCGTTTCATTAAGGATCACGTTCGTCTGCGTCGTGCAATTGCCATATACTTTGACCATGCCGATGCAGTAGGGTTCGCCCTCTTCTATTGTAAAGTGAACGGAGTAGACATTTCCGCATTCGAGCTCAAGCTTTGGCTCGTAGGCAACGTTTGAGTCAATGTAGCCTTTGCGTCCATAGAGTCTTTCAATGCGTGTTGCGGTTTCGCGGATCAATTCAGGAGAAAAACAGCCGCCTTCTCTTATCAGTAAGCAGCGCTCGATTTCGTCGTCGCAGAATAGCGTGTTTCCTTCAAAAGTGATTTTACCCATCGTATAGGGCTCGCCCTTCCAGGCGGTAATATGGATCTCTATGCGGTTTTTTCTGTACGCACATTCGACGATCACTACATCGATTATGACGTCGGCAAAACCTTCATTTTGCAAAAAATTGATGATTTGAGATTGGTCATGCTGCATCATCTCTTCATTGTAGTTGCCTTCTCCGGTAAAAAAACTAAGAAGGTTATACTGCTTTGTGACCATGAGTTCAGAAATTTCGTCGACTTCATCTTGAGTGAATCCATGGAAAATGAGTTCGCTGATTCTTCCCGAACGGCCTTCCTCAATCTGGATCTGGATGTCCACCTCATTGGTTGCTTCATCAAATTCGACGGAATAGGAAAGGTCAGTTTCAAAATAGCCATTTTTGACGTAGTAGGCCTTTAATTTATGGAAGGCTTTATTGAAGGTTTGTCTATCAAAGACTGAGCAGATAGAGATCCCCAACTCCTCCTGGAGACGCTTGGTTTCCATTTTGCAATTTCCGTTCCATACGATGGAGCGGATCAGCGGTTTTGTCCATACGTTCAAAGTGAGTTTGAGCTTTTGATTGACCACTTCAAAGGAGGGCTCGACACGGTCAAATTCTTTGGCCAGATTTTTAAGGTCTTGATCGAAAACGGTTTGAATAAAAACATCACCCTGTTTTGTCTTGATCCTTGCCGTCACACTGCTGGGATCGAACGTGTTGCAATCGGGAATGTGGCCGATCACTTCGATCGTGTCGATCTGCATCTGTTCGATTTGCGCACCAAAGAGGGGGCAAGCAATGAGTAATAGCAAAAAAATGTGGCGTACAAGGCGTAGCATAATGAGTCTCCAAAGAACATCCATCTTAAGAGCACGGATTAAAGTTTGCAAGGGTTAAAACTAGAACTCCTTTACAGGGGTGGCAAAGTGTGGTAGTTTTTGAGGATTTTAATTGGAGAGCAAAATGGCAACGGCACTTGATCTATTCAAAGGATTGAACAGGTTCCCACCGGGCGGGTTTGTAATATACATCCACACAATGAGTAGACCCTATAATGAAACACTATTAGATGTCTGCCAGAAGATTTCAGAGTTAATTGCCATCTATTTCACGAAGGCAGGTAGAGATGCAATAGTTAATGACAGAAATGATGAATCAACAGTGAAGTGGAAAGTTTATTCTCCTCTTAACTTAAATCCATATTCGTGTGAGGTAGTGAGGCAAAAATTCTGCAATATCCTTTTTCGGGCACTCTTAGAAAGGGGGCAACGTCTTTCATTTCATAAAGTACGAGAAAATCTGTTAGGCCAAGCAATCCGTGAGGCGGGTTTTGCTGAAGTGTCAGGGATCTGGAATTGCTTTGAACTAGACAAAGGACGCGAAGTGGTCATTTCGGGGTGTGGGGGCGCCTTCGTAAAAGTAGAAGTAGGCATGGGTGGATCTAAGGTTTGAACCCCTGATTGCGACCAAATCCACGGCAAAACGCTCCAGATGGATTTTAGATTTTTTAGCTTTTTTTTGAAGGACATGTCGAGACATGTCCGAAAAAAAAGATATAAAAGATCATATTGATCTGGGGATGGTTTGTCGTGGATTTGGCGCAATCAGGGGTTAGATCGATTTTTTGACGATTTCGGATTTCAGCATCATCTGACCAAAGCCGGGTACCTTCGCTTCGATGTTGTGCCCATTAACCTCGTCCACTAAGCGAATGTTTTTTACTTTCACACCGACTTTTAAAGCCGATGAGGCACCTTTAACTTTAATGTCTTTGATGATCGTCACAGTGTCGCCGTCCTGAAGGATGTTTCCATAGGCATCCTTCACGACGGATTGTGCAGGTTCATTTTGCTTCTCCTCTTCGATTGACCACTCATGCCCGCATTCAGGACATACGTACAGGGAGCCATTTTCGTAGGTGTATGTAGAGCCGCATTTACTGCAATTAGGTAAAGAATCCATGAAAACCTCAAATGAATGCCCGATAGTAACTCAATTTTATACAGAAGTCCAGAAGGAGACAAAAAGAAACAAAAAAATGCGAAGTGCAGATGCTCTTAGGGTTGAATGTTTACGTAAAAAGCTGTGCGTGATAGGCTGTGTCAGCTTTTTTTACAAGGAGTATTAAATATGCGTATGGGTGATGAATTTTTGCAATTGAAAATGCTTCCCTGGCACGGGTTCAATGTTGAAATCCAAACGCGCGAAGAAAAGTATGGTGAAATGCTTTCTCTTGTATGTGAGAAAGTGGCTAGATTGTTTGCTGTGTATTTCACGCGGGCCGGAAGAGAGGCAATTGTATCAGCTGCAGGTGGATCCGCTTGTGACATCGATTTCTGGGGCAGAGATGTTGGGGTTGATTTGAATCATGAGCAGATCGAAAGGTTTACGAGAGTATTCAGAGAATTAACTTATAATAGTATGATTAAGGGGACGCCCGTCTACATTAACTACAAGGCTGTACAATCCAATTTTCTGGGGAAAGCCATCAGAGAATCAGGCTTAGCACAAGAAAGAGACATCTGGAGGTGCTTTGAGTTTGATTATATGCGCGATCTGGAAATTTTTAACGGTGTGATGGCCAGGCCATATATGTCTATAGAACTCGAAGTGAGCGTGGGAAGAGTTTTTCAAAAGTGAGTTTGCACAACAACTTGTGTTGATTCTCTAACTGCGGAAATTCCTGTAAGTGTGGCTAACGCCTAGAAGCGGTTTCTGGCTTGGAGGGCTCTGGCGAGCGTGCTGCCGTCGACGTAGTCGAGCGTTGAGCCCATCGGCATGCCGAAAGCGAGCCGTGAGATGGAGAGGGGCAGATGGGCTAGCTCCTTTTTGAGATAAAGGGAGGTGGCATCCCCCTCGATGGTCGAGTCGAGGGCAAGGACAACTTCCTCGATATTGTGCGCCTTGATTCTGTCGATGAGGGGTTTGAATAAAAGTTTTTCGGGGCCAAACCCATCCAGAGGAGAGATCAGTCCGCCCAATACGTGATACAGGCCGCGGAAAGCATGGGTGGATTCGAGAGTATAGGCGTCCTTTGGCGAGGCAATCACGCAGAGCATTTTGCTCTGGAAGCGCTCTTCGGTGCAGAATGGGCAGTTTGAGTCTTGTAAAAGGCATCCACAATCACTGCAGGGTACGATTTTTTCTTTTGTCACCGCAATGAGTTCGCCTAGTTGACGAAGCTCCGCCTGCTCCCAATCGATGACGCTGAAAGCAAACCGCTCAGCGCTTTTGCTTCCAACTCCGGGAAGTTTTTTAAAGGCCTCAATGAGGCTGTGCAGGTGAGGGGGGTAGTGGTGCATCTTTAACGAACCCATGGGGTGAGAATTTCATGCCCTTCGTCGGTAATGAGAATCGTGTGTTCCCACTGCGCGCTTGCTTTATTGTCTTTTGTTCTGACTGTCCAGTGGTCATTGGGATCGACGATTCCTTCTGCAACTCCCAAATTGATCATCGGTTCAATCGTGAAGGTCATACCGGCAGCAAGGGGGATCGAAACTCTATTTCTGCAATGGGGGATTTGAGGATTTTCATGAAATTCCAGTCCAACTCCATGGCCAACAAACTGATACACGACCGAGCATCCTTGAGAAAGCGCATAAGATTCGATTGTATCGCCGATGGTTGATACGGGAATGCCTGGCTTGAGACCATGAATAGAGCGCATCAAACACTCATATGCTACATCGACAACATGCTGTTTCTCAGCTGTTGTTTTCCCGATTACGACCATTTTGCTGCAATCTCCGAAGTAACCTTTTAATATGCAAGAGACGTCGATATTCATGATATCGCCCTCTTTCAGAGGTTCATTATTGGGAATGCCGTGGCAGATCACTTCATTGAGCGAAGTGCAGATGCTCTTTGGATAGGGGGGATCACCATAATGGAGAGGAGCAGGGATGGCGCCAGCCTTCAGCGTTAGTTCATGCGCGAGGTCATTCAGCTCAAGAGTGGTTACACCCGCTTTGGCGGCCTGGCATGTGGCTTCCAAGATTCTTGCGGTCAATGCGCAAGCGGCGCGAATGCCTGCAATCTGTTCGGGCGTTTTGATCCTGATGCCATATTTTTGCCAATAGTTTGTAGTCATTTGTTGGCCAGGATGTTTAACAGCACTCTCTTTCATCGGATAGTGGCACTGTTTCCATTTTTTTCCGCTGCCGCACCAGCAAGGGTCATTTCTTCCAAACATATTATGATTATCGCTCCTTTGCCGAATTTTTACCACCAATGGTTGGCAAAAATGGTACAATATTGAGATACTATTCTGCTAGTATGGATTTGACTTGGCCTTATTCTTGGAATGATCGCAAAGTGCTGTTGAAAGACAGAGTGCTCTACGTTCCCGATCAACTCGAAAATTATGAAGCTTTTCAGCTTCCCGATTTAGATTCTCCTGATATATTTGGAAATGCAAACCCGGTTCATATCGAATATTGCAGTGGAAACGGCGCATGGATTATTGAGAAGGCGCGTTTAAATCCAGGAATTAACTGGATTGCTATTGAAATGAAGTTTGACCGTGTCAGAAAAATTTGGAAGAAAAGCAGGGATCTTCCCAATTTATTCATCATCTATGGAGAGGGGCTGCTCTCTTCGCGCTGCTATATTCCCACACTGTCTATTGCCGAAGTTTACATCAATTTTCCCGATCCATGGCCGAAAAAAAGGCATTGGAAAAATCGCATCGTGCAGGCCCCCTTCGTCAAAGAGCTCGAACGCATGCTGCAGCCTGGAGGGTTTTTCAACTTCGTAACAGACGATGCTCCCTACTCGGAAGCAGTCATTAGCGAGATGGCGCAACACTCTGTTTTTCTATCCTGTTATAAAGAGCCCGATTTCGCAACGGAATGCAATGGTTATGGATCTTCCTATTTTGAAGAGTTGTGGAGGCAGAAGGGCAAGCAGATCCGCTACCATAGGTATCAAAAGTGCTATTAACCAGCTCAAGCATTGTATTTTTAGATGGCAAGCCCTCGTCAGCTCTGCAATGGACAGATGCAAGGAAGGAGGCGTTAAAGGAGATTGCCAAGGGGCAGAAGATTGTTTGGCATCTCGATCTGGGACTTTTCGACAGACTTCCTAAGCCGTTAGAAAGCTCTGATCAATTCATGACGCTTTCTTTGGCATTAGACCATTTTAAAGAGACTCTGTGGAGTGAGTTCTATCGCTATTCAAACGGGTTGTTGCTCTACCGTGGCACATCCGATTTTAAGGGGGAGATAGAAACCCGAGACCAATATGCAGACTTCTTGCAGCAATTGTCAGTGAGGGTTCCAGAAGAAATTCCTCTATGGATCCAATTTTTAGAGCATGGAAAAAATCCTCTTTTAACTCTTCTAGCACATGATCCTTCTCTTTATGGCAGATTTCAAATCGACTCGGATGCGGAGCATCTGTGGGGCTGCGACCGCATTGAGAAAGAAGCGCTTTTGATGCCCTCAATAGAGATTAAAGAAGAGGCCAAGTTACTGCCATTTCTCAAGTTTTGCACCCAAAGAGGGAGTCCGATCAAAAAAATCCCGGAATGTTTTCTAATCAATTGCTGGGAAGGGTTAGATCGTCTCTACTTTTCTGATGAAACGCTTACTACGACAGGAAGAAGGCAGCTGCAAGGCTTTATTGCAGCTGGCGGAGATGCCGTTTCACTATGAAAATTGTGAAGAGTAATCCGTGTTGGAGACGGGTCGAAAATTATGTGAAGCACCATCCGAAAATGTTGATCAGGGTGTTCAATATAATGACGGCAACGTATCCAAATGCTATCGAAGAAACTTCCATATCTGCCGATTCTATACTAAATATTGTCAAAATACAGTGGCTTAGAAATGAGCACCACTATTTAGACAACTTTTTGCTCAAATTCAAGTCCTATAGGTCTCATTATGAGATTTATGATGAGTTACAAGTTCTTGAAAAACAAAAATTTAATCTATTTTGGGTGCGTTATACGGTTTTTCAGAGTGGGGCTTCTGTTGAAGACACTTTAGATCTTGCAATCCGCATGATGAATCAGGCTATTCTACGCCAACGTTACTTTGCATCTCGAGAGTATTGGGGAGGTCTATTTATGATCTCGATTGCCAATGCAGTCTCGTTTCTTGCTGAAGCTCATTCCGTGACTTTTCCTTGGAAGTTGGTCAGCATGAAGAAATTACAATTTGCTGCGCTTCTGCGTTCTGAAGGCTTCCTAGATATTGAAGATGTGACTTACGAAACTGAGATTAAAGAATGGTTGCAAAGGGAAATAGGAGCGAACGATTCTTGTGAAACATTGAGCAAGCTCTATCTGGATCCCTCCAAAAAATTCTTTCGCTTTTGCCAATCAGTTGGAGTGGATGAAGGAAATTTCAAAGTTTTAGAAGAGACGCCAGAGATCCATGCGCAGTGGAAGAGGCGAGTAGAGAAGAAGATTCATTTTCTTGATTCTTTTCTCTCAAGTAAGCTGATCAGGATTGTAAAGAGGGGAGTTCTTATGGCTGAATTAAACGCTCTCTGTCGCGACGATGCTGAATTAAACGCTCGCATTCGCGCTAATGCTAAAGAATATTTTGAGAGCTGCGGTTCTGGTATCAGATTCGATGATTTTATATGGGGTTACATACTTTTTTTAGGAAGTGTTAAAGAACTTTCAGATCATTAAGCATTCGTTTATGATCCTGAAAAATGCGAGACGGTCATGCTCCCCAATTTTAGCGATTCTCACCTATTTTCAGAATTGAAACATTGTGCTCAGTTTCCTTTTGATCTTTCCTGTAAGGGCAGTCTAACTGAGGGTAGGATCGATAGGTACCGCGCGCAGGCGGCCGGATTTGAATTGTTCTATGCTACTGAACGCGTCGATGATGACGTTCTTCTAAAGCTGAAGGCGTTAGCCGAGGATAGGCGCGTATTTGAGTCGATGGAGCGGATGCAGTCAGGAGATGTGATTAACTGCATTGAAGGGTATGCTTCTGAGAATAGAGCCGTTTTACATACTTCTTTGAGAGATTTTTTTGATCGACCTCAAATGGCAAAGCCTGCGCAGGAGGCTGCTAGACTGGCAAAGATCGAGGTTGAAAAACTGAAGATCTTTTTAAAGGAGCATCGGGAAAAATTCCAAACATTAGTGGTGATAGGGATTGGAGGATCAGAGTTGGGTCCAAAGGCTTTGTACCTTGCTTTGGAGGCTTATAAAAGAGCCGGAATCGAGGTCAAGTTTGTTGGCAACATCGATCCTGACGATATTGTAAAAGCTTTTAAAGATGAAGATCTTTCCAAAACTCTTGTATGCGTCATTTCTAAGAGCGGAACCACTCTTGAAACTTGCGTGAATGAAAAATTTGCCCGATCTCTTTTCGAAAAGGCTGGATTAGACTCTAAACAAAAATTTATAGCCGTTACAGGTGAGGGTAGCCCTCTGGATGATCCTAAAAGTTATCTTGAAGTGTTTCACATTTGGGATTGGATTGGCGGGCGCTATTCTGCAACGTCCGTCATTTCAGGAGTGATCCTTGGTTTTGCTTGTGGATTCGATGTTTACTACAATTTGTTGGAGGGCGCGCATGCGATGGATTGCCACGCCTTACATGAAAGAGACCCTCTTAAAAATTTGCCTTTGCTTGCAGCTCTTTTAGGAATTTGGAATCATAATTTTCTGAACATTCAAACAACTGCCGTGATCCCATACAGTCAAGCTCTCTGGCGGTTTACAGCCCATTTGCAACAGCTCGACATGGAGTCGAATGGCAAGCAGATAGACCGCAGAGGTGCCGCAGTGAATTTCGATACGGGACCGATCGTTTGGGGGGAAGCAGGCACGAACGCTCAGCACTCCTTTTTTCAGCTTATCCATCAAGGTAGAATTCCAATAGCACTTGAGTTTATTGGGTTTATGAAGTCCCAAGAGGGGGTCGATTTCGAATATGAAGGAACGACTTCCCAGCAAAAGCTACTTGCTAACCTCTTCGCTCAGGCTATTTCGCTCGCTGAAGGGCAGGAAAACAGCAATCCTAATCGAGTATTTCACGGCAATCGGCCTTCGTTTATACTTCTTGGCGAGCGTCTTACCGCGTACGCCTTAGGTGCTTTACTGGCCTTTTATGAGCATAAGGTTGCCTTCCAAGGGTTTATCTGGAATATCAACTCCTTCGATCAAGAGGGGGTTCAGCTTGGTAAAGTATTAGCAAAGGACATATTAGCGCTGATGATCGATAAGACATCTAAGGATAGCTTTCCGGAAGCTTTTGCCTATTTGAAACGGATTGGATTATGATGATCCCGCTTGTTATACCTAAAAGAGCATCTAGTTGTAAGCGTTGCGGCAAAAAGTATAGTGACGGCGAGGTTTGCTTCTCTACTCTTTTTAGGGAGGAAGAGGGGTGGAAACGAGAGGATGTGTGCTCCTCATGCGAGCCTGCGAAGGGTGAGGCTACATTTCGCACTAAGCTTCCAAGTTCACCTGAAAAAGTTGTCGTAGACACCACGTCTCTATTTGAAAAGTTTCAGCAGAGAATGGAAAATGAGGAGTTCGTCTTTGCTTATCTTTTGGGCCATCTGATTGCGCGACAGAAGGGACTCGTTTTGAAAAAGGAGCCTTATGATCTCAATGGAAAAAGGGGGGCTCTTTTTCAAGATACAACGTCTGAATTGCTCTTTTTTGTTCCCATAAATTTCAGCCTGACCGATTTGGCAATAGCCAAAGAGGCACTAAAAGATGAATTGAAATGAATGGAGAAATAGAACTCCAAGATTTTCTTGAATATCTCGCTTCTGAAAAATGCCTCGCAGAGAATACTAGAATCGCTTATGCAGCAGACTTAAGGCAATTTTTACTCTTTCTTCAGGAAAAATCCGTCCTTTTAAAGGATGTCGATGAGTCCATTTTACAAGAGTATCTCTTTTCTCATCGAAGTTATGCAGAAAGCTCTAGAGCGCGTTTTCTGATTTCCGTTAAGGTCTTTTTCAAATTCCTGAAGCGGGAGAAGGTTTTGAAAGACAATCCAGCTGCAGTGCTTACATCCCCTGGAAAGTGGCAGCTTATTCCAGAGGTATTGAGTGAGGAAGAAGTGCTCCGTCTTCTCAACGCACCAGACTCCTCTAGCAGAGAGGGGGCAAGAGATAAAGCAATTTTGGAATTGTTATATAGCAGCGGCCTGCGCGTTTCTGAGTTATGTTCATTAAAGTTGAATGCTGTAGATGAGACTACAGTTCGAGTGTTAGGCAAGGGGGGCAAAGAACGAATTGTCCCTTTGGGACAACCGGCTTTAGCAGCGATAGATCATTATCTAGGCAAGGGACGAGGCGAAGATGGAATGGATCAGCTATTCGTCAATAGCCGCGGCAAACCGATCGATCGTGTATTCGTGTGGAAACTGGTTAAATACTATTCTCAAAAAGTCGGAATTAGAAAAAATGTGACTCCACATACTCTTAGACACACGTTTGCTACCCATCTTTTAGACCATGGTGCAGATCTTCGCGTGATTCAGGAGATGTTGGGACACTCCAGCATTTCCAGTACGGATCGCTACACACATGTGAGTCGGTCCCGACTGATTGATGCTTTTCACTCCTTCCACCCCAAGCCTTAAATCCCCCTGCCCATACCCATACCCTTGCCCGTGCCCTTGCCTGTGCCCGTGCCCTAAAGAATAGGGTTAATAAACCGAGCTCGAAAAATTGAATTTAACCGTCGGGCGGCTCGTCCATTCAGGCGAGCCCCCTGCGGCCCCTTGAGCTGTTCTGACTTCACCAAATTGATCCTCCTTCGCTCGGCTTAGTTATTCACCCAGCCTTTACTCGGTCGAATCAATTTTGCCTCGTCATAACAGCCGCGGGCTGCTCCGCTTGCCCCTTAAGGGGGCAAGTCAGGTTTTAACCAGTCGCATGCCTAGGTAGGACCCAGTAAGGGCAGCTGTGGCGATAAACACGACCGGTGCCGCCACGATGGTGCACAGCACACCCACGCCGATCAGTTTGAAATGGTGCTTCTTCCAAAGTTCGCCGATTCTATCAAACATTTTTTCGATTTTTTTGCTAAAAATTATACCTGCGATGATTCCTGTAATAAGAATGGGAGGTTGCGTCAGTGTCATGGCAATTGAAAGGATGGCAATGAGGGCCACTTTGACGATTTTTTTGATCTTAGCCCTTACTTCTGCCTTTCTTTTTTCCGGATTGAAAGGGTTAACTTTAATGAGCGTTCCTGATGCAATCTGATCCATGGTTACCTTGGATGGTAGTTTTGTGGTTCATTATAATTATTTTGCGATTCCTGATAAAGATCTTGTTCTGCAGGAAGGAAGCCTCCGGCCTGCATTTGCCACATCTCTGCATACCTTCCATTGCGTCTTAGAAGCTCTTCATGTGTGCCTTCCTCAAGCACTTGGCCGCTTTCAAAGACTAAGATTCTATCGAGATGTGCAATCGTTGAAAGTCTGTGTGCAATCACGATGGCTGTTCTTCCTGCCATCAACTCCTTTAAGCCATCTTGAATTTGCTTTTCTGTCATGGAATCGAGTGCACTTGTTGCTTCGTCGAGAATAAGAATCGGCGCATTTTTTAAAACGGCTCTTGCGATTGCAATCCTTTGCCTTTGGCCTCCAGATAACTTTAACCCTCTTTCTCCGACAAGCGTGTTATAACCATCCGGCAACCTTGAGATAAACTCATGACAGTGGGCTCGTTTGGCAGCTTCAATGACTTCATCATCTGTTGCTGACAGGCGACCATAACGGATGTTTTCCATTAAGCTGCGGTGAAAGAGCACAGGCTCTTGTGGAATCATGGCGATCGCTTCTCTTAGAGACTCAATTGTTACTTTTGCAATATTTTGACCATCGATCAAAATCTCTCCTTTTTCTACGTCAAAGTGTCTAAGAATGAGATTGATGAAGGAGGTTTTTCCGGAGCCTGAAAAGCCGACAAGTCCAACTTTTTCTCCTGAGGCAATGACTAGAGATTTATCCTTAAAAAGAGCCTGGTTTGGATTGTAATGGAATGTAACGTTGTTAAATCCAATTTCTCCTTTTGTAACGACCAATTTTTTTGCGTTGCGCTCATCGATGATCTCATGAGGTTCCTGAATCAATTTAAGAGCTTGTTTGGCTACTCCAATTTCCTTATAGAAATTTGGAAGCTCAAGACCTGCGATCCAAGCCATCATCATGATATTGGCACTTCCGTTAAGTATGTACACGACTTCGCCAGTCGTAATCGCTGATTGGCTCCAGTAATAGATCGTGAGGCCAATTAGGATTACACCCGGAAGAAGAAATCCGACAATTCCTAGAGGGATTTTCACCATTTCCAAAAACATGAGTGAGGTCTCATGTTTTTTTTGTTCGATAACCTGATGTTTACGGATATATTCTAGCTCGTAGCTATAGCGAGCAAAAAGCTTTGTGTTAATGTAATTAGAGAGGCTATCGACGATGCGTCCAGCTAAATCGCTTCTAGCCTCAGCATGGACATGGGATAAATGGTCACAGCGTCTTGCAAAATAGAGGCTAATCGCCATATGAACAGAGATCCACACGGCAAGTAGAAGGCCGAAAAGAGGCTCTACCATCGTAAAAATTGTGATCGCGATAAGGACTGCAAGACCTACGGGGATAAATAGCATCATCATTAAATGATAGATTCGCGTGATGCAGGGAGGAAGCTCATTGATCTTATTAGAAAGACTTCCTGCCATTTGATTGCTAAAGAAGTTATAGGAATGGCGCTGCACGTAGTCAAAAAGTGAAAGACGCATTTTTGATTCCATGCCGGGAAATGTTTTGGCAATTAAAATTCCACCTAGCCTGAACGAAAGCTCAAGACTAAGCCACAAACCTGCACCGAGAGCAAGAAGAGGCCATATCTGAGAAAATATGGCACTCCTGTCATCGGGAAACTCTGTAAGTTTGTCAATCAAGGCCATATTCCACACTGGCCATAATGTTGCATCGAAGGTCCAGGCAAGGCAGAATAGCTGAATGAGTGCAAATTTTGCCCCGATCTGTTTGATAAAGTGAAATGTAAATCCTGAAAGTGTCTTACGCATGGATAGGCTCCACCTTCCCGTTCAGATCATATAGAGCTTTGTCTGTACAGAGGCCATCGATGTTTATTTCCCTATTTAATTTGTTCATTACTTTGCAGAGTCGGCTCTTAGTCTTTCGGCGATTGATGGGAGTGTCGGGGCCAGCACTTTCAACGGCATCTTCTAAGACAAGGAGGGCAGGACCCTCCTCAAGGGTGTCGTCTGAAGGCTTATGATGATGCTTATGTTTTCTTTTCCTCGGGGGCGTGGCTAACTTGTCATCCAGTATTTGGTCGGCAAGCTCTTCAGCTTCTTCCATTTTTTTTCTGAGGGGAGATTCTGGGGACAACGCTTTGATGCCAGCGCGTATCCATCTTTTTTTTGCCAGGCTTGGAAGTTTTGAATCGGGAATTGTTTGTATTTCTTTAGCTATTTCCTTGACCTTGCTTTCGCGCCCGTTTTCCTCTTCCAAAAAAAGTTTCATCGTTTGAAGAGTTCTGTGGATGGAAAGGGTTTCATCTAAGCCTCTTTGCAACGATTCAACTTCTTTGGTCCAAATTTTCTCAGCGCTTTCATATATTTTCTTTCCAAGTTCAGACAGCACAAATAAAGCTACGGCCGCTGTGCCTGCATAGAGCATTGGAGAAAGAGTCTTAGCATCGTTTTGTTTGTAGTAATTAACTCCGTCTGAGATTCCACCTGCGATCAAGCTGATGATTGCCAGATAAAAGCAAACCCGCTCAATCCTTTTCCATTCTTTGACCGTTAAATGGCAAATTCGTATTTTTTGCTCTTTTTTCGCTTTTTTTCTTTCTAGCTGGGCGCCCAACTCTTCCATAGTATTCAGCAAGCTTTTTAATCTTTCTGTGGGATTACCGCTTGCAAGCTCGCGGTTGGCTTCATGCAGGGTGGTGGAGTAGGTGGCTAAGCGTTCGATAAGAGAGTGTTTTTGACGGGCCGGAATTTCATTAGACATTGAAAACTCCTTTTCTTGTACAATAACTGGAATTTCTTCTTAAAAAAACCAAAATTTGCTAGCTTACGTGCTCTATGAAAAGAGAAACATCAAAAGAACAATACGCTTCTACTGTCAGTCGCATATCGGGCCTATTAGGAAATATTATTGAGCATCAGGATAGGGCACTATTTGCCTTTATTGCTCCTTTTATTGCTGGATACTTTTTCCCAAGCGATGATCCATTAACTGCTATTATTGATATCTACGGAGTGATTGTATTAAGTTTGTTAATGCGTCCTCTTGGCGCCATTTTTTTTGGCTGGTACGGTGATAAATGGGGGCGTAGGCCAGGGCTTTTATTAAGTTTATATGGGATGTCTATTAGCACGATGGCGATTGGATTTTTGCCTTCGTATGCTGAATGGGGTTATTTTTCTCCCTGTTTACTGTTTTTCATCCGCTGCTTGCAAAATTTCTTTGGATCAGGCGAGGTGATCACAGGCGGAATTTATGTAATGGAGCATACTCAAGGTAAGAAACGCTCTATCTTGTCCGGTTTTTTTGAAGCATCGACAATGCTGGGTGTCCTTTTGGCATCCGCACAAACGGCAATCTTTGCTTATTATGGTATTTTGGAGTCGCACTGGAAGTTGCTTTTTTTGATCCCCGGTGTGATAGGCTTTCTGATCTATTTACTTCGCCACTTTAGTGCGGAGAGCCCTGAATTCATCAAAGAGACTCATGATCGTTTCAGTTGGAAGTCGTTATGGATGCAGAGAAGGGCTGTTTTTGCTGTTGCTATTACAAATGGCTTTACATATGGAACCTATTTGTTGTCGATACGGTTTATGAATACCTACCTTAAAGCCACAACCAGTTTAAATTCCTTGGAGTTGACCAGTATTAACACACTTTTAAGTGTGATCGATTTTCTCATTCTTCCTATATTTGGTTTTGCTGCTTTCTACTTGTCTCCGGCATTTGTTATGGGATTTGCAACTTTTGCAACAGCAGTGTTGGCTTTGCCTCTTTTCTTATGGATGGCATCTGCGAAAACGATTTCAGTAATTCTTGCAGTCCGGTTGACAATTGTTGTTTTGGGAGTAATTTTTGCAGCGCCTTTCAGGGCGTGGATTCAGGGGTTAGTTGGAGCAAAAGACAGATGCACTGTTCTAAATGTAGGAGCTTCTTTTGGTCAACTAGCCATTGAAGCTCCACTAACGATGCTTTCTCTCATTTTTGTACGTCAAGGGAATGAATGGATCCCAGGGCTTTTTCTTTCTCTTTTAGGCCTTGCTACATTTGCTACGATTCTTAGTTTTGAGACAAAAAAGGAAGCTGTGCTTCAGGGCGAGTGATTACCTCGCGCCTGATTTATCGCCTTTGAGCTGAAGCACTTGTTCGGCAAGCTGCTCTTTAAGCTCTTCAGCTTTCTTTAACTGTTTCTTCTGTTCTTCTACATAAGAGGTTAACACTTGGAATTTTCCTCTTAATGCCTGATTCTCTCTTTCTAACTGTCTTAATTTAGCCGCATTATCCCCACCGCCAATGTCTCGTTGCTTTTGAGGCATCTGGACTTGAGCATTAGCAAGTTTTTCCAAAGCTTCCTTCTGCTCTTCTTGGGCAATCTTCAATTGTGTGGCTATAGCTTCAGCGCGACCCTTTTCTTGTTCGATCTCCTCGCGCAGTGCGGCAAGTTCATCCTGCCGTGTAAAGAGTTCTTTGCGAAGCATTTCCATTTCTTTAAGCGCCGTATTAAGTTCTGAAATTTCATTTGTTAACCGTTCTTTTTCTGCTTGAGAAGAGTCGTGAAGTTCTGCCTTTTGTTTCTCAAGGGATCTTTGCAGCTCCTCTTTCGTTTCAAGGTCTCTATTTAAAAGAGCAATTTGACGCTGTAGTTCTTCTTGATTTTTCGCTTCATCGGCCAATTTTTGATCGTACGATTTTTGCGTATCAGCTTTTTGCTCTTCGAGAGATTTTTGAAGCGCTTCTTTTTCTTCAATAGAAGCTTTTAAGAGGGCAATTTGCTCCAGAAGCGCCTTCTTTTCTTGGGATTCTTCTTCGATCCTCTGTTCAAGAGTTTTTTGTGTAGTGGATTTTTGTTCCTCTAGAGCTCTACGAAGCATTTCCTGCTCTTCAATAGATGTATTCAGCATGGCGATCTGTTCATGCAGCTCTTCCTTAGACTTCACTTCTTCATCGAGCTTCTGCTCAAGAGACTTCTCGGTATCACTCTTTTGCTCTTCCAGAGAAGCGCTTAAGAGAGCGATCTGCTCCTGGAGCGCTTCTTTAGCTTTCGATTCCTCTTCGAGTTTTTGCTCAAGAGACTTTTGAGTGTCGCTCTTTTGCTCTTCGAGAGACTTTTGAAGGGCTTCTTTCTCCTCCAGAGAGGCATTTAGGAGAGCAATCTGCTCCTGGAGCGCTTCTTTAGCTTTCGATTCCTCTTCGAGCTTTTGCTCAAGAGACTTTTGAGTGTCGCTCTTTTGCTCTTCAAGGGATCTTTGTAGGGCTTCTTTCTCTTCGAGAGAAGCGTTTAGGAGAGCGATCTGCTCATGGAGAGCTTCTTTAGCTTTCGATTCCTCTTCGAGCTT
>CAZSDA010000011.1:0-29219 GCA_964605535.1 uncultured bacterium
GGTAGAACAGTAGCCTTCCAAGCTACGAGTGTCAGTTCGATTCTGATCAGGCGCTCCATTTTTAACCAAGACCGAAATCCGGTTTCAACCGGATGCCGTCGTCAACAGAAAGGGACAAGGCTTGGCACGAGAACCAACCATTAAAGAATTATTAGAAGCTGGAGCACATTTCGGGCACCAGACGCACCGTTGGAATCCAAAGATGAAGCGTTTCATCTTTGAAGAGCGCAACGGACTCTACATCATCGACCTTGCAAAAACATTGCGGCTTATCATTGCTGCTATGGAGGTCGTAGAAGATGTGGTCGCAAGACATCAATCGATCCTGTTTGTCGGAACCAAAAAGCAAGCAAAAGCGGCAGTCCGCGAGTTTGCAGAAGCCTGCGGCGAGTTTTACATCGTCGAACGTTGGCTGGGTGGTTTTCTGACGAACCTCGAGACGATCCGCAAGTCGGTGAAGAAGCTCGATCAGATCGAAAAAAGAATTACTTCAGGCGGCGACGGGCTCACGAAGAAAGAGCTTTCCTTGCTGACCAAAGAGCAGCTTAAGCTCGAGCGCAACCTTTCAGGCGTTCGCTCGATGAGAAAGCCTCCTGGGCTCCTGATCGTCGTCGATCCAAGCAAAGAACACCTTGCGGTTGCAGAAGCTAACAAGCTCGGAATCCCCGTTCTTGCTCTGGTGGATACGAACTGCGATCCCGATCCTATCCAGCACGTCATCCCTTGCAACGACGATGCATTGAAGAGCATTAAGGTCATCCTTTCGAGCCTCGTTCAGACGATCATCGATAAGAAAAATGAGATGAAAGTCGCTGTCGTAAAAGGCGATGAAGAGGACTACGAAGAGGAGCCAAACGATCTTTTGGCTGCTAAATTCGGCGAGGGTGAAGCCTCTTCCGAAGAAAAGGGGGTATAACGATGTCTACTCCTGTAACAGCGGCAATGATTAAAGAGCTCCGGGACAGAACCGGCATCGCGATGGGAAAGTGCAAAGAAGCCTTGGAAGAGGCGAAAGGCGACATGAACCTTGCGATTGAGAATCTAAGAAAGAGCGGCATGGCTTCTGCTGTCAAGAAAGAAGGAAGATCAGCGAATGAAGGCGTAATCGCCTCTGCTGAGAAAGGCGATACGGTGTCGATCGTTGAGATCAATGCCGAAACCGACTTTGTTGCGAGAAACGAACGCTTTTTGCAGTTTGTGCAAGAGATTGCAGATGAAGTTGCGGCGACTAAGCCCGCTTCTCTCGATGCTTTCCTGGCGCAAAAGTTCTCAAAAGATTCTTCCTTGACGATCGACCAGTATAGAGCTACGATTGTTCAAGCTATCGGTGAAAATATTCAGATTCGCCGTCTGGTCTGCTTCAAGAAAGATGCGCACAAGTCTATCGGTGTTTACTCCCACTTGGGTGGTAAGATCGTAACGGCTGTCGTCATCGGAGGAGCGACGGGAGAGGAATCGCTTGCAAAAGAGATCGCGATGCATGTAGCGGCTGCTTCTCCTGAGTATCTCACACCTGAAAAGGTGCCTGCAGATGTCCTTGAAAAGGAGAAAGAGATTGCTAAAGCTCAGCTTCAAGGCAAGCCGGCAAATATGCTCGACAAAATTGTGGAAGGTAAAATGAAAGCGTATTATGACGCCGTTTGCCTTTCGAAGCAGAAGTTTATCCGGGATGACTCCCTGTCTATCGAGGAATTGGTAGCAAAACGGGGCAAAGAGGGCGGAAAAGCTCTTGTTCTCGCAGACTTTGTTCGTTGGGCTGTTGGCGGAAATTAATTTTTTCCACCTTCTAGTCTTTTGATCATATTCGACCACCGGGTTTCCCGGTGGTTTTTTTTTCTCCAATCTGATTTACTTTGTAATGATCCCCCTAAATGGAGCTTTGAACGCTTGATGGACATGCCTTACAAAAGAATCTTAGTCAAACTCTCAGGTGAGATGCTTCTGGGAGGTCAGAATTTTGGTTTACAGGAGTCTGCGTGCCTGCACTTAGCCGCCTCCTTGCAGGAGATGCGAAATAGCGGTTATGAAGTCGCCTGTGTGCTTGGCGGCGGCAATATATTCAGAGGGCTCTCCTTGAACAAATTGGGCATTGAGAGGACGCCTGCCGATCAGATTGGAATGCTGGCGACATTGATGAATGGTCTGGCTCTTCAACAAGCTCTGCAAGGCATGGGTACACCGGTGAGGCTTATGAGTGCCTTAGAGTGTCCAAAGGTTGCGGAAAATTACAACTGGTCACGGGCGCTAGAATACCTCTCTTCAGGAGAAATTGTCATTTTTGCAGGGGGGACGGGAAGTCCTTATTTCACGACCGATACGGCAGCTGCCTTGCGAGCAAGCGAAATTAAAGCCAATATATTGCTTAAAGCGACCAAAGTAAGCGGGGTATTTGACAAAGACCCTATGAAGCACGCCGATGCGAAGTGTTACAAGGAGCTTTCTTACCAGCAGTATCTCGCAGAGGAGCTAGGTGTCATGGATGCGACTGCGGTTGCTCTTTGCATGACGAACAAAATCCCAATTTACGTATTTTCGATGGAGCAGCTTGGAAAAATCAGCATCAATAGCTTGCTCGCAGAAAAAGAGAAACATGGAACTTTAATTACTTGAGGAAAATATGAGCCAACAGACAGAACAGGCAAAGGTGAAGATGCGCGAAGCCATCGAGCACCTAAAAGAGGAACTTAAAAAGATTCGCACAGGGCGTGCAAATCCGGGAATGGTGGAAGGCGTTATGGTGGAGGTGTATGGATCACCCAGCCCTCTAAAAAAAGTAGCGACGGTGACTTCTCCGGAAGCGCGTCAGCTTCTGATCACTCCTTTTGATCCTAAAACGGCTTCTGCTATTGCTAAAGCAATAGAAAGGGCAAATCTCGGAATCATGCCGATTGTCGAAGGCAATGCCGTTCGGATAAAAATCCCACCAATGGATGCCGGACAGCGCCAGGGTTATGTCAAAACTTGCCATCAACTGAAAGAAGAAACTAAAATTCGCCTCCGCAATACGCGCCGTGATTCAAATGAGTTGATCAAAAAACTAAAAACGTCCGGAGAGCTACCTGAAGACCAATTTAAGAAGCTTGAAAAAGCCATACAAGAACTCACCGATAGCTTCTGTAAGGAGGCTGACGACTTGGCTAAGGCAAAAGAAGCTGAGGTTATGCACATATAGCTATTATTTTAACGATCTTTTCGTTGCAGAAAATATCGCGTTACGGGTAAGATAAAACCACTTTCGCCTCCCTGAGGTGAAAGTTAGACGGCCCCATCGTCTAGTCAGGCCTAGGACACCGGATTTTCATTCCGATAACAGGGGTTCGAATCCCCTTGGGGTCAACCGAGACTTTAGCTCAGTCGGTTAGAGCATCTCACTTTTAATGAGAGGGTCGTTGGTTCGAGTCCAACAAGTCTCACTTTCTTTTAGCCTTCTCTTTCGGGAAGGCTATTTTTTTTTGTCTATTAACTCCCTTTCATTTATAATAACTATTATGGATATAAAAATAGAAAAAATTAAAACCTCTTCTTGTGGTCATTCTTTTTTAAGTGGCCGGAAAAGAGATCGTTTAGTTATTGGGGCTGATAAAAAAATCGCAATAACATGTAAAAAAGCGCTGAGCGAAGAGGCGCCCTACCCCAAATTTTTCGGGAAAAAGCGTTACGTGCGGTTGCATATTAACCAAGAAATTGGATGGGTAGATCTCAATATCAATAGCCTCTGTAAAAGGCTTCAAATTTCAAAAGCTGATTTTAAAGAACGCCGTGAAAATGGAACGCTGAAAAATTTGATTCTTCAGGCTTTAAAGCCAAATAAGCCACGAAGCCAAAGTGTCCTTCCTGAGACTCTTGAAGAAAGGGTTAAGAAGCAGTTTGAGGTGGAAGGTTCTCCGGGCAAGTATGATCAAGAGAAACTGAACAAATATGGGATCACTAAATATCAGCTGACTACAGTTCTCCAGCAGGAAGGTGCAGGATTTCACACTTTTGGAAGGGAGCAGGAAAAGCAGTTTTACATAGATAAAACGAATCCTGACCCAAAAAAGCATAAACTCTACCTCGTTCATACTCACATAAAAGCTGGCTCAGTTGCACGTGTATCAAAATTTGTTCGATTAGATAAGCCATCGAAGTCGAAAAAGGCGATTAAGATCCCCCATTTTGAAAGGGACAACAGACTGATGGCGAACGATCCTGCAACCCTTGAAGCTGTTCATGATAGGGGAGAAAAGGCACCACATAAGGATTCTAAAGGGCAATTGATAGGAATACATCCTAGAGCGAAGCTGCTTAGCACAGGAGAGGTGATCGCGAAGAGAGGCAAGGGCGATCTCACGAAGTTTTTCGGCGCGGCTTTAAAAGTAAAACAGAAGTTTGCCCTCGAAGTTTTAATGGGATGTGCAAATTTGCAGTCGATCGGGATTATACATTTGGACATTAAACCCGAAAATATTTTGTGCCGACGTAATGAGGAAGGGGTCTTATGTGCTGAACTCATTGACTTTGGGGGCTCTTACAAGGGGCCCGGCTTTCCAGCATTAGCAAATTATACCCCTGAATATTGTTCAGAGGGTGCTTGGTCAAATTTGGGAGACCCTCAAAAATTCTATCAATACGATCTTTTTTCAACGGGGCTTAGTTTGTATTATTTATTCACCGGAAGCGAGGCTGTTAAATCTATATTTCAACTTAATGAGGCTCGCTCGCCAATCGAATCTAGTTTCAATGAAGCTTATGCTCGTCAACAGATGAAGCGAAATAAAGTGCCTTCTTCAATGCAAGAGATCATCATTAAGATGATCAAAATGGAAGAGGGATACGATTTTAATCATGCCGTTTCCGATTGGCAGCGATGCATGGTTTAACCCTAGGTGTGGCTACTTGATACGGCTTCGAATTCCTTCCCACCAAATCCGCCCGAGAGGTGATAAACAAGCTTCTAAAGTCTTAGCAAATCGCCATGAACTACAAAGGTCTTTGAAATTAAAGAGTTGTGTACCTTGTCCCTCAATAAATAGCTCATAAACATCAGTGAAATTGACATAGTTCACATTCATTGTTAGGGGCGCTTGAAACTTAGGTGTTATATAGTTGTTTTGCTCTGCCCAGTTATACTGCGATTGGGTGAGGTTTGGAAAATCGGTTAGCGGCCTCCAGAACCCCTTTTTTACATTCAAGTTGATTGTTTCAAGGAATCCATAAGGAAGAGTAAAACCTAAAGAATCATAGAGGTAGGGAAGACGTGCAGCATAGCCGCAAAGAGACCAAGGAGTAGAAATTCCCACAAAAGCTCTATCATTTTCCTCTAAAGAAATGGAGCAAATCTCGGGGTCAACATATCGTTCTGCTCCATTCACAAATTGTTGGAGGCACTCGTCTTGGGTTATCCAAGTGGCCGCTTGAGGGACTTGAAGACACGCTTTTTCAAATATGCCCCCGGAAAGAATGGCCAAAGCAGCAAGAGCTCCTTTTGCATTGAGGTGTTGCAAGGGTTTATCTTCAAATAGCAGAAAATAAGGAATAAGTGCCGCTAAGAGCATGAAGCCGTATACGCTTCCTATTTCAATTGTCTCGGCACGGATTTCAGAGGCAGCAAGAGTCGTTAGAGAGGCGATAAGCAATAGTTTTAGCGACTTGAAGGCAATTAAATGGATACGCTTACAAGGGTCAGCAATTGTTTGATCCCAAGTTTTCATAGCTGTGTAGGTGATTGTAGAGGCAATTAATGCGACCATCCATCCTAAAGCTTCATGGTATTGAACCTCCTTGCCATCGCCAATTTTTTTTATATTTTGTGTCGTGCAAAGTGGGGTTGCAACAAGTGCAGCAATACCAGATGCAGCGGAAAAGCAAAAAAGGGGAAAACTCAACCGGTTTTTTATTTCATTAACACTAATCCTCATGGATCCACCCGATTTTGGTTCTCTTTTAATACGGTTCTTAGATGGCTTATTGCCAAAGTGCTGACAAAACAAGCTGAAGAAATAAAGTGTAACGCTTTATAGAGGGCCGGGCTCAGTCTAGAATCCTCTGCATTTTTCATTTTTTCTTTTAAATCTTCGAGGAGTCCTTTTTTTAAGCATACTGAGATTTCAGAAATCTGTTCACCGCTACACAAAAATTTGAACCGCAATCTGTTGTATCCTTTTAGGGTGGATACAGAGCAAACTTCATCGGGAAATTCAATAAAACCACTGCCTGTAAAAGAAAGAATTTTTTTATAGAAATTGACTCCGTTTATCACAGAAGATTGAGTTGCATTCACTTGCATTTGAATGGGGGCGAGAAGTTTTGGCAGCTGATTTGTATCAGTCAATTGCATATTGTACAGCGGCTCATATTTCCTTAAGCCCTCTCCTAAAGCAGTTTGTTCTTTAGTCAATCCAGGAATTTCATTGAGCCTTTGGCAAAATCCAGCTGCAATATTTGTGGCATTTACACTTGTCATAAGAGGTTGAGTAGAATCCCCAAATACAGGAAATTGAGAATGTGTGAATGTAACAGGCATGCAAATTCTATTTTCATCTACGTTGACCCTGCAATCCGGATGTAGAAACTGAAAGGGATCCGCCTTAAAAGATTCACGGCATGCCCTTAATAAGGGGTTTAAAGCTGTATTTTCATCTGCAGGTTGCTTTAGGATAATTCCAGCAATCAGTCCAATCAATAATGCTGTCCATAACTGATAGGGAGAAGCCCCATATAACGATCTCCTGTTTAGACAAACGAAATTTGCTGTCATTACGTGGCTTAAAGCAATCATTAGAGAGGGAATCCTTAGGCCATAATTGCAATAGGGGTCTATACACAATGCTCCCGATGCCAAAAGCAAAAGACCTGAAGCAACTTTTGTGACCTTTATCTCAGTGGAATCGTTAGTTTCTCCAATGTGTTCATGTAAAATCGGAGTTTCATTGCATAACAATTTGCAGGCGATGACGGTGAGAAGTGTGTACCCTGCAAGTAAAGCTGACGCAGTGTCAAAATATTTCACCCCTTTTTCAAGCTTGCTTTCAAATACAGAATAGAGAGCTAAACAAGATAGGGCAGCAATTGTAATATGTGCCAACTTTTCCGTCGCCTTTTGCATGGTTCGTGGAAGTCTTGGAGCTTCACAATTGGAATAGAAAAGGATGTTCATCAAAACCTTTTTTAAACAAATTAGATATTGAGGCTGAATTTGTCTATGAGAATTTACGTAGAGGATGGAGGTAGCAAGTCAGGTTTCAGCTTGCTTTGATTGGGAAAGATTGAGTAAAAAGTATTGTATATGGCGGAAGAGAATGCTCCAATCGATAGACCTTTTGAATGCAGCGAATGCAAAAAACCGATCGCATACCAATATACTGAGATTGTGGGTGATAATATATCGCAATTTCATTGCTGTAACGAATGCCCCGTATTGCGCAGAAGGCTCCTGGGCGGCCAGGATATAGTCCCTACCGGCAGTATTGGATTGCAGGCAGGTCTTGCCTGCGGCAATTGCGGCACAACTCTGGATGCTGTAAGAATGGGGTCTCCCTTAGGTTGCAGCAGCTGTTATGAAGTTTTTGAAGCGGTGATTCTCCATGAATTGCAAGCGGCCAATCGGCTCCCCTCCCGCATCAATCAAATCAGAAAAAGCACGCCACTTCATATAGGAAAAGCAGTTGGTGAGAGGCGCGAAATCAATCCAGCGCTCAGGTTATTGGCTCTTAACGAAGCTCTTGAAGACACTCTCAAGAGAGAAGACTATGAGCAGGCGGCTTTGTTAAGAGATCAGATCAAAGCTCTTACCGAAGAGGAAAAAAAAGAGGAAAAAGATGCCTAATAATCCTCCAGCTCAACCTCTATTTGCGGAAGATTTGGCGCCCTGGAATGACAACAACAATTCAGTGTGGTTGGCTTCTACTTTTTTGCTGAGGAGAAACGTCGATAAATTTCTCTTTCCAGGTAAGCTGGATGCCGATAAGCGCAAGCAAATGGTCTCTTTCGTAGGCCGTGAAATGTTAAAATTAAAAGGGTTTTCAAAGCCTACGCTTTTAAAAAGTGAAGAGTGCACCCCTTATGATAAAGAGTTCCTGGTGGAACATTGTCTCGTTAATGATGGCTTCATGCAGTCTGTGCAAGGCGAGGCGTTCTTTTTTGATGCGCAGGGAGATTTTCTCTTCACGATCAATATTCAGGATCACATCCATTTTCGTAGCATCGATGTAAAGGGCGAATTGGAAAAGAGTTGGAATCGGATTTTGCAATTTGAGAATGAGTTGGGAAAAACAGTTAGCTACGCCTATTCCGACAAGTTTGGATTTTTGGCAGCAAATCCAGCCCATTCAGGCACAGGTTTAGATCTCGAACTTTTTCTTCAGCTTTCCGCTTTGATCCATACAGGTAGTTTTCCGACTGTCATGGAAAAGTTGAAAGATGAGTCGATCGAGGTCGCAGGTCTTGTGGGTGCCTCAAAAGATTGGGTGGGCGACCTCGTCGTTATCAAAAATAAGTATTGTTTGGGAGTGAATGAGGAGGCAATTATTGCTCCACTTCGCAATCTTGCTACCAAATTAGTTCTCGAAGAGGGTGCTTTAAGGTCCAAATTGAAGGAGCAGGAAAGCGGTGAAGTCAAGGATAAGGTATCTCGTGCCTATGGGTTGCTGACCCATTCGTATCAGATTGAAACCATCGAAGCTTTGAATGAAATAGCATTGCTCAAACTGGGCCTTGATCTTGGGTGGATCGGTGGAGTGACGATGAACGCTCTCAACAAACTCTTCTTTACCTGCCGCAGGGGCCATCTGTTACGCCATTTAGAAGGCAAGGTCGCTCTTGAAGAAGTAGCTCACAAACGGGCAGAATTCATTCACTCTGCTTTAAAAAATGTCACAATCGCACTCTGATAACCCTTCCAAGGGCATTGCGCTGAATCCAATTTCCCAAAGTCAATTTTTGGATCATTTAGCTCCGGCATCAATTTTACTCGGCATTCCCCATCTTTTTTTTGAGTTTAGTGAAGAGGAGCGTGCCAGACATTATTATCCCGGCTTAAAGACGCTGCTTTTACCTTTTGAAGAGTTTTCTCCTGAATGGGTGATCGCTAATTTTGATTACTCAGTTCTTTCTGATCAGTGGCATAGAAACACTTTTAAGAAAAAATATGAGCTGCTTTCGATGAAATATGGAAAGAAGCTCAGAAACGTGCATTGCCCTCATGGATTCTCTGATAAAGGGTTTTATCTTAAAGAGTGTGCGTTTGAAGATATTTGCATGGTGTATGGCCAGCATATGCTGGATCTATTTGATCATTGGGGCGTGAAAGAGCAATTGAAAGATTATCTGATCGTTGGTAACTACCGTTATAGCTATTGGAGGGCTCATAAGGACTTTTATCAGGAGTTATTGGCGCTTGAGTTTGCCGGTAAATTGGATCCGAATAAAAAGACCATTCTTTATGCCCCGACTTGCATCGACCGGGAGCACTCTACAACGTTTTTCGAAGTGAGTGAAACTCTCTTTAAAGAGCTTCCATCAGATTACAATCTCATCGTAAAGCCTCATCCGCGCCTTGAACATGATGATCCCGCGAGCTATCACTCTCTTGTTTTGCGGTATGAAAGCAAGCCGAACATTCTCATTCTCACAGATTTTCCACTTATATATCCTCTGCTATCTATTGTGGACCTCTATTTAGGAGATATGTCCTCCATCGGTTACGATTTTCTAGCCTTTGACAAACCCCTCATTTTCCTGAATTCCTTAAGAAAGCAAGCCTACTTGCATCAGTGTGGAGTCGTTTTGCCTCCTGAGGAGTATGGCCAAATATTTCATGTGATCGATCAGAGTTTGGAACAAGAACAGGCATCTTTATCTGAAAAGCGCAAAGAGGTTTACGACTACACATTTGGAAAAGAGGTGCCTTTTCAAGAGGTTCGCAAGGCTCTTGAGTCCCTGATTTCTTCTAACTAACCTTTGGGTAGATTAGCGCAGCGTAACCGCCATCAGCTCCCTGATCGTCGGGAAGTATACAGGTCTCTTGTGCAAGATCAAGGCCGTATTGTTCGCACGCCATGCGGACAAGTTTCTGATTTTCTTCAGGCAAGATGCTGCAGGTCATGTAGAGAATGGCTCCCTGGGGAGACAGGAGTTCTGAGGCGCGTCCGATGAGCGCTAATTGGGTGGCCTGAAAGGCGTCTGGTGAGTAGCGCCAGCGCGCTTCGGGCCTCTTATGCAGCACGCCGCTATTGCTGCAGGGAGTGTCAATCAGAACAAGATCAAAGGCTTTAGAGATGGGAAATTCTTCCCCCCTTCCAATCGATGTAGTAGCCTGAACGCCATATTTATCGAGATTCTCTTTGAGGCGTTGGATTTTTTTCTCATTGATGTCATTTGCGTGTAAAAGTGCTTTTGGGAATAGGTCGTGAGCCAATAGCAGTTTTCCACCCGGAGAGGCGCAGAGATCGAGGATGTTTAAGGGTTTAAGAGCCTCAACCATTTGCATTAAACGAGCAGGCGTGCTGTTTTGGATGTAGTATTCGGATGATTGTGCAATTGCTTTCACCTCTTCAGAGTTTTTGAGGATCTTAAAAGATAGAGTTCCTATCTTTCTTGCCATTGGGGGAAAGGGTCTGTTAAAGAGCGAGAGGAGCATATTGCTCATTTCCTTTCCATAGCAACTGTCGAAGGCATTGATCAATGGTTTGGGAAAGGAATAGACTAGTTCCCGAGGTTCAGTCGTAAGAGTAGGCTCAAAATTTGAGGAGCGCCTTAAGAGCCCGTTAAAAAATCCGCTTTTCCCTCCCATTTTCATCTTTTTGGCAATCGTGACAGTTTCATTTGCGATGGCGTGCAGTGGGATGCGGTCCATGAAATAGCGTTGATAAAGGGCTGTTCTTAGAAGAGCCTTTTCCTTCGGCTTCAGTTTAAGAGACCCCGTTGTGGTCAATTGAAGAGCAATCGCATCAAGTGTGAGCGCTCTTCTGCAGCTGCCATTTGCAATCTCCATCGCCAAAGCGAAGTCCTTTGCAGAAGGATGCTCTTTGGATTTCCACTCTTCAAGATAATCGGAGATAAGTCCCTTTTCAGCCATTGCTGAGTAGAGAGCGAGAAAAGCTGCTTGTCTAGCGTGCATCTAAAGTGATTAGTCCGTGCAGAGTCCATTCTTTAAACCAGGCCTGCATCGATTTTTCAGCTTCAGTCTGGATTTCTTTAGGTTGTGTTTCGAGCCATTCACAAAGGCCGTCAATTGTTAAGCCCTCTCTTAATTGATTGAGAGCTAAAAATTCAGCTTTCTCAATCTCCTTCCAAATGATTGCAGAATTGAGATTGAGAAAGAGCTTGAAATAATGAGGGCCCTTTTTTAGCTCAGGGAATGGGTTATCAAGCCAATAATCGACCTCATTTTGCAAAAGCTCTTTTCTAAAAGCGAAGAGATTGAAAGGGAGTTCATGTAAAGAAAGGTGGGGTTGTAGAAAGAGCGGTTTTGTAAGGAATTCTTCCTGCTTGAAATTGCTTTTGCCTATCTTTTTCTTAAAAAAGATCTGGTGGAAAGCCTCATCGAGAATGGCTGCCTGGTAAACGAGTTCCAAATCATTTTCTTTATAATTCTTTCTGATCCAATTGGGTAATTTTTCCCCCAAGGAATTTAAGGACCAGTGGTAGGGTCTATGATCAAGTATGTAGGGGATTGCGAGTGTTTGGTTAAAATCGCTGTATCCAAAGAGCCTGATGAGAAATGGAAAAAAGTCGTGTAAAGTGTTAATCAGCCTCCACCAATACTGCTGGTTGTAGATCTCAAGGCGTTCATGAGGTTGCAGCGTGGGGCTTTTGACAACGTGTCTTTTCGCCTCTTCCCTGATTGGCTTTTTATTAGGTGCATAGGGTTGAATTGAACTGTCATTAGCAAGCGGCTGTGATATGATTCCTCCAAACCACTCTTGCAATTCATTTAGTGCTGGAGGTGACTTAGGTTCCGATCTCTGCATGGGCTAACTGTGAGTTTAATTTAAGTTGATACGGTTTGGCTCTTAAAGCCTCTTTCCATGTTTCTTCAAAGGGGATGAAATTGTCATCCCATTCAAGCAAAGTGGAAACCCCTCTCGTTTTGGGATAAATTTCTCCGTAGAGCTTCCAAACTTCATCGCAGACGTAGTTGTCATGGGTGTCTAAAATATGTGTGCCTTTGTGCGTGTGTCCTGCAAGGTGGATTTGTAAAACTCTTTCAAGGGGTAAATTGCTATAGTACTCCACAGGGTCAAAGCCGTGGTTTTTGCTGGAAACGTAGATGTTGTTCACATCGAGCATCATATAAATGTCTGCTTTCTCGACAATCTCGCTATAAAAGTCCCACTCGGGCATTTGATCTGACTTAAACGCTACATAAGAAGATAGGTTCTCTAAGGCGAAGGGGAGTTCAAGATAGTCTTGAACAATTCTTGCGCGTTCAGCCACGTAGTCGATGACCTCTCTTGTATAGGGAAGAGGCAAAAGATCGTGAAAATTTCCTCCTGGAAGCCTGCCCCAACAAAGGTGGTCTGAAATCCATGGAGTTTTTGTAAAGCGGGCAAGTTTTTTCAACCGCGCTAAATAATCAAAATCAAGGGGCTCAGGACTACCAATTGCAAGAGAGACCCCATGTTGCACAACTGGATAGTGTTCTAAAATTTTTGCGAGGTTTTCAAGAGGTCTTCCATCTTCTACCATGAAATTTTCACTGATAATTTCAAACCAGTCAATTTTAGGAAGGTCGCGAAAAATAGCGTCGTAATGAGGCACGCGCAAGCCGATCCCAATGCCAAGATTGGGAATGTGGTGATTTGCCATCAGTGGCTTAGGGCTTGGTTGCGCTTCTCTTGCATCTTCTTATAGACGATTTTCACGGCTAGATTCTTATCTGACATTCCACATTTACCCGTATGTTTGCAATCGCCTTGTCCTGCACACCCATGCTTATCTGTAGCGCAGGCATTAAGCCCTTTGCATTCGTTTGTGTGGTCGCATCGTGCGCTAGCCACTTTGCGTGCCAAAGCTTTTCCCTCTTCATCCATGCTCATATACAGCTTGTAGCCGTCGTCGTTTAATTCATTGACAAGCTCATCTTCAGTCATTAAGTGGTAGCCGAGATTGCCCGCATTTGGATCGGAAGGAGTTGTGATTGCGCTAGGCTTGCTTTTCAAGTCTTCAGCAGCGCCTGCCTTATCAAGTAACATTAAACCCGAGGCAATGCCAAAAATGGCTGCATTTTTTAGAAATTTTCTTTTCATAGGTTTATCCTTCTTGATTTAAGCTGCGGCAGAGTGGTCTCCCTGCCGCTTCAAACTAAACTCAATTAAGCAAAAAATTCATCTTCTTTGCTTTCAGAAGCTAGGAATTCACCTTCTTCTTTGCTTTCAGAAGCAAGGAATTCACCTTCTTCTCTGCTTTCAGAAGCGAAAAACTCATCTTCTTTGCTTTCAGAAGCAAGGAATTCACCTTCTTCTTTGCTTTCAGAAGCGAGAAACTCATCTTCTCTGCTTTCAGAAGCTAGGAATTCACCGTCTTCTTTGCTGCCGCTGCATTCGCCGCATGCGTATTTATTTCCGTTAGCCTTTTTTGCTCCTTGGCATCCATTGGAATTGCCGCCATTAGGTGCATTGTTGTGTGCGCAAGAGTGTCCACCCTGTTGAACTTCTTCAGGTTGAGTGCCTTGGTTATAGGGTTTTGGTTGGCCGCTTGGTGTTCCTCCGTGGCCGCAACCACCTTGACATCCGTTAGCTGAAAGCAGCGTAGCGGAGCTTGGGCTGCTCAGCTCTGCGGATGCGGATTGTGTTGCAATCAGTGCGCCTGCAGCCATGCCGAGAATTGCTAATTTTTTTAAATCTTCTTTCATGAGAGACTCCTTAAGTGTGTATTGTTTTGCTTGACGATTCATACGCCACGCCACTTACTAAATAGATTTAACAGATGCAGGCAACAAATATCAAGGAATTTTCGAGTTCCTCTCGATGCGTTCCTCAAAAGATTTTTTTACTGCAACTTTAACTGCGAGGTTTTTATCTTCAAAATTTCCATTTGCTGAACCTTTGCAGGAAGCTCTGCCTGCGCAGCTATTTTTGAGCTCCGATTTACAGCTATTCAACCCTCGGCATTCGTTTTGCCCCTTGCATTCTTGCTGGCAAAGTTGATACACAAGGATCTTGCCTTCGGCGTCGAGCTTGTCATATAGAAATAGAGCCGATTCATTGAGTTCGTTGCGGATTTTTGTTTCCGCGATCTTGCCTACGGGAGGAAGAGGGTTTTCGTCGTGGTAGTAAATGTGGATTTTGGGCGCATTTGGTTCAGTCGCTAAAGCTTCCCCTATGCCCATTAGAGCCAAAGCGATCCATTTTTCTTTAGTCATGACATTTAAATAACACAATTGGAAAGCCTTTGCAATACAATGAAATATTATGTATAATCTGTTGAAAATCAAGATCTAATATGAATAGCACATTCTTTTCTCTCATTCTTCTATGGCTTGCCCATTTTCTTGTCGACTTTATGATTGGCATTTGGGCTGTTTTTAAGACAATTTCAGGTTTGGATTTAGGTCTCGCAGGGTTGATCGCAGCTTCTTGTGGATTTATCGGAGAAGGATCGCAGCTAATTTTTGGACCCATGACTGATAGGGGATTTAAGAAAAGGCTGATAATGATTGGTCTGGCTCTAACGGCTGCTAGCGCCCTTTTGGCGAACGCGAATAGCTATTGGGTCTTTTTTCTTTTATACCTTTGCACATGCATCGGTTCAGGGGCGTTTCACCCCCCTGCGGTAGCTTATATCGGCGGCTTAACTGAAAAGCGTAAAAGTTTGTTTATTGCCATTTTTACAACGGGTGGATCTCTTGGCCTGGCCTGCAGTCAGCTGGTTTTTACCACGACTCATTCCTATTTTGAGGGTCACACTTTGGTTTTGCTTGTGCCTTCATTCCTTCTTGCTTCCTATTGCCTTTTCGCAGGCTTTGGAGGAAGGGAACAGCTTTTAGAAAAAAAGGAACCTCCCCGTTTCGGCTTGTCGATGTTTCGCGATTATTTCAAAAACAGATCGCTCAGAGTATTATATCTGACCCAGGTGTCCAATCAAACGATTGCTTGGGCAACCCTTTTTATTCTTCCAGACATATTGGTCTCAAGAGGCTATGAAGAAAATATCGCTTTTGGAGGAGGCCATTTGGTATATATTCTGGGTGGAGTATTGATGATGATTCCAAGCGGATTGATTGCCGACCGCTACTCTTCTCGCAAAGTGATTTTGGTTGCAAGCGGAGTGGGCGCGGTTCTATTTTACACATTTCTTTTGTTGCCTTCTCTTCCTGTTACATATTTACTGCCTGTACTAGCAATGATGGGTGCCACATTAGGAACAATACAGCCTGTTGCAGTCGCTATGGGAAACAGAATTGGTCGCAGCAATCCTGGATTGGTCAGTGCATTTACTATGGGCCTTGTCTGGTGTGTCTCTGAATCTGCGGGCCCTGGTGGTGTGGGAATATTAACCCATTTTTTCGATACTGATGCTCCTGGGAAAGCCCTCATGGTTATGGGAGCCTTATTTCCGGGATTGATCCTTGCTGCCTACTATCTTCCGGAAGAGGCTAAGGATGATGTAAAAGCGATGGAGCTTATCGATGCATAAAGCCTTTTTGCTTTTTCTTTTAGTGGCAGTGGAGCTATCAGCTGCCCGTCTAAAAGAAAGACAGCCTGAATGGCACTACGAAGTGGTTGCAGAACATCCCAATGGCGGGCCCAAGACACTTCGGTATTATCAGACGGATCATACTTCCGTTAAAGAGGTCGACCTAAGTCCTGAAGGTGTTCTCGTTCGAGAGGCAGACCTCGATCCATCAGGAATATTTGATGGTGCCTACCTTTATTACTATCCATCGGGAAGCGTGGAAATGTTGGCCACCTTTGCTCATGGTGTATTAGAGGGGCCATATCGCGAATTTGATGCTCACGGAAAATTGATTCTTGAACGACAGTTTGTTTCAGGTGTTCTTGAAGGTCCTTATAGAAAATATGCAGAAGATGGAACCATTTATGAATCGGGGAAGTACAAAAATGGTCTTCGAGAAGGAGTTTTTGAACGGTTGCATCCAAACGGACAAGTTGCTTTCAAAGCTTATTATCAAAACGGTGTTTTTGATGGTGACGTGCAGGAGTTTAGCTCCGAAGGCAAGTTAATTGCAAAAGCGCTCTATTCTCAAGGACTCTTGAATGGCGAATCCGGAAAGCAAGCCTGGACTCTTTTGTATCCGGATGGTTCACAAAAGGAATCGGCTCAGTTCAAAAATGGTATTCAGGAAGGAATTTTCCGCAGTTATCACTCGAACGGAAAACTTGCTCATGAAGTTACCTACGAAAGGGGTTTAAAAGAGGGGCATGAAAAGATCTTTTCTGAGGAAGGGATCGAATTAGCTTCCAATCTTTTTGTGAAAGGATTGCCAAGGGGCATCCAAAAATTCAGAAATTCAGCAGGAATTGTGCTTAAAGAGGCGCATTATGACGACTATGGCAATCTTCTGTTGCCGATCCGCGAATGGGATGAAAAGGGCGTAGAGCGCGTTTCCTCTTCAGGTCAGAATGGTCCCTATTTAGAGTGGGACGAAAAAGGCGTGCTCAGAAAAAAATTTACGATGAAAGACGGTAAGTTAGAAGGTGTTCAGGAGGAGTACTTCTCTTCCGGAAAACTTTTAGCGCGTGCCCAATTCAAACAAGGAGTCTTGGACGGCCGTTATGAGCGCTTCTCAAATGACGGGACTTTGCTTGTGGATTTTACCCTAAATAAAAATGGTCTTGAGGGGCCATATCTTGAACGACACCCAAATGGAGTGAGACGCATTCAAGCCACATATAAGCAAGGTAAAAGGTCAGGGGCTTTTAAGGAATGGTCTCAAAAAGGAGAGTTACTGTTCGAAGCTTTTTATGTTAAAGGCGAGCCTGAAGGGGCAGTGATTTCCTGGTATGAAGGAGGAAAAGTAAAAAGCCGCTTCTACTACAACAAGGGAAAGCTTTCGGGGGAGCAGCAGCAGTTTTATCCTGATGGTACGCTTCTCTCTTCTGCGACTTATAAAAATGGAGAACCTGAAGGCAATCACACTTCTTACTATCCTGATGGATCTCTCAAAGAGTCTAAGCAATATGTCAATGGTAAGCTCGAAGGAAAGGAATTGGCTTATTTTGAAGGAGGCAAACATCTTGAAAAAGAGGCCTTTTATTCAAATGGAAAATTGCATGGGGCCCAGAAGCGCTTTTTCATGGATGGTTCCTTAAAAGCCATTATGCACTATGACAATGGCGTTCTTCACGGAGAGAAAGTTCTCTACGGCTCTGATGGCTCTAAAGTTGAAGAGGCCTTTTACTCGCATGGGAATTTGGAAGGCCTTTACTTCTTGAAAAGACAGAACGGCACTGAACTCATCAGCACTTATAGAGACAATCGCCTGCATGGATCGCATCAGGTTTATTTCCCGGAGCACCCTTCTTTTGGAAAGATCAAGGCATTGGATGCAAACTTCAAAGAGGGGTTGCTGGATGGAGAGCTCTCCCAATTCAACGAAGCAGGGACGAAGCTTCTGACTGCGACATATAAGAATGGACTAAGGGATGGAACTTTGGCCCTCTATTCTCCTGAAGGCAAAACAGTTTTTTCAGCTGAATTTTGCCGTGACCTTCAAAACGGTTCTACGTGTGAGTTTTATCCAACCGGTCAGCTCTATAAGCAAGGTCTCTTTGTTTTAGGTAAGCTTGATGGAGAGGAGAAGACCTATTACCCTAATGGCAATCTGAAGTCGCTCGCCCATTACAAGGGAGGTCTTTTACAAGGTACAGTGCAGGAATGGAGTGAAAAGGGCGATCTCACCTATGAAGCTCTATACAAAGACGGTAAGATCCAGGGGGCTGCAAAGAAATATGAGCAGTAACAATTTATTTTGTTGGCACTGCGGAAAAGAACTTTTGGATTTGCCGAAGAGGGTAGGATTTCGGCAGCTTTGCCCTAATTGCCAAGCATATCTTCATTGCTGCAAGAACTGTGTGAACCATCAAGAAGGGCTTCCCAACCAATGCAAAATTCCGGGAACAGACCCTGTTCGAGACAGAGAAGGCGCAAACTTTTGCGAGGAATTTAAAATCCTCGGCAAAAAACCGCCGCCAAAAGTTGATCCTGAAAGTGTCGCCAAAAGACTCTTCAAAGATATTTGAAGTCGTGTAGAAAGGTTTTTCCCGACTTTCTTACCGAAGAAAGGGTGAACCCTGTTGGGGCGATAAGCTCCTTCACTTCTGTTTCAATCAGAAGGCGGCCTCCTGTCTTGAGTAGAGAGTGGTTGGAAAGAAAGTCGAGAATGTGCTGAGCTGATTCCTTAAGAGGATAGGGAGCGTCGCTAAAAAGAATGTCGAATTTTTCACCCTCTTTGACAAGCTTTTCAAGAATTTTAAGATAATCGCCGCGGTAGATTTTGCACTTGTCGCTTACTCCAAGAGTCTCCGCGTTTCCTTTGATTGTTTTAGCAGCTTCAAAAGAGGCATCGATGAAGGCTGCGCGGCTGGCTCCTCGGCTGATCGCCTCGATGCCCATTGCACCTGAACCAGCGAAAAGATCAAGGAAAAGAGCGCCATCGATTTCGCTCTGAAGCATATTGAAAACGGTTTCTCTCAGTTTAGATGAGGTTGGGCGAGTTTCATCTCCTTTTGGCACTTTAAGAGAGCGCCCTCTGAGAGCTCCTGCAACGATCTTCACTTAGGATTTTCCCTTTCGAAGAGTTGAATCTGCACTACTTTCCATTTTCCCTCTTCTCTGATAAGTGAGAATTCACTTTGTTGTGCAGGCTCGCCCTGCTTTTTCAGAAATAATGTTTGAATCGCCACGTTATTGTTGAATGTCAGCCTGCCCCAGTCGAAATTCGCTGCTTCTCGGAGGAACTTATTGGAATTCACAAACTCAGCAAACTGTTCTTTCGATGTGGATTCTTGGAAGGCTTTGGAAGCATATTGATCGTATGCCTCGTTAAGATTTCCTGAGCGAACCATTTTTAACATTTCCAGTATGGGTGTTCTGAGCTCTTCCGGAGAAAATGTCGATGCGGTCTCCTCAGCATGCTCCTGACCTATCACACGGATTCCCTGTATTTTCCACATTTTGTCACTATGAGATAGAGTGAAATCCACTTCGGCAGATTGTCTGGAATTGGAAAATTTGATTTTAGCGATGGCGAGATCTTCAGTTGAGGAGAGGTTTGTTAGCTCTAAATGAGTATAGGTGGAAAGAATAGGGTGGTTTGTGATGAAGTCCTTAAAGCTTTCGATTTTTGTTTTGGATTTGAAGTCGAGTGACATTCTGTCATTGTAAGCAGTATCTAATTCTCTTTGCTGTATGAGCTTCAAAGTAGATTCGATGAATGTGAGAATTTCGTTTACAACAGGGTCTGCAAGTCTTTCAGACAATCCATCGTCCACAACTTTTACGTTTAAAACTTTCCATGTTTCTTCTTCTTTTATCATTTCAATTCGCAACGACATGCTCCCGAAGCTATCATCTCCCAAGTGGGCTGCAATGCTTTTAATATTGTTTTTCTCTTCGATGCTTGTAAGTTCGACATGGGTTTCTTTTTCTAAAAGAGGATGAGCGCGAATAAAATTCTTAAATTGTTCTAAGGATGTTGCCGCCTGAAATTCTTTAGAAGTAAATGCGTAGTATGCCTCTGTGAATTTTTTAGTTCGGATCGCTTGAAGTTGGTTGAGTAAAACATCATCAGGCCCTGAGCTTGTTTTATTGTTCCAAAGGACGATTCCAAGGCAGATGCCGAGAAGCGCAAGGACGATTAACATTCCTCTGAAAGGGTGGGATTGAGGTGCTTCAGTCATTACATTCTCCCATAAATAGTAAGCAATTCAGACGCTTTGGAAAATTGCGCTTTTTTGAGTTCTCCATACACTTTGAGGCCCTTTGCGTTTTCGCCTCTTTTAAAATAAAGAGCCCCTAGCTTGAAACGGGTTTCATGGTCATTGGGCTGAAGATCCAGGAGCTGCTCATAGGCAGCGCGCTCTTCATCGGGCATTTTTAAGTCTTTATAGCTGAAGGCTAACTGAGAGTAGATCCAGGGGTCTTTTGGAGCAAACTCCTTCATGATCTTAAACTCTTCAATGGCGCTTTCTGCAGCTTGCCTAAATTTGATAAGGCTTTCGTCGCCGTAACGTTCAAAGGGGATCCAGCTGTCTCGATTCTCGTTTTCTGGAGGGGCATAAAGCCCTGACAGCATCACATAGGCATTTGCAAGGAGGGTGTGCGATTCGAGGTTTGCGGGATGGGCCCTGACGAGCTCAAGATTCTCTTCAACCGCTTTTTTTAACAGCAGCTCTCTTAAGACTAGAAAGTCTTTCCAAAATAGCCAGCAACTTGCCGTTTCAATTAGCCTTCCAAGCTGTTTAAACCGTTTGGGCGTTCTGAAGCAGCGGTACTCCTTCTGATAGAGTTTGTCGGATAGTCGAGAGCAGATTTTTGAGATTTTTTGATGGGAGCCCGGGTCTCCTTTTGCATAGCCGATCTCTTCTCGTTCTTTTTCAAGAAACTGATGAACCAGTTTTTCAAACCACTCCTCCTTCTCCGAACGACTGTATTGCCGGTACATGAAATATCCGAATAGAGTGAGAGTCAGCAGGGCGATCATGAAGGCAAAGAGGGCGCTCTGGATGAAGAAAGGAAAAAAGAGAAGCAGGCCTAAAACTTCAGTCGTAAGTGCTAGGCAAAACAGCGCATTGATGCGTGTATGTGAGGCGATTTTCTTTTCAATTGTATAGAGAAATGAATCTTCGCTAAATGTTTGTGGGCTTGTCATAGGTGAATCATTACAAAATCTACTTTTTGATCCAAGCGAAACTAGTTTTCGGAAGGGAGCGGCAATGGCTTAAGTTCCTCTTGGTAGAAGAGGAAGAGGCCAGCGAAGAGAACGGTAAAGGAGAGATAAAAAGCGGGCGATGCGATTTCTCCCAGAAAGAGCCAGCCGAAAAGAGCGGTAAATAGGGGTGTGGTAAGTCCCGCAAATGACATAAAAGTGGTGGAGTAACGCTTTAGGAGGTAACCGTAGAGGTTGTAGCAGATGAAGTTTGACACCACGATCAGGGTCAGTGCGCAAAGGAGAAAGTGGGGATAGTCAGATACAGGCAACGGGTCCCAGTTTTCAAAGGCGTAAGAATGGAGCAGAGCAAAGCTGCCGCCGACGAGCATGCTCATCCCATTGGCCATGATCGGCGAATAGCCCCTTTCTCCAACAGTCTTTTTGAGCAAGATCCAGCCATAAACGCTGCAGATGACTGCGATAAGAACGGCGAGTTCAGCCCAGGAGAATAGGAATAATTTGCCACCCTTTTCTTCTATATCTGTTTGAGAAAGCAGGATGGGCATCAGTCCGATAAAACCGATGGCGAGGCCTAGCCATTTTTTAGAATTCATCCTTTCTCCCAAGGTGAAATAGGCGATGAGTGCGGAAAGGAAGGGTGAAAGGCTGTATAGGAGGCAGGTCTTAAAAGAAGTCAGGTATTGAAGACCCCAAAATTCGAAAACATTGGTGAGATAGATCGTAAAAAAAGAGAGCAAAAGGATAATTTTCCAGTCTTTAATGGAAAAGCGGAACTGGTCGCGGTGAAAGAGAAACTGGTAGCCTAAAAGTAAAATTCCGGCTGCAGCCATGCGACTTCCTACTAGAAAAAAGGGTGCAGCATAAAGCAGTCCGCTTTTGGCAGTGGTAAATACGCTAGCAAAAAGTGCATAAACTATGATGACTAAAAACATAGATGGGAGTATTGTATCATGATTAAAGAAATCTTGAAAGATAAAAGATCGAAACTCTACAATGATTCCAAGGTGAGCCATGCAAAAAACTAAATTACTCCTAATTGAAGATGAAGAAGATATTGCGTCACTCATCAAACTCCAGGCGGAAATGTCCGGATTCAAGATGATCGTCGAGACCGATGGTTTGAATGGATTGCGAGCAATCGACAGAGAAAAGCCGGAGCTTGTCGTCTTGGATATCATGCTTCCTGGCCTAAATGGCCTCGATGTCTGCAGAAAAGTAAAGAACAACCCTGAGCTTAAACATATTCCAATCATTTTAATCTCTGCTAAAAGTGAAGAGTTGGATGTTGTTTTAGGGCTTGAGCTTGGTGCGGATGACTATGTCACAAAGCCTTTTTCTCCCAAGGTTTTATTTTCGCGAATCAAAGCTGTTCTGAGACGCCGCGTCGAAGAAAAAACGGGGCCTAAGCATGCCTCTTTTGGTCCCTTTTCGATGGATTTCGATAGCTACCTGATCAAGAAGAAAGAGAAGCAGATACCTCTTACCCTTTCAGAATTTGGCATTCTCAAAAGATTAGCCACCCATCCCGGGAAGGTTCTCACGAGAAATCAGCTTTTAGACGATCTGCAAAATGACGATGCGTTTGTCGTCGACCGCAATATTGACGTCCATATCGCCTCTTTGCGTAAAAAGTTGGGCCCCAATTTCGATTGGATCGATACTGTCCGCGGTGTAGGGTATCGGTTTAAAGACGAGGATAGTTGATCTTTTTGAGAATGATCTTGAACCTCTTCTCCTGAGCGATTTGAACTTTTCCCGGCGTAGAACCACTCTTTTTCACATATTTGACTTGGGTAACGGATACCTCTCCCTCGCCCCTGTTTCTTGCCTTGCTATGGTAGAGGGCTAACTGCAGGGCAGCTTCTAGCGCCTCTTTTGAAGGCTCAGCACCCTTTTGCATCTGCAAAACGACGTGAGAGCCAGCCACTCCGGTAGCGTGGAGCCAAAAATCATTTCCCCGGGCATGCTTAAAGGTCAAAGCATCATTTTTTGTAGCGCTTTTTCCTACTAAAATCGAAGCGCCGTCGGGACCTTGGTAGTGGTAATAGGGTTTTTGCTTTGCTTCCTCACTGCGCATCTTTTGGATTTTCTGCTCTTCCGGAAGGAGTGGCAGAATCTCAAGGAATGCCTCTTTGCCCTCGATGCATTCTAATTGAGATTGAAGGTGCAAGATCTCTTCGAGATGGCGCTCAGCCAAGTTGAGCTGACATTCTGCGTAATGAATCCCTTTTTGATGCTTTTTAGCTTTTTTAAAGCGTTTGGCAATTTCCAAGTGGGGAGGTAGGGATGGATCAAGGTCAATTTTTCTCTCAATATTCCCCTTTTCCCAGTCATTTACTATGACAAAGGGCGCTCCCTTTTTAATTTGATATAGAAAAGCTTGTATTAACTGCGCTTCGTGCTCCTCGTTTGACCACCCCAGGCATTCTTGCAGTTTAGAGGAGCATTTAAGAACAGTCTTTCTGGCTGTCTTTGCCCGTCTTTTAAGGCGGCTTTTAGCCTCTTTCAAAGCCTTTGTCCAATTCTCTTCCATGCTATAGTCTGTCTATGTGATTTTCTTGACCCACAAAAGATTGTATCCTAAAAGTATAAATGGAGGTAGGGATGCTTTATTTAGAGAAGGCAGGAGCTGCTGCTACAGCCTTCTATGAATGGATGACTCAGGAGAAAGAGTACCCGAAGATAGACAAAATCTACCTTTGTGCCCTTTTTGCAATCTATAATTTAATGGAAAAGGGCACCAAGTTTGGCCTACAGGGTAGAGTCATACAGGTGCAGCCGCCGGGCGTCATGCAAGTGATCGATAGAAATCGGAATGGAGATGAGAGAAATCAGGTCGTCTACTTTACACAGGTGGTAGAGAAAGCTATTGAAAGCTATAAAGGAATTGAGGAATTCGACCGGCTATTGCCTCACATCGCTACAGGTTTTCAAGCGTATGCAGGAGTCTATCGTCCCATGCAGTCAGCCAGAAAGGTATGTTTCGATTTTGCTAGAGGACTTCAAAATAGTAATCGCACATTGCAAGAACAAACCCCTTCAAAGAGCGCAAAAAAAATGAATAAGCTCAAGAAATTAGTCGGAGATATCGAGCATATACGAAGAAGAATTTCTGAGGGTGAAAGTTATCAGGTTGAACTGGAACAACTGATTCAGTATATCGATCTAAAACAACGGGAAAATAGATGACAGTGGACCATAGGGTAGAGGCCATAGAAAAGATCAGACGCCTGGAAGAGGAAGTCTCTAAAGTCATTGTAGGGCAGAAAGAGCTTATTCATAGCATCCTCATTACCCTTTTGACAGATGGCCATCTTTTGATTGAAGGGCTTCCGGGGCTTGCCAAAACATTAGCGGTCACAACATTTGCCAAGGCAATTGCATGCGATTGCAAAAGGATCCAATTCACGCCCGACCTATTGCCTGCCGATCTGATCGGAACCTCGGTCTATAATCCCAAAGAGGGCACCTTTTCTATAAAAGAAGGGCCGCTTTTTACCAACATCTTGCTTGCCGATGAGATCAACAGAGCACCACCTAAAGTCCAATCCGCTCTCTTAGAGGCGATGCAGGAGCGTCAGGTGACGATTGCCGGGACGACGTTCAAGGCAAAAAATCCGTTTCTGGTTCTTGCGACTCAAAACCCAATCGAGTTAGAGGGCACTTATCCACTTCCAGAAGCACAAGTCGATCGCTTTATGATGAAAGTCAAGCTCAATTACCTGTCGTTTAAAGAGGAAGGAGAAGTGCTTGATCGAATGGCGAAAATCGGTCCAAAACCTACTGTGAATACAGTAATGACAGCCGAAGAGCTTTTGGAATGCAGAAAGCAGGTCGATCTGATCTACGCCGATCCCAAAATCTCTCATTATATCTTAAGCCTAGTCTTTGCGACCCGGACGCCGGAAAAATGGGGGGTCGATGCGAAGGGTTTAATCGCCTACGGAGCTTCCCCTCGCGCAGGAATCTTTTTGCTGCTTGGTGCTAAGGCTCAAGCTCTTTTGCAGGGCCGTGATTTCGTGAAACCGGAGGATGTGCAAAAGGTGGCAATGGATATTTTGCGCCACCGAATTAAGGTCACTTACGAAGCGGAAGCTGAAGAGATTAGCTCAGAAGAGATCATTAAGAGGATTCTTGAGAGAGTAGTAACTCCTTGATAGCATGTTGAGCAAAGAATTCCAGAAGATAGCTAAGATTCAACTCAAGATGGACCGTTTGGCAACAGGTCTTCTTTCGGGTCTTTATCGCTCTCGATTTAAGGGCAGCGGCATAGAATTTGAGGAGGTACGCGAATTCCAGACGGGCGATGAGGTGCGCGCTATCGACCCAAATGTTTCGGCAAAAATGGGCACCCCCTTCATCAAGCTATTCAGAGAGGAACGGGAGCTGACTTTGCTCCTTGTTCTGGATATTTCCGGCTCCATGCAGTTCGGTTCCAGAGGGCGTTTGAAGCGCGAAGTTTTAGCGGAAATCGCGTCCGTTTTAGCCTATGCGGCTATTAAAAATCGCGACAAAGTGGGCTTACTACTTTATACCGATCGCGTCGAACACTATGTTCCCCCACATAGTGGCGTAAGACATGTATGGCGCATTATCCGCGACTTGATGCTATTTGAGGGAATAGGAAAAAAAACGGAGCTTGGGCAGGCTTTGCAATTTCTTGGGAATGTGCAGAGTAAAAAGGCTGTGCTGATTCTTCTTTCAGACTTTATGGGCAAAAGCGACTATAAAGGACAGATCCGATTGCTTGCAAAAAAGCATGATCTGATCGGCATTGCAATTCAAGATCCTTTAGAGAAGTTGTTCCCACCTGTAGGACTTCTTTTAACTGAGGATCTTGAATCGGGATCAAGGGCCTTGGTTGATGCAAGCAAGGGGATTAAAATTCATAATCCATCTTTTAATGATGCCAGAATGGCATTTAAGAAGTGCGGTGCCTCCTGGTTACAGGTCTATACAGACAAACCCTATTTACCCACGCTGGTTCAATTTCTTTGTGCGAGGAAAAAGTTTTGAATCTCCTTCTATTAGCCATTGTGGCAAGTCAAACCATTTTGCCGGCGCCTACCATGCCCGTCGAGCCGGGAGACCCCTTGGAAATAGACGAAGACAATCGCACTCTTTTGGAGGAAGTGAATGGCAAACCGACCATCTCAGAGGTTCTTCAAGGACGCACAAGGCCCATCGAGACGGGGTTTGCCATGATTGCAGCTATCCTTTTTGCAATAGGCATTGAGCTTTACCGCAGAAAACTGCTTGAAAAAGATAACAATAGGTCTATCTCTTCAATTGATCGTAAGCGGCTTTTCGAGGAAGCTATAAAGTTGCGAGGAAAAACGTCGCTTGACATTCTCCACTTCTTGTCACAGGATCCAAGAGGGGTTTTTGCAAGGGAGCTAGACAGTTACCGCTTTCAGGAGGGGGAGCCCGATCCGGAGGTGGTAGACGCCTTTCTTCAAAAGGCCGCGATTCTTTTTAAACAGGAGACATGAAATGAGTTTAGGTGATCTGAGTCAACTTGGATGGGTTAGGGATACACGGCAGAAAGATATCGATTTCTTGAAAGAAAGGGGGATCACCCATCAGCAACTGCATGAGCGTTTGCAGGCAATTATCGAGAAGGCTAAGGAGGCGATGGCAGCTTTACCGGATGTTTACAATAGCATCGGTGTTTTACAGAAAAAGGAGCCCCTAGTCGAGATTGAAGGCATTTCTTACAAAGTGACGAAGCTGGTTAACAGAAAAGTGCAGGAGGATGCGTGTCCTGCTTGTGATCACATCGAGAGGAGTCCCTTGATTTACGTCGTCAGGAATGTGAATAAGGATCTTGAGATGAGAACAAGCGAGATTTCATTGCATCTTTTATGCGTTCACAAGATGTTTATACAGGTAGCACAGTATAGAATGGATCCGGAAAGAAGCTGTAAAGTACTGAATTTCGTAGAATAGCTGTTTTACTTGTTAGGTTGAGATCCTGTCACGGAAAAGTCAAGCAGCTGTTCAAAGTTTGATCTGCCTGAAAATAGGCTTTGGAATTCCTTAGAGGCTTGCTCATTGTCTTTGGTGTCATTTCTTTGCTTGAGGAGCCGCTTTCTTTCCTTTATGATCTCTTTGACAAGCTCTAAATCCTCGTAAATGGCTATGAGAAGAAGAGGCGATGCAAGAAATACGCGGATTTTGTCCGCATCCTTATCGGAAAGAAATTCCAGGAAAGAGCGCTTGCGGCATTCATTCTTATTTTCGAACGCCTTTAAGACAGGCACCTCCATGGCGCACTCTTTGCACAGGCTGATCCAGAATTCTCGCATGTCACCTTCAAGAGGCAGTTCAGATAAATTTTTAACTTTTTTGATTTTCGCAGTTTTGTTGAGCTCTTTAATGGCATTAAAGAGCTCATCTAGAAGAGTGCTGTTTTTCTCCAAAGCATCGTGAAAAAACGCCTGTTTAGCATAAAGAAGGTGAAGCAGTCTTTTTCCTAAAGTGCTGTACTGCTCAGCAAACACTGGGTTTGCGGATGACTTTTCAATGCTTGCAAAATAGCGGAAGTTCATCTTGCCAGTGGCTTCAAAGTTTTCTTCTGCTCTAGTGGAAGAGGTTTGCTTTCTTGAGATCCGGTTATTTTCATAAGCCTCTTCAACAGCTCTATTAAAGCCGCAAAGAGCTTCCTGATGAAGAAAGATGTCCCACTGTTTACGAAGATAGTGGTCATTTTTAAAACGCGCAAAGGCTTGATAGCTGAGTGCCGAGAGGGAAAGGAGAAGGGCAGTCACATAGATTAGAAGATTCATTGCATGACCACTCCGGCAATTTGCGGGATGAGAAAGATGAATTGCTCTTCGCTATTATCGGAAAATGTCACAAAAATCTTCACCATTCCCGGAAGGGTTGTTTCTTCCTTTGTCCATTGCTCTTTCCATTGGGGTGCGCCATTTTCCGGAAGGTCTAAAAATTGAAATGAGAGGTTTTTAACATTGTTAAATAAAACCTCTCTTCTGGGTAGAGGAAGTTCCTCTTTCCATTTACGCCTTGCAGGCCAAGTAAGAAGGGTCAAGCGGTTGAGATTGTCGACAAAAAGCCTGCCTAAAACCTCATTTGTGAATGCAATTTCTCTTGAGGTGGTATTGTCATAGGTAAGAAGAAGGGTTTGAGAGCCGGGAGCGTAAAACCCCCCTTGCGCCAAGGAGGAGAAAAAGATCTGCTTTTTTTCGTCTGCGTCGGGAATTTTGTAAAATAGAGATTCCATGCGCATTGCAAAGATGCGTTTCGGCCAAAGCTCCATTCTCCTTCTCTCTCCTTCGAATACAGCATTTTGCGCCTGGAAGTAGGCTCCAATTAGCACAGAGAGAATAACCACAGTTAAGGCGGAGGCGATGAGAACTTCGAGCAATGTAAAATGCCATTTTTTTCTTAGAATCATTTACCCACCCGCACAAAGAGATAAGTTTGCGGATTGTCTTTAGAGCCTTCCAGGGCGATCGTCAGGTTCCAAAGCTCAACTCGCTTAGCTTCATCCTCCTTTTTTCTATTGAGTGTGAGCGTAAACTTGCCTTTAAGGGATGTCCAGGTTGGATCGATCTCTTGCCATTTATTTTGATCCTCCTCTTTGACCGCAATTTTTCCTGTGTGAAGCGCTTCAAATAGGACTGCTTTCAGTGTCGACAGGGTTCTCTCTTGGCGCATGATGCGTTCGCTTTCGTTGAGATTTAACACTTCGAATAGGTAAGGGTTGATGAGGATGGGAATCGAAACTGAAATCAACGTCAAAGCAATCAGCACTTCGAGAAGCGAAAAGGGGCGTTTTTTAATTAGCCGCATGAATCGTCTCTTGAGCTGTAGCATCGGTGATAGATTGAACCATTGCCTCGATTTCCGGATCCTCTTGAGGAAAAGAGAGGTTTGAGCTGAATTGGATGGGCCAAGGGTAGCCCGGAAAGGCGGCTGCGCGTTCAATCCCTCTTGCTTTTACCACTAGAAGCCCTTTGACAATGAGAAGCCCTTTCGAATAGAAAGAGAGAAAGAAATTGTCATTCAATTGCTTTCCGCTCCTTACATCTTCAAAAAACACTCTTTCTATATGCTTATAGGTCTCTTCTTTTAATCCAGGAATTTGGGGTGCCCCTTCGGGAACTGGGCCCTTTGGTTCCCAAGTCACCTTGAACCCTTCTGATAACTTTTCAAAACGCACATCGCTATCGACATCCATGAGCAGCATTAGCTCTTGGGCCATTCGCAGCTGTCCTGCAAGCTTGTCAAACTCTTTCATGGCCTCCTGTTTTGTCATCAGACCGCGGATGCTGAACGCAGCTACGCCCGCTAGGAGTGCTATAAGTGTGAAGACGATCAGCATTTCCAGCAGGGTAAGAAAACGCCTATTTTTTACCCTTTT
>CAZSDA010000011.1:29319-66133 GCA_964605535.1 uncultured bacterium
TTTTCATATTCCTCTAAGCCTTCTGACTTTACTTCGAGGTGCCCTTCATTATTGATTTCCACTTTATACTCTTTTCCCCATCCATCGACTTGTAGGTCTTTGGGATTTTTGACCATCGGGGAATGGTTTACGACCTCTTTCCATTTCTGTTCGATATCGTCTTTGAGATTGGGGTTCTCAGCTATTGCCAGGTTGAGTATCGTTTCAAGCCTGTCGATTGCTGCTTTTGTTTTAAAGACTTTGCCCTGTTCAAGGCTTCCTCTGTAGTTATACGCCAAAACTCCTGTGATCAGTGCGATCAGGAACATGACGATCATGATTTCAATCAGTGTGATGAATCGCTTTTTGCAGTTAATCATTTGGATTGTCCTTTTAAGTTTCTGTAAGAGATGAGATGTCTGTCATCGGCAAAAGGATCGCAAGAAGCACCATTCCAATGATAGCTCCCATAACGATCAAAATGGCCGGCTGAGCCAAAGACATCGTCTTCTCTATAGTTTTTTCTAAGTCATCTTCATACATGTCGGCAACTTTCTTCAGCATCTCGCTGAGCAAGCCCGATTCCTCTCCTACGGAGATCATGCGCACAGCCATTTGCGGGATGTAGCGCGATCTCTTGAGCTCATCTTGGAGTCTTCCTCCTTCGAGAATTCTTTTTTCCGCTCTTGCGACCTCTTCTTCCATAGCCCTATTCTGCATGACGCCTCTTGAGAGCTTCAACCCCTCTATCAGAGGTAAACCTCCATCAAGAAGGGTTGAGAGGGTTCTGGAAAACCGGACGAGGGCTGCTTCAATCATCAATGTTTTGATCAATGGCGTTTTCATGAGGATGCTTTCAAGCAGCATTTTTCCCTTTTCTCTCGAAAAATAGTAATAGACAGCTCCTATGAGCAGAGTTAAGAAGGATAGGATCAAAATCCAGTTGGTGCGAAAGAATCGGCTTAAACCAAGTACTGCTTCCGTATATCCGTTGAGAGTTCTTCCCTCAAAAACACCCTCTATGGAAGGGACGACAAAGCCCATTAGAAGAATGATTACAGCAAAAGCGAAGGTAGCTAAAATTGCCGGATAGATCAGTGCATTCGCAATCTGTTTTTTGATTTTTTCCTGTTTTGTCAGAAAGAGAGTAAGGCGGTTCAGAATAGATTCAAGGGCGCCTGATGCCTCTCCTGCACTTACCATGGATACATAAAGCTTATTAAAGCTATCTGGAAAATTTTTCATCGCATCGGAAAGAGTGCTTCCGGAACGCACCTGTTCAGATAAGCTGAGGATAATTCTATGGTAGGGCTCGCGCCGCACTTGCTCTTCGATGGCCATGAGGCTTTCGTAAAGAGGGAGCTTGGCGCCAATAAGCTGTGAAAAGAGAGTTGTAAAGGAAAGGAGCTGTTCGGGATTAAGCCGTTGCCTATTTTTAGTCTCAGAATTGGATCCGAGAGAAGTGACCATTACCCCCTGTTCACGGAGCTTTTGTTTGGCCTCTGCGCTATTTTGTGCTTCGATAAATCCTTTAAGCTTTTTTCCCTTAGAATCGATTGCCTGATAATGAAAGACAGCCATCGATTAATCCTCTTCAAATCCTCGGGTGGCGCGCAATACCTCTGAAACCGTAGTCACACCTTCTTTTACGAGAACCGCTCCATGATGCAGAAGGCTCGTCATCCCATTTTCTAAGGCAATTTTACGCATCTCTATTGAATCAGGGCTTTTAAGCATCTGTTTTTTGACAGGGGCTGTATCGAGCATTAACTCATAAATCCCACGTCTTCCTTTGTAGCCAGATTGGTAGCAAGAGTGGCAGCCTTTTCCTCTACAAATGACCCCTGAAAGGAGCTCTTCTCTTTTAAGTCCAATGCTTTCCAGTTCACTGTCGGATGGAGTGTAGGCCTCTTTGCAATCAGGGCAGATTTTTCGGACAAGTCTTTGCGCAAGCACTCCTATAAGAGTCGAGGAGAGAAGGTAAGGTTCTACCCCCATGTCGACGAGGCGCGTAACGGCGGATGGGGCATCATTCGTATGGAGGGTGCTGAACACTAGGTGTCCTGTAAGGGATGCCTGAATAGCGATGTTTGCCGTTTCTATGTCTCTGATTTCCCCAATCATGATGATGTCGGGATCTTGACGCAGGATATGCCTTAAACCCGTTGCAAAGTCGAGGTCAATTTTATGCTGCACGCCAATTTGTGCTATCCCCTTAAGATTGTATTCTACCGGGTCTTCAATCGTCATTATGTTGGATTCTTCATTGGCAAGCTCGGAGATAGCGCTATAAAGGGTTGTCGTTTTTCCGCTGCCTGTTGGGCCAGTCACGAGAATGATCCCTTCGGGAAGACGGATCAATTTATCGAATTGATCTTTTAGTTCTTTCAGCATGCCCAGGTTGTTGAGGCCTACTAAAACATTGCCTCGGTCCAATATACGCAGAACGATTCTTTCGCCGTCGACGATCGGAACGGTGCTCACGCGAAAATCAATCTCTCTTCTGCCCATCTTCAGTTTGATTCTTCCGTCTTGAGGCAATCTTCGTTCTGCGATATCCATCTTCGACATGACTTTTATTCTTGCGAGAAGTTGGGCTTGCAGCTCAGGGGCAGGAGAGTGGCGTTTTTGCAATACGCCATCGATGCGGTAGCGTACCTTCAATCCCACTTCAGAGGGCTCAAAGTGGATATCTGATGCGCCTTGTTGAATGGCTTCAGTAAAATAGAGGTTCAACAACCTGATTACAGGCGGCAGGTGTTCAGGATCATTGAGAAGATCGTAAACTTCCATCTCCTCTTCAGAGCCATACTCCTTGTCATGGCTTCCAAGTTTTACAATCATCTCTGCTGTTGCGCCAGATTCTACGTTGTAGCAATCGTGGATGGCCATTTGCAAGACCTCTTCAGGGGCAAAGACGGGCTTTGTGCGCTTGCCAAGCATTTGAGAGAGCTCTTCCAAAGGTTCTACATCAAAGGGATCGCTCATGGCTATTAGGAGAGTGTCCCCCTCCTCTTGATAGGGAAGGGCGCGATGGGTTGTCACAAAGTGGTAAGGTATTTTCTGGTAGATCTCTTTAGAAAGCGTAGGAGTGATATAGCCGGAAAGGACTGGGATCCCCACTTTTTTTGCGATTTCGGCTGCTGACTTCTCAGCGTCCATCATATTCCCCAGAAGGATTTCCGCACGTGTCGTCATTATGCCAGCCTGGAGAGTAGCAGGATGTGGATTCCCGCCCAAAAAGCGTTGTCATCCAGCCTTTGAAAAGTATGTTTTTTTCACACTCTTCGGCAGCGATCAAAGCACACATAAACTCAGGAACATCACCCGGTCTTCGCATCAATTCTTCAGTGCGGATTCTTTCAAGATCGCATGCAGGGTCGATGATAATTTTAGGGGTTATAAAGATGAACATCTCTGTACTATTGTCATGCAATTCCGTTTCGCTAAATAGCTTGCCGAAACCGGGTATTTCTCCTAAAAATGGAATGCCTGTTTTTGAATCTTCGCTATCTTTTCTCCTTAATCCACCAATGATCACTGTTTCTCCGTCTGCAACTCTTGCCTGGTTTTTTATGTTTCTTCTGCGGATGTTAGGGCGATCGTTAGTGACGATTTGATCAAGGCGGTCAAAGGTGTCGAAGGTGATATCAGAATCAAGTGTGATGGTATTTATTGCATTTGTGCCATCTTCTTCATCTGCCATATGAATGGTCGGAGTGATGCTTAATGTGGCGCCATACTGAGCTCTTTGGAAAGAGTCTTTTAGAGTGGCTCCCCCGCTCGTCTCGATTTCGACAATACCTGTGTTGACAGAGATTTCATCTAAAATCGCTATGAAAGCAGGGGTTTGGTTGATTGTAACTACAGAGGGGTTTGAGTTTATGGTCACATCATCTTGCGAAAGCAGGAAGCGGTAGGTAAGATCAAAGGCCGGAATGCCGCATGATTTCTCTCGACTCCACATAAAATCAAAAATTCCAGTGGAAGCACCATTCACATCAACTTGATTAAAGAGCAGGCTTGCTGCATTAATGTTGCTTGCTTTTGATCCGAGCCTTAACAGGTTTAATCCATAATTATTTCGCGAAGAGATGCGCTTTTCAAAAAGCAAGACCTCAAGCTGGACCATCATTTTCGGGATGTCCATTTTCTTGATGAGATCCTTAAGCCTTGGTAAGAGATCTGCTTCTACAACCATCACAATCGATCCGGATTTGGGATCCACGATGAAATTGCCGTTATCAATTCTAGGCTTTTCCTGGAAGGGTGAAGCAGGAATTACAGTAGCTGGGGATACAGGAGGGATAGGTCTTTGAAAGTAGGGATCTGAAGGGTAGACTTCTGGTGCAAGTTCCAGTTTAGGGGGTTGTTCGATGATTGTTCGCTGTTCGACAGATCGCAGGGTGCCTTGGCCCCCCTCAAGAGCGATCTGGTTCGTCTGATCGTATCCTGCGCCTGTTGAAACCATGAGCTGGTATACTTTAGATAAAACTTCGGCAAGCTCAACCGGATCTGAATGTTTTGCTGTGTACCAATAGATCGCCATCTCTCTTAGGCCAGCGATCTGTCCTTCAACTTCGCGGATGATCTCTTCTGCTTTTTGAATCTCTTCCGGTGTGCCGATTAAAAAGAGAACCCGAGAATTACTTCCAAGGGTTAGCACTTGCAGTCCGTTGCTTTCAGGGCCAGCGGCAGGCTCTTTCTTATTATTGGTTTCTTTTATTTTATATGTTTTCGCAGACTCTTGCGCCTGATTGAAAACAGTGTTTAAAACCCTAGCCATTTCCTCAACAGGAACTTTCGTGACTGTCACCGCCTTGTATTCTTTGTCTCCTTTGTTTGCCGAGATAAAATCGTATAAGCGCAAAAGATCGCGGACTTCAGAGACAGGCGCAATTAACAAGATGTCACGTCCTACGAGTTGGACTAAACTGCTTTTTGGGTTTGCAAAGTTGTCGAGAAAATACCAGATCCGGCGCACATCAGATGGTTCCGGAGTGAGGACAAAAGCGACTCTGCTATCGGGAGATAGAAGCTCAATATCATTGCGCTTGTTGGAAATGAGCTTGATTGAGGAGCGGTCATCCTTCAAGCGGTAAAGTTCACGCAAATAGGGATTCAGCTGTTTGATGCCGATCCCGTTTTGGGTGAGGATCAGCTCAAGCATCTCGTTCCAGGAAGCTCTTGGAATGGGAAGATTGGAGTCAACGCTGATCTTTTGCTGGGCGATGTCAGGTTCGATTAAGTAGACGAAGTCCTGGGAGCCGTAGTCGACGATCAATTGTTCAAGCGTAGTTTCAGGCTGATACCAAAGTGCATAGCCTTCTTGAGTATCTTGTGATGAGGCAAGCTCTCTCCAGCTTTCTTGAAGGGAGGCTATGTACTTGCGCAGCTCCCGCATTCTCTCGAGAAGCTGCTCGTACTCTTCTGCTGGAGCACCCTTTTTATATAGATCCAGAGCTTCGGTCGATAGTTTTCTCTCTTCCAGTCGCGACTCGGTGAGTTCTCTATTGATCTGTTTTAGGAATTTTTCCGCATCTCCGCTTAAGTCGCCGCCGCTTTCGATGAGGCTCGCTTTTTTTTCGGCGATCGTTTGCGCCATAGCTACTAGAGGCAGGAGGAGAAACATTATGTTGAATAGGCGCATAACTTTCCTAGTTTTGAGTCACAACGGGATGTTCTTTTGGTACAATTTCAGAGGGTTTGCCTGCTTCCTGGCGAGGTGTCGGAGCTGAACCATTCATTGCCAGTTCGATCTCTTGAACTTCAGTGCGATTGGGAGTGATGAGGCTTCCGACAAGCACTTGTCTTTCATCTTTTTTCTTGATGCCTTCGAATACAAAAAGAGGGCCCACGATTTTGCGTTCAACATAGGCATCGATTTCTTCCGGTGTCGAAAGCTTTTTCCAGCCCTCCTCTGTCATGACAAGCCAGTCATCAGGTTTTAGAATCAGTCGCGAACTGCCGGTTTCTAGTAATACTTTTGTTTTCGTACGTGCCCCTACAAAGCGAAAATCTTCAGTGATAGCCTTTGATGCATATGACTCAGGCATTTTCAGAAGATTTAGAGTCAGTTTGTTTTTGCCTTCGCAATCCCAAAGCTCTAAGTTCATGACGCGCTCGTCGACTTTTTTGACGACGAGAAGCGGCTTATCTTGAGTTTCTAGGCTTGGGGCTGCAGGATTCCAGCGTTCGTTATCCCATATAAAACAACTGCCTGCATTGACATAGAGAGGGTAACTCTCACTGCCCTCGCCGAAATCGATGCGTTGCGACCCGATAAGCTCCTTGAACTCTTCGCCACCAAACATTTCGAGAAATTTGTCTTGACCTATCCAACGCGCTTTTTGCCTTGCAAGCAGGGTGCCGTCCACGCGCCATTTCCCAAGCTCCCAAGCGTTGTACTGCTTTGAACCATCCTTGTGGACCAAATTAAACGATTCCCGACCCTCGCCAGCAACGATTTCTCCTTCTTGGTCTATCATCGTTACATGAATCTTGACGTCATTTCCTTCGGGAAATGCTGTTAACCACAGGAGGCTCTCTTCAGGATTGGGTTCGATGACGTATTTATTGCCTTGTCTTTTCTTGTCGTATCTTAAGTAGATTTTTTCATGGGGTGTGCAGCTGAATGTCGATTTGTCGCCTTGAAAAGTGAAATACATTTTGGTCGTGAGAATATCGCAGTCGGGCCTGCCGTTTTTCCCTTGGAAAATAAGGTGAGGGCGAAGATCGGGCATGCGTATTTTTGGAGGCGACGCGAGAAGAGTCATTAAATCGTAGGATGAGTAGTCGTAATTTTCCTTGAGCATTTGAAAATGAGGTTTCGGAAGGCTTCTCTTGCTATCCAAGACCAGTGTTTGCTCCAAAGATTCGGGTCCGGAAAAAAGATAGATCAGCGTTGCCAATAACAGCGAGAAGGAAATGCCGATCAGAGTGAATTGAAGCAGTTTGAATCTATCTAGATGCATATTCGCCATTTTAGCGAAAACTCTATAGGCAATCAAGCTAGGAAACTCGATATAATCAAATTTATCAAAATTTTTTTTGCATAGCTATTACGGAAAAATGTATATGTGAAACTAAAACAACTGAGGTACATCATGTCTACACCTAATCCCAATCAGGAGAAGCCGGAAGGAGAAAAGGGTTTTAAGGATAAGTTTGAATCAACCCTTTCCGATCTAAAGAAAAACGCTAAACTTGAAAGCTTAGTGAGTTATGCAACTGCAAACACTAGAGATACAGTGAGTTATGTAATTTTGATTTTAGGTATCATCTTGCTGTTTTTCCACTCCTTTTATGGGGGAGCTTTGATTGGCCTGGTTGCAGGGTTTTATTTTTCCTCAGAAATTATTGCTTTGATTAAACACGGTAATGCGCTTGTTGAGGAGCAAGGAGTTGTCAAGAGCCTGATCGCTGGCGGGGTTCTTCTGGCATTCTTTATCTGCTCCTATCCTATATTTATTGGAGCTGCTTTAGCTGTTGCGATCAGGCAAATTCTCTTTCCCGAAACGACATAAGAGATTGTGCAAAATGATCCATTTTGCTCTACTTTTGCTAGAGTAAACTAGTTGAGGGATAGGAATGGTCGCAATCAAAATCAAAAAGGGCTTGGACATTCCAATGGATGGGCAACCCAAAGGCCCAATCCGCCCCCTCGTCTCTTCTGGGGAGTCTAGGGTAAAATTGCCTCATAGGATTGCGCTCAATCTTGAGCCCTTTACCTGCCGATTTCACCTGTTGGCAAAAGTGGGCGATAAGGTTCGTTCAGGCGATCCTATTGCAGAAGATAAAAATTGTCCGGGCCGTTTCTTTGTTGCTCCCATCTCTGGATTGATTACAGAAATCGTGCGTGGAGAAAAGCGTGTCGTGCAGAACGTCGTGATTGAATGCGATGAGAAATTAGGCGATAAATCTTTTTCTCCTACCGATCCTTCTAAAACAGATCGATCACAGTTGACTGCCTTATTGATGGAGGGAGGGGTTTTCTCTAAAATCAGACAAAGACCCTTTAACATTCTTGCCAATCCAGCACACCCGCCGCGCTCTATTTTTGTGAAAGCGATTGAATCAGCTCCTTGCGTTCCTCCTGCAGAATTGCAGGTAGAAGGGCATGAAAGGGATTTCCAAACAGGTTTGAATGCACTTGTAAAGCTTACTGATGGTCCCGTCCATCTTGTATATAGAGAGGGATCGATATGCAAAGCTTTTACGGAAGCTCAAAATGTCGTCTTACATACTGCATCAGGACCCCACCCCATTTCAAACCCTTCTTTACATATTCAAGAGATTGACCCTATCCGTAAAGCAGAAGATGTCATCTGGACCTTAAATGCACATGATGTGGTTTCTATAGGGCATTTATTGAATCAAGGGAAGATTTATAAAGAGAGAGTCATAGGTATTGGCGGTAGCGGGGTATTGTTCGACCGCGTTGGGTTTTACAGAGTATTTGAAGGGACTCCTGTAGAAGAGCTCATTTCAGGTAGAGTAGACGCAGGTACGATGCGCTTTATTTCTGGCGACCCTCTGAACGGCCATCAGGTGCACGCTTCCGATTATCTCCGCTTCAATGATTTTGCCTTTACGGTGATACCCGAGATGACTAGAAGGGAGTTCCTGCACTTTTTTAGATTGGGAGGGGCTAAATACTCCTTTAGCAGAGCTTATCTTTCCGGCCACTTAGATTCTAAAAACCGCACCTATAGCTTTACAACGAGTCTCCATGGGGAGCATCGCCCCTTCATCGATTCGACGCTTTATGATAAAGTGCAACCGCTTTCTATCTCCACCATGTTACTTGTCAAAGCTGTCATGGCAGAGGATTATGATCTCGCAGAAAGACTTGGAATTCTTGAAGTGGTTCCGGAGGATTTTTCACTTCCCGATTTCGTAGATCCCTCTAAAGTCGGAATGACTGAAATCATCCGAAATGGTCAACAGGTTTGCATTCAGAACCTGCTTCATGGTTAATTAGGATTTGGCATCACAGGGGGAAGAATAAAAAGGACTGTGAGTGCATTGAGGTTTCCAGCAGCAGGAAGCGCTTCCAAGTCATAGGCGCAGTCTCCCTCTTTTAATGGAAAAAGACGTTCTACAATCCCGACATTCAATCCTTTTGGAAATAGCCCATCCATCCCTGTTGTGACTAAAGTGTCTTTTGGTTGAACTAGGGGTAAAGCGGGCAGTGTCGAATCTTTATCTAATGGTTTTCCCGAGCGCAAGTCACGTGCAGGGCCCTCCTCATCTGCAAAATCGTAATGGAATCCAATTCCCATGAGCCTCTGGCTTCTCCCTCTAAGCATTGGTGTGCTTTCTCCACGAAGCTCTCCTTTGGCAAGCAGCCATGAGCCTCTTTTGATTCTGACAGAAGGGTTCAAGCTCGGGTCGGTGATTAATCGGATTTGAGAGCCCTTTCTTCCTACATAGTCGACAACACCAACGATTGCATTGCCAAGAAGGACTGGACTGTTTTTACAGATGACTTTCCGACCTAGCTGTTCATTTCTCTCCTCTCCGGCATCGACCCATAAAGAGCTTGTCCAGTGGTTGAGTGGTCTGAAAATAACCCTTACTGCTGCGGAGGAAAGCTGTAGCTTAAAATAGTCCTCGTGCTCTTGCTTTCGCTTCTGTAGAAGTGGAGATAAGTCTTTGGAAAGAGCGGCTTCGAGGAGAAAATGCTCTTGTTCAAACTGCTTTTTAAAGGCAGAAATTTCATTCCTGAGTAGCTGGTTTTCCACTTTTAACTGCTGGATCTCTTCACTTTCTTTGTCTGTTTTAGACCCTGCGAGGAATTCAAAATAGCCTGAGAAAAGATTAAAGGCTCCTGCCCTTAGTGTGTTGCTTAAAGATTCCGGTGTAGATAGAGAAGAGATAAGCAAAAGGAATAAGAAAAAAAGTGCTCTGGGGGTGCGTGTCATAAAGAGAGAAGTGCGTTGACAAGTGGTTCAAGGTTATTTTGAGTGATTCCTGCAATATTAATTCTGCCATTCAAGGGAATATAGATTCCATTTTTATGCCGAAGTTGTAATACCTGTTCCTGGGTTATTCCTAAAAGAGAAAAAAAGCCTTCCTGCTCCCTGATGAAATCAAACGACTTGCCGCTTTTAGCGTTGAGAAGAGAAGAGAGAGCTGAGCGCATTTCAATGACTCTATCACGCATGGCGTTTACCTCCTCGATCCAATCCTTGCGTAGAGAGGCATTGGATAAGATTTCAGCGACGACGGCGGCTCCATAGATCTGTGGGGTTGAGCAAAAGCTGCGGACGATCTTTTTGATCTGGCTTTTGGACGTCTGCAGAGAACTTTGGTGACGAGAAACAAAGATCAAGCTTCCCACTCTTTCTCCGTAGAGACCGAAATTTTTTGAACAGGAGCTTGCAATAAGCATTTCCATTCCCTGGTCCAAGAAAAGTTTGCAAGGATAGCTGTCCTCTTCAATGGATTTTCCAAAGCCCTGATAAGCGTTATCAAAAAAGGGTAAAATGCGTCCCTTTTGGAGGAGCTCGCAAAGTTTTTGCCACTCTTCCTTTTTTAAGGAGGCGCCTGCCGGATTGTGGCAAGCTGTTTGTAAAAGAATGATGCTTCCTGGGGGCATTTTGGATACGCTGTCCGCCATTTTAGTGAAATCAATAGCGTGTTTTTTCGAGTCGTAGTAGGGATATGTTTCAGTCATCAGGCCGGCGTGGGAGAAGATGAGGTGATGGTTCGACCATGAGGGATCGGAAATAAATACCAAGGAAGAGAGGTGTCTTGCTAGAAATTCCCCGCCAACGCGCAAAGCTTCGGTGCCTCCAACCATCTGGAAGGCCGCAATTTGCATCTCTGCAGTGTGATCGCCCAGCACAAGTTTGATCATCTCGCTGTTAAAATGGGGGTCTCCTTCAATTGGGAGGTAATCTCTTGGAGCTTTCCTCTTACAGACGAACTCCTCGGCTCTTTCTACCGAGCGTAGCAGAATGGATTTGCCCTCAGATGATTTGTAGCTGCCGATCCCAAGATTGATTTTATCGGGGCGGGGATCTTGCGCAAAAAGAATGGGCAGGCTCAAGATGGGGTCTTCCGGAGCAGATTCAACAGAATTGAAAAATGAGTAGGTTTCCACGAGTCGTAGCTTAACAGACTTGTTTAAAATAGTCACTCCGCTATAGAATAATACCCATTCGGGGCGTTAGCTCAGTTGGTAGAGCGCATCAATGGCATTGATGAGGTCAACGGTTCGAACCCGTTACGCTCCATTTTCAAAAGCCTTTAGCCAACGTTCATTGTCGGTTAAGGGCTTTTCTACTTTTTTGATTTTTTGCTTAGGAAGATCTTGGTTAAAAATCGACTCATAGCGTTCATTGAGGGAGGGTGGTTTTGGCGTTGGAAGAAGAGTGCGAGCCCTTTCTGCTTTTTCTGCCGCTTGTTTCTTTTTGTTTGCAAGGCGTCTTAAGAGATGGATGAATTCTTCAACGGCAAGAGTCGAAGCTCCCTTAAGACGTGCTCTCCAGGCTAATTTGCGATCCGAAGTAACGACAATGATTTTTGCTGGATTTGCATCGCGCTTTACTCTGGAGATGATCCAATCATCAGCGCTTTCCCCTTTATTCGTATAATGAATTTCAAGCGTGCCTTTGCATTTTCTCTCTTCAGGGCCTTCATGCCAGGCAGAGTCAAAGATGAGGCTCGCTTTTAGTCCTGCTTGATCGACTTCGTTGGAAATTCTTGAAATAATTTTTTCCCGCTCTTTTGTGAAATCGGGGCCATCTCCTCCCGATGTAGTCCTAAAAAAGAGATTATAGCCATCGATAAGATAGTGAATACTCACAAAGACTCAAGAGTGAGTAAAAGCTTATCGAGGGCTTTTCTACGATGTGAGATACGGTCTTTTGTTCTTTCGTCGAGCTCTGCAAATGTTTTATTGTAATCGAGTTTTGTAAAGAGCGGGTCATATCCAAAACCATTCCGGCCAGATTCTTCTAGAGCAATATACCCTTCGCAGGTTGCTGAAACCACTTTTATGATCCCTTCGGGAGAAGCCAGTGCTAGGGCACATGTCATGAAAGCTGACCTCTGCTCATGTTCTAGCGCGCGCATCTCTTCGAGGAGCTTGCGCCTGTTTTCGGCGTCTGAGGCGGTAAGGCCTGCATATCGCCTTGAAAAGATGCCCGGAGCACCTTTAAGAGCAGGGACAGATAATCCTGAATCATCTGCAAGAACGATTCGATTTAAAGATTTAGCGGCATGGAGTGCCTTATTTTTGGCGATCTCTTCAAAGTCCGCTCCTGTCTCATCCTCGGCGTTATAGTCGGGAAATTGGGAAAGGGATAAGAGGTCGAGAGAGGTCATTGATTTTAACATCGACCTATACTCGCGCAACTTATTGAGGTTTTTGGTGGCTAAAACGATCTGCATCACTCAAATATAGTTTTTAGCGATTTAATCGTATACTCCTCATCTTTGAAAGAAAAACGGTCATCGACGTGCAAGCCGATAAGCGCTTGGGCAAATTTCGACTGTGAGGAAAGAACATTTCTTTCTGCATCAGTCTCCCAAGGACCGAGAATGGTATACTTAGTGGCTTGACCCTTTGAATCGATCACTTCCACAATTGATCCGATTCCAGCTTCATCAGTAGAGGTATCGGCAGGAGTGATAATGCGCGCTTTTGAAATTTGCTCAGAAAGAGCCTTGAGCTGCCCCTGAAGGCGGGCGCGCTTTTCTACGGCTGCCTTGTACTCAGAGTTTTCCCTTAGGTCTCCAAGCGCTCTTGCGGCTTCCACTTCTCTTGAATTTTCAACAACTTCTTTAGTGGCAATGTGTTTGATTGTTTCTTGCGTTTTTAGGTATCCTTCCTCTGTTGCCCAAAATGTATTGGGGTCGACTCGGGTACTCTTTTCGAGGCTCTTTAGAGAAGAGTGAACGACTCCGGCAAGGGAATAGAGGCATTTCATGTCGGTTGAGGTGAAGGAGTGACACTTGGAGGCGAGGAGTAAAAACTCCTTTGCAAAGGGCAAAGGACTATTATCGAAAAGCGCTCTGACGAGGGCGTATCTTTTACTTGTAAAAAGCATGTAGATTTTTTTGATCAGATCTTTGCTTTCCTGTTGGTTTTCTATCGAGTGGAGCAAAACGAGGCACGATTCAGCAAAGTGATAGCGATCTTGATCTGTCGTGAAGGGGATGCCAGGTTCCTTATCGATCACTTTTTGGAAATACCAGAAGAAAAATTCAGGTTCTAACGCAGGGTGAGCAAGAACATGACGAATCAATTCTTCGAGAAGAGTTGTCTTTTTTTCTTGGAGCAGTTCTTTTAAAATGTATTCGCGCACAAGACCAAGCGACAACTTGGGGAGAAGATCGATAAAGATTTGCGCCCAATCTTCGCGGTGTTTTTTAATGAGTGAGAGGGATTGCTTCTTATATGCGGCGATCTCGATGTTATTGATCAGTGTCTGAAGCTCTTTTTCAGAGCGCAGCAAGGATTCAATTTCCTTCTCTTTTGCACCGGGTTCAATCGTTTCAAGGCAGAAAAGCGTTTCTAACCGGAAGGCAGTATTGCTACCGCATCCTTTGAGGAGGTCTTCCAAGGTTTTTTTCAACGGCTCAAACACTGTAGGCTTTTTGATTTGAGAGGAGTGATCTCTGATGAAATTGTAGCAGCTTAGAAGCATGTCTTGAGGCTTTTTCTTTTTTCCGAGCGACTCTAAAAATTGCTCATCATGGCCAACGGCCTCTTTCCTTAAGATAAATGGGTCCTTTGCATTTTCGGGAGATTCGATTTCCGTGTCTTTCTTTAGCTTGGCGCGAGTGGATTGCCACCATTTTTGCCACTCACCTTCAGGAATGACCAGTTCGCACAATTCATCTTTAATTTCTGATCCCGTTTTAGGCCCCAGATCTCTTAAGAGGCATTTTACTACCTCTATAGGGTTATCTTTGGCTTCTTTTTCCAGTTTATCGGGATTTGCAAACCTTCGGGCAAGAAAATGCTCTTTTGGGAGAGGAATCAGTGATTTAAATGCATTTGTAAATGTAACTTGCTTCAAACCGGAGACGTTTTCGAATTCGATGGTAAATAGTTCGCGTACGGGTGAAAGATCCATGATCTCGCCTGTACCCCAACCGCCCGGATGGAAGACAAAGCTACCTTTTTGACTATGGACCAAAAGGTCGAAATTTCTTAAGGCGGACTGGAAATTTTCTTTTGTGCGGAGTCCGACAAGACGCACTTTTTCATTGAAGTGCTCTATATCTTTGTAGCGATTTTCGATAGCTTTTAAAGCAAGCGCGCTTAATTTTTCACTGTTGCTTGTTTGCAGATCAATCAGCAGCCGCAAAATGGCATAGGATTCTTCGGGATCGTTAAGTGTCTCCCACTGAGTTAGAATTGATTCGACATGAGGTCCGAAGGATTTAGCGAAGTCGGATTCCTTAATGGTGTTTAGTACTGCATTAAGCTCTTCATATTCGGCACTATCACAAGTGCAGTACTCCTCCCACAGCTCAAGGAATTTCTGAAAATCGCGGTTGGCGATTTGCGTTTTAAATTCGTTGAGATAACCCATTCTCCCCTCCGCATCTTGTGTTTACACCCCCAAAAGCCCGGCATTCTAAGAGGCGCATGTCTCAGTTTCGAAAAAGTATAGTTCCAAGCGTTTAAAAACACAAGAGGACATGACTTTTCCTGTTCAATTTGTTAAAATATTTATGATGGGAAATATATTTGATTTATCCGCTCAGATGCCTAAAAAAAAGCCGCCTGGTGCATCTGCGCATCTGAAAAAAGAAAGTGGGAGTGTCGAAGAAGATCTTTTGCCAAAATTAAGAGAGATCAAGGAAAGACAAAATCGCCTTGTCGATCAAGTTGTTGAGGCGGAACGCAAGTTGGGAGTCGATAGGAGCGATGTGCAGAACGCAGTTGAGGGGCTGAAGAAAATCTCTCCTTCGAATTGGCAAAAGCATGAAGATAAGAAGGAAGAGCTCGAAAAAATGATTTTAGGCGAAAAAGATGCGTTGCGTAAAAAGTTGACGAGCAGTGAAAAATCGAGAAAAGGAAAGGTAATTGGGGCAAGAAAGAGATGGCTGGATATGAGATAGACCGGATTGTCATTATACAGAATTCACAAACACAGTACGACGTTCTCAATCATTTTGAAAGCAGTCTTGCAAAAAGTATGCAGCGTTTTCATGTTGCCGTCGATGCGATCAATCCACTGAAATTTCAACCTGCAGAAATGTTAAAAGCGATTTACAGTAGCCCCCCTGACTGCACTTTAGCGTTTAATGGTCTTGATCGTCTGGCAGGTGAAAAGCTTCTGGCTGAGGAGTTAGAATTGCCCCACGTGGCTTGGCTTGTCGACTCCGCCTACCATTTTCGCGAATACGCCGATTTCCCCTACAATTTATTGATTCTTCCAGACATGGCCTCTTGTAGCTTAATGCGTAAATGGGGCGCCAAGCACGCCCATTTTATTCCGCATGGCTGCGATCCATTAGATGCTTCACTCTCTTTCGAAAAGCGGGACATCCCCATTGCCTTCTTAGGATCAGTCATCGATCCGGACAATTTTTCGGAAAAATGGGAAGGTCAATTGAGTAGAGCAACCTATAAGTTTCTTTTAGATGCAGTAGAAGATGTTCTTAGCAATCCCGATTTAACATACCAGGAAATATTATCTTATCATTCCGAGTTTGATGCACTTGATGCCTCTCCCCTGGTTTGCGATTTTGATATCCTGCTCCGTGCTGTGGACCGAGTGAGGCTTTTAAAGTCTCTTGAAGGGCTTCCGGTCCATATTTATGGGAATGCAATCAGTGCAAAAGGGCGAACCGTGACAGAGATCCTTGGGCTATCTGAAACTACATTTACTGTACATCCTCCGGTCAATTTTGAGGGGGCTTTAGCACTAATGCAAAGAAGTAAAGTCGTTTTGAATAGCTCACCAATGTTTAAAACGGGCGGCCATGAAAGGATCTTTTACGCACAGTCCGCCGGGGCGCTCGTACTTACGAATGCGACCCCTTGGATAAGAGAGAATTATAAGGAAGAGAGCGAGATCCTCTGCTACAGAGGCCGAGAGCTTGAAAAATCGAAACCCCAACTAGAAATGTTGCTTTCCGATCCTCAAAAGTGGCAGCTAGTTTCTGAAAGGGGCCGGGAAAAGGTCTTGAAAAATCATACATGGGATGCAAGAGGGCAAGAGTTATTGACCCTCCTGCAGACAGAACTACTAGCTTTTTCCGAATAGGTTTTCAGACCTTCTTTCCGCATCGATTTTTTCCATCCATGCGTCGATTTCTTTAAGTTGCAGGGAGGAGAACGGAGTAAGATCAGGTTCGTCCGGCAAATCTTTGTTGATTTTAGAGAGTTTTTCAATTAACTGGGCGCGTTCAGAAAGAACTTGGCGAAATAATTTTGCATCTTTTTGTTTCAAAGCTTGCTTTTCGAGACGATAGTTTGCCACAATTCTTCTAAGTAAAGCTGATTTTTTAGCATAAATAATGACAGGATTCATGAAAGCCTCCGACTCTAAAGCAACTGCTGTGCCAAAACTATTGAAGGAGTGGTTTTTGCGCGAAAAACGTTCATTTCCATGGAGAGAAAACTGCTCGCCTTATGCCGTTTGGGTTTCAGAAGTGATGTTGCAGCAGACACAGGCTGCTGTCGTCATTCCCTATTTTTTAAGGTGGATGGAGCGTTTTCCCACCCTTAAAAGCCTTGCGGAGGCTTCTCAGGAAGAGGTCATGAAATTGTGGGAAGGGCTCGGATACTATTCCAGAGCGCGTAGTTTGCACCAGGGTGCCAAAATGGTTCTTTCCGATTTTGCAGGAGTTCTGCCTGAAGAGCAGGAAAACCTACTTAAAATAAAGGGCATTGGATCATATACCGCGGGAGCCATTCAAGCATTTGCCTTTAAAAAGAGGGCAGCTGCTGTCGACGGCAACGTGCTTCGCGTTCTAAGCCGCCTTTTTGCCATCCGCGACGCGATTGATTCCGCTTCTGTTAAGAATGAGATCGAGAGGCTTGCAGAAAGGTTATTGCCTGAGGAAAAACCATGGGTTGTAGCAGAAGGTTTAATCGAGCTTGGGGCGACCATTTGTAAAAAAATACCCCTTTGCACCTCTTGCCCCATAAGTGCTCATTGCAAGGCAAGAGCGGAGGGCATTGAACAGGAGCTTCCCTTCAAAAAGAGGAAGCAAACTACGACTAACCTGGATAGGGTTGTTTTGCTGATTCTTTCTCAAGGGTCAGTGATGGTGCGTCAGGTGCCGCAGGGCCAAGTGATGGCAGGCCTTTATGAGTTTCCTTACTTTGAGGATTGTATCGATGATCCTTCTGAACTTCTTTTGAACTGGACAGGCTCCTCGGGACGTCTCGTCCGAAAGCTTCCGGTCGTATCCCACACATTCACTCGTTACAAAGCAATTCTGACTCCCTATCTCTTCACAACGAGCAACCATTCAGCTCCAGATGGTTACTCATGGATTCCGTTGCATTCTCTTCATCATTTCCCATTCTCATCGGGCCATCGGCATCTTATAAAGTTTATAATTGATTTTAATTGTTGATGAAATGTAAAATTTCTACCATGAATCGTGTTTTTGTTTTGTTGATAACTTTTTGGGTTTCTATGCTTTCTGCTATCTCCCCTATCGAAGAAGGGTATTTAGCTGTTTCCGATCTACATCGAATCTATTATGCAACTTATGGGAATCCCGAGGGCACGCCTGTTGTCGTGTTGCATGGCGGTCCCGGCTTGGGAACAAGCGAAGAATACCTGCAGTTTTTTGAATTGGACAAGTGGCATGTCATTCTATTTGACCAGAGGGGAGCAATGCGCTCGACCCCCTTTGCCTCTATGGAAGAAAATACCACGGCCTATTTGGTAGAGGATATAGAGCAGCTGCGCCTTCATCTCGGAATCGAGAATTGGGCCGTCTTTGGCCACTCTTTTGGCTCCTTATTGGCGCTCGCTTATGGCGAGGCGCATCCGGCTTCTGTAAATGGGTTTCTTCTACAGGGAATATTTCTTGGCCGCGATCAAGATATCGGCTTCTTCAGGGATATGGGCAAGGTTTCGCCTGAAGCCTATCTCCAATTTCTGGAAAGCATTCCCGAAGAAGAGAGAGATGACATTCCCGCTGCCACCTACAGTAGGATTATGCATCCGGACCCAGAAGTTCACATGGCGATGGCTTGTGCTATCATGCGCTACCAGTTGACAAATACGCCCAAACCTCCCTCCGAAGAGGCCATTCAGAAAATGCTATCGAACGACCGCTACGTCTTGAGCTTCACCAGAGCCTTCATCCACTATAACATCCATAAGTGTTTTCTCCTGCCTAACCAGGTCTTGGATAATTTGTCCGCAATCGCGCATCTTCCTGCCTTGCTCATCCATGGCACCGCGGACACCGTTTGCCCTCTGGATCAGGCTCTCACTTTAAGATCCAATTGGCGTAACAGCCGTTTGACGACGGTTCAAGGAGCAGGTCACTCACTCAGGGAAGAGGGCCACATCAATGCCCTCAGGGTAGGATCTCATCAGTTATTGCAAATTTTACTCATTTTGATAGATTAAATTTCTCTTTCCAGCTTGGTCCTTCTTGCCCTGCTGTAGACAGCTATTTCTTCTTTAGTCTCTTTGCTGATCCATCGGCTTTTTGATATCTTGTCGGTTAGCTGCAGGATTGTAAAAAGCTTAAGAGCTTTCAAAGTTTCAGGCTTAGCCAGTTCTTTTTCAGGGCCGGTCAAATTTGATTCACTGCAAGTCCCAAAGGACTGTGTGGTGTGAAAAGCCGGATCCTCTTTGATCATTCTAGATGCCATCTCAGGACTTTTATTAGACTGCTCCTCCCACGCCTTTTCTTGGGGAGATATTTGGATCTCTCCTCCCTTTTCTAGAAGGCGCTTTTGGATCACATTATAAGCTGGTGCCATATCGAGATAAGCCATGGAGGAAAGCTCCAATCTACGAAAGAACTTAGCATCCAGGAGCTCTGGCTTTACTCTTATTGATACACTTGTTTTGGCATATATTTTGCCATCAAGTTTTTCTTTAAATGTACCATGTATTTTAGGATCCCTGCCAAATCCTCGGTTATGGACAACGAAATAATAGTCATCTTTTTCCCTTCTCACTTCATAGGTGACGTAGTGTCCTATACAACCGCCTGCAAATGAGAAGGAGCTATTTTCTGGTAGGGCTTGCACTTTTTTTAGATACAATTTTGGACGGCGCCATGGTGCAGCTCTGTTCAAGTCCCGCATCGACTTGCGATGTTCTATGATTTTATTCAAGCCCTCAAAATCATTAAAATCCTCCCCCCCAAGCGATGCTAAAAATTCTTTTGCATACAGATAATTCGTTTCAAGAGACCGGCTCTTAGATTGGCCATCTAAGTCAGTGTGCATTCTCTTTTGAGGGGCCGTATCAATCCCTTCGATAGGCCTTTTCATCGCAAAATTCACAAATTTTTTGAGCTCTAAACGGCTTTTACTCGGCAAGCAACAGAGGAGTGAGCTTCCTACAGACTGGATGACCGCGGCCGTCTGCTGGATCGTCCGTTTACTAAATTTTATAAGAGAATTTCTATTACTATGAATGGGGGTTGGGATATAATTGCTACTTGGTATTATTATAGGATCCATGTAATTATTATAATTTAAAATAATTTACAGATCAATGTTGATGTAGGTGGCAAGTCAGGTTTAAAATCATAACATCTCTCAGCGTCTCTTGCGCCTCTGCGTTGAAAAAATCACAATATGGCTAATAGACAATCTTGGTTGCTATGTTATTTTTTTCTTTGATTCGCTTCGTAGAGCTTGAGATATTTCCAAAAGGCTGTCTGGCCATTGTAAACAGAGATTACAAAGCCTTCATAGCCTTGAAAGATGCCTTTTTTGATGATGTAGCTTCGAAAGAAGGAAAATAATCCTCTTATCACGGCTTTGAAGGGGCTGGAGGTCGCTTTTCCTGCCCTTTGAGAGGCGAAGAGGGTACTGTATGATTGCATCTTAGAGAGAAAGTCTGAGAGGTCTTCATAGGAGTAGTGTTTAATCGACGACTGAAGGAGCTGCTTTTTCATGCCTTCAACCGCTACCGTTTCGTGGACGAGGGCATCTGTAAAGCGAGTTTTTTTTCTGTTATAGAGTCTATTCACGCGGTCAGGCGACCAGCCGCAAGAATAGATCCATTTTCCGTTAAACTCATTTTTGCGAGGGATAGAGTAGACGATTTTATCTTCGAGCTTTAAAGAAAAGATTTCTTCGACGAGCTCTTTTGAGACCACTTCGTCTGAGTCTATTGAGAGAATCCAGTCATATTTAGCTAAGGACGAAGCGTGGTTATGTGTGGGACCAAAACCTAAGAACGGACCCTTTTCAATGCGGCAATTGGGATAGCAATTTGCGATTTGCAGGGTGTCATCTGTGGATCCATTGTCGTATATAAGAATTTCCTCAAAGGAATCGAGTGCGTCCAACACCTCTTTCAGGTGTCTAGAGCTGTTTTTGGTTAGGATAGTGACTGAGATCATGGCTATATTGTACAAAGTAGAGGATTTGGGGTATACTGATCCTTATGAAAGACCCTGAAAATATTATTCTTAAAATGCCCAATTGGATCGGCGATGCAGTCATGGGGACCCCACTGATTCGCGATCTTAAGGAACGCTTCCCAAATGCTCGCCTGACTGCACTTTGTCAGTCAAACATTGCCCCTCTTTTTGAAAAAGATCCACGGTTATCGGATTTGATCAGTTATAAAAAACCGAGCGGATGGATCCATAGGGCTGAGCACAAGGATGTCATCCGACCGCTGCAGATGGGAGAATATGATTTGGGAATATTGCTCACAAATTCGTTTAGTTCCGCTTGGTGGTTTTATCGCGGCAATGTGAAGGAGCGCATCGGTTTTGGCTCCTTTTGGCGCTCCTGGCTGCTTACAAAGTCTGTTCCTTGGCCAAAAAATGTGGAGAAGGAGCATCTCGTTGAAACCTATAAACGACTATTAGAGCCTTTAGGGATTTCTCGCAGCCTTTCGCGTCCTGAACTTTTCTTAAGCGCTGAGGACAAGGAATTCGCTAGAGAATTTTTTAAGCTCCAGCAAATCACTGCCGGTACGACTATTATTGGAATTAATCCTGGGGCTGCATACGGAACGGCAAAGTGCTGGCCGCCGGAAAAATTTGTCGAAGTCACAAAGAGACTTTCCCAAAAGGATGGGGTATGCATTCTCTTTTTTGGAGATAAATCTTCAGAGCCGATGATTGAGTCAATATGCGCCGGAATGCCGAAAAATGTGATTAATGTTGCCGGGAAAACAGAGTTAAGGCAGCTCATGGCGCTCATAGCTTCGTGCTCCGTTTTTTTGACTAATGACAGCGGGCCTATGCATATCGCTTCTGCTTTAGGCGTGCCCTTGCTCGCCCTATTTGGATCCACGAATGATACCAAAACAGGGCCTTACAATGGAGGGGTTGTCCTCCACAAACATGTGGAGTGCTCTCCTTGCTATAAAAGGGTGTGTCCCATCGACTTCCGCTGCATGCAGCGGATCACCTCAGAAGAGGTTTATCAAGAACTTTTAAAACTCATAGAACCATGGCCCAAGCACTAAGACTAATTATCATCGCATCCATTGTGGTGTTCGTACTTTTTTTAATGTTTCCTCTGCTGATGCTTTTGCTTCCCTTAGGGATCGTTTTGCTTTTTTTGCCTTTTCTGAGGATGAAGAGAAGCGTTCCGCGTCGTAAGCGTTCAACGCCGAAGAAGAAGAGTAAGGAACCCGAAGGGGTTGTCCTTGAAGGAAAGATTGAGCTTCTGAAAAGGGAGCGTTGTGTCGACCCTCAATGAAATCAAAGATTTTTTCCATAAACTGGGCCAAGAGGGTCTGAACGCCTATTTGGATGAGTTGGATTCCGCCGAACGCGAAAGTGTCTTGGAGCAGCTCACTCGGATTGATTTAAGCTTCATTTCAAACACAGTTGAATCAGAAGCCGTTTCTATAGACGCGCCACCTTCCTGTAAAAGAGTAGAAGAGATCCAGGAGTATTTGGACACGGGAAATAAGCTTATTTCGGATGGAAAAGCAGCGGCTCTGATCGTTGCGGGTGGACAGGGAACGAGGTTAAAGTTTGATGGTCCTAAAGGAATGTTTCCGATCTCTCCCGGTGATGGAAAAACGCTTTTTGAGCTTCTTGCTGAAAGAGTGCTCAAGACAAGCAAAGCATGTGGGAGGGCTTTGCAAATTGTTTTGATGACCTCGCCTGAGAACGATGAAATCACTAGAAATTTTTTTAAATCGCATCGCAATTTTGGTCTCGATGAAAGTCAGATCCACTTTTATTCTCAAGGGGAGCTTCCATTGGTCACTCCTGAAGGAGAGCTCTTCTTTTCCTCGCGAGGGAAGCTAGCCATGGGTCCAGATGGAAACGGCTCGTCTCTTTCGCTGCTTTGGTCTTCGGGGGTTGGTGCACAATTAGAAAAACAAGGTGTGGAACAGCTGACCTACAATCTCATCGACAACCCCTTATCCAACCCCTTTGATCCTTTATTAATCGCTTGGAATGCAGTGCAAAATAGCGATGTCACGATTAAGTGCATCAAAAGAGAAGAGCCGGAGGAGAAGGTAGGTGTGATTGTCCGAGCTAACGGAAAAATTGCCGTAAAAGAGTATTCAGAAATCGACCTTAAGATTAGATCGGCTTTAGATGTTTTCCCTTATGCCAATATCAGCCTCTTCTGTTTTGCATTAAAATTCACAAAGACCATTAACTTTGCTGATTTACCGCTTCATAAAGCTTTTAAATCCTCTCCGCGTTATGCGCCCGGAGGAAAACAGATCGAAGCAGGCGCTCCGGGATACTGGAAGTATGAACGATTCATTTTTGATGTTTTACTTAAGGCAAATAAGGTTGAATTGCTGCTTTATCCACGAGAGAGCTGTTTTGCTCCCTTAAAGGATAGAGCATCTATCCCTGCAGTCCAGGCGGCGCTTTTCCCTCGCCCCTAGTGAATAATTCTTGGTTTGCTTATGCTGATTCTATGAAGATTGCCTTTCTTGGAACTGGAAGTTGGGGCTATTGCTTGGCTTCTCTGCTTGCCTCTAACGGACACGACGTCACCTCCTGGTCTCTCGACCAAAATCTTGTAGATCTATTGAACAGGGGTGAAGAGCATCCCTTTTTGAAAGGGCATAAGCCAAGACCCGGGATGAGATTCACGACGAAGCTTAAGGAGGCCCTTTTGGGTGCTGAAATGATTGTCGAGGCGGTGACTTCGGCAGGATTCAGAGAGGTACTGAACAAAGTTCAAGCTATCCTTCAACCTAAGGTGCCTTTTGTGATTACTTCAAAAGGTATTGAGCAGATTAGCGGAGAAATTTTACCTGAAGTTTTCTTAGAGGTGTTTGGTGAAGAGTCGCGGCCTTACGTGGGAATTCTTTCAGGCCCGAGCTTTGCAGCAGAAGTGATTAAGGGATTGCCCACATCAGTTGTTGCTTCATCCTATATGGCCGATGACATGAGGCTTATTGCTGAGGCATTTACGAACAAGACATTTAGAGTTTATCCAAACAGTGATTTAAAAGGTGTCGCCTTTGGAGGCGCCTTAAAGAATATTATCGCGATTGCTTGCGGGATCTCCGATGGGATGGGGTTAGGTAACAGCACGAAAGCAGCATTGATCACGAGAGGATTGCACGAGATTAGGAAGCTTGCGGTCGCAAATGGCTGTAAAGCAGATACTTTGAATGGGTTATCCGGCCTTGGAGATCTTTGTCTGACATGCAGTTCAACTTTGAGTCGTAACTACAGTTTTGGGCAGCTACTTGCCGCAGGGCATTCGCCACAAGACTCGAGAAGTCAAATTCAGATGGTTGTGGAAGGTGCCTACACTTGTGTTTCAGCGCTGCAATTAAGCCAAAAGTGTAATATTCCCTTGCCGATTAGCGAGGCGGTTTACAATATCATTTATAAAGGCGATAAATGTTCGGACGCTGTCCGGCAATTGATGAACCGCCCGATCAAGGAGGAGCACCTTTGAAAGTCGTTTCTCCGCAGCAAATGGCCGCGATGGAAGGAGAGGCTTACCGCGACGGTGCGCGGGAAACCGATTTCATGGAAGAGGCTGGGAGTGGGGTGGGGCTTGTCGTTCATGAATTTGTTGAGAGATATGGACTGGAAAGGCAGGTAATCATCCTTTGCGGGAAGGGAAATAATGGCGGGGATGCTTACGTAGCCGCAGTTCATTTGCTCCATCTCGATTACCATGTGCATGCCTACCAGCTCTTTCCTTTAAATGAATGTTCGAAGCTATGTCGAGAAAATGCAGAGCGCTTCCAAAGGGAAGGGGGGCTGCTTACGGAATTGACTTATGACGATCCGATTCCCTTCCCGGTTGACGGGGTGATCCTCGATGGGATTTTTGGGACTGGATTTCATGGAAAAGTAGATGAAGCGGTCGCGCAGCGCATAAGAGAAGCTAATGAATCAGGATTGCCGATTATCAGCGTAGATATCCCTTCTGGGCTTGACGGCGAAACAGGAATTCATGGAGGCGAAGTGATGATCGCCTCAGAAACTGCCTTTTTAGGGCTTCCCAAAGTGGGTTTTTTTCTCAACAGCGGGTGGGATGCTGTAGGTAAGTTAAGGTTCGTCGATTTTGGATTATCAGGCGAATATATTGAAGAGACATATTCCGATTTGGAAATGCTGGATGATCTCTTGATGATGCCCCTTCTGCCTCCTTTAAAAAGAAGCCGCCACAAGTACGAAGCAGGTTATGTCATCGGTGTTGCAGGTTCTCCCGAAATGCCTGGTGCGGCTATTCTCTCTTCCATTTCTGCTCTCAGAGGAGGGGCCGGAATTGTTCGCCTATTTCATCCTGAGGGAATGGAGGAAATTCTCTCTTCAAGTCCCTACGAGGTGATTAAAACTCCTTTAAATCCGCGCGATCTAAGGCCTCTTTTAGCAGAGCTCGATCGGGCGGGCGCTTTTTTCATAGGACCCGGAATTGGTAGAAGCAAAGCTTCAAAACAACTATTACACGATATTTTACCTCAAGTCACCAAGCCAATAGTTCTCGACGCTGATGCGCTCTTCCACCTAGCCGAATCCGATTTTAAACTCCCTGAAAATTGTATATTGACCCCTCATCGGGGAGAGATGCAGCGGCTTCTGAAGATCAAAAAACAGATGCCGTTGGACATTGAATATTTAAAGTTGTGCCAAAGCTATTGCGAAGAGAAGAATGTGACATTAGTCCTAAAAGGAGGGCCGACCTTCATTTTTCACCCTTCTGAGCAAATTCGCGTCAATCCAACAGGGGATCCCGGAATGGCAACAGCTGGAACAGGAGATGTGCTCACGGGTTTGATTGCAGCGCTACTTGCGCAAGGATTAAAACCATATGATGCCGCAAGTCTTGGCGTTTACTTGCATGGTATCGCAGGTTCTGAAGCTGCGCTAGATCTCACTCCCTATTGCATGGTGGCAAGCGACCTTCTTGATTTCTTTCCGATTGCATTTTCCTTTTCAACGATGAATCCTTAGTTGCACATTACTGACTTTCTAGGCTATCTTTAGCACAAATTCAGTTTGTGAGAGACATGTCTAGTCAAAATAACCGCTTTTCTTTAATTCTCGTGCTGTTACTGTATTTTGTGCCTATCTTTGCCTGGATGGTCTTCAGTTACATGCACGCTTCTGTGCAAGAGAGTCTATTTACTGTGGCTGGCGGACTATCTATCCTTTTTTTAGGTGCTCCGATTCTTTACTCCCTTATTAGGCTGCCACCTCAGCCAGTTTTAGAGCCCTCTTTAACAATTAAAGAGCCTGTCGAGCCTGTTTTTATTTCCCCTCAACCCCCAGCTGAAGATCCCCGCAGGATCGAACTAGAGTCACTTGTAATTGAGCTTGAAACCAAAGTCAACGAGCTAACAAAAACCCTCCAGGAGAAGAATTTTATTTCTGAAGGGCTTGAAGAGGAGCTTGAGCAATTGAGGCAACAGCTGCAGGAGTGTAAGACAGAGTTGATTGCAAAAGATGAAGAGTTTCGCATCAAAAAAGATGATCTTGAGCAGCAGATGCATCAAAAACAGCAAATTTTGGAGCAGTTAGAAACGCAGATTCACGATCTTCGCTATGAGATCAAAACTCTTTTGCAGCTTACAGAGGTCGATTATTCCCGATTTGTGATGGAGCAACCCAAGGAAGATACTTCAGCACCTTCTTCCCATACGCCCTTCTATGGAGTAGTAAAAAGAGAGGAAGAAGCTAAAGCCCTTCTCAAACGCTGTCTTGAGGTTGCCCAGAAAATTTCATCCGGGTACCGCGCTTCTTCTCAAAATTTAGGAGGAGATCCCTCGGCTCTTGAGCTAAGACGTTTGACGGATGCTTTGAAAGAGCAATCTGGAGCTTTAGTTCTTCTGTATGATCCCTCTGAAAGAAGGATGCTTTACGCAAGTAAAGAATCAAAAAATATGCTTGGGTGGGCGCCTGAATCTTTTGCCCATCAGTTTGTAGAGATCGCTGAGGAGGGGTTGGCCTTTTGGGAGACGGCTGTTAGCCAGCTCTCCGCAAAACCTCAAAGCTCTCTTGTGATGGGGTTGAAAACGAAAGGCGGAGATGAGCTTGCGTTTAATGCCATCCTCGGTTCAATTTCTGTTGGCATTTTCCGCTCCTATGCTATCGCAGTTCTATATCCACAGTGAGACAGTCGTTAAGAGCAATAGCCTTTTAATATTTTCAGAAGAATGGCGTGATAATATTGCCCCATTTTTGAAAAGAGCGACTCCTTCTTAACGATAACCTCTTTTTCAGAAGCTTTGGCAGATTGAAGGTAGGGTGAAGCGGGTTCATTGAGAGCAAGATCGATCAGATCGCCTTTGAAGTGAAGCTTCCAGGAGGCAATTCTACTGTCCGCAAGAGTTGATCCACAGGATTTATCCATACAAGATAGCTTTGAGGGACGCGATATATCGATGGACAAACGAGGCAACCCTTTTAGTCTCACTCCTTGTGAGCTCAAGTGCCACTGGTCGTAAATTACACCCTCTCCTGATGGGTTTATGTCTGTATAATAGTGGGGAATCGGCGCAATGCCAGCCTCTAGGTGTGTGATCCGGAATTTGTTGTAATTGCGCTCGTGAAGGATCCAAACAACTTGATAGCCCAATGAACCATAATCATTTGTTCTTTGAAGCATTTCTTCACGAGTCATTGGGGAGCATTGCACTTCAAAGATCAGTTTTTCTTCATCCCAAGCTAAATCGGCAATTCTACCGATCGAAGAAAAATGCTTTTCGAGAACTATTTGTCCCTTTGGTAGTTCTTTCGCAATCCGGTTTTGAATGGCGAGATGGGTCAGGCTTTTACCCGATTGTCTGCAGGAGATGGGGGGATTGAGGTGATAAAAGTGTGCTTGCATTTGTTCGCCTTCGCGGCGGCGGACTGTGCCTTGGCATTCAAGGCACTTGTAATCACATTTTTTTAAAGCGGAGGTCGCTCGTGTAGGAGTCCCTTCAGCATCTAAGGCGTAAAGTTGCATGCATAGATAATAGATCGAATAAATAATTTGACAAAAGTCCCTTTCTTGACAAAAATGGGTGATAGCGTTGATACTCTACTCATATATACCGATTAATGCGCAATTCCCGGGAAATGATGACAAAAAAATCAGCCAGCAAGGCCTCCTCCTTTTCGCCTCAACATCAAAATAAAGTCGAAGAGCTTGCAAGTCTAGCCAGAGAACAGGGCTACATCACGTATGAAGAGATCAACGATATTCTTCCTGCTGCTTTCGATTCTCCCGATCAGATAGATCAGGTACTGATCTATCTCGGTGGAATGGACATTCAGATCCTGAACCAAGCGGAAGTCGAAAAGATCAAGGAAAAAAAGAAAGAAGCCAAAGAGCTTGAGGCGCTTCCTAAGCGCTCCGAAGGCACTCCTGATGACCCCGTAAGGATGTATCTAAAGGAAATGGGGTCTGTTCCGCTTTTGACCCGTGAGCAGGAAGTTGAAATTTCCAAACGAATCGAAAAAGCGCAGGCGCAAATCGAAAAGATCATCATGCGGTTCCGCTATTCGACGCGGGAGGCGATCTCGATCGCTCAATATCTGATGACCGCTAAAGAACGCTTTGATAAGTGCATCGCGGAAAAAGAAGTACTAAATAAAAATGAATTTTTCCAACTGCTCCCTCGGATCGCTGCGCTTTTAAAAGAAGAAAATGAGGTTTTAGAGCAGCTTTTGATCGCCCTGGACGACCCCAAGCTGAAAAAGGGAGAGCAGGAGCAGATTCTCGAAGAGGTAGAAAAATGCCGCATCAGAACGCAAGCCTACCTGCGCAGGATGCATTTCCGCCACAACATCATCGATGACTTTGGCGAGCTTATCTTCGAAGCTTACGACCGATTTTTGATCCTCGAAAAAGAGATGGTCGAGTTGAAGCCGAGAGCGGACCGCAACAAGTTTGCTGCGGCTAAACTTGCTGCTGCCCATAGAAAGCTGAAAAAAAGAGAGCTTGCTGCCGGAAGAACTCTTGACGACTTCAAAAAAGATGTGCGCATGCTACAGCGCTGGATGGATAAGAGCCAGGAAGCAAAACGTGAAATGGTAGAATCGAACTTAAGGCTCGTTATCTCCATTGCAAAAAAGTATACGAACCGCGGACTTTCATTCCTGGATCTTATTCAGGAAGGCAATATGGGCCTTATGAAGGCTGTAGAAAAGTTTGAATACCGCCGCGGCTATAAGTTTTCTACTTACGCCACCTGGTGGATCCGTCAGGCTGTCACACGAGCTATCGCAGACCAGGCGCGCACCATCCGCATCCCCGTGCACATGATTGAGACGATCAACAAGGTGCTGCGCGGTGCTAAAAAGCTGATGATGGAAACAGGCCGCGAACCTAGCCCGGAAGAGTTGGCTAATGAGCTTGGCTTAACGCCTGACAAAGTGCGCGAGATCTATAAAATTGCCCAACATCCAATCTCATTACAGGCTGAAGTGGGCGATGGCGGAGAGAGCCAGTTTGGCGACTTCCTGGAAGATACGGGAGCAGATTCTCCGGCGGAAGCCACAGGCTACTCAATCCTCAAGGACAAGATGAGCGAAGTGCTGGCAACTCTGACTGAAAGAGAGCGCAAAGTGCTGAGTCAGCGTTTTGGTCTCCAGGACGGTAAGCCTAAAACTTTGGAAGAGGTTGGCGTTGAGTTTCAAGTGACGCGAGAAAGGATTCGTCAAATTGAGGCGAAAGCGTTGCGCAAGATGCGCCATCCTACGCGCTCCAAGCAGTTAAAAGCATTTTTAGATCTTCTAGAAGCCGATTGAGTTTCCCTTGCTGAATGAGTGCGTCAATTCCGCAGGTGTTCTTAACGGAGAAAAAGTGGCCGCCCTTCTGTCTCAAGGAGGCGCCATCAGCAAAGTTTTACCCTCCTATGAGCCTCGAAATGAACAAATTGAAATGCTCAAACAGCTTGTGCGCGCGTTTAATCATGACGCTGTTGCCTTAATAGAGGCGGGCACCGGTACCGGAAAAAGCATCGCATACTTACTGCCCTCTTTGCTCTATGCTGCCGTCTCAGGTGAGAGAGTCGTCATCTCCACCCACACAATCTCTCTTCAAGAACAGATTCTCAATAAAGATCTTCCCCTTCTCATGTCTGCTTTAGGAATTAGCGTAAAGACTGTTTTAGTAAAGGGTATGGGCAATTACCCTTGCATGCGCAGAATTCAGGACATGGAATTTGATAAATTGTTTCTGTCTGAAGAGGAAAAAGTGCAGCTTGAACAGATAGAAATGATCGCTGCACGAGGATACGGATCTAAGTCTGACCTGAAAGTGCAACCTTCTGCAGCATTATGGGAGCAGGTAGCAGCTGAACAGGATAGCTGTAATGGAATGGATTGCCCTCATTTTTCTTCCTGCCTATTTATGAATGCCCGAAGAGGTGCTCAGGAGGGTAAAATACTCGTCGTCAACCACCATCTTCTCTTTGCCGATCTTGCAGCACGCGCTGAAAATGGCAATTACACAGGCCAGGCAGTGCTTCCGCCCTATACGAGGTTAATCATCGACGAAGCGCACAATCTCGAAGAGATTGCCACTCAATATTTTTCTGCGAGGATCAGTCGATTGGGTATGATGAAGACGCTTGCTAAACTCTCCGCAGAGCAGCATGGAGGCACATCCTCAGGAAAGCTTCCGCAGTTAAAAGAAAGGGCGCAAAAACAAAATGGGGGTCAGATTGGCAGCAAGTTATCAGCTTTGCTTTCTATCGAGCTACCCTCGCGGCGCCGCGACCTGTTCATAGAATTGGGAACCTTTTTTTCTCTTTTGGAAAAATTTTTCGAGAAAGACTTAGTCAAATCGGAAGAAAATAAAGTAAGACTAAAGGAGCGCCATTTTTCCGCTGCCCTATGGAATCAGGAGCTTTTGCCACAAGCTAAAAGAACAAAAAATGCCATACAGCATTATGTGGGAGATTTGGCTTTGATGGGAAAGGCAATCAAAGAAGAGGAGTCAGAACGATTTCATGAAAGCGTCAAGGGGATACTTGCAGATATCAGTGCCTTAAGTGAACAGCTTCAAGAGGCGGCAGAAAGTATCGAACGGCTGATTGAACAGCCTCCTACCTTAAGCGAGATACGCTGGATTGAAGCAAAAATGTCGAAGCACGGATTAAATATTGCTCTGATTCAGGCGACCCTTGATATCTCTAAGATACTTTTGCAAGCTCTCTTCAATCCCTATCGAACCGTAGCTCTCGTTTCAGCAACTCTTACTGCAAGGGGCTCGTTCGCTTATCTAAAAGAGCGTGTAGGCCTCTCGCAGCTTCCTGAAAGGTTATTGATCGAAACAAAAGTTGACTCTCCTTTTGATTACGAAAAGCAGGCGCAGCTCATCATTCCTAATGACCTTCCCGACCCATCTGATGCAGAATTTTTGCCAAAAGCCTCCGATCTGATTGTAGAAGCCATAGAAGCGAGCAGAGGGAATGCGTTTATCCTTTTCACCTCGCATCAAATGATGAAAAATGCTTTTGATAGACTTAATTCCATATTACAGGAAAAGGGCTTTCATCCTCTTTGTCAGGGATCAGAAAATGGATCCTCCCTTCTCAAAAAATTCATCCGCAAAGACCGTTCTGTGTTATTTGGCACTGATTCATTTTGGGAAGGAGTCGATGTTGCAGGGGAGGCTCTGCGGCTGGTAATCATCGTTAAACTACCATTCAAGGTCCCCTCCGATCCCCTCATTGAGGCACGGTCAGAAGATCTATTGGAAAAGGGAAAGGATCCCTTTTACCATTATCAGCTTCCTCAAGCAGCCATAAAGCTCAAACAGGGCTTTGGAAGGTTGATAAGAAACAGAAAGGACAGAGGTTGCATTTTGTGCTTGGACAACCGGCTGATCAAAAAGAATTATGGGAAATTTTTCTTAGGTACCCTTCCTAAATGTCCCCTTAAGCAATTGGAAAGCTCTGCAATCAAGCAGGAAATGATCGATTTTTATAGACGCACCTACGGAATGACAAAATGAGCGATTTAATTCAGTTTCTTAAGTCTATTGGCAAGGAAAAAACTTTAATAAAAGCAGTGCTTTCAGCCCCAATCAAAGGCAGTTTGCTGAAGAGAATTTCTGTACGACCGATTCTTGTCAAAAATGTACAGGTTTTGCAGATGAGTTTTGAGGAAGCGACTAAAATTACTCATAAAAATCTCCCATTTGATGAGGCCTTAAATCAACTCAAGGATTTTTTGGAAACCACATTTTCTGAAGGCCATTTCTTTCTTTCCGATAAAGAACACCATTGGATTAAGGGGAAAGGCGGCAAATGGAAGCATGTGCAGAAGGCAACCGAGAGAGAAGAAGCAAATTTATCTCACAATCGCAAAAAAAGGACCTGGATCGATCCCAAAGCACCGTTTTGGGCAAAATTAGACGTATGCACACCGGAAGGAAAAGTGAAGCCTTCGATGCAATCGAAATACACCCAGGTGCAAAAATTTCTCGAAATCGTTGAGGGGCTGCTTGAGCGCAATCCTCCTGACGAGATCTTCACCTGCGTCGATTTTGGATGCGGCAAGGGGTATCTGACCTTTGCTCTTGCGCAATACCTCAAAGAGAGGGGCCAGCGCTATCAGATAAGCGGTATCGATCTTAAAAAAGATGTTATCAATAAGCTCAATGCGATTGCCTCAGAGCTTTCGCTTGATGGTTTGCAGTTTTATTGCGGAACAATTGAAGGCTTCGACCTTAAAGACGATGTCGATCTGGTGATTTCCCTGCATGCGTGCGATACAGCAACAGATGATCTTCTTGCAAAGGCTATGCGCGCAAAAGCACAAGCGATTCTGTCTGCTCCCTGCTGCCAACATGAACTCGCAAAACAGATCGAGCAGCCCCTGCTGCAGCCTCTTTTAAAGCATGGCATTCTTCGCGAGCGTTTTGCAGCACTTGTCACAGATGCAGCTCGCGCTGCCCTTTTAGAAAAGCAGGGTTATCAGACCGATCTTTTGGAATTTGTGGACACTGAGCACACGCCGAAAAATCTTCTCATCCGTGCGATCCGAAAGGGGAATACCACCCATCTACCACAGTATAAACAGTTTGCAGACTTTTTACACATCCATCCTAAACTACAATCTTTTGTAGATCTTTAACGAATATTAATTTTTCGAATTTATCATAATCATGATATTATAGTTCTAAGGTGGTGAGCATATGGAAATTAAAGACGCGCAAAAAAAATATGGCTTAGATCTATCTTTTACTTGCGAATTGAAAGGCTCCATGAATGGGAAATCTGTCACACAAATCAAGCGACTGAAATGGGAGCGTTTTGTCCACGTCATTAAATACACATTTTCTGCAAAGTATAGAGAAAGTTTTGCTTCGGCATTAACCACCTATAACAAAGAACATGCGCCTGCACTGAAAAAGGTCTCTTCGATAGTGCAAGCGGCTAGCATCATCTTGCCAATAGTAAATGAGAATGAGAATAAAATTAAAAATCTGGAAAATGAAGTTTTAAATCTGGAAACGCAACTGGCTGCTGCTGAAGCTTCTTTACGAACAAATAGTGAGACAGTCGAAGCTGTCACAAGAAGAATTGCTGAATTAGAGCAACCGATTACATCCTTAACAGCTGAAATTTCACAGCAGGAAGAAGAGATAAAGAGGTTTGATGAGGAAGATATCAAAAAGCTTCTCAAACCTACTCATAAAGAGACATTAAAATCTCTTCAGAAGGCGCATGATGAGAAATTTCTATGGGTAGCAAGACAAGGAGGCCAGGAGGCTATAGATGCAAAAAGAGCGAAGTTAAAGCAGTTGATCGCTTTGCTAAATGTATCCTCTCTAGAAGAAAGAAAAAATGATTTGCAAAGGACACAAAAGGAGTTGGAAACAGCGAAGCAGGATTTAGAGACCTATCGTAGCAACAATCCCTTGGAAGAGAATCGCTCAGCTATCCAAACATGCGAAGAAGAAATTCTTTCACTGCAGCAGCAAATTGCCTCGAAAAAGCAGGAAATTCAAACCTTGAAAGGTGAGCCTATAACTCCCCAGGAGCCGGAAAAAAGGGAAGCTGAGCCTGAAATTGAGGCGGCAGCACCTGTAGAAGCTCCTGTTGAGGTCTCAAAAGTTGTTTCCTTAAACGAAAACTCCATTAACTTTTTGAACAAGATTCAGGAAAAACTAGGAGAGCAAGCGCGCGCTCTCTGGGAGGTTCTCCTGACGCGTTTTGCAAATGAATATGGAGCGGATTGCATGACCTCTTATCAAGAGAAAAATAATACAGTCAAACTGAATTTCTCTCAGCCCTTGCAAATGTGGCTTCTTTCTTTTGACAATGGAGTAGAGGATCCCATCGGTGGCATTATCACAATGTTGGGTTCTAATAGGTTTAGAGATGATCCTGAGAATCATGAAGTGGTCATCAAGTTGAATGAAGGTGAAATGGTCTTTGAAAGCGGCTATGAGAGCTTTTCACCCTTTCCAAAGAAGTTCGCAGGCCTTGCCTCGAAGTTGAACATGACTACAACGGATGCGACAATCCACTCTTTTGTAGTTGATGATCCTAAAAAACCAAAAACATTTACGATCGAAGGTCGAAAAAAAATAGCCGTATTCAATAAAAAGGCTGAAAAGGTGAAGACGTTTGAAGAGTTACAGGAGAGCTGGTCTTCAGGCGGCGAGGTTTTGAAGCCAGATGTCAATATCGTAGACTATTTAAACAACAAAATTGTCGAGAGAAAAGCAGTCAACAATCAGTCCCAATAATTCTCGTTCTATCGTTTTTTTATTTTTTCATTGCATCTAAGAACAACTTTTGGCAAGATGAGCTTAAATGCAAGATGTAAACCTTAAACGATAGGACAATAACATGAAAAAGCTGTTCATTCTCATTACAGCTCTCTTGGCAATTGCTGCGCCAAGAGCGGCTCAAGCGCTCGATGTAGAGGGCATGTATGCCGGCGCTCTTGGAGGTATTAACTTCCTAAACTACCGTCACGATGGCGCAGAAGTAGATTTCAAAACAGGTTGGACAGCAGGTGCTTACACCGGTTACCGTTTCTGCAATGGCTTGAGACTGGAAGGCGAAGCTGTATACCGTTACAACCGCACCAAGTCCTTTAAACTCCATCACCACGACAAGGTGCATGTGGGCGGCCACCTCCGCACATGGTCCTTGATGGCGAACGGCCTTTATGACTTCGATGTCGATTGCTGGTGCATCACGCCTTACATTGGCGCAGGTATCGGTTATGACTGGAGCAAGATCAAAGCATGCAAAGAAACAGGCAACAAAGATGGTTTTGCATGGCAGGTGATTGTGGGTGGACTGTATCCTCTCACCGATTGTTCTGAGATGGGCCTTGAGTACCGTTTCCATCAGAACACACGTGTGACTCATTTGAATAACAACACGATCGATCTTAAAGTCCACTGGTACTTCTAAGAACGTGTTCGATGCGCGGGGCGTATTCGCTCCGCGCCTCTATGGTATCAACAGATAGTTGGCAATGCTCAAGTAGAGCGAAGTCACCATGATATCTGTTAACATTAAGACTACAGGCCCTCCTGCTACCTTTGGATCAAAGGAAAGCCTCCTTAAAATGAGTGGAAAGAGCGTTCCAAAGCTTGCCGCAAGCAGCAGGCTCCCAAATATGCTCGCGGACAGAATGCCGAACAGCATCCATTTGTGACCCCAGAACCACAACAGCGCTCCGGTAAAAAGAATGCATGTCAAGGCAAGCATTGTTGACACCTTGCTTTCTGTGATTAATCGGTTGATGCAGCGTTGAAATGAAGGTCGCGTCGCATGCAAGAACTGCAAGCTGAGCGTCATCGACTGTACAGCTACCGCCTCTCCCAAAGTCAACACGAGAGGGATAAACATCGCAAGCGCAACAACTTCCCCAAGTACAACTTTGTAATGACTTCCGATGATGGCGCAAGTAAGTCCACCAACTACATTGCACAGTAGCCACGGCATTCTATAGCGGTATTCATTTAATGGAGAATTGAGTTTCATTTCCTCTGGAATAAATCCCAAAAGTTGAAATAGCTCCCTAGCAGCTCTATTTTCTTCTCTTGCCGATATTAAAGATTGGGTGAGATGTTGAGGGATGATCTCTATAACCCCGACGAGTCGATTTCCAACGTCGACAACGGGTAGAGAAAGGAGCTCGTACTCAGACATGATTCTGAGAGCATCTTCCAAGAGATCGCTTTCCAGCACTTTGATAACACCCTTTTCGCCTATAGCGCCAAGCGGTTCGGTGCGTTTGCTAAATAGAATTGCCCTAGTTGACACTATACCCTGGAGCCTATTGTCTTCATCTACCAAATAAAAATGGCGCAGCTCCTTTCGAATTTCCATGACTTCGAGGGTGTCGAGAAGTTCCTGTACTTTCGTCTCCACCGAAAAGGCTGTCTCGGCGGGAATCATGTATTCCCGTACCGGCCTCTTCAAATCCTGTCTTCTCAAACCCATGCTTAAGTCAATTTGCATGGCTTATACTTAACACGATTCTCGATTTGCTGCTACAGTTGCTCCAAAAATCTGCTCCCACTATACTCTAAAGCACGCCTAAATAGCTCAGTTGGTAGAGCAGCGCATTCGTAATGCGAAGGTCGTCGGTTCGACTCCGGCTTTAGGCAATCGGTGACTATTTTGATAGGGCGACAGCCGCCTCTTAATCGGTCGAGGTGATTAGTTGCGTTTTTTATACATGTTCGCAGGGGTACCACGTCAACATTTACAAGTAATGCGCAACATATTGCAAGAATGAAAAAATTCGAGAGTTATTAACTTTTTTCATTTCCATGCTTTAAAAAATAAGCGATCTCTTCTTTATTCTTTTGTCCTTGAGCAATGCTAACTACAAATTCTTCATAATCTTTATCAGAAAAAACTATCTTTATTCCATTTTCTTCGAGGAACAAAATGGTTGTGAGCGCTCCAGTTCTTTTGTTGCCATCATTAAAGGGGTGATTTTGCACGATGTGAAACAAATAGGCTGCAGCTTTGTCATAGATCGTCTTGTGAAGGTATTCGCCAAACATAGAAGCTCAAGGCATTTCTACAGCTGAAATGAGTAAACCTTTATCTCGAATGCCTGGCAATCCTCCATGATCCTCTAGAAAGGCGTCGTGCATTTCAATAACTTGTTCAACGGTAAAAAATTTTATCATCGTTTAGAGAGATTTTTTGCGAGTTGATAGCGTTCTTTACGGATTCTTTTTAGGCCCTTTCTAAAAGATGTATTGTCCATCTCAATATCTTCTTCCTCTTCGGCAGCCTCTTTAAAAGCTAAAGCCTCC
>CAZSDA010000012.1:0-35570 GCA_964605535.1 uncultured bacterium
AAAGTCCAAAATAGTGTTGCGGGATCTCGCGGAGGAAGCGGCTGGGGGTTTGGTAACGCTCTGTACCGAAGAGGTAACGCATAAGGCAATAGCTGAGGACAAGCTCTTCACGGGCACGTGTCATGGCGACATAACAGAGCCTGCGCTCCTCTTCCAAGGCCGATTCGCTGCCACGAGAGTTGACGTGAGGGAAGAGGTCCTCTTCGAGACCTGAGAGAAATACAACATCGAATTCAAGGCCTTTGCTATTATGAACCGTCATTAGGGAAAGGCGGTCTATCTCTGCATCTACATCGGCATCAAGATTCGATTTTAAGGAAAGCTCTTCGAAAAATTCTACAAGCCCCCCGCGTTCCTCTGCATCCCATTCTGCCGCCTTCGCAACCAGTTCATCGACGTTTTCGCGCCGGTCCTGGTAGGTTTCCGGATCCCCCCTTAAAAATTCAAAGTATTGGCTCTCATCGATCACGGCACGCAATATCTCGCACACGCCAAGCTCTGCCGTCTGCGCTTTCAACCGTTCCATCATTTTGCAATATTCGCTCAATGCTTCTTTCGCCCTTTTAGGCAATGAAACAGTGTGGGATAGAGGAGCGCCTGCAACGAGAGATTTTGCGTAGCTTAAAACAGCCATTCCCTCTTCAAGGGCGCCCTGAAGGATTTTCTTTAAAGAAGTAAGGCCAAGGCCCTGCTTACGCAAAAGAACGGTTCTTTCAAATGAAATGGGATCCTGTTCGGAGACCAAAAGGCGCAAGAAAGCTAAGATGTCCTTAATCTCCTTTCTCTGATAGAAGGAAATACCCCCGACAACGATATAGGGAACGCCTCTTGCAAGAAGCTGGTCTTCAAAAGGACGCGATTGCGCATTGGTGCGATAAAGAACGGCCATCTCTCTATAAGGCACGCCATGAACCCTTTTGGAGGAGATCATTTCCGCAATTTTAAATGCTTCTTCCTTTTCATCCCCGGCACGGATTTTTTTCAACTTGGAGCCGGCTCCCCGAGTACTCCAAAGGTTCTTTTTATAACGAGCCTCGTTATGGGAAATCAGGGCGTTTGCAGCGTCGAGAATATGCGACTGGCTTCTGTAATTTTGCTCCAAACGGATGACCTCAGCGCCAGGGTAACACCTTTCAAATTCGAGTATATTCTTAATGTTCGCGCCACGCCAGGAGTAGATTGCCTGATCGGGGTCTCCAACGACGAAAAGATTTTTCCGGTCGCCGACCAGAAGCTGAATCAGTTGGTCCTGAACGCCGTTAGTGTCTTGATATTCGTCAACGAGAAGATACTGCCAACGCTCCCTATAGATCTCTAAGACTGAAGGGTGCTCCCTAAGGATTTTGAGGGGTAGAAGCAAAAGATCGTCGAAATCGACCGCATTTAATCTTTTAAGTTCTTCACAATAAATAGCATACAAACCGTTTGGCAGTTCGTGGGATTCGCGGATCCCCTCAGCATTTTTCTGCTTGGATATCTCTTGTCTAAACCGTTTTTTGTCTCCCTTACCTTCTAATACGCCCAGTTTTTCCAGACAGCTTTTAATCACTTTATCCGCATCCTCCTCATCGAGGATCAAAAAGTTAGGCTGATAGCCTAGGACGGCGATCGATTCGCGCAGCATTCTGGCACCAAGTCTATGAAAGGTAGAGATCCAGACGGCGCAAGAGCAAAGCTTATGAACGCGCTCCTGCATCTCTTTTGCCGCTTTATTTGTAAAAGTCAGCCCTAAAATGGCATCAGGATTTACTCCCGATCGGATCAGCTGAGCTATTCTTTCAGTGACAACCCGCGTTTTACCCGATCCGGCACCCGCCAATACAAGCGCCGGGCCTTCAAAAAGGCTGACGGCTTTTTTCTGTTGTTCGTTAAGTTCTCGTTGCATCACGGCAAATTATATCTCACTTTAGATAAGAAAAGAATTCAAAAAAATAATATCATCACGAATTATGCAACCCACGCTCCCGGGATTCGCCATTTTTCATGAATTGCATCACGATGCAAAGCACGTGATTTATCGGGGCATCCGCGAAAAAGATCAGAAACCTCTGCTAATCAAAACGTTCACCTCACAACATCCACGACTTGAAGATGTAGCTCGTTTGAAAGGAGAGTTTGACCTTCTAAAGCACATTGAAACCCCTTCCATCATAAAAACATATGGACTGGAGGAGCATCAAAATAATTACTTCCTTCTCCTTGAAGACACCCAAGACATTCCGATTGAAAAACTGCTGCGCGTCAAAAAGCTGGATCTGCTGGATAAGCTCGATCTGTCAATTGAAATCACAAAAGCATTAGGAGAGCTTCAAAGCCAGGAGATCATCCATAAGGATATCCAACCACAAAACATTCTCGTAAATCCGGAAAATTTCAAAGTGAAGCTCTCCGGGTTTAATTATGCCACAAAAATTCCCAGACAACGACTTTCTTTAAAAAGCCCGAGTGCGATGGAGGGAAATCTTTCCTACATCTCACCTGAACAAACGGGAAGAATGAATTGCGAAGTCGACTACCGCACAGATTTTTATTCCCTGGGCGTTATGCTCTTCAAAATATTTACCGATGAGCTTCCCTTCAAAAGTTACGATGCGATGGAACTAGTCTACTCACACATGGCAAAGGCTCCTCCCTCGCCAAGGGACTTTAATCCCGAACTGCCGCAACAGATCGCAAATATTATCTTGAAACTGCTTTCTAAAAAGGCTGAAGAGCGCTACAGCAGCTCAGTCAGCCTTCTCCACGACCTCGAAAAATGCAAAGAGGAATTGAAGTCCACCGGGAAGATCTCCCTTTTCCCTCTCGCAGAGAACGATGTATTCCATAAACTGCAGATCACTCAGCGCGTCTTCGGAAGGGAAAAGCAAATCAATAAGCTGTTGGCAGCTTTTAATCAGACCACTCAAGGGTCCACTGAACTTGTCCTCTTAGCGGGCTTCCCGGGCATTGGAAAAACATCGATCGTCAACGAGATCCACAAGCCGATCATCGAAAAGCGCGGTTTTTTCATTAGCGGCAAGTTCGACCAATTCCGGGCCAATATCCCTTATAGTGCCTTTATCGAAGCCTTCCAGGACCTGATCCAGCAGATCCTGACAGAAACTGACGATATGATTGCGATGTGGAGGGAGCGGTTAAAGGCAGCCCTGGGAGTCAATGCCAGAGTCATCATGGACGTGATCCCTGAGTTACGCTATGTGATCGGAGAAAAGCAACCCTCTCAAGGGTTTGACGGACAAGAAACGCAAAACCGCTTTAACTTTTTTTTCCAACGCTTTATTTCCCTCTATGCCTCTCCCGAATCGCCTCTTGTGATCTTTCTGGATGACCTGCAGTGGGTCGATCCGGCATCTTTGCAGCTCATCGAACTGATTCTTACAACATTAAAGACAAAGGGGCTTCTCCTGATCGGAGCCTATAGAAGCAATGAAGTCACTCCGATGCACCCCTTAATCTCTGCCACGCAAAGAATTAAGCGGACCGGTGGATCAATCGAAGAGATCGACGTAGGACCCCTTGAAGCAAAAGATGTCAACTTGATCATCGCGGAATCTCTCCATATCTCACCTGAAACTACAAAAGATCTGTGCCGGGTTGTCTATGATAAGACTCGCGGCAACCCCTTCTTCATTAATCAATTCCTGACCTATCTCTTTGAAGAGGGACTTCTTTTTATCGATACTCAAAAGGGAATCTGGAGTTGGACAATCGATAAAATACAGGAGCTTGACGTTTCAGAAAACGTCATCGAACTTCTGATCGTCAAATTAAAAAAATGCTCAGAAGAAACACAAGAGCTGCTTGAAATTGCTGCCTGCATCGGCAATAACTTTGACGTCAGAATGATCGCAAAAATAGCAGATAAGCCGCTCAACCAGGTCACCTCTAAACTTCTGGAGGCCATTGAAGAAGGATTGATCCTTCCGAGCGATGAATTGCAAAGCCTTCTTTGGATTGAGAGTAAAGAATTTTCAGAAAATGGCGGCATTAAAACTCCTTCTAAGGCCTTCAAGTTCATGCATGACAAAGTGCAGCAAGCCGCCTATCAACTGATGAACGAAGAAAAAAGAAAGACGACACACTATAAGATAGGCCTCTTCCTGCTCCAAAAATACAAGGACGAGCAGCTTGAAGAGCACATCTTTGACGTAATGGCTCAGCTTAACCACGCTGCTGACCTCATTCGGGAGCCGAATGAAAGGCATGAATATGCCAAAATGAATCTCCTCGCCACCGAAAAAGCCATGCGGACAGTCGCGTATGGAACTGCCTTAAACTTTATCAAGGTTGGAATTGCATTCCTTCCAAAAAACCATTTTGAAACAGACTATGAATTGTCCCATAAGCTCTACTTATTAGGAGCGGAGGCCAATTACCTGCTTTTCAACTTCGACGAAGCGTCAAGACTTTTCGACCTGATTCTCAGCTACGCCAAGACAGAGAGCGAGAAAATCTCTGTTTACACTCTCAAAGTCAAACTCTACATCAGCTCTGCTAACTATAAAGAAGCAATTCGCTGGTCAAGAATAGGGCTAAAAATGCTTGGCATTAACTTGCCAACAGGAAACTTTAAGTTCCATGTCGTCAAAGAGTTCTTTGTGCTCCAAATGCGCATGTTCGGCAAAGAAATCGACAGTCTTGCCACGCTGCCTGTCATCAAAAACCAAATGCAGGTCAATATCATCAACCTTCTATACCTCTTGATTCCTCCTGCTTATTTGACGAGCAAAGACTTCTTCGCATTTATAGTTTTAAAAGGGCTAACACTATCACTTAAATATGGAAATGCCCCAATGACTCCCTACATTTACGCAAGCTACGGCATCATCCAAAACGCCATTTTTGAAAACTTCAAGAGCTCTTTTGCATACGGCAAACTGGCGCTTGAACTGATTCAGAAATTTGAAAACCAGGAATTTGTCCCGGCTACTAAATTTATCGTTGGCACCTTTCTAAACCCCACGCAAAGACACTTAAGAACAAGCGTCGACATTTTGCAAACGGGCTATGAGATGGGTACAAGCACAGGCGACTTCATCAACGCCGTATTTTGCCAAGGGATGATGGTGACTGATAAGTATTTGACAGCGTACAACATCGATGAATTATGGCCTGAGGTGCTGGAATGCATCGAATACGTTTCAAGAATCAAATCGCACAACCGCGGATATGTCTTCAACACTCTAAAACAGGTGATTTTGGCTTTGCGGGGCGAGACCTATAATCCCTCTTCAATGCAAACAGATGAATTCAATGAAGAAGCCTTCTTGCAGATGCTCAGAGATAACAACTTCCTGATCACGCTGTACTTTGCTTACACCTTCAAAATGCAGCTCTGCTACCTCTTTGAAAATTATGAGCAGGCGATCGAATTTGGAACCAAAACTGATGAGCTCACCTTTTGCGTTCTGGGACAGCCGATGCGGCTTGAAAACGACTTCTATTTCGCTCTTTCTATGGCGGCAAACTATGCATGGAAAGACCACCCTACTCAAAAAGCATACAAAAAGAGGATTAAAAAGATCCTAAAACGACTCCTCACATGGTCAAAAGCGATACCTGCTAACTATTTGCATAAATATCTTCTGGTCAAGGCGGAGCTTGCGAGGATTGAAGGTGATAAAGAAACGGCTGTAGAGTGCTATGACGAAGCGATCGAATCTGCTAAAGAGAACAGCTACACTCAGAACGAGGGGATCGCGAACGAACTATTTGCCAAGTTCTATCTCTCCCAAAACAGAGGGCATTTAGCTAAACAATACTTGATCGATTCTCACTATGCTTTTTACCGGTGGGGAGCGCAGGCAAAAATGATGCAGCTTGAAACAAAATACCACTCAGCTTTCCCCTCTTTAAATCTGAAGGAAATTCAGGTGTTGGAAAGTGTATCGAAGAGTCCAGGCGCCTTGATTGATAGCCGAAAGTCGATCGATTCTATCGATTTGATGGCTGTCATCAAAGCGACCCAAACTCTCTCTGGTGAGATCGTACTCAATCGTTTGATCGATCAGCTGATGCACATTGTGGTTGAGACCGCCGGAGCTCAAAAAGGAGCCCTCATTCTCGATAAAGAGGGGAATTTGCTCGTTGAGGCAGAATATGCACCTGAGTCCGGAGACAACACGACACGCCCGCAAGTCCACTATAAAGAACGCAAAGAGCATCTTTCCGCATCAGTTGTAAACTATGTAGTGCGCACCAAAGAACCTCTCGTCATCGACGAAGCCTTGAAGCATCCCCTCTTCTCAAACGACCCTTACATCGTACGAAACCACACACAATCGATTCTCTGTTTTCCACTATTCCACCAAACAAGCATGATTGGAATCCTGTACCTCGAAAACAACCTTACAACGAAAGCTTTTACACCGGAGCGCGTTGAAATTTTGAAACTGTTAACAGCTCAAATTGCAACCTCTCTTGAGAATTCGATCCTCTACTCCCACCAGGCAGAACTCTCTGAAGAGCTGCGCGTTTCGAATGAAAAGTTAGAAGATTATAGCCATAACCTTGAAAAAAGAGTGTATAACAGAACCCGCGAGTTGAATGAAAAAAACCAGCAGCTTGAAGAGACTCTTCAACAAATTAAAGAGATGCAGAAGAAACTGATCCAGCAAGAAAAACTGGTGTCTATGGCAACGGTAACAAAGGGGATCGCCACTGAGATGCGGAATCCCTTGAACTACATCCAAAACTTCGCCACTTTGAGTGAAAAACTTCTAAATGAGCTGAAAGAGGGAAATAGCTCTCAAAATTCTAGAGAAGAGCTAAGTCTCATCGACACTAATCTGAAAAAAATTCAGGAGCATAGCAAAAAGGCTGACGAGATCATCACGACGATGATCGAACAGTCACGCGATTCAGAAATGCTTCGCGAGCCAACCGATATCAACAAATTGATCCGCGACTATGCCGACATCGTTTACTACAACTACTATAAAAAAGACCCTCTCTTCTCCCTGACTCTCGAAACGGACTATGACGACACCATCGGCAAAATTGAGGTGGTGCCTCAAAACTTAGGGCGGGTTTTTTATAACGTCATCGATAACGCCTGCTACGCAACCGACCTCAAGAAAAAAGAGGTGGGAGGCAACTTTTCGCCTATAGTCTCTATCTCAACAAAAAATAGCGAAGAACATGTGACGATTGTGATTCGCGATAACGGCAGCGGCATCCCTTCTGAGATCCTTTCTCGTGTCTTTTCCCCCTTCCTCACTACAAAACCTTCCGGTAAAGGTGCAGGAATGGGCCTCTCTATCAGCCACGATATCATCGTGCAAGACCATGGCGGTACGATTGACATCCGCTCTGAGGTGGGTGAATTCACCGAAGTCACAATCACCCTTCCCAAATTCATTAGAAAAGAACCTTCTCCTGCGCAATTAGTAAATAAAGCTTGATTTTTAATTAATTATTAACTAGAATAATTTTTCTAATATGAGGTTAATAATGATTAAATCGGTTTATATTTCTGCGTTGATTACACTCGCTTCAATGAATGCGACGGAGGAAGCTACACTTCCGACGAGATGCCTTCAAAGCGCCGAAGCTGTGAGAGCAGCGCAATTTGGTCAAGTCGATGCAAGAGGGTTGAAAATTTTGATTGACTCTCAAGCCCCAATGGTAATTCTCGATGCTAGAGGCAGAAACTGGAATGACCCCAACATTATTCCGGGAGCACAATTTGCCTCTTCCACCTTTACTGACGAAGAAATTTTTAAGCTGGTACCTCAAAAAGATCTACTCATCGTAGTTTACTGCTACTCTTCCAGTTGTCCTCTGGGAAAAAAATTGATCCTCAAATTGATCGAATTGGGATACAGCAATATCCTGGACTACCCCGGCGGACTTAAGGAATGGCGCGATGTTGCCCATTACCCCGTCGAAACAGCGAAACGATAACCGTTATAGCCTTCTGATTGCCAAGAGAGTGATGTCATCTGACTGCTCTCTCTCCCCTGCAAACTGTTGCAATTCGGAGACGATGCGCGGCAACATCTCCTGAAGGGGAAGCTGATGAATGGTGCGCAAAAGCTGTTCCAAGCGATTTTCCTGATAGAGTTCTCCTTGACGGTTCATAGCCTCTGTCACGCCGTCCGTGTACATTAGAAAAGTATCTCCCTGCAAAAGGGAGAGTTTTTTCTGTTCGAAAAATGAGCTGTCTTTTGAAACGCCTAAAGCAATCCCTTCACTACGGCCAATCTGCTTTAATTCACCCGATGCACTGATCAAATATGGAGGATTGTGTCCCGCATTACAGTATTCAATTTCACCTGTTGTAATATTGTAAATCCCATAAAAGGCAGTCACGAACATCGAAGAGTCATTTTCCAATAGAATCAGTTCATTCAATTGAGTGAAGCATTGCAAAGGCGATTTCGTCTTTTGACCAAGAGCCCTTAAAAGACCTCTTGTCATGGTCATAAAAAGCGCAGCGGGAACCCCCTTTCCCGATACATCCGCAATCGTAAATGCCAGATGGTCGTCATCGATGCGGAAAAAGTCAAAAAAATCTCCTCCTACCCTTTTTGCAGGCATCATTGAGCCATAAAGCTCAAAGGTAGAATTATCGGGAAATGGTTTAAAATCATGAGGTAAAATCGAATTCTGAATGCTTTTCGCTACATCCAGCTCTTTTTCAATATCGATCAGCTTCGATTCCATAGCCTCTGCGGCCATAAGACGTTGAATTTCAGCAAGTGTCTTTGTAATTGAGTGCTCAAGATCCTGCAAATTGATCGGACGGGTGATAAAGTCGAAAGCCCCCCTGTTCATCGCTGTTCTGATGCTTTCAATATCGCCGATGGGGGTCACCACAATCGTCTTCAAAGCCCTTTTTAACTCAACTAAACGCGAAAGAAGATCCTCATTTTCATTGACCATCACTTTGACATCTGTCAATAGGACCTGAATAGAGGGGTCGCTGCGCAGCAAAGTCAAAGTAGCCTCGCCGCTATGACAAAACAGGAACTCAAGAGTCCCCTCCTTAATTTGCTTGCGAAAGATCTGTCGGATCAGGATCTCAAGATCCGGCTCCTTCACATCTGCAACAGCGATTTTCGCAGCAGCTGCTGTACGACGCTCCGGTAGCAAGATCTGCCCCTCCTCTGGATTCATGCTCTCTTTCACCAAGATTTCCATAACGGTGATAATCCCTGCTAAGGCTAACCTCTCTCAAAACATGTAAAAGTTCCACCCTTCCGTTAGAAACTACCGGAGCAGTAACTGCCTCAATGCCGAGTTTAGCGAATCCTTCTTTGATTTCATCTAAGGGTTCGCTTAGTAGCCTTATCTTCTTATAGCCCTTAGCTGAAATTCTTTCCAGAAATGTGCTATCCGATTCTATGATTCCCGTTAAGCAGGCAAACTGAGGCATAGAAGGAGGAAGGCTCAATTCGTAAGGAACAGAAGCAGTTTCTGCAGCAACGCATGCCCCTAAAATATCTACATATCTATCCGCTTTTGATGCGCGAATGACAACTAATGAAGCGGGTACGTAAAATTGCAGGTTATCCTGTCCTGAAATTTTCATCGGATCATGAGCTTTTGTAAAATAATGGCGGTAAAAGAAAGAGTAATTCTCTCCGATCTCTTCAATTATCTCCTTTTCACTTTCGTTCAACGCCACCTGATCGATCAGCGCTCGCACCCTGTCTGAGAGTTTGTAGCGCTGCAAAGGAGCATGTTTTTGATTTACCTTTAAGAATTGCAAAATGTAATTGGGTCCACCTGCCTTTGAACCCTTGCCGAAACTGCTGGCCTTACAACCTCCAAAAGGCTGTCTTTCGACGATTGCACCGGTAATCCCTCGATTAATATAGAGATTTCCTGCCTGGATTTTATTGGTCCAGAGCTCCTGCTCCCGGACGTCCAACGTGTGAATCCCTGAAGTTAACCCATAGGCCGTAGCATTGGCAAATTCAATCGCCTCATTCAAATCTTTCGCTTTCATTACAGCTAAAACAGGACCAAAAAGTTCCGTCTGATGGGTAAAGCTACCTGGCTGAACCCCCCATTTAATACCAGGAGTGACAGCCCTTGGATTTTGCGGATCGATAGTAGGTCTCAATAACCATTCCTCTCCCGGATCAAGCTGTTGAATTGCCCTTAAGAGGTGCCCGGAAGGAGGGTGGATCAGAGGATTGATCTTTACAGCTAGATCCCAGGCTGATCCACATTTCAAACTAGAAGTTGCATCCAGAAGCTGCTTTTTAAACTGAGGATCTTCATATACCTCTTCTTCAAGGATTAATAAACTGCAGGCGCTGCATTTTTGTCCGGAAAACCCAAACGCGGATTGCACGATATCCTTGATGGCCAGATCGCGGTCAGCCATTGCTGTCACTATCATTGCATTTTTACCGCCGGTTTCAGCAACCAGATCAAGTCCTGGCCTCAAGGACATCAAAAGCTTCGCTGTTGCAGTCGCGCCCGTCAATGCAACCATACTCACACGCATATCTTTTACTATTTCTGCTGCTATCTCATCTTTACAAGGAATAAACTGCAAAACCGAACGAGGCACTCCAGCAGCCCAGAACAACTTCACGAGCTCATACCCAACTAACACGGCTTCAGGAGCAGGCTTAAAGAGCACTGTATTGCCGGAAGCTAAAGCTGCCGAAATACAACCTGTAGGGATGGAGCAAGGAAAATTCCAAGGAGAGGCAACAAGAACCGGACCCTTGGAAGACAGTTCTAAATCTTCAAACGATGACCATTCAAGAATCGATCTGAGGTAATATTCAATAAAGTCGACAGCCTCAGAGATCTCGGGATCTCCTTCATGAAGAGGTTTTCCGCAGTTGAGCAGCATTGCCCCCAAAAGAGCGTCTCGATGCAATTGAAATTCACAAGATACCTTTTTCAAAATTTCAGCCCGCTCGACAGGCAACACAGAAGACCATTCTTTAAAAGAATTTTGGGACGTTTCGATCGCATGCCTAATCTCGCCAAGCGTTGCCAGGTGGAATGTAAAAGGAGTTTGATTGGGCTCAGAAGGATCTACGCCTTGCCCCTCTTGCTCACCATATATTTCAGAACCATCAATCACGCAAGGGATCTTAAGGGCTGTAAATTCTTTCCACTTTTCCACAATTTTTTCGCCCCACTTGCGGTTCTGCGGCAAGCACCAATCAGTATCTGGATCATTCTCAAAAGGAGCTGTAAGCGGCCGCTCTATGACACTACGACCTCGATGCTGCTGCCTTCTTGGATATGCATAAACCTTATCTTTGTCTCGGCATGCAGCTGCAAACAGGTCAGCCTGATGCTGCCAAGTTTTTGACCCCGGCTTTAGGTCGAACGAGTAACGAAGAAAATTTTCAGGTCCCGTATTTTCATCCAAACGTCTTACAAGATAAGCAACGGCATTTTGAAACTCTTTTGCAGTAGCAGAAGGGCAGTAAAGAAGTATCTCACCTGCTAGAATTTGCACTACGCGCCTAGAAGCATCTGCCATCCCTTCGAGCATTTCAAAGATCACGCTTTGCTGTAACCCCTTTTCTTCTCGCAACAAAAGAGCGTAGGAAATGTCAAAGAGATTATGGCTTGCAATCCCTAAATGCAATTCATGCGGGCCTGCTTCTTTCATTGCATAGTGGACCATCCTCTTGAAGTTAGCATCTACCTCGCATTTTTTTTTATAAGGAGCCTGCGGCCACCCTTTTAAAGATGCCTCAACCTTCTCCATAGCTAGGTTCGCTCCCTTGACAATCCTCACTTTCAGAGGTGCGCCTCCCCTTGCAGCCCTTTCCTTTGCAAACTCCACAATCTCGTTTAGGATGGGAAAGGAATCAGGGAGATAACTTTGGAGAACTATACCTGCAGAAACAGTGAGAAATTCCGGCTCTGAAAGCACTTTCTTAAAGAGAGCAACCGTTAATCGAAGATCTTTGTACTCTTCCATATCAAGGTTTACGAATTTGACGTGATTTTCATAGCGATGCAGTTGCGCCTCTTTGAGCAGCATTCTGTAAGGAACTGCTAGCTTTGACAAAGACTCGTCCCAAGCTAGAAGGTTGATCTGGCTAAAGAGGGTTGAAATTTTGACTGAAATGTACTCGACTTCAGAATTGCGAAGATCATTTAAATAAATGGCAAGACGATGAGCTGCCTCCTCCTCCCCTAATATTGCTTCTCCAAGATGATTTAAATTGACCCTGACCCCATCTTTCTTCCTCAATTCTAAATGGTGACGGAGTTTCTCCTCTTCCCCAGGCAAGATCACTTTCGAAGTCATTTTTCTAATCAAATGGCGCATCAAAGGCACCAACATGAAAGATAAAAATCTTCCCGAAAGGCTAAAAAGATATAAACCTAAGCGTTTGAAAGCGGTAAGATAAGAGGGAACACCAAATCTTTTTACCAAATAGCGAATCTGATCTGCGACACGCGCATTATTTGAACTCCTAAAGGCTTCATCTGTCAATTCAGTAGTAAATATCTTGCCCTTTGGATCATGCATCATGCCGGAAAGCTCTTTTCCAAATTCCCTTTCATGGCTCGTCTGTGTCGCGTTTGCCGCCTCCTGAATCTTAGCTGCCAACAAAATTGCCCTTTCGACCCGCTCATTTTCTGCAAGTTCCATGCCTCTGACTGCATTCAAAAGCTCTCTTGCGGCAACGACTTCCCTGAGACTGCTTAAATCCATATTTCTTCCCCAAAATCAGTTTCGGAGTTATGATAAACGAATATGAAATGTAAATACAAAATTTTTTTAATAATTTTTTTACTTCTGAAAGCTCCATTTGCACTTAACGCTGCCGTACAACCCGGTATTGAAGTCCTTCTCTCCGATTCCAAGCTCTCGAAATTAAAAAATAAACAAATTGGACTCATCACAAACCAGACCGGAGTGAACTCCAAACTGCAACCTACTTTAGAGCTTCTGCAGACACACGCCAAAGATTATAAGATCGTAGCTCTTTTTGCTCCGGAACATGGGTTCTTCGGAAAAAAGCACGCTGGCGACCATGTGGAAAATGAAAAAACCCGCGACGGCATTCCAATCTATTCCCTTCATGGCGACACGAGGCGTCCGACAGATGCCATGCTCAAAGGGATCAATCTTCTCATTTTTGACATTCAAGATATCGGTTCGCGCTCCTACACCTACATCGCAACCCTTTTTTACGTAATGGAAGAAGCTGCGAAAAAGGGAATTCCCGTCATGGTTCTGGACCGCCCCAATCCGATCAATGGCATCACCTGTGATGGGCCCATGCTAGACCCAGGCTTAAAATCAATTGTCGGCTATATCAATGTGCCCTACTGCCACGGGATGACGATTGGCGAACTTGCGACCTATTTCAATGAAGAATACAAAATTGGTTGTTCCCTTGAAGTGATCCCCATGAAAGGCTGGCTTCGTTCAATGACTTATAGAGATACAGGTCTTCCCTGGATCCCTACAAGCCCCCATATTCCGGAATCGGATACACCCCTTTATTATCCCATGACAGGCATTTTGGGAGAGATCGGCATGGTCAACATTGGCATCGGCTATACGCTTCCTTTCAAGCTTGTCGGGGCTCCATGGATCGACGCATTCCAACTGAGTGAAGCGCTCAACCGTTGCCGGTTAACGGGCGTTGCCTTTAGCCCATTTTTCTTCAAACCCTTCTATGGAAAATTCAAGGGGGACAATTGCCAGGGCGTGCTTATTACCGTTACAAGTCCGCTAAAGTATCACCCCCTTTCTGTTCAGTTTGCAATCATCGACCAGCTAAAAAAGCTGTATCCCAAACAGTTTCAGGAGGCGATCAGCGAGAGCAAAAGCAAAGAGATGTTTGGAAAGGTTTTAGGCAGCCAGAAGGCGTGGCCTCTCTTGAGCGAAAAGCGTAGCATTGCAGGCGACCTCAGGCTTCTACATGATAAAGAACGGCGTGCTTTCATGCTCAAAAGGACCCGCTATCTCATCAGCAGCTACAGCCCCAGCACTGCCCCTCACATCATCTCCAACTAACCCGTGCCCGTGCCCGTGCCCTTGCCTGTGCCCGTGCCTGTGCCTGTGCCCGAAAAATTAAGGGTTAACGATCCAGGTTGGAAAATAGAATTTAACCGTCGGGCGACCCGTCCTTTCAGGCGGGCCGCCCGACGGTTACACTCATTTTCCTAACTTGGTTCTTCCCCCCTTAATTATTAGCACTCGTCAAACCCCTCTGCTAAGCTCTAGCCTTGACGTAAATTGGTCTCTAAGATTATCTTTATCACTTTCAACAGGAGTTACTATGAGCAAATTCAAACCCCTCGGCAACCGTGTCTTAATCCAGCGCGCCAAAGCGCAAACCACTAAGGGCGGAATCCTCCTTCCCGACTCCGCACAGGAAAAACCAAAAGAAGGCGAAGTCATCGCAACAGGCCCAGGAAAAATTGATGAAGAAGGCAAGCTACAGCAGCTCCATGTAAAAGTGGGCGACCGGGTGCTATTCAGCTCCTATTCAGGAACGGAAGTGAACCAAGCCGGAGATGACTTCCAATACCTCATCATGGCAGAAGACGACCTCTTAGGCGTTTTCGAAAAATAACCGCAACCGAAACAGGAGATAAGAAGCGATGTCCAAAATTCTGCAATTCAGTGAAGAAGCTCTCAAATCGATCCTTAAAGGCATAAAAACACTTGCCCGCGCCGTAAAAGTTACTTTAGGACCGAAAGGGCGAAATGTTGTTATCAATAAAGAATTCGGCCCCCCTCTTTCTACAAAAGATGGCGTTACGGTAGCTCAAGAGATCACCCTCCAGGATAAATTTGAAAATATGGGGGCACAGCTTGTTAAAGAGGTCGCTTCGAAAACCGCGGATGTTGCAGGCGATGGCACCACCACGGCAATCGTTCTCTCCGAAGCCATCTTCAGTGCAGGAGTTAAAAACGTAGCTGCAGGATCCAACCCAATGGGTCTAAAGCGCGGTATCGATATCGCAGTACAGACTATTGTAGACGAATTAGATAAACTCGCATCACCCATTAATACAAACGATGAAGTGAAGCAGATCGCTACAATTTCAGCTAATAATGATCCTGAAATCGGCAAAATCATTGCCCATGCAATGGATAAAGTCGGAAAAGATGGAATCATCTCAGTAGCTGATGCAAAAGGGATTGAAACCACACTTGACATCGTTGAAGGGATGCAATTCGACAAAGGCTACGCTTCTCCTTACTTCATCACTAACCCTGAACAGATGTCGGTTGAGTTCAGTAACTGCCTCATCCTAATAGTGGATAAAAAAATCAGTTCTGCAAAAGAATTGGTTCCTATTCTGGAGAAAACACTCACCAAAAATCCGAAGCCTTTACTCATCATTGCAGATGACATCGAAGGCGAAGCATTATCAACTCTCGTTTTAAACAAGCTGCGAGCAGGCCTACAGATCTGTGCTGTGAAAGCTCCTGGATTTGGAGACCGCAAAAAGGCAACTCTGCAAGACATTGCTGTTCTGACGGGAGCCTCTGTCGTTAACGAAGAACTTGGAATGCGTCTTGATGATGTGGGTGCAGAGGTTCTTGGCAAAGCAAAAACTGTCAAAGTAACAAAAGAAGAAACCATCATCATCGATGGAGAAGGCAATCACAAAGATCTGCAAGAAAGAGCTAATTCCATCAAAGCAGAACTTTCAAATCCTAACACCTCCAAATACGACCGCGAAAAGCTAGAAGAGCGTCTTGCAAAGCTCGTTGGTGGTGTTGCAGTGATTAACGTAGGTGCTGCAACAGAAACAGAAATGAAAGAGAAAAAAGCACGAGTAGAAGATGCTCTGCATGCTACCCGTGCTGCTGTAGCCGAAGGGATCGTGCCTGGCGGCGGCGTAGCATTGTTAAGAGCTGCAAAAGCACTTGATGCCCTGAATCTCAAAGGTGAAGAAGCTACCGGAAAAAACATCATCCGTGAAGCTTGCTTTGCTCCAGCAATAGCGATCGCAAATAACTGCGGCCAACAGGGCAATATGGTTGCAGAAAAGATCTTCGAAGGAAAAGGCGCATTCGGATTGAACGGCCTTACAGGCAAATACGAAGACCTCATTAAAAGTGGGGTGATCGATCCTGTACGCGTAACGAAAAGCGCATTAAAAAATGCAGCGTCCATCGCATCTCTGCTCCTAACAACTGCATGCATGATCACTGAAAAACCAAAACCCAAAGAAAAAACTTCAGCAATGCCTCCAATGGGCGGTATGGGAGGAATGGGCGGTATGGGCGGTATGGGTGGCATGGGAATGGGAATGGACATGTAATATGCCAACCTATCAATACCAATGCACATCTTGTGCACACAGTTTTGAAATCCTTCAGAAAATGTCGGCAGAGCCCTTAAGGCTCTGCCCTCAATGTGGAAAAGAAGAACTTCGAAAAATGCCGACAGCTGGTATCGGGATTGGCTCCTCCGCTAAATCAGCTCCTTCTCAAGGCTGCTGTCCTTGCGGCAAAAACGGCTGCTCCTAACCCCGAGCCTTTAAACTAATCCAAATATCGCCTTCCAGACGCGTAGAAAATGAAGCTCGCTGTGGTAGATCTACAGTCATTTCAGTCGATATTTCATACCGATCAATGATCGTAGTAAAAAATATTTCCATTAACCAATTGGTAAGATCAACTCCTGGACACCTGTGAAGGCCATCCCCAAACGGCATCCATGGAAGATTTGCTAGATCCTCATCTATATTATGGCCATTCCATCTGGTTGGCTCAAACGTTTCTAAATTCTCTCCCATTGATCTCAATAGACGGGGATCTCTTGCCATTAAAAAGGGAGCAACGAGACAATGCTCACCGCGATTTAAAGCATACAATTGATAGTTGGCACCTTGTTGACTTCGTAAAATCTGATCTTCATTCATCACTCTTCCGATAACACTCACTGCCGGCATATAGCGAAGAATTTCTACGATTAATTCTTTAACATACACCTTTCCTTCAATAACCCCTTCCTGAAGAGAGGGGTTCTGAGCTATTTTATAGAGCAATGCATTCATCGTATTGGCCGTTTTATTTTGTCCTGAGCAGATAAGAACAAAAATCATAGCCTTGATTTGACTTATTGAATATTTATGAAAAAACATTTTTTCCACGATGTACCCGGGAACCTCTTTCTTCATAGCTTTGTCAATAGCAGCTTGTAAAGTTCGGATGGCACTTACTTCGTTCTCCGTCAAAGTGTTTTTATCTCTGAAAGCAAGAGTCGATAAGAAGGGGTAGATTCCCTCATCAATTATCCTGGAGAGCTCCTCAATATTATCTTCAATCCCTAAGAACAATTTTCCCATAACTTCAAAAGAAAATATTCTCATCTGCTCTTGCAAATTGATGGGATTGGAACTGCTCTCCCACTTACTTAAGGTTGCATCCACTATGTCCTGAATATCCTGCTTCAGCGATTCGAGATATTCGCGAGAAAGATACTGACGCAAAAATTGATGGTACTTAATTGAGTGTTCTTCATCCGCAGTTAATATGAGATCGTCATAATTCCATTCGCTAGCCCAAACCTGTAAAAGTTGCGTGCAAAAGCTAAATGCCTCAGAAGAAGGCTGAAAGAGCTTCCCATTTCTACAATTATTCAGGATCTCTTTTGCAAGTTGCGGATGAGAGGTCGTATGCATTCTAGCTCTAAACGTGCTTTGAGATGAAATTACAGAGTGTTGACGCCCCCTAAATAAATATTGAAAATCGCCTGGATTTCTTCTCCAGAGCAAGGAATTGTATCCCTTGCTTACGATCCTCATTAATCCATTGACTATCCATTCAACAAAACCCGTTTTAACCCTGTTAGGAAGAAAATTGAATGTGATAAATTCAGCATTCCAGTCAGGCAGCCTCTGTTCACCCAATCTAGTTATAAACATACTTTCCCCTTTGATTTTAAGAGTCCTGTCTCCAAAAAGCAGGAACTAGAATTGCAAGTAAAGCAAAATATTCAAGACGGCCGAAGAGCATCTGTAAAGACGCTGCAACAAGACTGAAATCCGACATAAAGGCGCAAGAATACTCGGGGCCTGCCACTCTAAAGGCTAGCCCCACGTTATTCTGCAAGCAGGCTGTCAATCCGATTGCAGTTTCTGGATCGATGCCATCATAAACGTAGAAAAGCGTCCATAAGGTACCAATAAAAATGACGATCAGGAAAAAACAGAGGACTGTAATCACCATCGAAAGATCGACATGCCAGGCTCCGATTTTCAATAATTTGACATGATTGGGCCTGAAAATCGACTCCACTTTGTTCTGAGCCACCTTAAACAATACAAGGATGCGTACAATTTTCATGCCACCTGCCGTCGATCCCGACATGCCGCCTAAAAACATGGAGATCAGTAAAATCGTCTGGGCTGTATAAGGCCAAATATCGTAATCAACGGTTGCAAAACCAGTTGATGTTTGGGCTGAAACCAACTGAAAGACACCCTCCCGAAAGCCATTCGACCAAGAAAAGATGCCTCCATCAGTCCCTGATAATGTCAAAAGTGGTGTTCCTACGATCGATGTCACAACGAGAAGTGATAAAATCGGCAAAAGAATCATGAAGAGGATAAATTCAGGATCCACCCATTTAAAAAACATTCCTTTTACTAAAAAATAGTAGAGAGAAAAATTCAAACTGCCGAGGATCATAAATAGAATCACAACCCACTCTAGGGCCTCGCTACCGTAGCCGGCAATACTTGCATTCTGAGTACTAAATCCTCCTGTTGCAAGTGTTGAAAAAGTGATGACGAAGGCCTCAAAAAGAGGTAAATCCGGTTTTGCAACCATCAGCGCTACAACCTGTAGAAAGGTGAGCCCCAAATAGATTTTCCACAATTGGACAGCTGTGTCTTTTACACGCGGAGTGATCCCCTCCTTGACAGGTCCTGAAATCTCCGATTGGAAAAGCAGTTTGCCTCCGACCCCAAGCGCTGGCAAGACGGCTACGAATAAAACAACAATGCCGACACCCCCAAGCCATTGAGTGAAAGAACGCCAAAAGAGAAGTGCCTTGCCGACTGCTTCCACACCTTCTTTAATAATTTTGCCAGAAGCGGGATCGCGTATCGGCTTAACCGTACCATAATAGCTGTAATGAGTGGGAATGGCTCCCGATACTGTCTTTTCTATCCGAATTTCTTTACCTGAATCATCATATGCCTTTCCTTGGAGGATTGTAGAACCTGTAGTCGTGAACCCAGAGACCATTTCGAAGTAGGCTTGAAAAGGATTTTTTAATGTTGAACTAGTCAAAAAGGGCATAGCTGCAATAGCAGGTGTTAAAAACCATATCAAGACGACGGCTGCTATCCCCTCTCTTCTGTAGATAGAATGCCCCCCTCCCCGTCCAAAAAAATAAAAAAGTGCACCCAGAAGTAAGGAGCTAATAAACGCATAAAAAAAATCGAGGGTCGTGTGCGGCTGTGGATGCTCATGAGGAACGATCCATTCATAATAGGCTGCAACGGACATCGGAATTATAAGAAATAGAGAAAAGAGCACAAGGAAGGCTCCGACAACCCTGAGAATATCCTTATAGAGCATCTAAAAAATCTTCTCCAATTCAGGGACATGCTGAGGCGTTGTGATAACAATCACAGTGTCTCCTGGAGAGATAATCCTGTTCCCATTTGCAATCATAATTCTTCCTCGATTCTGAATCATTGCTATCAAAAAATCCTTAGGCATAAGAGGCCCTAAATCGCTGATCGGAATTCCAGCTACGCGCGAACCTGAGGAAACATTCACTTCGACGATTTCCGCACGGTTATCGTAGAGAGAGATCAATGTATTCACTGTTCCCGTCATTGCCTGTGAAAGAATCCTGTCAGTTGCGCAAATCACCGGAGATACAACGTGAGAGATGCCGGCCTTTTCTAACAACGGAAGATTTTTTCGGTCGCTCAAGATCATTAATGCATCCTGGCACCCAACCTCCTTAGCCATCAGTGTGGCCATAATGTTAACGTCATCATGCTTTGTGCAAGCAACTACAAGACCTGTCTGAGAGAGTTTTTCAGACCGCATGAAATCCATGTCAAGGGCGTCTTCATGAATAATTGTAGTTTTAGGCAGAATATCGGCAAGATAAGCCGCTCTTTCACGGTCTTTCTCTACGATCCTGACCCCAAACCGTCTCTTCTCTAACAACCTCGCAAGATGGATAGCGGTCATCGATCCGCCAATGAGGACAACAGAATCGATCCTCTTCTCCCCAATACCAAGAAAAGGCCTCACCTCCTCCATCGCGTCAGTCTCACCAATAAAGGTAGCCTCATCTCCCGGCAATAATAAATCGCTTCCATGTGGAAAAATAATTTCATCTCCACGGCGGATCAATCCCACCATCACACCCTTCGGAAAAGCCATTTCGCTAATCTTCAATTTATCATTTTGAAAATGAGTTGGAACCTGCAATGTCATCAATTGCACTGCTCCATGCGCAAAATACTCAACCCCTAGAGCGCCCTTGCTCAAGACGTATTTAAAAATTTCACCCGCTGTAAGAAGTTCCGGGCAAATGAAGTGGTCCACATCAAAAATTCTACCAAAATCAAGCCGTGATCTGTTTAAGAACCTGCTATCGTGAATTCTGGCAATCGTTGAAGGATATCCGAGCTGTTTAGCTAGAGAGCAAGTGACTAAATTGACTTCATCCTTATCCGTCAGAGCAAGCAAAAGGTCCGGAGTCGGCTCCAAAAGCTCATCTAAAAGTTGCCAGTCAGTGCCTGACCCGAGCTTTGTAGCGATATCCAGAGAAGATTGCAAATCTTGTAATTTGGAGGGATTGTGATCGATGACCAGCACATTATGCTGCTCTTTTGAAAGAATCGATGCCACATAACTGCCGACATCGCCTGCGCCAATGATAACTACGTACATACTGCTAACTTACCAAAAAGAATGAATTCCCAAAATAGAAGTGCAGCCGTTATCCTGTAAACGATATGCGGATATTTATTTTTTTATTATATCTTTTTTTTGCTCAGGCAAACGCCTACTCCCTTAACTTCTTCCCTTTAAGTGAAGAAGATCTTCTCCATTTTGTCGATGTTGCCGAGGGCCGATGGATAGAGAATTCTCTCGATCTTGAAGCTGGAGATGTAAAGTTGCATCGATCTTTCCTTGATACACCGCGTACGTTGAAAAATTGTGCATATGGCTGGCAGTTTAACTTTCCGATTTTCTCCGAGGACACTCCTGTATGCGTGCTTGCCCATCGAGAACTTCTTTATGAAAGAGACGAAAGTGGTCGAGTGGTTTCCATCGTTTGCCGTACAGATCCGGATAGGGTGTCTACCGGTGCAATCAGAATCAGCTATGCTGAAAAGCCTGCACTTCACTGCAAAATACAAAGTGAAGAAGGACGCTTTGTAAGTTACTGGTTTGAACCCTTTTGCAAAGACATCCATCTTCTGTCAAAAGTTGAAAAACCGGGAGAACCCACCGTTACCTACAAATATCAACCCCATCCAGTCGAACGAAAACCGCTACTTGTCGAAAGAAGTTCTGATGGGGGAGAAACACTCTATTTTACCTATTGGGAATCTGGAAAAATTAAATCGATTGGACAAAAACGAACTTCAGATTCCCCAATAGAAACAGTTTGCGAACTGGAATACGGTAGCAATTTCACCATAGCAACTCTCTCGCTAGGAGTGATCCGCTACACCTTCGATAGCAATCACTTCATCACATCGACTACTCTTTACACGCAAGGCGGCAGTTGTGATACCCCATACAGAGAAATGCATTTCTCATGGGAAGACAAAAAAATCATCAAAAAAACAGTCCTTGACTCCTCAAAGAACATTTTAGTTCAGGAAAGCTTCTCTTATGACAAATCGGGAAGACTACTTAGAGACACGCTTGAGGGCAATTTAACTGGATCAGGCAAAGATGTATACACAAGAAGCTACCAGTATGATGCCGTGGGAAGATTGACAAGCTCAAGCGATGATTGCGGAACGATGACAACTTGGCACTATTCCGGAGATAACCCGCAACCAATAGTAAGGTGTATTCTGCAGAAAGGCCAACCCCTCCAAAAAACAGAATACCTCTACAATGACAATGGATGGATGGTTGAAGAGCGCATTTGTGATCCCAATCAAGAGGGGTCCAAAAGAGTTCTTGTGACGCGGCACCTCCATTTTGGCCCAACTGGCACCCCTTTGGAAACAGTAACAGGATACAAAGCTGAGGATCAAAGCTTTATTCAAGAAAAACGAACTCGCATTATTCTAGACAGGGATGGAAGGCTGATTTCGAATGAAGTCTTTGACCAAAATGACCTTCTTATCGATTGCAATACTTATTGCTATGACAGCCAGGGAAAGATTGTAGAAGAAAAGAATTTAAATCAGAATAAGATCTATCTCTATAATGAATTCGGCAAATTATGCGAAACGATTGAAACTTCCGATGGGCAAAAAACGCACCAATTGCTCGATGGTTTGAAACGAGTTGTATGGCAGCAAATCGAAAGCCCAGGAGAATTGCCGCGCACACTCACCTATGAGTACGATCCCTCTGGAAGAATCACTGCGACCTGCAACCATTTAGGGCAGCGTCTTGTATCTTCATACGATGCTTTGGGAAGGAAAATTTCAGAGCAATTAGCACCGTTGTTCACTCAAGAGGGGGAGTGGATGACTCCCATAGTGAATTACAATTACGATACATTGGACCGTATTGTAGAGATCCTCGATCCATCCGGATTTGCTACAAAAACTCAATATAATGTGAGAGGGCAGCCTATTCATGTCCTCCACCCGGATGGTACCGAGGAGACATTCAGGTACTCGCTTGATGGCAAGCTCGAACTGACTCGCATAAGAGAGGGTCTGCTTCTAAATGGATCAAGAGACCCTTTTGACCGCGTCCAATTTGAAGAAACCTTTGATAGAAAAGGCGAAAGAATACGTTTCAAGCAGTATGCGTACGATGCTTTTGATTTAATCGGTGAAAATGACTCTGAAGGCTCTTTCAGTTGCTATGAATATGACTTGAAGGGAAGGATGATTAGGTCTTCAACGGAAAGTTGTACGACAGATCTTCTCTACGATCTCGCGGGAAAGCTCTATTTCAAAAGACGTAATTTCGAAAGCGCATCGTATGAAACCTATCTTAACTCAGAGACAAAAACGTGGAATTTGCGCGATGCGGCAGGAAAAGTCCATCTCGAAAGAAGGGAAGAGGCAAAGCCAAATGATGACTCTTCAAGAGAAAGCCTTTGCATAGGACCCTCTGACACTCTCGTTGTCAAAAATGAAATGACAAATGCATTAGGCGTCACAACTATCACACTTTCTGATGCCGTAGGCCGCTTGCTGCAAATCGAAAAGCGATCGCCGCTTAATGAGCTTTTGTTTAAGCAAGAAATTTTTTATGCACCTTGCGGAAAGGTATCCTTGGAAAGAACATTCAGAATATACCGAGGCAAAATTCTCGACTTCATAGACAATAGCTTTTCTTATGGACCCTGTGGAAGGATCGAAACCGCAATTGAAAAATGGGGTAAATGCGATTCAGAGATTACCAATTATCTTTATGGAGATTATGGAGCCCTTCAGACCATTCAAAAACCTGACGGAGTGCGGATCCATTACGAATATGATGACTCTGGGCTCCTTAAACGCCTATTTTCCTCTGATCAAACTATTGATTATGGATTTACCTACGATTCAAAGGGAAATCCTTGTGTAATTGCAAATCATCTAACGGGGAATGCAACGCTTAGAAAATATGATCCTCGAGGACAGCTTATAGAAGAAAAGCTCGAAAATGGACTCCATATATCATTTGAATATGATGATCAAGGCAGAAGATGCAAAACACTCCTGCCTGATACAAGCTATATTGACTATGAATTTGACAGTCTATTTCTTAGAAAGGTGAATAAATGTAGCAAAGAGGGTACTTGTCTCTACTCTCACACCTACCTCGACTTCGATCTTTCCGGCAAACCGACATTGGAAAAAGGCCTTTCCAACTCAGGTTCTTTAATAAAACAGTACAACGACCGAGGAGAGCTTTTCTCCATTTCCTATGCCCAATTTTCGCAGGAAAATACAACAAGCCGCAATGCAATTTTAACACATTCAGCCTATGGAATCATTGAAGAAAAATACTCTAAAGATCTTCTTGGCCAGATCGTAACAGTTGAAGGGCAAAACAATGAAGAATATGGATTTGATAGCTTTGGGACTGATCAGGGGGCTCAATCCACATGTGAGTACGATCTAAACGGTAACTTGATTGCAAAAAATATGAAGGGTGAATTGTACACCTATAGCTATGATGCGTTGAACAGGCTGATGACTGTGAACTTAGAGGGAGCGCCCCTCCTGAGAATGGAATACGACGCCCTCCATCGGCGCATTTCCCTCCACACAAAAGAAGAATCGCAACTATTTCTTTATGATGGAAACATGGAAATCGGCTCCTTTGATCAAGACCACGTGCCCAAAGAATTGCGTGTTCTTGGCCTCTCAGAAGGATCTGAAACTCATAGCACCGTTGCAATTGAGCTGGAGGGGATCCCCTATGCTCCACTGCACGATCTCCAGGGATCCATCTGCGGCCTTGTTTCAGAAGAAGGAGAGCTTAAATCTCTAAAACATTTTCAACCATTTGGCCATTCCTCCACTCTCCTATCCTCGCTTAATTGCCCTTGGGGATATTTTGCAAAAAGAGAAGACTCAGCAAGCGGGCTGATCAATTTTGGCAGAAGGTTTTACAACCCTAGTTGCCGCAGCTGGATTTCCAAAGATCCCATCGGCTTTGCAGATGGGCCGAACAGGCGCCTTTTTGTCAAAAATGACCCGCTCCACTTTAAAGACCATTTTGGTTTGTCATCAACTCCCCAAGACTCCTATTCTATCAAAGAGCATCTTAAGCAGCTGCTTCGTCAGGCAGGAGTTAGAATTCTCCATACGATGCGAAAGCTGCGCGATTACGTCACCATCAACAAGGAGCAAATGTTAAACCATGTCATAGGCTTTGGCGCACTCCATTTCCTTGGCCTCAGAACCACAACAGAGGAATCCGGAGTCTACGGGCATGGAGAAGTGAGTGACAAAGTCCGCGTCAGTTTCATCAATGGAATTCTAACTGATTACACAAGCCTTTACAGCAATCTTCAAGCTTTGTCTGAATCGCATGGGCATGTCAACATCCACTATGTCTACAGGCCGACAAAAGGCTGGGTCTGGGATATTTTACATAGCTTCTTAGTCAAATTAGGCTATGTGTCCAAAGAAGCCAAGCAGCTTGCATCAGACTGGAAATTGATGATTGCAGAGATGGGCGGGGTAGACGGAGGAGGCAAGATCATCCACTATGCTCACAGCATTGGAGCTGTAGAATCGCTCAGGGCGTTATCTCTTCTCACCCCTGAAGAGCAGAAGCTGATTAGCATGTATGCATTTGGATCGCCGAACATATCCTCTGGCGCAGGCCTTGCGGAGATCTACCATTTTGTAAGCGTACGGGATGGGGTAAGCCTTCTTGATCCGCTTGGCTTTATCCGCGCCTGTCGCGGCGGCATGGAGAACGTGCTCTTTGTCGGCTCATTTTTCGGTCTGCCGCTAGTGGATCATCTATTTACCGCGCAGACCTATCAAGACCTATGGCGCTCCATGGGCCGCACCTTCATCGAATGGTATGGAACCATGACCTAAATCTGAACTGCTCGCGTGGAGCTCTTGTTGAGGTTATCGGCTGACCAGCCATGAGACTCTACAAGGCGTCTATTTTCCTCGAAAGAAAATCCTTAGAAATCAGCTCAAGAGCTGATTAATTCATTGGGCGCTGCGCTGGAAAAATTTTCATGAAAATTTGTTGAAAAAGGCTTATTTCTTCCTGCATAATCGAAGATTCTCACCAAATTGAGCGCAAACTCTTCATTATTTTCGTGATTAAACGGATGAAAATCTTCTCTAGTAAAATCAATCCATCGAGACCTCGGACATTTTTTCACTATTCTCCATCTATCTTGATTTTTATCAAATATCGTCCCGTAGATACCATGTCGATAATCTGATGATATTATGTGCCCCCGATAAGAGGAACAAAGAGGACCGAAATTAAGAGCAATGTATTCTAAAAAAGCATTTTTCTTGTAAATACCCATTGTGACTGCTGTTTGTGAAATTAACTCCAAACGTAGTTTTTGTTTAATAGCTTCTTTAGGAATCCCCAATTCAACTGCCCAGTTGTATATTATAGTCAAAAAAGAATATAATCCTGCCCCCCTCTGGATATAGTCAATGATTATGCTCGGCTCCTCTCTATTCACAATTGCGATTGGATCTAGACCGATTCTCTTCAAATATGATCTCAAACAATTAACTTGCTGCTCCGAGGGAATTGAATCTTTCATTTCTATTAAACGGTCATCTGGAGCAATTAGGTTAGAATTATCGATTTCAATCGCTTTTCTGTTCGACTCAGATTTCTCTTTTCCGGGATAATCAATTGTCAACTCATCTTTTCCATGCATAATCCCATGCCAGTCACCGCTAAAAGGAATATATTGTAATCGACCCGATTTTTCCGGATGTCTCGCCCTTTCCATCTCCATAAAAAATGCAGGCGATTGGCCAAGACTAAAAAAATGTGCATTATTTTCAACCTGAAAAATTGCAGCTGAAATTTCATCTACACAGGCAATACATTCATCATCAAGAGGATGTGTTGAAGAATAGCCATCATATGCCCGCTCAAACTTCTTTCGCAGCTGCTGTTTTTGATTTTGGCTCAAGGCATCAAATCTTTCTCTACATGTTTCTATAGGCTGCTGATTTAATGGATCTAAGGCAAGCAATCCAATGATTGATTCATCACTATCAGAGAGTGGTTTCGATGCTACAGAATTTTCAGTTTTTTTGGGTGGGGATTGCTTCTCTGTATCTATTGCAGACGCAATATTCTCTGCAACTGTTTCTTTAGCCTTTTCATTTTCAGGGTTTTTGCTTTCGATTTGAGATATGATTGAATTAACTTTCGGCTGATGAGCTTGTTCTGTAGATGGGTGAACATTCTGAAATATATTTGTGGCTTTATGTGGAGATTTTTCCGTGGGAATACGCCTTGCTTTTCTCCATGCAAAGCTTAGACCATGTATAATTCCCAACGTGAGAAAGCCAGCTGCGATTGTAGTCGCCCAAGCAATACGACGCCGAGCTGAGGTTCGTTCCCGTTTATTAGGCTCTAATAAAAAAGAAGATGCATTATCAATGAAATGTTTAATTTTCATAAAAAACCTAATTTTTAAATAATAAATGTTTTAGATTTTTTCTTCAATCCAAAACTGATTACAAAACTGACTTGCCATCTACATCACGCTTGAACATGCCTGCACCTGCCAATTTAAAATGAAAATCCCTAAAGCATGTCAAAGACATGCTCTTCGGAATTTTCCTTTTAACTCGTCAAGTTCGGCTATGTTCAAGCGTGATGTAGGTGGCAAGTCAGGTTTTAACCGTCGGGCGGCCCATCCATTCAGGCGGGCCCCCTGCGGCCCCTTGACCTGTTATGACTTCACTATGAAACGCAGTATTTTATTATCTGCTGTATGGACTTTAAAGGTGATCTCTTGCTTGTAGATAAGCGGAAAGAGGCTAATACAAATAGTGCGAATAGGTTCAAGAAAGCACTTCCAAAGCTGGCTCGATTCACAATCTTTCCTGAATGCTTCAACTTCTGTAAGAGGAATATGAGCATGCACTTTGACTTGATTGATCCTTTGCCTTTGTGTGATTCTTAAAATGGCAGCCTGGTCTCTCAAGCTTTCCCCATCACTCAATTCGAAGATGGGGGATGAGGAAGTTTTTTTAATACTTTCAAGTATTGATTGACTCCACTTGCCAGAAGGATCGTGAAGGACATCAAACATTAATTTGGCAGCAACACCTTTAATGGAAATGCCTTTGCATTTTAAAAAAGCACACGCATTTGAAAAAGTATTGGCCGCCACTAGGGTGGAATTGTAAGTGTAATACATTGTTAGGCTATTATATCTTTTCTTCCTGATCTATGTCTTCTACTTTTAAACCGGAGTGATCCCCAAGTGTATCTGCGCGGAGGCCCTGTAAGAGGCCGAGCGCAGCACCGCTCAAGGGGGCGCAGGGGGCCCGCCTGAATGGACAGGCCGCCCGACGGTTAAATTCTATTTTCCTAGCGTGGTTCGTAAACCCTATTCTTTCGGGCACGGGCACGGGCACGGGCAGGGGCAGGGAAAGGGAGGATCTTGCAATTAATGAGGGGAATATGGCATGATTGCCTTGCTTTGCACCGGTAGCTCAATCGGATAGAGTACCCGGCTACGAACCGGGCGGTTAGAGGTTCAAATCCTCTCCGGTGCAAGTTTATTTCGGAGGTCTTGTCGTATGTCGATAGCCATCTTTCCCTCCGGCCCTTTCGAAACCAATGCCTATGTCGTCAACTGCCCCGATACAAATGAGGCAGTCATCATCGATGCTCCTCCCGACTCCTGCGAAAAGATTACCGAGTATATTTCACGCAACAACTTAATACCTAAGCTGTTAATCTTCACTCACTCCCATTGGGACCACATCGCAGATGCCTCCAAGTTAATAAAAAAATTTCCTTTGCAAACAGTGATCCATCCCCTCGATGCACAGAACTTGGAAAACCCGGGCAGCGACCGTCTCCCCTGCTGGATCTCAATCGAAGGAGTCAATCCCACCCGATTTATCGATGAGGGCGATCAAATTCGCTGCGGAAATTTGCTTTTTGACGTCATCCATACCCCGGGCCATACTCCCGGCGGCGTTTGCTTTTATCTTCCCACCCACCACCTTCTTTTCTCAGGAGACACTCTTTTCAAAGGAACGATTGGAAATCTCTCATTTCCCACTGCCCAACCGCATTTAATGTGGCAATCTCTTCCAAAACTTGGTAGACTGCCCAAAGAAACGCGCGTGTTTCCCGGCCACGGGGAATCAACCACTATTGGTAACGAGCCTTGGCTAAATAATGCAGAAAACTACTTTGGATAGGAGAATGAACTTATGGCAACTTTGATCGGCAAACCAGCTCCAGAAATAGAAACAACGGCGATCGTCAATCAGAAAATCGTCCACAACTTTACCCTGAAACATTTCAAAGGTAAGCAAATCGTTCTCTTTTTCTATCCGCTCGACTTCACTTTCGTCTGTCCCACCGAACTGCACGCATTTCAGGAAAAATTGGGCGAATTTGAGGCCAGAAATACACAAGTGATCGGCTGCTCAGTCGATAGCGCCTACTCACATCTTGCCTGGCTGAATACCCCCGTTGCCAAAGGAGGCATTCATGGCATCAAATACCCACTAATCGCCGACCTGAATAAAGAGTTTGCCCGCTCTTTCAATGTCCTATTTGAAGAGCAAGGAATTGCCTATAGAGGACTATTTCTCATCGACGCGCAAGGAATTATCCGCCACCAAGTTGTGAATGACCTTCCGCTTGGACGCTCAGTCGATGAGGTCTTAAGAACATTGGATGCATGGCTCTTTTTCCAACAAAATGGGGAAGTGTGTCCTGCTAACTGGCAAAAAGGGAAAAAGGCAATGGTACCAAACCAGGAAGGCCTAGAGACCTATTTTACCGGCTCCACAGGTAACTAAAAACCAGCGGGAGAAAAGGATGATTCCTAAGAGACAAAGCTATTCAGACCGTGAGATAGAGGAAATTCTTCAATCGCTTTTCGCCGAAAAGAAGAAAAATAAAGATCTCGAACTAAAACTCAATAGCCGAACCCTTGCTCCCGCCCCTCAATTACTAGACACTTCGTCCTTTGAACAACAAGTCACTGCCGCAAAAAATGAAGCCGCTTCCTGGAAGCAAAGGTATGAAGAGCTTGCCAAGCAAACAACTGCCAATCCACAGTCGAAAGAAGCGCAGCTTGAGCGGGTAGTCCTTTTCCTAAGAAATAAGTGCGACCAGGTCGATCTGGAAAAAAAAGAGATGGCTCAAAAAATCGCACAACTTGAACAGGATGTAACGGCTTTTCAGGCGCAAAACAAAGCCCCTTCGCAAGAGCTCCTTTTAGAAAGGCAAAAATTAGCCGAAGTCTTGGAAGAGGAGCAAGCTCTAAGAGGGCAGTTGGAGAGCTTGCGTAAAATAGCCTCAGATGCAGACAACAGATATAACGCCCTCAAAAAACAGCATGAGGAGCAACTGGGAGCAAGCCAACGCGAATTGGAATCTCAAAGGCTTAAGATCACCGCAACCCTTCAAGAGTTCAAGGAAGAGAGACGCAAGCAAGAGGAAGAATACAAGGAAAAAATCCGCGTCCTTGAGCAAGAAGTGGCTCAAAAGGATCATCTGCGAACAGACGATTGCCACGCCTTAGAAGAAAGTTCCCGCTCCTTAGAGTTTATCAAAGCGCAGCTTGAAGCAAAACAGAAAGAAGCAGATGACACCTTCCGAAAATTTCAGGAGCACCTCCTTGAACATCAAGCTCTAATACAATTTACAGAAGAGCTCAAACAAAAACTGCTGAAAGCTGATGAAATGCGCAAAATGGCGCAGGAGGCACTCAGCAGCAAAGAAAGCCTTGCCGAAAGCCTTAACGCCCAAGTTGCAAATCTAGCCCGCGCGCTTTCCGACTTAGAAGAATCTGTACAGCATACCCAAAGCGAACGCACAGAACAGGAGTCTAGGCTTCGCGTAGCTCAACAACACCTTGCAAAAAAGGTGCGAGAAACAACTCTTCTCGCAGAGAAAAACGAAGAATTGCGACTCAAAACAGTTGAACTGGAACAAAGTTTGGATGCAGCTAGAAAAAAACAACTGGAACTGCAAACAAACCTCGACTCAGAACAGAACCATCAGAGAAAGCTTGGCGAGCAGTATCAGGAAAGTATTCGTGCGATTGAAGCTCACGCCGCTAAGTGGGAAACGCGTTATATAGAGATTCAGCAGCGCTACCAAGAGGTCGAATCGCGCAATCGAGAGTTGAGAAGGCTTGAAGAGAAATTTAGCAAAATGCAGCAAGCTCTGACACAGCTTGGAGCCATTATCGGATCTCCGCTTGCTCTTTCAACCCATGAACCTGAATCATTTATCTCCCAAGAGATTTCAGAAATTCAAGTTCTTCCACCGGCTGCTCCCTGTGCAACGATCCAACCCTCGCTATTCGAGGCAGCTCCCTCTCCGGCACCACGCATGAAGGAAACTCTCTTTGGATAGCTACATTCTAGGGTTCGACCCCGGCACCACTTGCACGGGCTTTGCTGTCATCACCCTAGACTTAAAGCTAGTAGATTATGGCTGTATCAGACCCCCTTCAAAAGATAAACTTTCGAACCGCTACCTCATCATCTATAATGCGGTAGCTCAGCTGATCGCCAAATACCCTCCCCATTCTGTTGCAGTAGAAACACAATTTGTGGGTCGTAACCCCGCAAGTGCCTTGAAGCTTGGGATTGCGCGCGGGATGGTGCTTCTGCCTGTAACGCAAAATCAAGTGCCTCTCTTCGAATACGCACCTACGAAAGCAAAACTAGCCGCAACCGGTAACGGAAAGGCCTCAAAAGGCCAGGTGCAAAAGATGATTCAACTTCTTTTCAATCTGCCGAAGCCTCCAGAGCCTGAAGATGCAGCAGATGCTCTTGCCATCGCCGTTGCCCATGTCCATGCCCTAAAATCAAACCGCCTATTAGGCATTGAGGTGTAACCATGTACTCCACCATCCGCGGTATTATCACACAAATCCACCCCTCCTACATCGTTCTGGAGGCATCCGGAATCGGATTCAAGCTCCTTGCTCCATCTAGAACAATCCAGTCAACATCAGGAATAGGAGGCGAGCTTCTCTTGCATACCTCTTTCGTCGTCCGGGAATTTTCCCACGCTCTCTATGGCTTTAGCACCCCTCAGGAAAGAGACCTTTTCGAACTTCTCATCGAAATTTCAGGAATTGGTCCCAAAATCGCTCTCGGACTGATCACCCACCTTACCCTTCCCGAGCTTGAAGAGCTCATCCTTTCAGAGGATCTCAAAACGCTCTGTCAAGTGCCAGGTATTGGCAAAAAGACCGCCGAAAGACTCCTCGTGGAACTCAAGAATAAGTTATCGCATTTCTTCCAATCGCTTCCCCCCCAAGGCTCACTCCCTCTTCTAAAAACAAAGCAGCAAGAACAAGATGCCTTAAAAGCCCTTGTCAACTTAGGCTACAGCCAATCGCAAGCGCATAAAGCGATCAGAAAAACTCTAGAGCAGCATGAGGAGCTAGAGGATCTGTCTCTGCTGATCACTCACTCCCTTAAACACCTCAACTAAATTGACTGCAAATTGGACATAACTGTGGATCGTGGCTCCGGGCCGTGCAGTACTGTCTGCCGAAATAAATAATTTGCAGATGAAGCCTATTCCAAGTCCGCTTAGGAAAAAGAGCTTTCAGGTCGCGTTCAGTCTCCTCAACGGTTTTTCCCTTTGTCAATCCCCACCTTTTTGCAAGACGATGGATATGCGTGTCGACAGGAAATGCCGGATGATCGAAGGCTTGACTCATAACTACGGAAGCTGTTTTATGACCAACTCCCGGTAGAGATTCCAACGCTTCCCAATCCTCAGGAACCTGTCCACTATATTTTTCTACGAGAATGCGAGAAAGACGCACGATCGCATCTGCCTTGCGTTTGGAAAGCCCGCAAGTCCGGATCACCTCTTCAACCTCTTCTACCGACAAATGCGCCATCTTCTCAGGAGTATCTGCCAGTTGAAAAAGCTTAGGTGTTACCTTGTTGACTCTTTCATCTGTGCATTGGGCTGACAAAAGGACAGCGATCAGAAGTGTGTAGGAAGAGGTGAAATGGAGCGGAATTTCCGGAGAGGGAAATAGCTCTTGAAGAGTCTTGAGAATAACTGCCGCACGTTCTTTCTTACTCATTTTCCGATACAAAAGGTGGAAAAAATCGAAGACAAAATATCTTCAGAAACGTTAGTGCCCAAAATTTTGCCGAGAGCAAAAAGAGCTGTACGCATCTCTAAAGCGAGAAATTCAGGAGACACCCCGCTCTTTAAACCTTCTAAGAGTCTCTGCAAGGCTTGATACGATTCTTGCAAGGCCTCTTTGTGCCGTATGTTGGTAACGACAACCTCTTCTTTAGAAGGGGGGCCATGTTTCCAGATCACCTTTTCGATCTCGTTTTTAAGCTCTTTAAGTCCCTGTTTTTTTAGCGCGGAGATCCTGCACACATGGGGAAAATCGAGTGAAAGTGGCTCCTTCTGAACAAGATCGCTTTTATTCCACACAACTACAGTCTTTTCTTTTGGCGCCTCCTCTATGAAATCGGGAAGACTCATTTCTTGCAGATCAAGCACCAAAAGGATCAAATCGGCCTCCTGCATCGCCTTCCGGGAGCGTCTGATGCCCTCCTTTTCGATCTCTTCCGTGGTTTCCCTAATTCCCGCAGTATCCAGCACTTTGAAATTGAGACCGGAAAGGCGCATCCTATCTTCCAAAAGATCGCGCGTCGTCCCAGGAATTGCAGAAACAATCGCACGTTCCTTATCTAGCAGGGCATTCATAAGAGAGGATTTACCAACATTCGGCGCTCCGATCAAGCAGAGAGACAAACCATCATGCAAAATTTTGCCGTCGTGAAATGTATCGGTCAATTCGAGGATTGCGTCTGAAACCTCTCGCAATTTTTCCAGGATCTCCTCCATGGAAATGAATTCAAGCCCCTCTTCAGGAAAATCGACCCACGCCTCCAAGATGGCAGCCAAAAGTGTAAGAGATTCCTGGATTTCCTTAACTTTCGTCGAAAGTCTACCTTCAAGCTGTTTTTCAGCGGCATCTAACGCCCGCTCATTTTTTGCACCGATCAACTCCTGAACAGCTTCCGCTTGAGCCAAGTCGATTTTACCATTGATAAACGCCTTGAAAGTAAACTCTCCGGGCAGAGCAGCTCTAGCGCCGGCTTCAATCACGCGCTCCAATACTCTTCTGGTGATTAAACTGCCCCCATGGCAAAAAATCTCGACCGTATCCTCGCCGCAATAAGAACGGGTCCCAAGCATCGGCATGAGAAGCACATCATCGATCTTTTCACCGCGTCCATCGAGCACCCTTCCATAATGGGCCGTGTGACTTTTAAAACTAGACACATTCCCGGAAAATACTTTCGAAGCGACCAAAAGCGCTTGATTTCCCGCAATGCGGATGATCGCAACGCCACCTTCTCCCGGAGGAGTGGCTACGGCTGCGATCGTTTCGCCAGGCTGGTAAGGTTGTTGTGTAAAATCCATAAGATTGTCTAACATTATAGCATAATATGATTCTAAGAAGCATTATTTTCCTTTACATCTTTCCTGTTGCACTATCTGCAGCTCTACCCTACAAAGAAAGCGGAGCAGACCTCTTGACTCCCTTGATCCAATCCACTGAACGGCTGCTGCAAAGACAGAAAGATTTAAAACTTCTGCTCGAAAAATACGATAAGCTTCATCAAAACTATATGAAGGACATCGACAATAGAGCTCTCGCTCTCGAAACGGGGCAAGTGGCGCAAGAAGCTCTCGACAAAATCAAAGAGGATAAACTCAACTATCTCTTCGATCCAGCCTACATCAGTGAAATGACCCTCTTTGCCAAACTGGCAAGCAAGCCCTCCATTCCAAAGCTGCCTTAATGATAGAATACATCGACCGCAAAAGCGGAAAAATCGAAAGAGAAAAAGTGTATGGTGAGGCTGCTTTGCGCTTCCTATATGGCGGTTCGCGACTGGGGGCTCTACTAGCTGCTCTCCTCTCCCGTTTTGCCTTCTTCTCGGCAGCCTACGGCCTATGGCAAAAAATGGCTTGGACAAAGAAAAAGATTGCCCCCTTCATTCAAGCGTTTAAAGTCGATCCTTCAGAATTTTCCAAACCGGTTGATGCTTTCACCTCATTTAATGATTTTTTTATCCGCACGTTGAAAAAAGAAGCGCGACCCCTCGCATCCACAGACCTTATCATTCCCGCTGATGGACGCTACCTCGCCTATTCCTCGATCGACGATCAGACCTTGACCATCAAAGGTCAAACCTTTGATCTTCCGGCTCTTTTCGGATCAAAAGCACTCTCAGATAAATTCCGTGAAGGCAGCCTGCTCATGGCCCGTCTTTGCCCCTCCGACTACCACCGCTTCCACTTTCCCTGCGACTGCCTGCCCCAACAACCGCAATGGATCAATGGCTATCTCTACTCAGTCAATCCCATCGCCATCAACAAGCGCCTCTCGATTTTCTGGGAAAATAAACGCGTCCTGACCCTTCTCGATACTGCCCAACATGGTCAGATTGCCTACTTCGAAGTGGGCGCGACCAATGTCGGCTCAATCCATCACACGTATCCCGCTCTCACAAAGGCCAAAAAGGGAGATGAAAAGGGCTACTTCTCCTTCGGCGGCTCCTCCCTTTTGCTCTTTTTTGAAAAGAACAGAGTGCAACTTCCGCAAGACCTCCTCACCGCAACCCAAAATGGATATGAAACGCTCTGCCTGATGGGCCAACCACTTTGAAAAATATCGCTTCGTACAAAGCAATTGCATTATGGAAAAGACCTTTTTGAATTTTATTGGGCACGGGCACGGGCACGGGCACGGGCA
>CAZSDA010000012.1:35670-59680 GCA_964605535.1 uncultured bacterium
TGAATACCCCGATTCCGGCCGTTCCATGGTACCAGCTTTGATTAAGCACTAAGGATTGGGTTTTGAGGCTCGGATCTTCTGCTTCTCTTCAAGCACAAGCGATTGAAGCTCAGCTAAATCCGCCTCAGTAATGGCAGGGTTGTTTAACACTTCCAAAAGCTTTTGACGGACGAGAGAGCTGCGCAGGGATTCCGTTCCCTTAAAGTTCGCAAAAAGAGTTTTCTTAACTTCCAGCTGAACGATGGCATGCTGGAACTGAACCTTGTCACTTTGCGCTGGCAGGCGATCAGGGTTTTGCATCTGCACCTTCCACTCTTGAACCTTTGCTTCTGCTTTCCCAATCGCATCCTGCAGCTGAGAATAATACGCTGTCAACTCATCCTGAGACAGTACAGGATACTCCTCTGCATGGAGAGTGAACACGCCTCCTAGAGGAAGAAACAGGGCAAAAAAGCAAAAAAATAAATTTTTCATAAACACCTACCACTATTTTCGCATCATACCGCCATCGTTTTTTTTTGAAAACAGCACAAAGTTTGAAGGAAATCTCCTGATCGCCTACAATCTACTTATTTTCTCATCGAGGCAGGTACCATGTTCGGCATTCTCAAAAAAATTTTCGGTTCAGCTCAAGACCGCACCGTCCGCCGCTACTTCAAAATCGTTAAAAAGGTGAATGAGTGGGACGAAAAATTCCGCACTTTAAACGACGAACAGCTTAAAGGGAAAACACAAGAATTCAAAGAGAGGCTTGCCAAAGGAGAAAAACTGGACGATCTCCTTCCTGAAGCGTATGCCGTTGTAAAATGCGTTTGCAGACGTTTTTCAGGGCTTGAAGTTCACGTTTCAGGCTATGATCAAAAATGGGACATGATTCCCTATGACGTTCAAGTCGTTGGCGCCATTGCGATGCACTACGGATCTGTGGCAGAGATGCAGACCGGCGAAGGCAAAACGCTGACAGCCGTCATGCCGCTCTACTTAAATGCTTTGACAGGGAAACCCGTGCACCTCGTTACCGTAAACGATTACCTGGCAAAACGTGACTGCGGGTGGGTAGGATCAGTCCTGCGCTGGCTTGGGCTTTCTACCGGCGCCTTGACCAATGAAGTCCCCCCTCAAGAAAAGAGAGAGATTTACAATTGCGATGTGGTCTATGGAACTGCATCAGAGTTTGGCTTCGACTATTTGCGCGACAACTCCATGACGTACTCGAAAGAGGAGCAGGTGCAGCGCGGTTTTTACTACGCAATCATTGACGAAGCAGACTCGATCTTAATCGATGAAGCAAGAACACCTCTCATTATTTCCGGTCCTGTTCCTCAAAGCCGTCAGATGTACGATCAACTGAAAGGAGGCGTAGAAGAACTTGTCAAAAGACAAAGAGATCTTTGCAGCAAGATGGCCACAGAAGCCAAAAAGATCTTGGAGGCCTCTCAGTCGACTGAAGAACAGAAAAAAGCGGCTCTTCTCAAATTATGGCTCGTTTCTAAAGGGACTCCGCAAAACAAAATCCTGAAAAAGCTCAAAGAGGAACCCGATATCCGCGCCGGCATCGATAATTGGGATCTCTACTTCTATAATGACCAAAATAAAGATGAAAAGCACAAAACACTTGCTGAACTCTACATCCTGATCGACGAAAAGAGCAATGAATTCGAATTGACCGACCGCGGCATCCATGCCTGGTGCGAATGCTCAAGCGACGGGAAAGAAGATGATTTCACCATGCTGGACTTAAGCCACGAATTCCTGCTTATTGACCAAGACAAGGAGCTTTCTGAAGAGGCTAAAATTGAGAGGCGCCTAAAAATCCAGGATGAGGATGTGCGCAGAAAGGAGCGCGCACACAATTTAAGACAGATGCTGCGTGCACATCTTCTCATGGAACGCGATGTCGACTACATCCTGCAAGAGGGAAAGGTCGTCATCATCGACGAAAATACAGGAAGGCCTCAGCCTGGACGCAGATTCTCAGACGGGCTTCATCAGGCTATTGAAGCAAAAGAAGGCGTTTCGATCCAAAAAGAGACCCAGACATACGCTACCATCACTCTGCAAAATTACTTCCGCATGTATGAGAAGCTTGCAGGCATGACCGGTACCGCAGGGACAGAAGCTAATGAACTCAAACAGATCTACAACTTGAATGTACTGGAAATCCCCACACATAAACCGAATAGGCGGAAAGATTTCAATGACGAAATCTACATGACCGAAAGGGAAAAGTACAATGCTATGTTGAAGGAAGTTAAAGAGATTCATGAGAAGGGCTGTCCTATCCTGATTGGCACTGAATCAGTCGAAGTCTCCGAAAAGCTTTCCCGCATTTTCAAGCAGAATGGCCTTGAACACAATGTCTTGAATGCGAAGCAGCCTGAAAGAGAGGCGGAAATCGTGGCGGCAGCAGGTAAGAAAGGCGCCATTACGATCTCTACCAACATGGCAGGGCGTGGTACTGACATTAAGCTTGAGCAAGGCGTTGCAGAGCTGGGCGGCCTCTATGTAATGGGCACGACAAGGCACCAATCGCGCAGAATCGACAGGCAGCTCAGAGGCCGTTCTGCGAGACAGGGCGATCCCGGCCTATCCAAATTCTATGTTTCCTTTGAAGACTCTCTTTTGAGGCTCTTTACATCACCACGTCTGACTGCACTGCTGCAGCGTTTTCGCCCCCCAGAAGGAGAACCGATCTCAGCTTCCATGCTCAATAAGTCGATTGAAACCGCACAAAAACGAGTAGAAGGAAGAAACTCAACGATCCGCAAACACACCCTCGAATATGACGATGTGATGAACAAGCAGCGCAAAGAGATCTATTCATTTAGAAATGCGCTACTCCACACAGAAGACAGCTCAACACTTGCCGTCGAAGTGTTAGAGCGAGTATGCCAAAACGAAGCGGACATTTTCTTCCGTAGCAGAGGAGAAGAGGGTGGCTGGGATCCAGAAGGTTACCGTCAATGGCTCATGCTCCATTTTCCCATCTCCTTTCCTGAAGGTGCGTTTGATCACGACTTAATGGAAAAGGATGAACTCGAGCAGATTGCGATTGAGAAAATCACTGCTGAATTCAAGGCCAGAATGGCTGTCGAGGATGCAAAAGCGTTGCCTCTTTTGCAATCAGGCTTCCGCCTCCCTCCGCATCCCACCTGGGAGGCTCTTAGACAGCTGATGATTCGCAAGCTGGATCACTTCTGGCAAGAACACCTTCTAGCAATGGACCATTTGCGCGTCGATGTCAACATGCGCAGCGCCGGCAACCGCGACCCATTAATGGAATTCAAACATGAAGCCTTTGCTCTCTTTGATAAAATGGGCCTTAACTTACGTCAAGACATTGCCCAAAGCCTATTCAAATTCCAGATAGCACTGCCCTCTGCAACAGAAATTCAGGGGATTCTTGGACAGCTACAGATGGAGCGCAACCGCTCATTTGCTGCGGAACTGGAAGGAAAGAACGACTAGGGATCAGAAAGCGAATTCAGCCTTCTCCATCCAAAAAATAGGAGGGGGAGGGCTGCAATTGCGAAAAGGCTCCATAAATCCTCTTCCCATTGCATCGTCAACTTTCCATCTACCGAAAAGAAAAATAGCAGCAGGGCAAAGAGAGCTGCGATCACTCCAAAACTCAGACAGAGAATCGCAATGATCGTTGAGGACGCCACAGAATTTGCAGCAGTTGTAGCTACAAGGCTCTTTGCTTCTGCGGCAGAGACTTGAGGCACGTAAGGCGCATCCGGAACAGCATCAGATGCCTGAGGATCAGGCACATAAAAAGGGTCATTCGCTTCAGAAGCCGCGTCAGAATTCTCCTCAGGATTGAGATAGACCCCGCAAAAAGGGCAATTTTCAAGGTTGCGGGCTACGCTCCCCTCGCAATTCCAACATAGCTTTTGTTTAACTTGTTTACTCATAATAGTGAAAGATCGCCTACATATTGCTTGAAGCCGACTCTTAAAAGCAAGCCCTCTGCGGTAAAAACTGCCGCAGAGGAGCTCTGCCTCGCATGATTACTTGCAGCAGCGGTCTTTTGTGCACTTCCATTGGAAGATTTGGTAGATAGCTCCAAGGCCCACCAAAATGTAAACGATTCTGGCAAGAAGTGTTCCTTCACCAAAAAGCGTGGAAACGAGATTAAAATCAAATGCACCTACTAAGCCCCAGTTCAAGGCTCCAACTAGTACGAGCACACAAGCCAGAATATCTAAGATTTTCATAAATCTCCTCTTGGGTTATAAGTTGTTTCGAAGTCAAGGAATAGCCTCCGCGACTTGTTTTGTCAATTCTTTTTTTACTGATTATGAGGAGGATGTCGCATTACTATGGAAAAACATTATGATGTCGTGGTCATTGGAAGCGGTCCTGGAGGCTATCCTGCAGCAATAAGAGCTGCTAGCCGAGGAAAAAAAACAGCTCTGATTGAAGCAGGACAAATCGGAGGCACCTGTCTTAACGTCGGATGCATCCCTTCAAAGTCTCTGATCGCCTCCGCAGGAAAATTTGATTCTCTTAAACAGATGGCAGAATTTGGCATTACAGTCGGTACAAGCTCATTTGATTATGCGAAGATGGTCGAGAAAAAAAATGCAGATGTCGCCAAAATCAGAAAAAGCTTAGAGGGACTCATCAAGTCTCACGGCGTTGAAATCATCCAAGGTTTTGCAACTTTCTCCGGGCCTAAAGAACTCAGTGTCGAGGGAGAAAACCGCCTCACGATCAAGGCGCAAAAAATCATCATCGCGACCGGATCTATGCCAAAATCGATTCCTGCTTTTCCCTTCGATGGAAAGAAGATCCTCGATTCCACAGCTCTTCTCGATTTGAAAAAACTCCCGACAAGCATTGCAATAGTAGGAGGCGGGGTCATCGGATGCGAATTTGCTTCTCTCTTTAATCTCTTAGGGGTGAAGGTGGTATTGATCGAAATGATGCCGCAGTTGCTTCCCATGGAATGCTCGTCGGTGTCGACAGCTTTAACCAGCCATTTTAAGAAAAGAGGGATTCAGATTGAAACGGGTGCAAAAGTAGAAAAGATCGAAACGTCAAAGGAAGGCGTTACGGTTCTATTAGGCAATGGAACGACTCATCCCGCAGAAATCGCGCTTGTTGCCGTTGGAAGGGAGATGAACCTTTCAAAACTAAATCTCGATAAAGCAGGCGTTAAACTTCAGAATCCTTCTCAGATCCAGGTCAATGAAAGGATGGAAACTTCTGTCAAAGACATTTATGCAGTAGGAGATATCGCTTCAAAATGGTGGCTTGCACATGTGGCAACGCACCAAGGGCTTGTTGCCGCCGATAACGCATGCGGGCATCCTGCTAAAATGCATTATAATGCCGTTCCGAATGTAATTTTTACATCCCCTGAAATTGCAACTGTAGGCATGACTTTAGAAGAAGCTAAGAAAGCAGGCTACGCCGCGGCATCAGAAAAATTCCCTTTACAGGCGCTTGGCAAAGCACAAGTCACAGGAAAAACAGAAGGATTCGTCCAATGGGTCATCGACCAAAAAACCGGAGCCCTATTGGGAGCCCAATCCTTTGGGTATGAAGCCTCATCGATGATCGGTGAGTCGACAATTGCAATCCAAAATGAGCTCTTAATAGAATCTGTGCAGGAAACGATCCACCCACACCCTACACTCACAGAAAGTTGGATGGAGGCTGCCTTTCTTTCGACAAATTTACCCTTGCATTTACCTCCAAAGGCAAAAAAATGAAAGAAAAGTCCCTCTACCAGGTAGCTCCGGAAATTAAGAGATCAAAGCTTCCGCAGCTTCCTCTCAATCCGGAGCAAAAAGGGGGGCGCTTCCCCTCTTGGCTGCACCGGAGGCTTCCTGAAGGGGGGAATATCTTCAAAACAGGCAGTGTTCTCGACTCTCACAGGCTCCATACAGTCTGCGAAGAGGCAAAATGTCCAAATAGACTGGAATGCTGGAGCCAACAAACGGCCACATTTCTAGCTTTGGGCAAGGAGTGCACGCGCAATTGCGGTTTCTGCTCGATCGATTTTTCAAAAACTCCAGCTCCCCTTGATGATGAAGAACCGCAACGCATTGCAGAATCGGTCAAAGCCCTTGTGCTTAAACATGTGGTCATCACCATGGTTGCAAGAGACGATCTCGAAGACGGAGGGGCCGGTCACCTTGTAAAAATTGTTCGGGCAGTGAGAGAATCTTCCCCCTCTTCAACGATTGAACTCTTAACTTCAGACTTTCATGGAAATCGCAATGCATGGGAAGTGGTGATTGCAGCTAGGCCCGAAGTCTTCAACCACAACATTGAAACTGTCCGCCGTCTCACCCCGCGCGTGCGTCATAAAGCCACCTACGATCGGACACTGGAATTCTTAAAATTCCTCCATGGAGCCAATATTTCCAAACGCATCAAATCCGGACTCATGCTGGGTCTCGGCGAGGAAGAAGCTGAAGTTCAAGAAACTTTACACGACCTTCATTCGGCTGGGTGCTCAATTGTTACGATCGGCCAATATCTTCAACCCACAGCGCAAAAACTGCTCGTCAAAGCTTTCATTACTCCGGAGCAATTTAAGTCCTATGAGGAATATGGCAAAAAAATTGGAATCAAAGATCTTTATTGCGGCCCTTTTGTAAGATCTAGCTATAATGCCGCCCTTTTCGCCCCGAATGCTTGAGCTCATTTAAGATTCTATGCTAGGATCCAGTTTTATCGTTTAATTAGGTGGAACTATGCACACTGCCTCTAATTCCGTTCGCTGGATAGAGAAATTCTTTTTACGCTCACTCATGCTTCTTGGGGTGCTCCTTCTTTTGGTCGCTTGCTCATCAAGCAGGACGATCGTAAACGGTCTAGATGAGAAGGAAGCTAACGAAATCATCGTCTTCCTTTCAACCAGAAATATCACAGCTAATAAAGTAAAGAGCACCGAAGCCGGAGGTGGAGGGGCAAAAATCACTCTCTGGGATATCTCTGTGGATGAAGAGCGTGCAACGGAAGCGATGTCTCTCCTCAATCAGAGCGGACTCCCGAGGCGAAAAGGGCAGAACCTCCTTGGCCTCTTTGCTAACGTAGGCCTCGTTCCCTCAGAGATGCAAGATCAAATACGCTATCAGGCAGGCCTTGCGGAGCAGATTGCGAGCACAATCAGAAAAATCGACGGAGTCCTCGATGCAGAAGTGCAGATCTCTTTTCCCAAAGAAGACCCTCTCAATCCGAACGCAGAAAAGAAGCAAAAGATCACTGCATCTGTCTACATAAAGCACTCGGGCGTACTCGACGATCCCAATAGCCATCTCGTCACTAAAATCAAACGTTTAGTGGCAGCCAGCATCACAGGCTTAGACTTTGACGATGTCACTGTCATTGGTGACCGCGCCAGATTTACCGACTTGCCGGGAGGTCTCTTGTCAAGCGCCTTAGAGGAAGAAAAGCAATACGTGTCTGTTTGGTCTATCATCATCGCTCAAGACTCTCTCTTCCGCTTCCGTTTACTTTTCTTCTCATTCACCCTTCTAATCCTCATCCTAATCCTCAGCCTGATCTGGGTTATATGGAAGGTATACCCCCTTCTCAAAGAGGCAGGAGGCCTCAAAGAGCTGCTTCACTTGCATGCAATTAAACAGGAACCTGCAGCTCCTAAAGCTCCAGAAGAAGGCGGCGAGACGGAGCAAACCAAAGAAAAATCTTCTGAACAGGGCCTTGTAGATGAGGATATTGATGAGACATAAGCAGCAAGGGATGCTTCTTAGAATTCTTCTCAATCGTGCTCATGGCTCAGTCAATGAATCCCTTCTTAAGGGATTGCCGAAAGAAGAAGCAGACAAAGTGCGTGCACTCCTCATCGGAGCGCAAGATCCGAATCCGCTGTTAACACACGCTCAAAGGTCTTTAGAGTCAATCCATTACTCCTGGATCCTAGATAGATTAAAGACTCAAAGCGAATCCTTCCATCAAGGCATTCTTGCATGCCTCACTCAAGAACAAAAAAAGGGTCTTGCAAATGCATTGCAAATCCCCGTTCCGGAAAAAACGCTCTCACCTTTTCTCAAAAAATTCTATTTGCACCACATCTTCAACTCATTTCCGGAACTGAACGAATCGCTTCCCTTGGAATATATTCCTGATAGTTCCATGAACAAGCTTGCAGAGCTCACTAAAAAACAGCTATTGCGTCTGATCGATAATTTGGCCATGTTCGATCTTGCTCATGAAATGCGCGGCATCGTTGCAACAAAAACGCTCAAAATGCTTTATGGCGCCCTGACCCCCGATCAACAGCAATTTTTGCGCAAATGCCTGCCGTTAAAAGACAAGATCACCCCCTCCAAGTTAAATCTTGACCGCTGGAGCAAATCTTCAAAAGAGCTCATGCTGCTACTGCATAAACGAGGCATCATACGACTTGCTTATGCCCTTTCAGGGGAATCGGAAGATCTGATTTGGACAATTGCACATCGCCTTGACAAAGGCAGAGGGACGCTTTTGATTAAAATCGCTGAGAAGGAAGTCCCCCTGCAAATTAAAGAAGGCATGATGCTGCAAGTGCACACTGCCATGAAAGGAGAACCATGAGCAACGGTAAACCATTCTTCTCTCTTATCCATGAAGAAAAAATTCATATAGCTCCCGACACAAAAATAATTCCCAAAAATGAGCTACAGAAGCTTTTGGATGGTCAATCCCTTCTCGAGACAATCAAAGCCGATGCTGAAAAATACCGCGAAGAGGTAGTTCTTGAGTGCGAAAAAATAAAAGCAGCTGCTGAGAAAGAAGGCTATGATCAAGGTTTCAAGGCTTGGATTGAACAGCTTGCGAAACTAGAAACGGAGATCGAAAATGTCCGGGCTGAGATGATGAAATCGCTCATCCCCATCGCTCTCAAAGCCGCAAAAAAAATCGTCGGAAGAGAACTGGAAACTGATGAAAAGACAATTGTCGATATTGTTGCAAATACTCTCAAACAGGTCGCTACACATAAAAAAATAACTATCTACACGAATAAAAAAGATTTGGATATCCTCGACAAGAATAAGCAAAAACTCAAAGACCTCTTTGAGTCTCTGGAGACTTTTGCTTTAAGAGAACGCGCTGATATTACGCAAGGAAGCTGCGTCATCGAAACAGAAGGTGGCATTATTAATGCCCAGATCGAAAATCAGTGGCGAAACTTGGAAAAGGCATTCGAGCAATTGATGAAACCAAAGGTCAACGCATGAAAAGGCAGCGAATTCTTTCATTTATGATCCTCGCTCTTCTCTTTCTCCTTCCAAGCGCGCTGCCTGCACAAGAAGCCCCTGCAGCACAACGCGGAAGAAGCGTTCAGTCCATCGACCGCTTTGAAACGGCGCCATCAGGCTCTGCAGCTACACCAGAAAAGCCACAAAGCGCAATCGAAGCTCCTTTTGACAACTTCAAACGACCCAGTCTAATTTCTCAAGCAGTCACACTTTCACTTCTCTCTCTGCTGCCGTTTATCATCATGATCTTGAGCTCTTTCCTAAAGATTGTGATCGTGCTCTCCCTCCTAAGAAACGCGCTAGGCGTTCAGCAAGCTCCCCCTAACCAGATCATCAACGGAATCGCCTTCATGCTGAGCCTCTTTGTAATGTACCCGACAGCTATAAAAATGTACGATGCTGCCCTGGTGGTCGTCGAGCAGACGAAAGCGCCGGACTCATTGGTTTCAGCAGAATCCTCAACCTACATTTTAAACGTCGCCTCTTCTGTCAAAGAGCCGTTGAAAGACTTTCTGAAGAAAAACTCGCTAATCAAACACCAAGCTCTATTTTACCGCATGGCATTTAAGACGTTACCTGAAGCTAACAGAGATAGCCTTAAACCTGATGACATTATGATACTCATACCGGCATACATTACGAGCCAGCTTAAAGATGCTTTCGAAATAGGCGTTTTGATTTACATTCCATTTTTCGTAATCGATCTTGTGACGTCCAACATTCTGCTTGCAATGGGTATGATGATGCTATCTCCCGTTACGATCTCGATGCCCCTCAAACTCTTTTTACTCGTCATGCTGGATGGTTGGACGCTACTGATTGAAGGCCTTATAGCAACCTTTAAGTAAGGAGCCGCAATGTATCAAACCCATGTGATTCAGTATGCCTACCAAGGGATGCTGCTGATCCTCATTTTGTCAGCCCCGCCGATACTTATTAGCCTCTTTTTCGGCATCATCGTAGCCATATTCCAGGCAGCGACTCAAATTCAGGAGCAAACCCTCTCCTTCACAATTAAATTGGTTGCCGTGACGCTGACGTTGATGATCATGGGTGGCTGGCTTGGAGGACAAATCATGAGTTTTGCGTTTGCCATCTTCTCCAAGTTTCCGGAATGGAGCATCGCAACCCCCTGATGCGATAACTCATGGAAGAACAAAGCTATATCACCCTCTTTCTCAATAGCGTTTTCGCAGAGAAAGAACCCCTTGCAGCCCTCACGCTGTTTTTTCTTTTTGTCGCCAGGCTTTACCCGATCATCTCCCTCTCTCCTTTTTTCGGCGCAAAGGTACTTCCTCACCCTGTCAAAGCTGCTTTTGCTATCTGCCTCTTCACCATCTTCCTACCCAAGCTTCTGATCGTGACCTCCAGCGCAGTCACCTTCAACCTAATGGCTGTTTTCCTCATGCTGAAGGAGATCTTTATAGGTTTTACTATCGGCTTGCTCATCAGCTTACCCTTCATCATCGCCCAAAACGCAGGGATCATCATCGACCACCAGAGAGGCGGAGCAAGCTTAATGGTGAACGACCCGACTGTACAGAACCAATCTTCACCTCTAGGCACAATCTTCAACATGGTGTTGATCTATCTCTTCTACTATTTAGACGCCCCTTTCATGATCCTGGATCTCATCATCACTTCCTATGATGTTGTGCCTCCAGACCGGTTCCTGAATCCCCACTTTTTCAACCAAAGCACTGAATTCTGGAAATTGCAAGTCAGCATGCTGAATAAAGTGATGATCGTTTCTATCCAGCTGGCAACACCCGCACTCTTGATCATGTTAATGACAGATCTCTTTCTGGGTATTGCCAATAGGCTCGCTCCCCAAGTGCAGATCACCTTCCTGGGGATGGCTTTAAAGTCTCTTCTCGGCCTTGGCATTGTCGCAATCGGCTGGAACCTCATCGTAGGTGAACTGGGCAAAAGCGTCTTCTATTGGCTTAATCAGATCTCCGAAATGCTCAAAATGGCTAAATCAGCCCTTTCCTAAAATTCCATAAAAAAAGCAGGTCTTCTTATGTCCTTTGTAACAGAGGAAAAAAACAGTCAACGAAGCAATTCACATACGCAACTGAATCTTTCTCCGGAACTCAGGCACAAATCAAAAAAATCTAAATACAACATTACGCATCTCCTCCATTCAGAGCCCATGCTCGATGAACATTTAAGATGGAAATTTCTCAAATCTAAAGTAAAACAGTACAAAAAGAAGTTAAAAGCCGAAATCGAACATTTAAAGGAATACCCCACAGAAATAAAAAGCAATCCTCAAGCACTACTTCAAAATATTACCGAGATTATATCAACGCTTTTAAAAATGAATGGAACCGCCGAATTTAGGGTGAATCTCGTTAAATCTGAACTTTCACCTGATGATCAGGTAAATTTACTTCTTATTGACCCTGAGGAAAGCATCAAACTCTCCGTCTTAAGAGCAAAAATTGAAGGACGACTCGTTCACACGATGATGCCAAAATCTCTCAAGGATTGGATCATTTATTTGCATCAGAAAGCAAAAAATTTGGACGACCTTTTTATTTTAACCCACACACTCATTCCTGAAAATTGGCGTAAAGAACTTCCCGATTTACTTTTATATCAAAACCATCGCTCCTTCACCCCAATCTGTTTTAGCCATGAACCAAAGTTTGGAGAAAAAACAACTGAGGAAGTAGCAAGGGTCTTTTCAGCACATTCCGATTATCTCTCTACTAGTTTCAAGATCAATGGCAAACATTACCATTGCCCGGGTAAATCGGCAGCTGACTTCAAAATTAAATTTATAGAGTCTCTAAATAATGAAGGCTGGGAGCCTCAATTGGACCCGGCGCAAGAAGAACATAACCAGGAAAGCCCCTTCTCAAATTTTATAAAAGCCCTGGCATTTAACACCTTAACCCAATCTCTTACAGCACATAAACAGCACTTTAGCGACCCCCTGGCAAAAAAATTTAAAGTCCAACAAACAAAAAGGAACAGGATATTTTCGATCTACTTCAAAAACCCAAACAATTTTACAGTGATCCGAAAATTCACCTGGGATGTTAGGCACATCCTGCCTGATCAAACGCTTGGCTACTCTGTACTCATTTATCACATGTTTACAGCTCTCACCTTTTGCAATAGCAAGTGGAGCGAAACACTCTTTATAAAAAATGTCACCATCCTGGATTCAAGTCAGCAAAAATTCTTAGAATTCACCTTCCAAGCATTTGAAAAATGGATCCAAACTACAAAGCACTAGTTTTGCAATAAAGCAACAAGTTTTAAATGGAAAGGCGTCCCAACCCTTGTCAACTGCTCCTTCCAGGTTTTTAATTGTTTTGGATGAGGACAACAGTGGGATGGTTTTTGATCGAACATAACAAACGCCTTGTAGAGCATAAATTCCGGCACGTCATTAAGACTATCGGGATCATCAGGGAGTCCTGAATAATAAAAGCCTTTCAACATATATTCTTGCATTAACTGACAGAAGTCATTCTTAGGCAGAGCCATCATTGCGATCTCATTCAATAGATGAAATATTTTTGTAGGACTAAGAATGTTCCTAAATTCATGGAGAAGTGCTAAAGCGTTCGCAAACGTAAATAGTTTCCAGTTTTCATTCTTGGGTTTGTATTGGATGAGTTGCACGATAAAATGTTCTAAAAAATCAATATTTTTACTCAAGGAATAGGGAAAATGGACTTGCCCTTCCATTGCACCCTTTAGTTCATTATTCATACAGTCTCTAAATTCCTCAAAAAGCGCACTATTTACAAGTTCAGCTTCTATAGAGGAACTCCAGGCAGCTGCAAAGCGGGATCCTAAACGATTCATCCAGTGCATGAAGCAAAGCCAATCTCTAGAACCTTCTAGAGGTTCAAAAGAATAAGCGGTCACTTTTTTCTTCTCATTGCTGTCAGGAAAAGCGGGTAGATATTGCTTCTGAAAGGCCTCGATAGAAGCTAGAATGGGGTTCACATATTCTTTAAAAGTCACTACTTCATAGTATTCGATAAGTAGGTATAAAGACTTCGGCAAAAATTCGTTATATCCCGGCATATTGCAATAAACGGGATCCATCAGTAAAAATATACAGCGCACCATCCCAAGTGAAAGCTCTTTTCTTTCAAAAATGTTCTCAACCCATGTTTTCCAAAGGACTTTCTCTCCTTTATCTTTTAAATGAAGTTTCGTAATCCTGAGAACGTTCGGGACAAATAACCGGAATTTTATATTATCCAGATCTTTTACAAGGCTCTTAAATAGAGGTATAAGACGTTGTGTGTCTTTCTCTGGATATTGAGTCATTTCCACAAGGCGCAGCAAATGCTCATGCTTCAGAGGGAAAAATGTGAATTTTTTGAATAGAGTCTCCAATTCTTTCTTAGAGACCTCACTTATATCTCTCGATAAAAAGATATCTTGCCACTTCCAAAACGAAAAAATTAGCTCCTCATCAGCTGGACAGGCTAAAAGCCAAGCCAGGATTACCTTCACACTTGCACCGCGTTGAAAAAGATAAAGTGCCTCTATCTCTTTAAGCAAAGGAATTGCTACTTTTGGGTCCTTGAAAAATTTCTCTTCTTTTAAGATCAGTAGCGTCCATTCGAGGCTAAGACGATTTAATTCGTTTAAGCGCTCTAAATCTTCACTGCCTCGCAAGCATTGAAGATATAACGACCTAATTCCAGTATTGGCAGGTAGGTCTGAAGGATCGATCTTCAAAAATTCGGAAACCTCGCTGCCGCCATTTTTCTTCATCCTTCGCAAATAGACTTCCCATTCCTTTACCGTGCTTGGAAACGGTTCAGGCTCAACCGCCAGAACGACTGGCAGAACCTCTTGCCTTACTTCCTCTACCTTTTCTGCATGTTCAGGAGGCTCTTGAGAAGCCTGCGGCAATTGCCTTGCCTCCCAATCCTCAGGGCTATAAACACGATAGGCTGACGCTTTTTTGCACAGATCCTCCGGCCTAGGCGCCCAAATATTATTATTATAAAACTCACCGTTAATACTTAAACTAAGCGACATATAGACCCCTCATAATCTCTAACAGTTATACTATGTCTACAATTTAACAAGAAGCTTTTAAAAGTCTCTCGCGGATAGTATCCCAAAGACCGCCCGTGGGAAGAGCGGAATCTATGGCTGCTTCTTCGATGCCCTCTAAGTCGAGCTTTCGAAGTATTGAGTAGAGGCGCGTGCAGGCTGTTTCGGGATCATTTTCTTTCCCAAGGAGAAATAGCTTGGCTGAGGAGGGATAAGGGCGCCCTTCGAGGCCTATGACCGCGCGGGCGCTGCTAAAATTGTCCGTAAAGCGGAGCTTAGCTTTGGGGGCGTAATGGCGGAAGAGCTGTCCGGGGCAGAGGGGCTTTTCGCCCTTCATTGCAGGTTGCGGCATGTAACCCAACAGTTGCTCTAAAATTTCAAGCGGAATCGCCCCAAGGCGTCCCACTTTGTACTTTCCCTCGTCGTAGATCAATATGGTCGACTCGACTCCCTTGGGGCACAAACCTCCATCGAGGACAGGAAAGGCTGTGCCAAAATCCTTCTCCACGTGGGAAGGATCGACCGAAGAGGGACTTCCGGAAAGATTCGCAGAAGGAGCTACGAGAGGGCCCGTTCTGATGAGGAGCTCGCAAGTCATAGGATGTGCAGGAACACGAAATGCTTGTGTGCTAAGCCCCGCTGAAACGGCCTGAGGAATAAGTCCTGGAATAACCGGAAGTACAAGTGTTAAGGGTCCCGGCCAAAAGGTTTTGGCAAGCAAATCAAACGAGGGAGGAACTTCCCTAAGAAAGGGTAGGATATCGCTTGCTTTTGACACATGCAAGATCAGAGGGTTTTCCTTAGGGCGCTTTTTTAGTTTAAAGAGCGCATCTACTGCACCTTCATCATTGTAAAGGGCGCCAAGACCATACACAGTCTCTGTTGGGATCGCTACGACCTCGCCTTGCAGAAGTCTCGATGCAGCCTCATCGATTGTTAACCGCATAGCATTTCTCGGACCTTTCGAAGTGCATCTATAAAGTGGTCTACATCTGATTTAGTGCTATAAAGCCCAAAAGAGATGCGCGCAGTTCCGGGGATGCCGAAATGGCTCATCGCGGGCTGAGCGCAGTGGTGGCCTGTTCTGACAGCAACTCCGCGTAAATCGAGAAGCGTACCGATGTCGAGATGATGCATGCCTTGGACGATGAAACTGATAATGCCCCCCTTTTCAGGTGCATTCCCTATGATTTTAACGCCCGGAATTTGGATAATTTGTTCTGTAGCGTAACGCAACAGCTCTTGCTCCCAGATAAGGGCATCTTTTCTGCCAAACCCTTCAAGAAATTTCAGTGCTTCAGCAAGGCCAATGACCTCTGCGATGAGAGGAGTCCCTGCCTCAAACTTCATTGGCAAGACATTGTAGGTCGTCTTCTCAAAAGTCACTTCTTCGATCATATCACCTCCTCCTTGATAAGGAGGGAGTTCATTGAGAAGCGCCTCTTTTCCATAAAGGACTCCCACACCGGTAGGGCCGTACACCTTATGACCTGAGAAAACATAGAAATCGGCATCCATGTCTTGCACATCGACGGGTCTGTGTGGAGCTGCCTGGGCGCCATCGACCAGGGCTTTTGCTCCCTTTGCATGGGCTATTTTAACCATTTCCTTGACCGGATTCACCGTGCCTAAAGCATTTGAAACATGTGTAAAGGCTGCAATGCGCGTTTTGTCAGAAAAAGATTCTTCAAAGCGATTGAGATCGATCACTCCATTGTCATCGAAGGGCACGACTTTCAAGATCGCACCACGCTCCTCACACACCATTTGCCACGGCACGATATTGGAATGGTGCTCCATTTCAGTGATCAAAATCTCGTCGCGCGGTTTGATGAACTTCCTTCCAAACACTGTTGCAATGCAATTGATCGACTCGGTAGTGCCTCTGGTGAAAATTACCTCTTCCGCCTTCTTTGCATTTAGGAAGGCTTGCGCGCGCTCACGGGCTTTGTGATACTCTTCAGTAGCATGTACAGCGAGCCCATAGACAGCGCGATGGACGGTCCCATAATGCTCTGCATAAAAGGAGCGGATTTTTTCAATCACGGATAAAGGCTTCTGAGCGGTGGCAGCCGAATCGAGATAAACTAAGGGATGGCCATGCATCGATTGCCCCAGCATGGGGAACTCTGCGCGGAATTTTTCTACTTTACTCTCTAAGGTAGACATAGCGATTCAATACCTCCCCGGTGTATCCCTTAACCAGCAGCTTCTTTGCATCCTCTTTGGATAGGCCTCTGGTCTCAAGATAAAACAGCTCCTCTTCCGAAAGCCTGCCGACGGTAGCGCCGTGGGAAGCCTTCACATCATCTGCATAGATTTCAAGGTTCGGTTTCGTATAAGCTTGCGCTCCTTCCTGAAGAAGAAGGTTTTGATTCAGCTGGTACGCCTCAGTCTTCTGTGCGGGTTTCTGGATAAAGATCTTCCCTTCAAAGCTCGATTTAGAAACATCTCCCAAGACACCTTTAAAGAGCTGGTTAGACCTGCAAAAAGGAGCTTGATGGTCGATTTTCACATGGGTATGCATCTCATTTGCATCTCTTAGTGCCCAGCAACCATTCAGAGAAGTTTCAGCGTTTGGGCCGACAAGCGTGATCTTATAGTCATCGCGGACTGTTTCAGCCCCTTCGGAAGCCATGAGCGAATGAAAATAGCTATCTTTTTTCATTACTGCGCGGATAGCTTCCATCTGCCACACTTCCTTAGGAACAGCATTCGCCTTCCTTTCGCAATGCACTCTTGCGCCTTCCTCTAAGGTAAACTGGTAACAGCCATTCACAACCGAAGCGTTATCTTCTGTGAGGTATACAGTCTTAAAAAGAACAGTGGCTTGTGAAAGAGCGCCGCAGAAAAATTCAATGCGAGGCGAAATTAAGGCATTGTCAGCAGAAACGATATGGAGAATCTCTATCGGACGCTCGCAAATGGTGTTGGGAGGAAGATAAATAAAGAGGGCTTTTTCCGAAAAAGCGGCGTTCAAAACTGCAAAGGAGTCGCTTTCTTCTTGTAACGATCTTCCTGCCTGATTGTTCAAAAAAGATCCAAAAGTTCTAAATGCCTCAAAAAGTGGAATAGCCACAGCTCTCTTTGGCAACCCATCGAGTCTTGAAAGCATAGGATCAAAACGGCCATTCACAAATATGGCTGTTGTTTTTTCAGCTTCTGGAAGCAGCGCGCTGCTAAATTGCTCTTTTGTCAACGCTGAGGGAGTAGAAAGCTCAAGCTGTTTTGAATACAGTTTGCGCAAAGGCACATATTGAAACTCAGCAGTTTTTCTCGTTGGAAGACCCAGTTCTAAAAAGTGATCCCAGGCCTTAGTGCGGAAGCGGGCCAAGGGATCCTCTACCCCTATCTTATGGTAGAGCTCTTCAATCCTCTTTTCAAACTCCTGCTTTTCCTTAGACATTAAGGAAGATGCTTCTGAATTAGACCCAGTCATAACCGCGCTCTTCCAGTTCAAGGGCTAATTCAGGTCCGCCTGAACGAACGATTTTACCATCCACCATCACATGAACAACCGTGGGTTTGATGTAGTTGAGCAAACGCTGGTAGTGTGTAATGAGTATCAAAGCGCGTTCGCTGTTCATGAGCTTATTGACACCTTCTGCCACAATGCGCATCGCATCAATGTCTAAGCCTGAGTCGGTCTCATCCAAAATAGCCAAGTCAGGATTCAATATCGCCATCTGAAGAATCTCATTGCGCTTTTTTTCTCCGCCTGAAAAACCCTCATTTAAATTTCTTTCTTTAAAGGAAGCTTTCATCTCAAGGAGATCCATTTTAGATTGAAGCAAATCATTGAAAGCACTTTCTTCAATCGGAGCCTCACCTTTTGCCTTGCGATGCGCATTGAGTGCTGACTGAATAAACTGAACATTGCTCACACCTGAAATCTCTACAGGGTACTGAAAGCTCATAAACAAGCCGAGCTGGGAGCGTTCGCTAGGATCTAACTCTAAAATGTTTTGTCCTTTGAACCACACTTCGCCTTGTGTGACCTCGTATGAAGGATGTCCTGCGAGCACCTTTGCAAGAGTTGATTTCCCGGCGCCGTTAGGCCCCATGATGGCATGAATCTCTCCAGGTTTGGCAGAGAGACTGAATCCTTTTAATATAGGCATGCCTTCCACGGAAACGTGAAGGTCCTTAATCTCTATCATGTTTTTATCCAACAGAATTTTCCAGTTTTAGTGTAAGGAGTTTTTGAGCTTCGACGGCAAACTCTAAGGGCAATTCTTTAATGACGTCTTTACAAAAACCATTTACGATCATATTAACAGCGTCTTCTTGTGAAATGCCTCGCGATTGAAAATAAAAAAGCTGCTCCTCATTGAGCTTTGAAGTAGAAGCTTCATGTTCAACTTGGGAAGAGGCATTTCCCACTTCAATGTAGGGAAATGTATTTGCGGAGCAGTTGCTTCCGACCAACATAGAATCGCATTGCGTATAGTTACGTGCTCCTTCAGCTCTTGGGACAACTTTTACAAGCCCACGGTAGCTGTTCTTGCTCCAATCCGCCGAAATTCCTTTGGAAACGATCGTAGAGCGCGTGTTTTTCCCAAGGTGGATCATTTTTGTGCCGGTATCTGCCTGCATCCTACCGTTTGTCAGTGCAACAGAATAGAACTCGCCGACAGAATCATCTCCAACCAAAATACAACTTGGGTATTTCCAGGTGATCGCTGCGCCGACCTCAACTTGCGTCCAGGAGATTTTGGACCTTGCACCTTGACATTTTCCGCGCTTGGTGACGAAATTGAAGACGCCACCCTCTCCCGTTTCCGGATTTCCCGCATACCAGTTTTGTACTGTCGAATATTTGATCTCCGCATCATCCAAGGCAATCAATTCTACAACAGCTGCGTGAAGCTGCTTGTTATCAAATGCAGGCGCAGTACATCCCTCGAGATAACTTACATAGGAGCCCTCTTCAGCAATGATCAAAGTTCTCTCAAATTGGCCCGTTTCCTTATCGTTAATTCTGAAGTAAGTGGAGAGCTCCATTGGGCAGCGCACCCCTTTTGGAATATAGACGAAAGATCCGTCAGAAAAGACAGCAGAATTCAAGCAGGCGAAAAAGTTGTCGCCAATAGGAACTACAGAACCTAAATATTTCTCTACCAGTTCGGGATAAAGGTGAACAGCTTCTGAAATCGAGCAAAGCACAACGCCTGCCTCTTCGAGCTTTTTCTTGAAGGTCGTCCCGATGGAAACGGAGTCAAACACCATATCGACTGCGACATTAGTCAACCGCTTTTGTTCATCGAGAGGAATCCCAAGCCTTTCAAAGGTTTTTAATATTTCAGGATCTACGTCGCTTAAATCATTCAGTTTAGGCTTATTCTTTGGTGCAGAGTAGTATGAAATATCTTGATAATTGATTGGGGAATAAGAGGCATTGACCCAATGAGGCTCTTCCATTTCCAGGAAACGGCGGTATGCTTTCAGCCTAAATTCGAGCAAAAAGGGAGGCTCCTCCTTTTTGGCAGAAAGCATGCGGATCACCTCTTCACTCAAGCCTTTAGCGAATCTCTCCGTTTCGACCTGGGTGGTGAACCCATACTTATACTCAGATTTTTTAGCATAACCGCTATCAAGCGTCATAAAATTAACCCCATGCCCCCATCTAATTATATCATATTAGAGAGAGAGTTTGCACAAATTTTACCATGAACATTCGATTTTGTCTTCCAAAAAATAGGCTCTTCGGAGAGAATTTCGACTGCTCGACAAAGAACTACAGGACGCCATGCCATTTCTTTTCCTTCTATTAGCTGCTTTCCTCTCATCCTGCTCCTGCAAGCCCCCCTGTCATTACGACGTTTTTGGCGCCGATGAATTCGTGATTGATTCCTATCAGATACGTCAGGGAAAAAACGCCATTCTCGAACTCGAGGGAATCTGTGTCGAAGAGCTTCCTGAAGATGCGATGTTGGAATACAAAGATCAAATCACCGAAGATGACATCTTAAACATCACAGCTTACCACCCCTCCCGCCGCGATCTCATGGAAGCTTTTCAATTTGTCAATAATGCAGTTGGCGGATTCCGCGTTCACGAGGGCAAAGTCGACCTACCCGACATTCCTCCTGTCTTTGTTGCCGGCCTCACCCTGGATGAAGCCAAAGAGAAACTGCAGGAACGCCTCTCTGAAGAGGTGAAAGACATCGAACTTTTTATCACCTACAAAGACCGCCTGACCAGAAAAGTAGAGATCACCGGCCTGACGTCAGTCTCCACCATCCCCGTCGACGGGAAAATGAGACTTTATGAAGTGATTGCCAGAGCGCACATCCCTCCAAATGCCAACCTCTTCATGAGTTACATCCTGCGAGACGGGTGTCCGCTCAGCATCGACCTTCACAAACTCATCAACGAAGGCGACATGTGCCAGAACGTCGTCATGCGCGGTGGAGACAAAATTTACATCGCGAACCCCGCCGACTGCACAGTCATGCTCATGGGAGAAGTGGGCCACCCGAAAGCGTTGCAGCTTCCCTATGGATTCATGTCTTTAAGAGAGGCGATCGTCTCTGCTGGCGGCATCCCCTTTACAGGAGATAAAAACTGCATCCAGGTGATCCGCGGCAACCTGCAATGCCCAAAAATTTACGTCCTCTCCTGGAATCACATTGTCCACCTTCCGAACGATAGCTTACTTCTGATGCCGGGTGATACAGTCTACGTCACAGCCAAGCCAATTACGGAATGGAACCGTTTTATCGATCAGCTTCTACCGAGCTTCGGCGGCATGCAAACCATTTACGGAGTGTACGGGATAACGCGATGACTGAACCTGCCCACGAACTAAAATTTGCCTTCAGCGATTTTTTAACCCTTCTGAAAAAGCATAAGAAAATCGTTTACATCTGGATGGCAGTCGGTGCTATCACTTGCGCACTCTTTGCCGTCACCAGGCCGGTCAACTATATCGTCAAAGCGACCTTTAGGGACAAAGGCAAAACCCATGTCGGTTTCTCCAACTCTTTAAGTGATCTAATCTTCAATCCAGGAGCATCTCCTGACAGCGAAGCGGCATCCACGATGAAATCGCAGCTGCTTTTAGCAAAGACCATCAAAGACCTCAATCTTCAGGGAAGCATCTCAAAGGTGGAAAAAAGCCACCCCGACATCGTCAATGCCAAGGAAAACCTCCTTTCTGAATATGCACACTGGTCAGAAAAGAAAACACCAATCCTGCCTGAAATCGAATCGCCTTTAAAGCTATCAGCGATCCACTATCCCGGCGAAACCCCTGAAGTCTTCCTTATTCGCTTTGATTCGAGAGAGCAATTCACAGTCGCCGATAGAAATAACAATCTTTTAGGAGAGGGTTCTATAGGCAGCCCCTTTGGGTCGACTCAAGTAAGCTTCACAATCACCTCTGATGAAAGTTTTAACCCCTCTGAAGAAGCGCTTTATGCCGTTGTGGTGCAGCCCATGAGCGAAATGGCAGCCATTTTAGGCAATCAGCTGCAAATCGACCCCGACAAAGAAGATAAAACACTCCTTAAGCTGCAATTCCGCCACCGCAATCGAAAGCTTGCCTCCGCGTTCCTAAACCGCTTGATGGAAAACTACCAAGCTTTCCTGGAAGGCCAGCATGAGCTTACGTCCGACACCCAACTGCACTACCTGAAAAGAAGACAGATCGAAGTAGGAAACGACCTGCAAAAGTTGATGGAAAACCATGTGCAAAAGGTATCTGAAGACATGGCTCAATCGGGCTTTACAAGCTTACAAAAAGAGATGGAATTTTTAGGCGCTAAACTTTCGGCCAATCAGGACAAAATCCAAGAAATTGACCTTGAGACCAAACGTCTGACTTGCATAGACCCCGAAGAATGCGTCCATTACGATTCCTACACCTCAAGGGGAGACCCGCAAATCATCAACCATCTGCTCGCAGAGCTGCGAAATCTCAAGCAAGAGTCCGACTCGCTTGAAATCGCTCTTCAAATGACCCCGGAAGGCTCCGATCGCGCCAAAAGCATATTATCCGCGCATTTTGCAACCCTCCAAGAAACAGAAAAATGCGCACGTGAAGTAAAGGAGCTTGAAGAATTTTTAGTGCGGAATGAGAAGGGCTCATTCCCTCTCAACACATTGAAAAGTAAACAATTCCCTGTAGCGTCATGGCTAGAGACGTTAAAAGAAAAAGAACGTGCGGTGAATTTTGCACACGCCTCTCAAAAAGAGGAAAAGCAGGAGGAGTATGCGCAATTCAAGGACCATCTTCTTGCCTATCTGGAGAACTTTCGTCATCTCCTCAAGATTAAAGAAGCTTCATTTAGCCAAAGAATGCGCACCTTGCAAAGCCCGAATGCGGAAATGGAAGGAACAAACCTTGCCACCTGTAAAGAGCTTTACCTCAATTTTACGCGCGAGTTAAACGACATTTCAGCTCAGGCAAAACAGCACCTATTCGTCGTTGAACAGCTCAAAAACCACGATTTTGAAGTGTGTTCTTTAACGGCTTTACTTCGGGATCCGATAAGCCAAGAAAGGATTGCAAAAGCCAGCCAGCTAATGATCCAACTCAAAGATGAAAATAACCACACGCAAAAAGAGCTAGAACGCCTTAAAATCGAGCTAGACCTGCAAAAGCAATTTCTTTCTTCCCACATCCTGCAAATCGCAGAGCTACTCGCTCTAAAAGAGACTCTTTTAAAGGAAAAGGTTTTAGAAATTCAGGCAATCACATTAGAGCAGATCCAACAAAAATCGGCTCTCTTGAAGAAAAACTTAAGCGACTACATCGCAGGCCGCATTCAAAACCTGCAGCAGGAAAAAGCAATCCTCAGTGAACATCAAAGTGAACTGCACTCCCGGATGCGCGAAATCCCTGAAAAATGGGCCTCAGAGCAGCTTCTTAACCAAAATCTGGCGATGCAGCAACGCTTTTTGGAAAACCTGGCAGGCATGGTCGAAACAAAAAACATCACTAAAAACCTCGAAATGATCCAGTCGGCAGCGCTTGATCAAGCTGTCCCTACAGTCAATCCGAAACCTCCACGCTTAGTGTTTTACACACTTCTTGGCTCCCTTCTTGGATTCATGGGATCCTCCTGCTTCCTTTTTACCCGAACAATGATCCGGGGCGTCCCGGCAAGCAAAGAAAACCTCTTGCTATCAGGCTTTCATGTCTCTGGAACGATCTCACCGTTTCAAGGAGATGAAACGGCAGCCACCCCACCTCTTCTTGATGGCGACCTCGATTCATTAAGACGCCTTGTCGCCCATTTTGAAAGCACCTGCAAAGAGAGTCTAGGAGCAAAAAAGATTCTAGCCATCCTCGGAAATGGCCCTGACTTTACAAATACTCTCGCCATGCTACTTGCCAAGAAAGGGCAGCGGATCCTAAAGCTCTCTCTTTCTTTAAATGGAAGAGACGAAGCGCCGGGTCTCTTGCAATACCTTGAGGGTTCCTCCCCGCAGCCCCAAATCCAGCATCTCGATGATTTCGACTGGATTCCTTCAGGTGGATCTTCCCGTTATTCAGAGGAACTGCTTTTGAGCAAACGCTTTAAACAGCTTCTGCAGCAGTTGAATAGCCAATATGACTGGGTGCTTGCTGAATGCAGCTCCGAGCCATCCTCAGCCGAAGCAGAAAATCTGGCCCGCCTCTTTGATGGCACAGCTGTACTCGTAACAGACCAATCGCTTCCTGCGCTCATTCACTTCAGCGAGTGTCTAAACGAAGAGAAGCAGCAAGCCTTGACCTTCCTCCTCGCACGCTAATTCAT
>CAZSDA010000013.1:0-57740 GCA_964605535.1 uncultured bacterium
AAATCTAAAATCCATCTGGAGCGTTTTGCCGTGGATTTGGTCGCAATCAGGGGTTAAAGCGTAACCGTCTGATTAAGAGATGGAATAACAGAAGCCCACCCCTTCTCCTCTTCGAGTTTTTGTTTAAAGGCAAGCGACTGCTCTTTCTCGCCGTGAATGAGAAAGAGCGGTTTAGGCGCACCGTTTAACCTATCCATCCAGTCTAGAAGACCCTTCTGGTCAGCATGTGATGACAATCCTTCAATCTGTTGAACTTGCATCTTAAAAGGCACCCACTTCCCATACATCTTGATCGAAGGCTCTCCCTTTAGAATGCGCCATCCGCGCGTGCCTTCAGCCTGATAGCCTACGAAAAGAAGAGTATCCTTTTCATTAGATGCATGCGTTTCTAAGTAGCTCAACATTCTCCCACCGGTCAGCATACCGCTTCCCGCAATCACGATCTGGGACTCCTTTCTTTCGCGGTATTCCATCGTTTCGCGGTAACTGGAAACAACCCTGAAATAGGAGCACACCTCTTTGCATTCCTCTGAGGTCAATCGATGCCACTTGTGAGAATGTTCAAAAAGATCGAGCACATCTGCTCCCATCGGACTATCCATAATCATCGGCAGCGAAGGAATCTGTTTTGCCTTGCTCAACTTCCAAAGCATCACCATTAAAAGTTGAGTCCTTTCGACAGCAAAACTTGGTATGAACAGCGAACCTCCTCGGTTAACCGTCTGATTCACGATGCGGGAAAGTTCGGGCAATTCATCCCTCTCCTCCTTGTGCAGCCTGCCTCCATAGGTCGTTTCAATCAAAAGAATTTCTGCCGCATCAGGCTTTTTAGGAGGGTAAAGCAGAAGATCCTCTTCCCTGCCAAGATCGCCTGAAAAGACCATCTTTTTTCCATCGGCTTCAAGCTCGATAAAAGTGGACCCCAAGATGTGTCCGTTATAAAGGAAGCGTGCGGAATATGTGCCGTTCACCTTCAAAAGCTCGCCCTCAGGGATAGGCGTGAAAAGCGGCAAGGTTTTCTCCACATCTTCGAGTGTGTAAAGAGGTAAGGCAGGTGCATGTTTCGAATATTTTTCCCGATTTGCCCTCTCAGCCTCTTCTTCCTGAATTTTAGCACTATCTTTAAGAATGATCTCAGCAATTTTAAGCGTCAGAGCAGTGCCATAGATCTTACCTCTAAATCCCAAGCGCACAAGCCGTGGAATGTATCCGGTATGATCCATATGGCCATGCGTTAAAAGAATCGACTCAATGTCTTGAGGGGGAAAAGCTGGAGGCTCCCAGTTGAGCAGCCTGAGCTCTTTAAGCCCCTGAAAGAGGCCGCAATCGATGAGAATTTTCTTCCCATCGCAATCTAAAAGATACTTAGATCCTGTGACTGTGCCCGCAGCCCCTAAGAAGGTCAACCTCAACATAAGAAACGGACGATATGACAAAAACTTTTTCAAATCAAGCTGATTGACACAGATTTTTTAAAGCCCGATATGTAAGAGATGGCAACATCAGGAGGTTACCTATGAAAATTCTCATCAGAAATATAAGCGATGAGACAAAGGCATTGGAGCGGGCTTTCGGTTTAGTCCGCAAACACCCTAATGCGTACGAGCATTTACCTGAAGAATTGCGTGATAATAAATCTCTTGTTTTGAGAATTTTAGATGCAAAAATTGATATTTTTGAACAATTAGAGGCCGAATTAAAAAAAGACAGAGAGATCGTCCTTAAAGCGCTTCAAAAATTACCCTTGCGCCGTAATGACTCCATATTTATTGCAAAGGCGGTTGCGATCGAACCGCTCTTTTTCCATTTTGCCGGGCCATCGGTTGCCAAATGCGATCAGGTATATTTTGTGGACCTAATTAAGAAATACCCGATGGTCACTCTATTTGCAAATTTAGATATAGAGGAATCTCTTAACTACAAGGTTGCTAAGGCTAAGGCAGCTGCACTGGAATCATCCCAAATAAGCCCTTCCCTTTCTCACTGGCGTGGAAGCATTAACCTGAAAAAGTTAAAGAAATAGCTCTTGTAGAAAAGACCCTTTTATGGCTATACTCGCCTTTCGTTTGCGGGTGTAGCTCAGTTGGTAGAGCGTCACCTTCCCAAGGTGAATGTCGTGAGTTCGAGACTCATCACCCGCTACGAGATAGCCGCCTCCCGTTTCAGCGAGAGGTCGGCATAAGAAAATGCGGGCGTAGCTCAGTGGTAGAGCATCACGTTGCCAACGTGAGGGTCGTGGGTTCGAATCCCATCGCCCGCTAATATTGCATTTGTCCTTGCGGGCGTAGCTCAGTGGTAGAGCATCACGTTGCCAACGTGAGGGTCGTGGGTTCGAATCCCATCGCCCGCTTTTTATATCCAATTTTCAGAGAGGTTTATTTTGACCAACATGACTGAGTCCACTTTTGAAAATGAGCAGATTTCTCTTCAAGTAGTCCGCCAGCCGGAAAGCCTGGTTGAACTCAAAGCCACAACCAAGGCTAAAGCCATCGAAACAGCTCGTGTTGCTGCAGCTAAAAAGGTGAGCAAAGAAGTCTCACTTCCCGGATTCCGCAAGGGCAAAGCCCCCGAAGATCTCATCATCAAACAATATGGACACTTGATCGAAAGGGAATTTAGAGACATTCTCGCCCGAAACGTTCTTAATGATTCCATCACTCTTTCCGGACTAAGACCCTTCGAAACAACCACGCAGATCAACCTGACGCGCATGGATGAGAATGAAGACAAACAGTTTGAAATCACTTTCTCCTTCGAAGCTTATCCAGATGTTCCTAAAATCGATCCCTCAGAGCTCACATTGACTGAAATCAGTCCAAAAGAAGTCCTTCCCGAAGAGATCGAAAAGAAAATCGAAGAGTTAAAACTCTATCACGCAGAATGGGAAGAGATCAGCGACCGCGGCGCAGAACCTGAGGACTATGTAGTGCTGGACATCGACCTCGTCGACGAAGAGCCCGCTCAGAGAATCCATGAAAATAGCCGTTTCCACCTAAAAGATGGCAAAATGCCTGTTTGGGCACAGAACCTTGTCAAAGGTCTTAAGCCCCAAGAATCTGCAGAAGGAATGTCCGAACCTGAAGGCGATAAGCAAGAAGAGAGCTTCAAACCGCGCAAATGCAAAATTACACTCCAACGCATTCAAAAGGCCAAACTACCGGAACTTGACGATGCGCTCGCAAAAAAAGCGGGTGTCGAAACCGTGGAACTTCTGCACGAAGCGATCAAAAAATCTCTTATTCGCGAATCTGAAAAAATTGCACAGCACCAGAAAAGAAAAGCAATGGAAGAGCTTATTCTTTCAAAATACAGTGTCGATCTCCCCCGCTCGAGAAGAGAAGCGATTCACACCGAGTGCCACCAGATCGCCTCTAATGAGAAAGCACATTTTTCTTCGCATGAGCAGGAGCACGCCTATGCCCACGAACTACAAAATGAAGCGCTCCAGTCCCTTACACTCTCTTTCCTAATCCCACAGGTGCTACGCGATCATCATCTTTCCGCACCGACCCCACAGGAAATTCAGCACCGCATGACAGAAAAAATGATCATGCGAATGATGTCAGGCCAAAACACCCAAGACATTGATCATGAAAGGCTTGCGCGCCACTGCGAAAATGAGATGATCATGGAGCGCGGCCTCGATTTCTTGATCGACAATGCCAAAAAAGCTTGACCTACACATCTTGGCCTGTATAATACGAGGAGCCCCACCCCCGGGCGCGGGCATCCCTCGACCTCATTTTTGACAAGGAGCTTATCGATATGAGTACTAGAGAAAAAAACTCACTGACACCTTACGTGATCGAAGACACGGGCAGAGGCGAGCGCTCGATGGATATTTACTCGCGTCTTCTAAAAGACCGCATTATCTTCATCGGTCAAGATATTACAGACCATGTCGCAAACGTCGTTGTCGCCCAGCTTCTCTTCCTCAAAATGGAAGATCCGAAAAAGGAAGTCCACATTTACATCAATTCGATGGGTGGATACATCACAGCGGGCCTTGCCATTTATGACACTCTGCAGTGGATGGGTTGCACCGTCAATACCTACTGCATCGGTCAAGCCTCCTCATTTGGCGCGCTTTTACTTACCGCCGGCACCAAAGGAAGGCGTTTTGCACTTCCAAACAGCAGAATCATGCTCCATCAACCGATCGGCGGCGTAGGCGGCACTTCAGCAGACATTGAAATACAGGCCAACGAAATCATCAAATTGAAGGCGACACTGAACCAAATTTTAGCTGAAAAAACAGGTCAATCTATTGAAAAAATCGCTCAGGTTTCTGAAAGAGACTTTTATATGAGTCCTCAAGAAGCAAAAGAATTTGGCCTGATCGACGAGGTTATTACCCCAAGAAAGAGTTAATCCATGACACAAAACAAAGAAAAATCGGCAAATGCCCTCTGCTCTTTTTGCGGAAGAGGTGAAGAGCACGTAGAGAAACTGATCGCGGGGCCGGATGCCTTTATCTGTGACAAGTGCGTCAAGTTGTGCACGACGATCATCGAAAAAAAGGAGATCTCGCAGACTCCCTTCCAGATGCTAAAGCCTAAAGAGTTAAAGCAAAAACTAGATCAGTACATCATTGGACAGGAAGAGGCAAAAAAGACAATTGCTGTAGCAGTCTATAACCACTACAAGAGAATTCAAAATCTCAAAAGCGGTGGTGAAATCGAATTTAGCAAGTCGAATGTGCTTCTTTATGGTCCCACAGGATCCGGCAAAACGCTTGTTGCAAAAACACTTGCCACCATTCTTGATGTGCCCTTCGCAGTAGCAGACGCCACCACATTGACAGAGGCTGGCTACGTCGGAGAAGATGTAGAAAATATTGTCCTTCGCCTCCTTCAAGCTGCCGATTTTGATGTAGCTAAAGCAGAAATGGGGATCATCTACATCGATGAAATCGACAAAATCAACCGGACCACGTCCAACGTTTCCATTACACGCGATGTCTCAGGCGAAGGCGTACAACAAGCCTTACTAAAAATTGTCGAAGGAACCATCGCCAACGTCCCTCCAAAAGGGGGTCGAAAACATCCCAACCAGGAATATATCAAAGTCAATACGGAAAATATTCTCTTCATCATTGGCGGAGCTTTTGTCAATCTGGATAAGGTGGTCTCTAGACGTCTTGGAAAAACCAGTATCGGTTTTACCCAAACCGAAGGCGCTTTAGTTGAAAACAAACATGAGAAAAATTGGCTTCTTTCCAAAGCTGAGCCTGAAGATTTCATCCATTACGGCATGATTCCCGAATTTGTAGGACGTTTCAATAGCATTGCCAATTTTAATGAACTTAAACAGGAAGACCTGGTTGCCATTCTTACTGAGCCCAAAAATGCGGTTGTCAAACAGTACCAAGAGATGTTCAAACTCGAAGGTGTCAACCTCGTCTTCACACCAGAGGCTTTAAACGCGATCGCAAAAAAAGCGATCGAAGCGGGAACGGGAGCCAGGGCTCTCCGCATGATTTTGGAAAAATTGATGCGCGATCTGATGTTCGAAACTCCTTCAGACAATACCATCAGTGAAATACTGATTGATGAGGATGCCGTTTTAAACAATGGCCTCCCGAAACTGCAACGCAGGAGCGCTATTTGATCGAGATCAAGGACGTTACTGAGATTGTACTCAATACAAGTGACGTCTTTAAAGACCTTTTGATCGACTGCCCTTACTCTCTTGAAGAATCTCCGAACGGAAGGCTTTTGGCTTTAGCTGCATACGCAGGCCCCCTTCCCGTAGGGATCTGCGTTGCTTTCTACTACCCCCCTATCCAATCTGGGTTCATTGCTCACTTTTTTGTAAATCCTGACTCAAGAGGGCAGGGCGTAGCTTCCGCTCTTTTCACTATGGCGCTTACCCGTTTAAAATCATCCTCAATTCACTCAATCGAAGTGAGATTTTCAAGTGCTGCAGAGGGACGTGACGCGATTGCAAAATTGCTTCACAATCACCATTTTAGCCCTCCAATAATTCAGACGGTCGAATACCACTTCGACGTAACCAAATTTAATGCTCCATGGTACATGCACCCTCCTGCTTTGCAAAAATGCATGTCACTTTTTCCCTGGCGAAGCCTCTCCAAAAAGGAGGAAAAGGAGATTGCCCATTGGATTCACGAAAACCCATCCTGGGCGCCATTCAACCCCCTGGATCTTCAACAGCCCATAGATCTTTTAACAAGCATCGGCATACGAAAAAATGGGAAATTAATTGGCTGGATGGTCAATGTCAAACCCAAACCGAACACATTAAGATTTTCCTCTCTTTTCATCCTACCTGAGGAGAGGGGAACCGGCGCAGCGATTGCTCTTCTTTCCGCATCAATCGCTCTTCATCGCCAACACTCCCCTCAAAGTCACGCAATTGCATCCTTCAATCCCAATCTTTCGCCACCTCTATGGGGCCGTTTTGTCGAAAAAAGATTGGCTCCTTACTCACTTGCAAAAAATTATACCCTCTTTTCTGCTTCCCTCGATTTTTAAATCATTATTTGATAGAATAAATATAAGGGGGAAAAGCTTATGAGTAGTATTAACCCTTTGAATGACCCTTACCTTAATTTAACAACTCCCACCGCTCCAATTCCAATTTCGGGGTCTATATCCACGTCGGATTCGATTGCTCAGGCGACTGCAAATTTACAAGCGCTTTTTCCTAAGGGACCCGTTTTACCCATAGCCAAATACTATAACGCAGTCTCCTCAAGTCTGAGAGAACAAAAGCTTCAGGAGATCATTGCCAAGTTTGCTGACGCTTCAACCAGAAAAGAATTATTCGCTGCAGCTTCCAACGAAGCGCGGCAAATTTCAGACCTGTTATCTGAAGCTCAAACCTATGACACACTACAAGCCAACTTAGAGGCTCTAAACATCGACCAACACGTAACTGATGTCAACAGCGCTATCGATACATACAATAATGGAGAAGATCCTTCGCAAACCACCCTACTAAATCAGGCAATCGACAATTACGATTCTGCCGAGCAAATTTACAGATCTGCTCTTTCCTTCTATTCAACAGATCTTGCAAACTATGAAAACGCCCGATCAGTCTATGAATCTGCTGTCTCTGACTGGAATGATGCCCTGGAACAATACTTAATCGATGGCAACCAAACAACTTTAGATGCAGCCAAAGCAACCTTTGATACCGCACAATCAACTTTTGATTCTGCTCAAGCAGATTTTGATAACCAAAAAGCCAGCTTTGAAGTTACTCAAAATAGTCTAGATGCAGCACGAAGCCAGCTCGATGCTCAAATCCTCACTTATAATGCCTATGTCGACCTGAGGAACGCGGATGCTGCCACCCTAAATACTGCCCTGCAAAATTGGAACCAAACGGCGTCAGACGCGACGAACATCCTCAACCAGCTCAACGTATTAAGAGATCAGCTTAGTTTAAATCCGCCCCTGAATCTTCCTCCCCTATCTCAGTTAGTCGGCTTACAAAACCATTATACCCTTCCAAACGCTACTCCAGACCCACTTAAGGATGGGGTTCAAACTTCAATCCATGGGATTAATGGATCGATTAACACTCTAAACGACTTTATTACAAATACCGTCAATCCAAATATAGTTTCCGCTAACGCCACTGCAGACCCCGATTATTCTCTTCTTACAACCTTAAGCAACATAGACGATCTCACAACACTTTCAGCACACTTATCTCCGTTGACAAACGTTCCTCCACAAACGAATTATCCACATGTTATATACACCGCCCCTCCACACATCGAAATCCTAGATCTCATCTCAACTACAGTTGTTACCTTAGGCGTTGCTATCGAAATTGCCTTGAAACAGGACTCATCGAATGAACTGGATGAAACCCCATTTGCAAAAAGGATCAGAAAGGCGGGTCTTGAGAATTTTCTTGGAGGTTCAGGTGCGAGCACTGCCTTGACCACTCTGGACCAAACCGCTTCAGCTAACAACCCCTATCTTGGAAGTGTCCTCTCAAGACAGGCATTTGAAGCATTTTTTAATGTATTTGGAGTTCCCATCGGTTCCATGCTAGTCGACCAGGTAGGAGCTCAAGTAAGAACTTTCAGATCGCGTGTCAATCTCATTGCAACCGCCCCTGCACAGCAAATTCTTGGAGGCGCTCGAATAAACAGCGCACAAGATCAGGAAAGCGTCCGCCTTGCTTTAGGCCTGGGAACCATTAGAGAGATCCTCAACCTTGACGACTCAGGAATTCGCAAAAATGCCCTTAGAGATATCTTTATCCAGTCTCCCGAATTTCGCGCTTTACCTCCTGAAAAACAGGACGGCTTACTTAAGAGTCTTTCAAAAGAGATCACCGCTGGGGAGCTTAAAGAAAGCCTGCCTTCTTTAGGCCCACGTTTCGCAGGTCTGCTTCCTCAGATTTTATTGGCAGTAGAGACGCCTACAGGAAATGAAGACATGGTTTCGATCAGAAGCTTCCTTTTTGAAATCGTCAACCTTGCCAAAGGCATTGCCCAAACTTTCGGATTACCGATAGATCAAGCTCAAGATTTAGCAAAAAAATCCTACTTGGACAGCTTAGCGAAAACCGGAGAAACCTCAAAACAGTCTATCATAGACGCCATCGTCAAAAATATCGATAAATCAAATAGCGATAGAAGTGAAACCAACCGAAAAGCTGATCTTGCCTATGAAAATGGACAGAGGGAAGCGAGAGCACAAGCTTCAAAAGAGTCAGACGCAAGGAGAGATGCCTTCGCTGCATCCTTTACAAACTCTTTGGCATCTAAGAACATCATTGATTCCACCCAAGCCCAACGCCTCCAGCAGCAGTTTCAAAATACTCCTGAAAATGACCTCGGTAAAATCGCTTTGGATGCTGCTAGACGATTCAACCTCGATACCGCGGATTTAAAAGAGATTCTGACAAAAGCAGAAAAAGTCAGGCAAGCAAGGTTGAGTGCGCTAAACCCGATCGGGTCCTTTGTTCTGCACCATATTGCTCCTCCGGGAGAGCTTGCTATTGCTTTCGTCAAACAGGCTCAAGAGGTTCTCACGCCCACGATAGGTCCTGCCAAGGCCAGCCAAGTCGCAGCTGAATATTCCGATCTTCTCTTTAAGGGGGCTAATTCAGTCATTGGACGATTGCAAAATCACGAACAGGAACTCAATCAAGCTGTCACAATCAACCAAAACGATAGGCTCTTTGAAGACTATAGAAGAGCAACAGATTCATTGCGATCTCCTGATACAGCTGAAGGCAGCCCAAGGAATCTGGGCGCAGTTTTATTAATGACCGCAATGGCAGCAGGACCAGGCAGCGCGGGAACGACATCTGAAGATAACGCGCTCGGCCCACTTGCAAACAGAAATAAAAGACCCATCGACATACCAATTTAACCTAGGCCTTCGATTGAAATTAATATAATTATTTGATAGAATGAAAATAGAGGGATTTATGATCAATCTTTTTGTAAAGACCTCAAATTAAGGAGAGTGGCTATGACAATTCCAGTCAGCAGCTTTCTAGGCGACTACGATCTTCAGTTGGGATTGAATAGTCCGCCAACAAAAGTTCTTTATGAGTTTGACAAAACGGATTCCAGGGTAGCGACTTATTATGCCTCTCAAATTCAGGTAATCTACGACGTTTTTAGTAAGCCTTCGTCAGATCCGATCACCAATACGGACTTGGGTAATGTACAAACCGCCATCACAAACTTAGTGAATTTAGCTCAAGGCAACTCGACAGCTAATGTGCAAACCAATCCGGATGGCTCAGTACAGCGCTACTTTTTGACAATCGACATGGTACAGTCCCTGGATCTACTTTTGCGTTCTTTCCAGGCAGCAGGAGTCACTTCGGGCACCACTCCCACTTCACTGCAAACGCTGCAAGCATGGAAAGACTATTCCCTATTGGCCCCAAGCATACAAGAGGCCTTGCTTGAGGGATTGCAAGCCACTAAAACCAACCGATCCATACAAAGTCTCGTGGAACTGGACTATGTCACTGCGGGAAACGATCTGATCGATGAAAAACTGTCCGGTCTAGAGAGCGCACTCACTCTCACAAAAAATCTTCTGGATTTGATGAATAATCTTCAAAGTGCAAAGAACAATGTAATTACCATGACTCGTTCAGCATCCAACGAACCTTATCCCTTTGCGACTCAAGCCACCGGCAACTTAAGCGAGGCTAGCCTTAATCAGCAATTTGCCTCGAACTATCAAGGCTTAAACTCTCTCTTCTACAACTCTCCTCAATTCCCGATCCCAAACTCCAATTTAGTTGTCTATAACAGCACATATCTAGTACGCAGCCTTGTTGGAGGTCTTTTCAGTTTGCACTACTCCTTAGTCACAAAACCGATAGGATCAATTCTCTATGAGCAATTCCTTGTTCCAAAAAGCTTGACGGCTGAAGGCATGGCCCTGTTTAGCCAGATATTAAATTACAAAAAGCAGCTTTCCCAATTTTTGCCTACTCTTCTAAGCACATTAGGACCAGATGCAGCTGCCGACGAAAACTCTCTCTATTCCCGCTCCAAAGCAATCCTAGATAACCTGAACGAAGTGTTTGTCGCAGGAGCTCCCACAACTCTCGGAGGACCCGTCACCTACACGTTGGCTCAAAACATTACAACAGCCGGAGATAAGGCGGTCGCTCTCTACCGCTGGTTAACAGACGGCAATCCCATTTCCGATCTGTACCGCATCAATACGATCCAGCAGGGGGATGTGCAGAAAGTGCTCTCGCAAGGAATCACATCAGCGGAATCTTTGAACGACACTCAAAAAGAGTCTGTCAGGAACTTTCTTTTCGTGTTTGAAGAATTTTACAAATCGGCTTCTGCAGTCTTGCAACGGATTTCTCAGATGATTGAAAAGATGGCAAGCAATATCAGCCGTTAGGAGGCATCATATGACTTCAGATATTAGCGTCGGCTACCAAGGTCTTCCGATCGAGGACTTAGCCCCTGTGCTACTGACTGCGCAGGGACCTGTCGATGTCACACTCACAAATACGACAGTTGCGGACGATTCAGGCATCATCAAGATCCTGGAAAAGTTTCACAATCAAATGGTCGCGGATGGTGATGCGAATCCCTCAAGAACGCCTGAGCAATTTTTCTGGCTCTTCAATTCCAATAATACTTCGCCTGGCCCCGGCTACCCAATCGCATTACCTACTGACTACCAAGAGTTTGCAGAGCAATATATCAAATATCAAGCTCATGTGGCCCCTTCCCAAGTTTTGAATCCCTCATTCCAGTCAATTGCGGACACTCTTGCCAAATCGTTGCTTGTCATGACTGAAGCAAACCTCGGCATCCGTTCAGATCTTCATCTGGATGTGCAAACCGAGACAGCTGCATACTTTGGTGCCGCGAATGCTATCGACTTTAACTCTTCGAATGACTCCATCAAGAATTACTCAGCAAATTATCTTGGAGATCCCGTAAGCGGTCTTGCTGGATCAAATAGCGTTGGAGATTTTGGATTCGGCTCTATCAATGCCTTCCTCAATGAGCTTGGAAAGAGGGCTTTCGCAGCTACCATACAAAACCTTACCTCCACAAACTCTGATACGACATCCTCAGCTACGAACTTCGCGGAAGTGATCGATAAGGTCAATAATTATCTCGTCAGGTTTGCCTTTGTTAGAGACTACTACAGGGCATTTGTTTCCTACAGCCAAGGAACGCCAACCGATTTTAAAACCGATTTTTCCAATTTTATCCTGAATGCCATCTCAGCCTTACCTAGCAATACCGCCACTTTCAACTCAAGCCAAGAGTTTTCGACCTGGTTAACAAACATGTCCAAAAACTACTTGAGTGCATTGAGCGGCACCCCCGGGTTAACCACCTCATCTGTCAGCGGATCGTTCCCTAAAGTTCGTATACTACAAAGGATTTATGCTCTCATCGTAGAGATGATCGGCATCATCCAAGCAACAACCGCCACTCAATCCGATACATTGCGCATCTTCACATTGCAGCAGAGCGAGATGACAAACCTCGTAGGTAAGACCCACATATTCACTTCCTCCGACGGTTCGGAGCTAGCAAACGATACTGACCCTAGTGCAGCGACTCACATCAACGAACTCACTCAAGTCACACAAGCTTGGGGAGATAAGATACGCGCTGCAAGAGATAGGGTAAAATCAGATGCACAGGGACAACAAACAAACATCAATAACTCAAACGATGCGGTCAACCAACAGGCAAGCATGGCAACCTCTTTTATCCAGGAGCTTTCCACTTTGCTTGCGGCAATCTATCGATAAAATGGCACGAATATTGCTTGGAGGACGTGAAGTTAACAATGCGAGGAAACTATGGAGCATCCAAAAGAAGCCATGCGAAAGGCAGTAGACAACGCCGCTGAAACCTTGCAGAAAGAAAAAGGAGAGGCAGTCAAAGGAGTCAGCTCGCCCATCAAGCAAACTAGCATCAAGGACATGGTAGGAATGTCCGACGAATCGATAGAGAGTCTTTACAGCCACGCCTATCTGCTTTACAACACCGGCCGCTACAAAGATGCTATCCAGGTCTTTAGATTGCTGACCTTGCTGAACGCATTGGAGTCAAAGTATATTATGGGATTGGCTGCCTGCTTCCACATGATGAAGGAGTTCCGCACCGCCGCCTCATCCTACGCTTTGGTATCTGTGATTGATCCTGAGAATCCGGTGCCCTATTACCACGCTTCTGATTGCTACATCCAGATGGGCGATAAGTTATCGGCAGCGACGATGCTCGATCTTGCTATTAAACGTGCCCAGGACAAGCCAGAATTTGCGGCCCTAAAGAAGCGCTCTGAAATTACCGTTGAAGCGCTTAAGAGAGAATTAACTCAGCCTGAGAAGAAATCGACTTAAAATCGATTCCGGGAGGTTTGGATATGTCTATTAATCCCAATATTGGTAATTTTGGAGCTCAGCCTCTACCGCAAACACAACCTGGAGAAAGCGCCGGGGTTACAGACACTCCTCCTATCACACTCGCTCCTCAAGACACAGTTTCGAACTCCTCGACCATCCAAGGAAGTTTTGCCGGCGATCAGGGAATATATCCTGCTGCTATAGGAAGACCTTATCTTCAAAAACCAATTCCCGATGGTTCAGCAAGCAAGACAGGGGGCGTTGCTGTAGCAAATCCTCCAGGCGACGATGGATATGTACCCAATGCCAATACACCCGGCGGACTAGCTACAAACGGGCTTCAAATGGGTCAAGATTCTATCGAAAGCATGCTGAATACTTTGAGAGGAATGACTAGCTCGCCCAAAGCGATGGAGCTGATCCGCTTCCTCACAGCACGCAGTGAGGCCATCAGTGATCTGCAAGCGGCCCTTCAGCGCATCTTAGGACAGGATGCCGAGCTAAAAACCAAGCGTGCTACCGCACAATATGATGCCTCTACAGACAAAGCGCAATCGCAAATTGATGCAGCCAAAGAAATGGCAGATAAACAAGCAAGCGCAGACAAAAAGCAAGCTACGATGGACAAGCTTGGCCTTAGCGGAAGCGCTGTAGGCATTATTGTCACAGTCGTCATGATCCTGATCTCTTTACCAGCTATCATAGGAGCCGGCATTCCAGCAGGCTTGATCATTGCAGCCTTTCTCATTGCTGTTTTGGTAGACCAAATCATGAAAGCTGCGGGCGAGGAGAAAGGGGTCTTTGACCACATGATGGATGGGATCAACAAAATGGTCGATGGGATGATCGATTTGCATGAAAAGCTCTGGAATGTCACTGTTTCAGACAAGGACCGCGATATCGCAAAAGTTGCCTTTAGACTTGCGGCAGTCATTTCGATCACAGCAGTTGCCATTGTATGCTGTCCCTCTGCAGCACTGATGGCAGGATCCGCAGGATTCATGGCGATGACCTCATCTGCAAATGTCGGCGGAGAGATTGCAAAACTCGCGGGAGCAGACGAGAACACGCAAAACTGGGTTGAATTCGGCGTCGAATCTGCGGTCATGATCGCAGCAATGGCCGCTTCATTTAAGGTAAACACTGCAACAACGCAAATAGAAAAGGGAACAGGAATGCTCTCGAAGGCTCTCGACAAAACGAGCGCATTTATAGGAAAAACTGCCGAACGGGCGGGACAACTATTCGATAAAGCGATCGATTCCGCAGGAGTGGGTTTCAGCGCTTCTGTAAAAATTGAAAAAGCTGCAAAGGTCATCACGAATCCCAATATCCTGATGACCACAACCCAGGTGGGACTTGCAACAGCAAAGACTGTTACTAGTGTCAGGTTAGCAAACCTCAATGCCGACATCGCCGACATTCAGGGAAATGCTGAAGCAGATGCAATCGAAATGGATGCGATCATCACTTTCCTAAAGAATGCGATTAAACAAATGCAAGAATCGATGTCAGGCTTCAATGACATGATCGCGACGATAGGAGAAAGTGCAAATAACAGCAGACAAGGTTTGAGCAACGCCTTGTCCTACCCAACTTAAGAGGTGATTCTATGAATGAGCTAGCTCAACAGATCGAATCGATTCTAAAAAAACAGCTGGATAAATTGCCACCCTCTGAAATGAAGCTGAAAAAACAGATGCTAGAAAAATTGTCTGCAGGAGGAGCGAATTTGCAAGAATATTTGCAAATCACTCCCGACATGGCGGAGTATATCTACGAACAAGGTAGGCGCCAATACATTCGGAAGAATTATCCCAAAGCGGTGTCTATTTTTCGCATGCTCTATAGCCTCAACCCCGAAGATCCGCGCTATACCCTCGGCCTTGCAGGAGCCATGCACATGATGGGCAACTTCGAAGATGCGAAACTTTGGTACATTTATACAGACCAATTGGCAGCGGACGATAACCCGATGATTCCATACCATCTCTCCGACTGCTATGAAAAAACGGGCGCTGCGCCTTTGGGTCTCATTTTTTTGCGGATGGCCCTTGAAAGATGTAAGGACGACGAAAAATTTGCTTCTTTCAAGGAAAGGATCAAACTGTTGATCAAGTCCAAGGAGGCTGCATGACAATCAGTTCAGGAGGATTTAACCCTCCTACAACCAGTCCAAGCTTCTCGCCGACTCCCACGATTTATGAGCAGCAAACCACCGGAATCGAGAAGCAGCGCAATGAAGGAGCCACGAGCAGCAAGGGCACCGTTGTGATTTTACCCGACACGACGCTTCTGCCTATGTCCCAAATCGCTTATAGGACGGCCTATAATGGATATAAGAGCGAGGCGGGAAGGCCTTCTCTTCCGCCTGTAGGTCAACTGCGGGGAAATGCACCAGAGAGAGGCCTTAAAGACGATGGATGGAAAGCGCATTATGAAGAATTCGTTTCGCAATTACCCTCCATCCTTCAAGAAGAACTTAAACGCATGCGCCTTGAAGGCATAGACACATTCAAAGAAGCCTTAGAGATATTATCTCATGCGGCATCTTGGGTCGAAAGCACCGAAACTTTAAACCGTTCGGAAACGACCCAAAACAGACAAAAGGTCAATGCGCAATTTGTTCCCGGTGGGTATGCGTCGGCATCTGATGCCGCCAGTGAGTTACTGGAGGCGATGAAGGGGAATTTAGGCGCCATAGGTCCCAATGCCCCTTACTACGATGAATCGATGGGATTTGCGAATGAGTTGCAGGCCCTATTGAAAGAGGTAAGATGAAAACTCAAAGCGGTGAGTTATTTGCCCAGCATTTAGAGAAGACGGAGGCTCTTTTGCGCAAAAAAGAGGTCGCTCAAGGCTCTGCCATGGTCGATTTCTTAAAAGTTTATCAACTTTTTTCCAAAGCTATCTCCCAAACGGGGGTTGCTCGCCACCACTTGATCGCACTCACTGTGATGCGCCTTGGGGCCGGCAAGGAGGAGAGCGCAGGCGGCTTTATCGATTCTTCTAATCTAAGCGCATTCAACCATTTTGCAGATGCAATGACAGCCGCACTAAACCCTAAAGCCTCTTGCGGAAACAGAGATTTTTTCAGTAATGCGCTATTTTGCCAATTTTTGGCTTTGCTGGCTCTGATTGAAATGGGGTCTGCTGAAATGAAAAAGGGCGAGGAAAAGTGGAGAAATGAGCTCCTTTTAAGGACTCTTTTTCGTTCTTGTGGACCGCAAATGTTGTTAGAAAATGCAGCGCTTGCGCTCACCACCGATGAGAAAAAATTACAATTTGCCAAACTCTCTATGGAGGCTGTAGCAATCGCAATTGCCCTTTCTGCCCTCATCGACGAAACAAGAGAGCTTGAGTCCCTGGAGGCCTTAAAAGAGGTATTGATTAAGGATTTAAACATGTTATTGAATATAGAAGCAGGTTCTGTAGAAAGAGGGCTTTTGCAGCAGCTCCTTCTTTCACTGGAAAGACAAGACCTATCGCAGACATTTTCCTCTTTTAATGCAATTTTAGAGGAAAATGGCACAGATCTAAAAAAGTTAAAGCTTAATCTTAAAGAGGTTAGAGAAACCTTAAGGGTAATTTTTGAAGCCTACAATTCTGCAAAGGAGCAGAGACCTAATCTTTTGCACCTCGTAGGCTAAAGGAGTAATATTATGGGCGAATTAGGCATTGGAGGCAACACACCTCCTCCGGTTTATACTCCTCCAACAGGTGGAGCAGCGGCAGGCGCTAAAGTGCAGACTCCACCGCCAGGAATTGGAGATGGTATAGCGACGTACAATACCCCTGATGCTGGAAAAATATCCGGTCTTCCGCCACCTGACGGACAGCCTGATGCACCTCCAGAACTTCCAGCCTCTACAGGATATGGGGCAAATGGCATTGCTAACGGTGTATTGAGCCTTTCCGCATGGATCAATACTTCAAATCAAGCAGGGTTTAGATTGAGCATGATGGACATTCAGAAATTGTTGGCAGATGCTATGTTAAAGGAAAAAGATGCGACTATAGAATCCAATAAAAGTTTGTTTGCCGCAGCTAAAACAGAGGCTCAGTCTGTTCTTGACAAAGCTGCGGAACAAAAAGATCAAGCCCTGCAATCGATGATCGGGCCTTGCTTGGAACTGGCACTTTCGGTTGGAGGCGCGGTTGCGACTATGCGCGGAGTAGCAAAAGGGCTACAGGCGCAAAAAATGCAGCGGGATCATGACGCATCTTTTGGAGCGGATGCGATGGCAGGTAAGTCTCCGGCAGAGATGCAGCAAATGCAAGGAGATAAAAAGACAAGTCAGGAGGCAATCGATAAACTGACAAAGAAATCAAAGAACTTAGAGATCTACGGCCAATTGACTTCAACTTTGGGCAGGTCTATTTCTCAAACAACAAGCAACGCAGTAGAAGCTGCTCATGTTGAAGGCATCGCAGCACAAGATGCCATCGCGATCATGCAAAGGGCAATGCAAGAGATTTTCAGAAGGCTTGCCCAAGCTCATGCAGATGCTGCAAACGACATGTATGAGCTAATGAAGTCACTCCTTCAGGACGTCCGGAGCCAACAAGATGCCGATGTCCAGAACTACAGAGGGTAATGATATTTCATGAAACTAGAAATGCTGATTAAGGAATTAGAGAAGGCGTGGGGACTCGAGCAACCGCTTTCCCAAAGCGGAAGCGGTGCTTATATCATCCCTTTGGATGTTCACCTGCCCCTTTCCGTCTCTCAACTTTCGTCGGGACAGATTGTGTTAAGCTCCCCTTTTGCGAAAGTCCCTGAAAAAGATGTGGAAAAGGCTTACGAAACACTTTTAAATGGGAATCTCTTTGGCCAAGCCACAAATGGAGCCCTCCTTGGAATGTCTGCGGATTGCGAATGGTTGACGCTTACTAAGGAAATTGGATACGATATTGATTTCAAAGAATTTAAAGATTGTGTAGAAGATTTTATTAATACAGTTGAATTCTGGCAGGAAGAAACAGCGCAATATAGATAGGTGATTATGGGAGCGAAATTGGTTGCGGAAGAGGGCATGTTGAGAGGTTTAGTCCTCTCATTCGACGATGGAAACGAATGGGTCATCGGGCGCGACCCTGACGCTTGCCAACTCCTTTTGGAGGATCCTTCGGCCTCTAGAAAGCATCTCCTCTGCAGACAAACTCCTGAGGGCATCACTCTTGAAAACTTAAGCGAGACGAACCCTGTTGAAGTGAATGATAAACCCTTAGAAGCCCCTCGACTCCTTCAAGACGGCGATCTGGTGCGTATCGGAAGCGGTGTCTACCGCTATTTCGTCTCAGAAACGCCTCCATCGGAGAATCCTTTAGAAGAGGCTCAACAAAAAGCAGCCCTTGGCCACCCTGCAGGAGAAGAAGATCATCAAAATTCTGTGCTCGAATATGACGAAGAGGAAGCAGCCAAGCACCCCTATACTGAAGTGCATTTCCCCTTACCTGAATCTTCGCGCTGGCTTCTAAAAGTAATCGGAGGCCCCAACAACGGGGCTGAATTCTCCATGAGCCCTGCGACCACGTATATCATCGGCACAGACCCCAATAGCTGCGATATCGTCTTTCATGATACGAGCGTTTCGAGGCAGCACGCACGTATTTCTGTGCTGGAAAATGAGGCAATTACTGTTGAAGATCTGAAAAGCAGAAACGGCACTATGGTAGATGGAACTGCTATCACAGAAAAAACGGAAACTTCACCGAATACTATCGTCACAATGGGCACAACCAGTTTTGTGGTCTATGACCGCGAAGGCAATATGCAGACGATTATTTCGCCTCTCATGCCCTCTATCGTCAAAGTTCTGCAAAAAGACAGCGCCGGAACAAATACTCCCAGCGGAGAAACTGCTACAACCGAAACAGCCGCTCCAGTACAAGTTGCACCTGCCGAAAAATCCACGACCCATCTTCTTTTCATAGCAATCGTAACAGGATTATTTGTTCTTGCCGCAATCGGCACTACAACGCTTTTCAAGAGCGAGCCCGTTGCAGCAAAAGCAGAGATCAATATAGACAAAGCTCTTTCTGAAACGTTTAACGCATTTCCTTCATTGAAATACTCATTTAACAAATCCAACGGAAGAGTGATTACTTTCGGGCACCTATTGACATCGCAGGATAAAACACAGCTTTTGAATAGCCTGCAATCCCTCCCCTTCATTAAAAGCATCGATGACACCGGTGTTATCATCGATGAATATGTGTGGATTGAAACAAACCAGGTAATCAACAAGAACCCCAACTGGAGAACAATCACTCTTAAAGCCCCTACTGCGGGCCAATTTATCTTATCAGGTTCATTGCCCACTAAAAAACAGGCGGATCAACTCTATGAGTATATCAACACCAATTTCCCCCACCTTGACAGGCTGAAGAAAGAGGTTGTCGTCGAAGAAGATGTGGTCAATGAAGTGCGTTCAAGCCTCGAAAAAGCAGGGATTCTCAATAGCCAAATTTCATTTAAAAATGGCGAGCTCACTATTGGAGGAGGCATTCCCAAGGGAAAAGGCGAACTATACAATCAACTGCTCAACGAGTTTAAACAAATTATGGGAGTCCGCAACGTCAAAAGCCTGGTAAGCTCCCTTGCTGAATCTCAGTCGATTGTCAATGTTTCAGATAAATATGAGGTATCGGGGTTCTCTAAAATTGGAAAAACAATTAGCGTTGTCATTAACGGAAGAATAGTGACAAAAGGGGATGTCCTGGACGGGATGGTGATTCAGGAAATTGGTGCCGGCACTATATTCTTAGAAAAGGATGGCGTCAAATACAGAATTGATTTTTCGCAATAGGGAATGTTGACAGAATGGTTGAAATTTTAGATGAGATTTGCTACAATAAAAGTATAGGGAGATATAGGTAATAAGGATGTTTGGACTAGAAAACCAAAAAAAACCAAATACTAAAGCTCCATTTATTTTTGAGCTGGAGAAAACGTTATCGAATGCGCGCACAAGGCAGCAAGTTAAAGAGAAGGTTGAACGCAGGCTTCAAGAGATTAAAACTGGGCTAAGAGCCGGCGATGATAAGGAAAAGTTTGACCAGCTAGGTGTTTTGCTTCAAGGCTACAAAGCCTTGGAGAGAGTCATGGGCAGAGTGACCGTCAAGAGTTAAAACGCTACTTGAAGGGCTTTATGTGAGGCCCTTCAATTGGTGTTTTAATAATAGTTTGAGAGATGGAGTGGTTCAGAAAGAGAGAGCGATCTCTCTCAGGAAATGAAATTTCCAGTATGAACCCCTAGCGATCTTAGAACTTCCTTGAATGATGAAAGGAGGGTTCTATGTCATCACATAATCAGTTCCTCGGCACGGGCGTCAACTCGGGCTTTAGCGTCAGCGTCCTCTTCGGATTGCTGAACGATGCCACGAGAAGTGCGAAGGCCAAAATCTTAAGCATTAAAGCCAATAGAAGTGCGATAAGCATCGGCGACATGTTTGAGATGCAGATGTTGATGAACCACTTATCTCAGCTTTCTGAGATGACGACTGCGGTCGTTTCTGCATCGAATACTGCGATTCAGAAAATGGCCTCTAACGTAAGAGGATAATAGCACGGCTTGGTCAGACGGTTCGGGCCATTATTGGTCCTGCTCCGTCTGCCATTTGTAACATACGCGAGACTTAAAGAGTGGTAACCTTAGGAAACGACAACTAAAGAGAAAGGAAGCGTATGGGTATTGATGGAATAGAGACGTTTAAAGAAGATTTTGCCCTGCTCATCGAGGCGGGCTTTGTGGCGGTAAAGCAATTGGACGAGTTGAGTGCGTCGCGGATATTTCAGGCAGCTCAAGTGATCAGTCCGCACCATGCAGCACCAAAAATCGGCATGGGCTACATCGCACTGAATAAACTCGAAGTGAAGCAAGCCACAAAGATTTTTGAAGAGGTTGTCGCCGCGGAGCCCAAAAACTGGCTCGCACAGACGTTTTTGGGGATCTGTTTTCTGCTTACCAAGCCCAAACGAAAAAAGGGCGAGGCGCTGATACAGGAAGCGATGAGCCAGACAGATGACGAAACGGTAAAGAGCCTAGGCGCCATCTCTCTAGAATGGGCTGAGAAGGATCTTTATAAAGCAAAGTCCCCTTTCTTCGCAGGGCAAGAAGTGGAAGAGAAGGGATAATAAGTCTGCCCTACACCAGGACAGGCTTTAAGGAGAATGTCCTATGGCTACAGAAGAAAAAATAGAAAAAATCGAGAAAGTCTCGAAAAACTCTGAGGTGTCGGAAGACGCACTCGTCGAGGACATCGAGAGGAAGGCTCCAAACCAGGAGAGGTTTGAAGAGCTGATGGGAGCGGGCTCCCAGCAAAGAAGCATTGACATCCACTCTCCTGCAGGCGAAAAATCCTCTCTGATGGATCAAATCAGGGATATCAACAGCAAAGTCGACGGAGTCACTAAGGCCTCTCCGGACCAACTAGTTGCGCAGACGCGCGATGTGATCAAACAGATCGAAGATGTCAAAACACAATTAGCCTCTCCCGACCTCCAACTGAAAGATTCAGTACAGAACCTCCTAAAAAACAAACTTTCTCACATCGATGAAAGCCTAAAAGTTGCCATGAATAGAGCGGGACTTGAGTACTCCCCTGTCGAACCCGGTCAGAAATCGTCACTTGTCGCCCCCATCGAAAGATTTATCGGGTTTTTGACCCATGGACAGTACCAGCTACAAAAGCTCTCCAATGACATTGAGATGATGCACCTGAATAAAACAGAACTTGCTCCTGCAAGCATGCTGGCTATTCAAATGAAGGTGGGATATGTCCAGCAAGAAATTGAATTTTTTACGAGCATTTTGAACAAGGCGCTTGAATCTACCAAGACGATCATGAACGTACAGATTTAGAAGATGCTATTGAATTTGTCCTCGAAAACACCTTCAAAAGATGTTTTCGGGGACTTTTTTTCGGGCAAAGGATGGAAACATGAGTTTCGACGATGAGTTCGATAGGCTATTAGGGAGTCTTGAAGAAGTTCAGCTCACCACTGTGAACGGTCGTATCACAGAAATCGTGGGCATGCTGATCAAAGCAATTGTTCCCCAGGTAAAGATCGGAGAGGTGTGTCTTGTCAAGCGCGAGGGCATGGAGCCCCTGCGATGTGAAGTGGTGGGCTTTACCAGAGAAGAGGTATACCTTTCCCCTCTTGGCGAAATGACAGGTGTTGGCCCCTCCTCGGAAGTCATTCCTACGCATCTCCCCCTTCACATTAAAGTTGGAAAAAATCTACTCGGAAGAGTTTTGAATGGCTTGGGAGAGCCTCTTGACGTTGCGACTAAGGGACCTCTTGAACTTGACGAAACCTATCCCGTCATTCAAGCTCCCCCTGACCCTCTAAAAAGACAGCGCATCAACGAACCAATCTCCACAGGTGTCAGGGCAATCGACAGCGTATTGACTACTGGCCTTGGACAAAGAGTCGGCATCTTCGCTGCAGCAGGAGGCGGTAAATCGACCTTGCTAGGCATGATCGCCAGAAATGCCGTCGCCGATGTCAACGTCATAAGCCTTATCGGTGAACGCGGCCGCGAACTACGCGATTTCATTGAAAAAGATTTAGGTCCTGAAGGCCTTGCGCGCTCTGTTTTAGTCATTTCTACCTCTGACCAGGCCTCTCAGCTTCGACTCAATGCTGCCTACGTAGGCACTGCAATTGCTGAATATTTCAGGGATCAGGGAAAGTCTGTCATCTTAATGATGGACTCGGTTACCCGTTTTGCAAGAGCCCTAAGAGAAGTTGGCCTTGCAGCAGGCGAACCCCCCGCAAGAGCGGGGTATACCCCTTCTGTTTTTTCGACGCTGCCTAAACTGCTGGAAAGATCGGGAAGAAGTGACAAAGGCTCTATTACAGCCTTTTACACAATTCTTGTAGCGGGCGATGACATGAATGAGCCTGTAGCCGATGAAACGCGTTCTATTCTCGATGGTCACATCATCCTCTCTGCTGACCTCGCCAGACAGTACCACTACCCGGCAATCGATGTGCTTTCTTCTGCAAGCCGGGTGATGCCTTCTATTGTCCCGAAAGAACATTTACAGCTCGTATCGAAAGTGCGCGAAGTGCTTGCGAACTACAAAAAAAATGAGCTGTTGATCAAAATCGGCGAATACAAGCGCGGAGCAGACAAGGCGGGGGATTTTGCCATCGACTATATCGAAAGGGTCTTGAAGTTTCTCAAACAGGGCGTCGATGAGAAATGCAGCTTTCAGGAGACGATGCAGCTTTTGAGGGGAATGTTTAAGTGAAGCTTTCCTATCCTCTGAAACAGGTTATCGAAGTCAAGCAGAAACGGGTAGAAGATGCCGAAAGAGTTGTCGATGAAAAAAACAAAGCACTCCTTAAAGAGCAGGAAAAATTAAAAGAGAGGGAAAAGGAGCGCGACCAAGTCAAGAAGCATCATACGGATAAGCTGAAGCAGATGCGGGATGAGATGGACCATGGGACAACCAGCCCAAAAATCCAACAGATGAAGCTTTATTTAAAAGTCGTCGATGAAAAATTAAAGGCAGAAGAAAAAAAGGTTCAGGATCAAAAGGATCAAGTCAAAGTAGCCGAAAAAAATCTAGAGGCTGCAAAAGCGGAGCTTAAGCGCAAACGGCAAGAGGTCGACAAGCTTTTGACACATAAGATGGACTGGGAAAAAGAGATGCGGAAAGAACAGGAGATCCAGGAAGGCAGAGAGCAGGATGAAATCGGCTCCATTATGCACCTCTCCCACAAAAGAAAAAGTGGAGGCAGACATGGTTAGCCCGGACAACAAAATTGACCCGACAAGAGATGTTACCGTACGCTCAAAAGAGCTTGCCGAGAAGCAGAGAAAGCTGCCTTTGCGCAGTTTCGATGATGTCGTCGAACAAGTGGATGAGAGACGACAAAGAGATGAAGAGGGCAGCGCTGACAGCAAAAGTGAAAAGAAAAAGCGTCCTGCGGCAGCTTCAAAAAAAATGGAAGAGGAGGATAAACCTCTCTCACTTTTCGATCTTGTGCGGAGGCAGCGCCCAAGCAAAGATAAAGGTAACCAAGAGCAGCAAGAAACTCCTCAAGAAGAAACAAAAGAGATCGCTGCTCCTGAAACTACAAAAAAACTTCCTCAGCCTGTAGAACAGCATGACCTTTCGTTTATACCTCCCCCTCTTGAGATTACCCAAGAGGCTCCCCTCGTCAAACCCGTCGAAACAGTGCCGCATCAAACTCAACAAGTCCGCCTCCAGGAAATTATTGACCAAATTGTGAAACAAGTATACACCCTTAAGGGAAGCGAGGGTGTAACCGAAACCGTCGTTGAACTAGAAGGGAGATTTAAAGGTGCTAGGTTGATAGTCAAAGAGTTTGACTTCGCCAAAAAAGAGATGAATATTACAATTGATCGTCTACCGACGGCGAGCGATCAGCAATACCTGAACGCACATCGCCTGGAATTGGTGGATAAGCTTGCTAGGGAGCATCAGATCGTTGTGCATATCTTCACGGCGACAACAGCCTCAGAGCAGCTTGCCTTTGATTACAAGCCTGGACAAAGCCCTCAGGAAAGAGAGCATAACCAAGGCGAGGGAAGCCAAAGGCAGAAAAACCCTTATGAAGAGACTGAAGAGGAGCAAACTTAGGAAACCGTGAATATCGAAACTCTACTTCCTTACCATTGGCTGAAGCACTGTCCAGAAGAGGTCATCGCTCTCGATAAGATCCCTCTTTTGGGGGCGCCACCCCCTTTCCCTTGGGAAAACTTCTCTAAAGAACTTTGTGTTGCTTTGGCGTTGCAGAATTTGCAGATTCAACCCTCCGAAACGCTCTGGAGAGAAAAGGAAAAAATTACCTCAGGTCTAGGCGACGACCCTCTGATCGTTGAAATCAAAGTCTCCCCCTTAGAAGGCGCTATTTTCTGGATTTTTCCCAAAGAAGCCCTCAAAGCTCTCTTTCAGACGGCTGTTGGATCGGAAGAAGCCCTCTTTCCCGAATTGCAGAAGGAATGGGAAAAGGAATTTTACCACTTCGTCATCTTTGAAGCGATCCAAGCCTTCAATCAAGTAAAATATGACAGCTCTCTATTTCCGCAGATAGGTGAAGATAACCTTCTGCCCAATTCGACCTGTTTATGCATCGATATTGCCATTGAGACTGCAGGCCGAAATCTTCCGGGAAGACTTGCGATTGAACCCGCCTTTGAAGAATCCTTCAGAAAAAAGTTTACGTCGAACAACAGCATGCGCTACCCGAAAGAATTTGCGGACGCAGCAACTGTAACCCTTCAGATAGCTACAGGATCCGCTGAACTCTCTCGTCAGGAATGGAATAGCATTGAACCAGGCGACCTACTGCTCATTAACTCTAGAGGAGTCAATGATGAAGGAAATGTCTTACTAAAGCTAGATAACCACGCCCTATTTCAGGCAAAACTCAATGATCATCAGATCACCCTTTTAGATTATCCCCTATTGAATGAGGAAAAAACTCCTATGGCTAAAAAAGACGAATTTGATGAAGAAGACGAACACTTTGAAACGGAGGAGGACTCTGAATTCAACGACGAATTCACTGATGAAGAGTTCACCGAAGATGAGCATACGGAAGAACATACTGAAGAGCACACAGAGGAACACACAGAAGCTGAGGAAGAATTTACTGAAGCTGAAGCTGAAGAAGAACATCATGAGGAGCCGGAAAAGCCTGCCCCTGTGCAGAAAAAGGAACCAATCTCAAAAGCTGCTCCCGGCAAGAGAGGCGCTCTTATAAAGCCTGAAGAAATTCCTATGACCCTCACTGTTGAAATCGGCCGCCTTCAAATGACCTTGGGACAGCTCATGGACTTAAAGCCCGGCAACGTGATCGACCTCAACATCCCCCCCGAAAAAGAGGTGGATCTTACATTGAACGGCCGTTGCATCGGCAGAGGAGAGCTTTTAAAGATCGGCACAGCATTAGGCGTGCGGATCCTTGAGAAAGCTTAAAGAGCGCCGTGAGGAATCAAAGCTTTTTTAACCGTCCGACACTACCTCCAATTTCTCAAGGGAAACAAAGCGCAGGATCTCTTCCCTCCATTCCGAAACAGATCGGACCCTATCCAATAGAATGCCTGCTAGCTAAAGGAGGCATGAGCCTCCTCTACTTAGGAAGTCACCCGGAAACAAAAGCTTCCATTGCCATCAAAGTTCTATCGCCTCAATTCGTCTCACATCCGGACATGAAGGAGCACTTTCTAAAGGAGGCGGAAATAATTGCCATGGCTGACCATCCCAATATCATCAAACTTCATGGATACGGAGAGTGGGAAAATGGCCTCTATATTGCTATGGAATACATTGAGGGGATTTCGCTTAGGGAGCACTTGCTGCGCAATCCAATCTCTCTAAAAAAAGCACTCGATCTGATCCTGGAAATTTCTTATGCGCTTTGCCATTTGCATACTCATGGCGTAATTCACCGAGACCTTAAGCCTGAAAATATTCTGATCAACGAAGAGGGCCATGTAAAGGTGATCGACTTCGGAATTGCCCAGCTGCTAGATCCTGAAGCACAAAACAAGGAAAAAGGGGTTGCCCGTATGATGGGAACGCCTGTCTACATGAGCCCTGAACAAAGAGCAAATCCCTTCAATGCCTCCTACCCTTCAGACATCTATTCGCTTGGAATCATTTCCTATGAGTTAATCTTAGGCAAATTGTGCCATGGACAGATCCATCTTTCCCTTATGCCCAAAGGGCTGCAGGAAATTTTAGGAAAAACGCTAAAACAAAACCCCAACGACCGCTATTTAGATATCGTTGATTTCATAGCGGATATCTCGTCCTATCTCCATTCAGGAGACTTAATGCGGGACCGAAAGTTTGGGGAGCAAACAGGGATACTTTTTGAAAAATTTCAAGGGATCCAACAAAAACTGATCTCTAAGAGCACACCCTCATTTAAAGGGTTTGATTCCTCCCTTTTTATTCACAAACCGACAGGGGCAACAGCCCTATACGCTGAACACTTTCCTGAACATGCTCTTCTTGTTATAGGATATCCCCCTTTAACGTTCCAACAGGGAATCCTTGAGGCCCTTTACCTGAAAGGCGTTTTAGATGCCCTTGTAAAGAAAAACCCATCTCTTGAAGAGATCGCTCAGCTACTCGATGATTCGGTTAACAACGGATTTCTTTCCGCACCTTTTCCCTTTCTTGTCGTCCAAAGCAATGACGAAAAAGGAGCGATACATTGGCTATCTTGCGGAGCCGGCTCCTTTTGGTTAGTGGATCCCTTAGAAAAAATGCCGCGAGAATTTCCTTCATCTACTCCTTCTCTAGGGAATGAAGGAATTAAAAATTGGAAAGAGCAATCTCTGGTGCTACCGGAAAATGGAACTTTGATCTACTGCACAGAATCGAATACCAACGCAGTATTTCGAGATACAAGCTTCAAAGAACTACTTCTTGAACTACAAGGCTTAGAAAGGGATCAACTGGGTGAAGCGCTCTGTCGCAAAGCAAAGGCACACCATCTACACTATTTCGATGCCTGTCCTTTAGTTATTTTGACGATCCACAAAAGAAATTTAGGGATGGAAAAAAAAGAGGAAGTTTGAAATAAGTGAGCTTTGCGATTTAGGGGATCATGATACGAATAACGCTTACCGCCATAATAGCTCTCTCATTGAATCTGTATGCACATGACGATGAGGAGTGGAATCCAACCCTGGATACAGAGTTAGATGATTATTTTTCGAACGAAGAAAATCTATCTCTGGATGATGCCTTTCCTTTAACTGCTGACGTGCGCGCCCCTGATCTCTTCAAAATAGAACGCTCCCCCACAGAATTTCAGGAAATTGCAGAAGAAGAAAAGAGTCCCCCTGCCCCTGCAACTCCTCCAGTAGCTTCCGAACCAGAAGAGACAGCACCGAAAGGCATTCTTATCAATTTCAATAATGTCAGCGTCATCGAATTTATCCGTTACATAAGCAGACTGACGAACAAAAACTTCATCTTTGACGATGCGGATCTGAAATTCAACATCACAATGGTCTCAGAGGAACCTACCTCTTTAGAAAATATTATGACCGGACTGATGCAGACACTGCGCGTTCACGACCTTTTGCTCATGGAACAGGGCAATAACCTTATTATCCACAAGAATAAGGCTGTCAACCAAATCTCAAGCGTCTATTTCGATGGAGAACCTGTTTCTCCACTAGGAGGAACGCAGGAAATCGTGACGCAAGTGTTCAGATTAAATACTCTCGATGTCGAGAAAGCTGCCGACATGATCAAACCCCTGATTTCTCAAGGGGCCCTCGTCGAGCAACTCAAAGAGACGAGCCATATCATCGTCACAGACATCAAAACGAACGTCGACAAAATCGGCCAACTCCTAAAAACCATTGACGCACCTGCAAGCGGACTCACAATCGGTCAATATGTGGTTACAAATGCCCTGCTTGACTCGCTGATCAACCTCGCTAAGCAGATCATGGAGCCAATTGCTGAGAATAAGCCCCTTGTATTTGTCGCTCACTCTCCTTCAAACAGCATTTTCGTCGTTTCTACCCCCTTCATCGTCGAACGCACCTTGGCCGTCTTAAGAAACCTCGATATCAATATTGGCGAAACCAGAATCTTTACGCCCGATGCCCTAAAATTTACAGGCACATCCCAAGTGAAGCAACCTAAAGAAGGCGAACTGGGCGTAACTCCGGGTGCTACAGGCCCAGGTTCTGCAACTACGCCGGGAACAACATCTGAAGAGCCTGGAAGCGAAACTTACCAAAAACTAGAAGATCTCCTTAAGTCTGGAAAAACTGCAGGCGAAGAAGGTGCAACCTCACCCTGGACAGCAGACCTCCCCCCTGGACATATTGAACGCACCAAATTTTATATCCACAAACTTCGATTCCGAAAAGGGGATCAGATCGAACAGGCGCTTTCTAAGATTGGATCCAGCCTCCAAGAGTCTGGATCGAGCAACCTCGACCTGATTTCAAGCATCCAGAGTATCCAATGGCTTGAAGCGTCCAACTCTCTCGTCTTTACCGGAACGATCTCTTCCATCACAAAAGTCAAAGAGCTCATTGAAGAGATCGATACACCTTTGCGTCAAGTCTACCTTGAAATGCTTCTCTTAGACACCACGATCAATGAATCGATGAACTACGGTGTCAACTGGGGCGCGCGCTTCAATAACGGAAATACAGCTGGTGCTGAAGCATTTGTAAGCTCGCAAAACCCTCTTGCAGCAGCTTTAGACACTGCAATCCCTGGCACAACGCTTGACCCCTCTCCCTTGGCGCGCTCGCTCGGATACACGCTTGGTATCATTGGACGCAACGTAACCCACTGTGGAGTCGAATTCAGCTCCATTGGAGCGCTTGTAAGCGCCTTGCACGATAAAAACAAGGACGACATCGTCCTCAACCCTAAATTACTTGTCGAAGATAACGCGACAGCTGAAATCTTCGTTGGCATCAACGCGCCGTTCAAGACCCAATCGATCGCGAATGACCAGGGCACAACCATTACGAGCAACTTTGAGTTCCGCGACATCGGAACGCGCCTCAAAGTCACTCCTCTGATCAGCAATAACGACATGATCACACTAGAGATTGAGGAAGAGGTGAGCAGCGTTGCCGATACGGCAGGCCTCATTGGAACTCTCTTAAACGAAAACGCGGGCCCGACGACAAAGAAGAGCAACACCACTACAAAAGTGCACGTGCCGAACCGCTTCTTCCTCGTGATGAGCGGAATGATCCAAGATGAACACATCCGCAGAAGGCAGCAGGTGCCTTGCCTTGGCGGCATTCCGGTCATCGGGGCACTTGCCTCCGATAAAAGACTGCGCGACGAAAAACGCAACCTGATGATTTTCATCCGCCCCGTCATCATCGATACAGAAGCTGAAATGGATGAAATCACATGCGCTGAACAGAATCAATGGAATGAGAAGTACAGAACGAAGAAGATGTGGAAATATGAAGTGGAAGAAGCCCTTGACCTCCTCAACCTCAAGGAACCCGAGGTTAGCCTGCACGATAGCGAAATCCGCAATCCTTAATCTTCTGCTCTTAGTTTATCTCACAGGCTGCGCCACAAGCAGCCTGTGCATGGAACCTAAGATCTGTTACTCCCCCCCATCTTGCCTTTTTGAACACCTCAAATCACCCTTCAATCCCTTAAGCTCTGAAGAACTAAGTACAGAATGGGGCAAAGAGCTCTATTTGGGTTTAAATTTCGCTCGGGAAGAGGATTACTATCGCGCCATTACCTGTTATAAAAGAGCTCTCTTTTTGGCTCCCCCTGAACGAAAAGCGGAATGCGAATACAGGCTTATTGAAAGCTACTTTTTCGCAGGCAAATATCAGGAAGTAGTGCAAATCTATGAAAAAGGCTCTTTAGGGGATTTGCCACTTGGTTTTCCAGCAATTAAAGAGCTTCTACTAATGCTAGAAACCGCCTATGAAGAGGAAGGGATGTGCGCAAAGGCTTATCGAGTCCGGGCGCTGTTGGAAAAAATCGACCAAGACAGCTATGAACGCACCTTGGAATACAGGGCAGTGAAAGAAGCCAATTTCGAAACATTAAATATCCTAGCCGTTGAGGATTGTGCGCTAGCCTCCTTCCTGACAGACTACTCGATCGATTTAAAATCCCCTTCTAAGGCGCGTTTTCTCAACGCCATTTTGCCCGGCGCAGGCTACTACTATGTGGGTCAAAAAAAAAGTGCCCTTACCTCTCTTTTGATCAATGCACTCTTTACCTGGGCGGCCTATAGATTCTTCGAAAGGGGTTATCCTGCTGCAGGATTGATCACAGCCAGTATCGAAACCGGCTGGTATTTTGGAGGGATCAACGGAGCGGGACTTGCTGCCGAGGAATGGAATCAAATGGTTTATGAAACAAAAGGGAAACAATTTCTAATCGATCAGAAACTCTTTCCTGTTCTTCGGTTTGAATATGCCTTTTAAGTCCTTTTGTGCAGCGCTATTTCTTACCTTCCCTCTCATGGCAGATCCCTGGGGCAAAGATGCGGATCTTCCCCAAAAGAATAGATCCTGCATTCAAACCTGCCCGCAAAGGGGGCCTGGAGTTTCGCTTAGCAGCCTTCTTATCCGCTTCCACCAAGAGGTCATCTCGCCCGCAGATGGTCCAAGAAGTCATTTTATCCCCTCCAGCTCCCAATACACGCTTGAGGCTGTGCGCCGCTACGGCTTTTTTAAAGGATGGATGTTGGGATGCGACCGCCTCATGCGGGAAAACGATGAGGAGTGGATCTATAGAAAGACAGTCAATCCTCAGGGACAGCTCATGAAGTCGGATCCTGTGCCATAGGAGCCCCTATCAAATCCCTAGTGGTATCAGAGGGTGCTTGAGAAGCGATGACTAAAGATTTAGCGCGTGCTACAGCCTTCTGCATATGGATATGAGGATGACGTTCATCAAAAACAAAAAGATTTTCTTTTCCCACGGTTTCAATCAAACCGGAATGGCTCATGACATCCCACACATCGGGCAGCATCCCGCACATCACCAGATGGCGATCTCCCTTTTTCAGATATTCATGCAGCTGTGACAGGGCTAGACAGGTAGTGGCATCGATGTCGCGTGCATTTTTCAACTGCAGCAATATTACACGCGTAGTCTGGTCATGCTCAGCCAATGATTTCAAAGTAGAATAGAAGATATCAGCAGAGCCAAAAAATAACTCTCCTTCCACCTTGATGATGCGTATGGCTTTTTGCAAATAAGCTCCGGGCAAATCAAGCAATTTGAGTTCGCCTGTATCATCAATTGTGTACTCGACTAGCTTAGGCAGCGCTGCCGACTTCAAATAGAGAGAGATAGAAAGCCCGACGCCAATATAGAAAGCCGTATCCAAATTAAAAAAAATGCACGCGATAAATGTAGCTAGAAGAACAAAAGCGTCAGCGCCGGTTGACTTCACGCACAAAAATAGTTGTTTGATATTCACAAGACCCGCTGCAGTCACAAGCAGAAGAGCGGCAAGAGCAGATAGTGGTATCTGATTCACAAAATTTCCGAAGTACAGAACGATTGTCGCGACAAAAAGTGCGTTGGCGATCGCTGCAAAACGCGTCTTAGCTCCTGAATTGAAATTCAACAATGAACGAGAGTTGCTAACTGAAACGGGAATCGAATTGGTAAATGCAGACACAAAATTACCCGCTCCAACGGCCAAAATTTCCTGATTGATCGCAATGCCATGACCCGATGCGGCAGCAATTGCCTTAGCTGTGCAAGTCGTCTCGATGATACCCAAAAGGGCGACAGCAAATGCTACCGACAAAAGATGGTTCACGATGCTCGCATCAAAGCTTGGAAACTCAAAAGCTGGAAGTGCAAAGAAACTATCTACTGTATCACCAACGAGCGTTACAGGTGCGATTGTATAGCCAAATGAACTGTAACTGATCAGATAGCATGCCAAACTCGCTGCGGTCAGCGTCAAAGCAGCAGCCGGCACCCTAGGCCAAATTTTTTTGAGAAGCAACAAACAAAACAAACTGCCACCCCCTACCAATAATGTAGGAAGGTTAAAAGAGTATGCATTCTCGATAAAATAGCGGAGCTTCTCGTAGAGAGAAAGGGAGCCTCCTTTTCCTGCAACCCCAGAGAAAATATAGAGTTGATTCACAGCGATCGCCAAAGCTCCTCCCGCAAGGTAGCCGACTACGACGGAATGGCTCACAAATTGCGTAAGCCTTCCTAGCTTAAAAAGAGCGACGGTCAACTGAATCAAGCCAGCTAAGAGCGCAATTTGCACCATGATTTCCAACGCAAGAGCCTCTTTTTCAAGAGGCGATGCCTCCCAATAATGGGAATAAAGGATATCCGCTGTACCGGATTGTACTAATATAGCAAGTGCGTTGACAGGACCTACAATTAAATAACGAGATGATCCGATCAATGCAGCTACAAGAGCTGAAAAAACAGCGGCAAAAAGACCACAGGAAGCTGGCAAACCAGCCACAAAGGAATAAGCGATTGCTTGCGGAACTGTGAGAAGAGCCACTTCGGCCCCTGCCAAAAGGTCCTTTTTTAGAGAGTCGACGTCGTAGGAGAACCAATCATTCCGCAAATGACCCAAAGAAAGATCGTCTTTATGATAGTCTCCAAACATACATTTCCAACACCTAATTATTACTGCTTTAGCACGCTTTTGGGCAACTGAAAAACGACGTCCTCAACAGTAAAGACCACATCTTCCACTTCTTTTACACCCAGGCGGATGAGCTTTTCGATGCAGGCCTGCACAATGCTTTCGGGTGTTGAAGCTCCGGCAGTCAAACCAATAACTTTTACTCCCTCCATCCACGATTCATCGATTTCGGTTGCATTATTAATTAGGTACGAAGCGATTCCCCTCTTAGAGGCAACTTCTCTTAAGCGGTTGGAGTTTGAGCTTTGAGGATCTCCCACAACTAAAACGAGGTCGACAGAACTTGTGATTTCCCTCAATGCCATTTGCCTGTTTGTCGTCGCGTAGCAGATCGATGAACTTGGCAAAGTTTCAATCTGCGGGTATTTTGCAATAAGCGCTTCCGTAATTTCTCTGACATCATCCAGGCTCAATGTCGTTTGTGTAATGTAAAACAACTTTTCGTCTGGTTGAAAAGCAAGCTCCGACACATCTTCGGGCGATTCGACAATTGTCGTCACATCAGGAGCTTCTCCTGCAGTCCCTATGATTTCGACGTGGTTGCGATGACCGATCAGGATGATTTGATACCCTTGTGCTGCAAAACGCTTCACGGCGGAATGGACTCTAGTGACAAGACCGCAGGTCGCATCGATTTCGATCAGTCCGCGCTGTTTTGCTTCCTCTCGCACAGCCGGAGAAACGCCGTGTGCTGAATAGATGAGGCGCGCACCCTCGGGAACATCTTTTAGATCTTCGATGAAGATAGCTCCCTTTGCCCTCAAACCATCCACCACATAGCGATTGTGAACAATTTCATGTTTAACATAGATAGGAGCCCCCCACAATTCCAAAGAGCGCTCAACAGTTTCAATAGCGCGTTCTACTCCTGCGCAGAATCCCCGTGGCTTAGATAGCAATAGTTTCATCAGAACCCCTATTTAGAGGTATAGTGTACGATAAAACCTTAGATTAAGGCGAGCAGTTCTTGAGAATTATCTCACTTTCAAGTACACTCTTTCTCCATGCAACGTTTACCAAAACTCGCCATTGTTGGAAGACCCAACGTGGGAAAATCTGCCCTCTTTAATCGGATCTGCAAAAAAAAGGTCGCCATCGTCGATGAAGCGGAAGGCGTCACTCGAGACCGCATCTACCGAAATGCAGATCTCTTCGGCAAACCCTTTGAAGTCATCGACACCGGGGGGATCGATCCCAAATCGCAAGCTGCCTTTAATGAGCATATCAAGCAGCAAGCAGAGATTGCCATCGAAGAGGCTGATACCTTAGTCCTCGTCGTAGACGGCCAGGCAGGACCGACAATCCTCGACTTTGAGCTTGCCAAAATCCTCCTCAAAACGAAAAAACCGGTTACTCTAGCCATTAACAAAATCGACTCCCCCTCGCAAAAAGATCTTCTCATCCCCTTTTACAAACTAGGGATTAGCCAACTCGTTCCCGTATCCGCTGCCCAAAACTGGCAGATCGCAGAACTGCTTGAAGAAGCGCTAAAAGATTTTTCAGCCCCTGCCCAAATCGAAGAGGAGCAAGAGCGTCCTTTGAGGCTTGCAATCGTCGGAAGGCCAAATGTCGGAAAATCCTCTCTAGTTAATTACCTCCTCGATGAAACTCGGCTTGTGGTTAGTCCTATTCCCGGTACTACACGGGACAGCATTGACGTCAGCTTCGAGCATGATGGAGCAAAATACACTCTCGTCGATACGGCGGGCATCCGCAAAAAGAAAAGCGAATCTGAAGCTGTAGACAAATTTGCGGCAATGCGCACGGCCTCCGCAATTGAAGATGCCGATCTCTGCCTTCTCGTGCTAGATGCAAGAGAGGGAGTGACCGCCTATGATAAGCGCATTGCAAAAGAGATCGAAGATCAAGGCAAAGGTTGCATTCTTCTTTTCAACAAATGGGATCTAGTGAAAGGCTTCCGCATGGAACACTGCCTTCAAGGCGTGGAGGAAGAAGTGCCTTTCCTTCTACACTGCCCAAAACTCTTTATTTCTGCGCTGACCGGAAGGAATGTCGATAAGATATTCCCTCTCGCACAGGAAGTAGCCGCTGCCGCCAAACTTCGCATTTCGACAGGTCAGCTCAACAAATTCATCGGCCGTGCCATGCAGCGCGTCCACCCCCCCATGATCAAGGGGAAAAGGCTGCGCATCTACTACCTCGCCCAGGTGAGCATCGAACCGCCTACATTTGTGCTCTTTATCAACTATCCGCACCTCATGCTCGATAGCTACCAAAAATATCTCATCAACCAATTCCGCGAGACATTCCCCTTCTCGGGTGTCCCCCTCATCTTCCGCCTCAAACAGCGCTCAAGGGAAACCTCTTCTGAAACCGACGAAGAGGAATAAGCTTGAAAAGCATTAGTTGTTTTAGATGCTGTTGCAAATCATAACCTTTACCTTCCCTGTGTTCTCTGCGTCCTCTCTGTGGTTTTATTTTTTCACAAAACATTTTAGTAAGTAATATCGATAGGAAATTCACACCACAAGACCTACTATTAATATGATTCCTTAAAACAATTTAATTGATTATCATTGAAATAATACATTAAATAACATAGAATTCTTCCATGAGTTTTAACCTGCAAAATTTAAGTTGGGATCAATATAGACGATTTAATAATATTCCAACACAGTACAAATGCAGCCTACAAATTACAACATGCACGTTCGAAACAACAGATCCAATAAAATTTGTTTCACACTACCGCGCGTACCATCAAATCAATCACGGAATGCTAAAGATGGAACTATACACACCGCAAATAGGAAGTCCTCACGCCATCGAACGACAAGTAAAGACGGCAGAACTATTTGAAACGCTAACAAAAAATGCTCTTCCTACCGAACAAACACGAATGCCAATCATTTCAGGCTATAAAGTTATCCAGCGGAAAAATTGCACATGCAATCTTGCGGAAAAGCCTTTAAAACGCAATCTGCTGAAACACATTATCAGAACTCATCCCCTTCCTCAGAATATTTCTGTTAATTTCTATTATTGCATTAACCACAATGATGTTCCCCTTGTGTTTGATTCGGTGACCATTGATCATCATGTTAAAAAAAATTTAAGCTCGGATTGTGCGGTTGGACGAGACACTTTTTACTACGATGGAACTAGTTGGAAGTTGATGCCTACAAAAAAAACTACCCCTCTTGAGGATATCGTAGAAGGCTCTATAAATCGTAGAAACAGAGAGCAACCTCTAGAATCACAAACAGAAGTAGTTTCATCGAAAAAAAGAAGTGCCTCATCAAGAGAAAAATCTCCCAAAAAATCTCGAGTTGAAGAGAATTTACATGAGACTGAAACAAACATGACGGTTGTTCATGAATTATTCCCTGAAGCCATCCTTCCTTCTGCTCCTGCAAGCGAGTTTGAAACTTCACTTTCATAATCCATCTGGGGCGTTTTGCTGTGGATTTGGTCGCAATCAGGAGTCAAAGGTCATAATGACCCATTTTGTTTCGGTTTAGTAGTGCATTTTTAAAAGATCGAAAATCTCTTCGCGTGTGAAGGTTTTGATCACGTCTTCTTCGTCAGCGCCTACAGCCTCTTCAAGAAGGAATTTTTTCCGCTCGATGATTTGATTGATCCTCTCCTCAAAGCTGTTTTTAGTGACAAGCTTAAATACCTGCACACCTCTACTCTGACCAAATCGGTGAACCCGATCAGTTGCTTGATTTTCTCGTGCGGCATTCCACCAGCGGTCGTAATGGATCACGACAGAGGCTTTTGTCAAATCGATGCCAAGACCGGCAGCCTTCAACGAAGCGACAAACACTTCGCATGCAGGATCATTAGAAAAAAGCTCTACCTGCTCCCTGCGGTCTCTTGTCGATCCGCGCAGCTTTGCAAAGCCGATTCCCATCTCATTCAGATAAAGTTCGATAATATCCAGCATTCCCAAGTATTGCGAATAGACTACGACTTTCTGTCCGCTATCTCTGGCCTCATTAAAAAGCTCTTTGAAAAGCTCCCACTTGCCTGAATGGTACTTTGCGTATGCCTCACTCTTCTTATAAGAAAGAGAGGGATGGTTGCAGATTTGCTTTAGGCGACCTAATCTCACGATTAATTATTAAAACAAAAAACAGATTAGTTATTAAATTATATTGAAATAATATATCAAAATAGATACATTTACTTCATGAGCTTTAATAAAATGCAAAATTTTTACAAGTGTAGTCTACGAATCTCATCGTGTACATATGAAACAACAGATTTGAAGGAATTTGCTGCGCATTATCGCATGAATCACAGAGCAGATCATGGAATGCTAAAAACGGAACTATACATAACGCAAATAAGCAAGGCTCATCCCCTCCAACCACAAGCAATGAGAGTCGAACAATTCACAAAGCAAATAGGAAGCCCATGTCCCAACGAGCCGGGAATAAAGTCAATCGATCCATTTTATAAAACTACGCAAAAGAAACAATGTACATGCGATCTTTCTACAAAACGCAAGGATGTACATCTGCTGAAGCATATTATCCGAACACATCAAATTCCTAAAGGTTTGACCTCCACTTTTTTTTACTGTATTAACCACAAAGATGTCCCCCTTGCTTACGAACGAGCCCCACTTGATCTACATGTAAAAAAATCAGCGGAGGATTCTTTTGCCATAAAACAGGGCGCTTTTACCTACAACGGCACTTCGTGGGAATTTACTCCTGATAAACAACTTAGCCACATTAATGAAGTTCTCAATGACATAATAAATCACACAGAAATAAGTCATTCTCTTGAAAGGAATTCACATCCTATTCAACCGCAACCTGCACCCATCGTGCCTCAAGCAGCTTTAAACGATGAAGGCTATAGAGTACAGCAAAATAAACAATGCACATGCGATCTTGCGAAAATGCATAAAGAGGAAAAAGAAGGTCTACTCGGACACATTTTCAGAACTCATGCATATCCTGAGGGTGTGATCGTTAAATTTTTTTACTGTAAAAACCACAAAGATACACCACTAAATTACCAGAAAAAGACACTGTTATCTCACATCAAAAAATCTAATGAAAAGGATTCCGTGATTAAATCTGGCTTCTTTCGATACAACGGCTCCTCATGGACTTTAACTTCTGAAGCCACGAAACAAAGTACTATTCCTGAGATCTTGGAAGCAATGGCAAATCAAGCAAAGGTAACTCAGCCTCAAAAAAGACAAGCCGCTTCAGAGGAAAAAACAGCCAAAAAAGCTCGAGTTAGAGAAGATTCAAATGAGGCTGAAGCAAATATGGCAGTTGTTCATGACTTATTCCCTGAAGCTATCCTTCCGGAAATTCCTAGACCTATCCTTGAAGTTCCACATCCTGTGCCAATTTCTCAATTAGAGAATCCATTTTGGGATGAATTGTGATAAACCTCTCATGTTTGGGCGTTGATGCTGTTAGAAATGCATCTTTAAAAGATCGAAAATCTCTTCGCGTGTGACTGCGGGTTGCAAGTTGACTTTTTACTCATCCCATTTTCGAATTGAGACTTGGAGGGAGCCTCAGGAATATCGTATCCCCTACTATTCAGTTGGGTGGCCAGCTCGACAAATTCCTCATAGTTAGTGATGAGCCTTCCTCCATGAGCACTGGAAAGCCACTTAACAAGCTTGTCTGAAGGAGTTCCATTGTGACGGGTGTCTCTTTTCATCCAAAAATCGAATTCTTCGAAGGCTAAAGCCATTCTTGTGTCCTTTGAAGCCTCAAAGGTTGTTCTATTTTTTTTGCAAACTCAAACATCCCTTTTTCAAATTGAATCTTAGAAGGAGCTTCGGGAATATTGTATCCCTTCCTATTCAGTTGGGAGGCTAGCTCAATAAATTCCTCATAGTTAGTGATTAACTTTCCTACATCAACGGTATAAAGCCACTTAACAAGTTTTTAAGCGTGAGTTCAATTGAGAGGCCTTGTCACTCTCATCCAATCAACGAATTTTTCTAAGGCTAAAGCCATTCTTGTTTCCTTGGCTAAAGCCATTATTGTTTCCGTTGACAGCTGATAACCGGTTCTTTTTGCAAACTCAAGCATCCCCATTTCAAATTGAATCTTAGACGGAACCACGGGAATATCGTATCCCCTCAGTTGGGTAGACAGCTGAACAAATTCCTCATAGTTGGTAATGAACATTCCTCCATGATCATCGTAAAGCCACTCAACAAGCTCTTCTACATGAGTTCCATTGTGAGGCAATGTCCCTCTCATCCAACGATCGAATTGTTCAAGGGAAAACGCTATTCTTGCTTCCTTTGAAGCCTCAAAGCTTTTGTCAAATCTATATGAAAACCTAAGCATCCCTTTTTCGAATTGAAACTTAGAAGGGGCTTCTGGAATATTGTATCCCTTCCTATTCAGTTGGGAGGCCAGCTCAATAAATTCCTCATAGTTGGTAATTCGCTTTCCTCCCTTATAGGCAAGCCACTCAACAAGCTCTGTTGCATGAGTTCCCTCATCGCTTAATTTCATCCATTCATCGAATTTCTTAAGGGCTACTTCAATTGTGTTATTGAGTGTTTGGGTCTTGCGAACGACTCCAACTTTTTTCGACTCTTTAGTGCGCTCAAATGCAGGAAATTCTCCTGTCCCTACCCGTTTATTATTCGCATACTCAAAGCTCATACTGATCCTACTTTGTCCCAGTTTAGTAGTGCATTTTTAAAAGATCGAAAATCTCTTCGCGTGTGAAGGTTTTGATCACGTCTTCTTCGTCAGCGCCTACAGCCTCTTCAAGAAGGAATTTTTTCCGCTCGATGATTTGATTGATCCTCTCCTCAAAGCTGTTTTTAGTGACAAGCTTAAATACCTGCACACCTCTACTCTGACCAAATCGGTGAACCCGATCAGTTGCTTGATTTTCTCGTGCGGCATTCCACCAGCGGTCGTAATGGATCACGACAGAGGCTTTTGTCAAATCGATGCCAAGACCGGCAGCCTTCAACGAAGCGACAAACACTTCGCATGCAGGATCATTAGAAAAAAGCTCTACCTGCTCCCTGCGGTCTCTTGTCGATCCGCGCAGCTTTGCAAAGCCGATTCCCATCTCATTCAAATAAAGTTCGATAATATCCAGCATGCCCAAGTACTGCGAATAGACCACGACTTTCTGTCCGCTATCTCTGGCCTCATTCAAAAGCTCTTTGAAAAGCTCCCACTTGCCCGAATGGTACTTTGCATATTCCTCAGTTTTTTTATAATAAAGAGCGGGGTGGTTGCAGATTTGCTTTAAGCGAGATAACAGAGAAAAGATGTGTAAATAAGGGACAGCTTTTGAAAGGTCCATCAGATCATGCATCAGTTCATCCCTTTGCAAAAGCAGAACTTCCCTATAGAGGCGCTCCTGGCTTGGCAACAGCTCGCAGTGAGCGATCTCCTCCGTTTTTTGCGGAAGATCGTTCATCACGTCCTTTTTCAGCCTCCGATACACAAAAGGCCGCGTCATGCGCATCAGCAACCCCTTCTGCTCCATGTCTCGACCCTTTTCAATTGGAAGCACGATCATCTTATTATAGTCTGCCTCCTGAGGCATGTAACCGGGAAGAACCAGGTCGAAAAGAGTCTTCAACTCTCTCAAACGGTTTTCCACAGGAGTGCCCGTCAATCCAACCCTCAAATGTGCGCGTATCTTGGAAAGAGCAGAGTAGAGTTTGCTGCGATGGTTTTTAGCAGCCTGAATTTCATCAAAAATTGCCACTTCGAAATGGTTTTCCTTAAACCAGTCCCCCTCGTTCCGCAAAACACCATAAGAAGTTAAAAGAATGTCAAAATCGCTTTTAAGATCCTTTTTTCTAAAGGGCCCATGGAAGGTCTGAACGGAAAGCGAAGGCAAAAATGCCTTCAGTTTATCTTCCCAATGGTAAAGAACAGATGTAGGACAAACGATCAGAAAGCGTCCGGTAGGCATATCCTTTTTCGAAGCAGCAATTACAGCCATCGCCTGATGCGTTTTTCCAAGCCCCATCTCGTCACACAATAAGCCCCCAAGCTGATAGTGGCACAAAGAGTGGAGCCAACGCGCTCCCTTCTCCTGGTAGGGCCTCAAAACACTTGTCAAAGCAGAGAAATCTGGGTCCGGTACTTTTCTTAATTCAACGATATCGTGAAATAGCTCCGTTGCTTGAGGATGGACTTCGATCTCTTCATAAGCATGAAGTCTAAGAAGTTCAGCCGTCGTCAGAATAAGCGTTCCTCCTTTCTCAACCGCATCAGGACGCAATCTCCTCAACCACAGCAGCCTATCTTTAAAAAGAGGCAGTAAGCCTGCACTAGAAAAGAGGTAAAATTTTTTCTTTTTAAGAGCTTCTAAAATCTCAGGGATCTCAATTGTTCCGCGGTCTGTCCTGAAGCGCAATTTTAATCTCCAGGAATTCAAGGGCCCCGGAGAGATCTCTTCAAGCTCTAGCTTGAGAAAAAGCGGTTGAACAAGTCTTGGATCGACATGCAAAACCCACTGTTTGATCTGCTTTAATTCATCTTCTAAAAAGTTTTTTACATTCTCTTTGGGGATTTGAACAGGCTCGCGATACTTTTCAGGAACCCTCAAAGCTGAGGGCAGTTCAGAAAATCCCATTCCGGCCGCATAAACCCACTCATCATAAAATCGCAGCTTTACGCTCTCGAGGGACTTGGTCACTACATAATGCGGCAGAATCTGAATTGAATCATTTTTAGCGAGCACCACTTCAAGCCCCCCCTCTTCAAAAAGAGGTTCTGCCAGAAAAAATCCGGGAATCATTTCAAGTTCCTTCGCATTCCGTCGAATAAACTCAGCAACTTGATCGGATCTCAGCAGCCCTGTAAAGGGAAGAGTCAATTGCTGCTCGGTGTGCGACTTATGGAAAAAACCTGAATCCTTTAAGTATAGCCAGCTACCGAACTCTCTCATCATCCCTCCTGAGGGATCAACCTCCATCTGAGAAAAACGGAGCGTGCCGCGCTCATCGACGTTATAGGTGAGTTGACGATCAAGACCACCCAAGTGAACAGAAAAACCCCTCTGCTGATTCAACCAGTGGGCATGAGTATGAATAAATGCCGGCAACTCGCTTGGATGGATAGAAAATGGAAGAGCCCCTTCTTGCGTTCTTCTATAAAGCAGAAAGCCGATTCCCTCCACATAGATCCATCGACCAAAAAGATTTTCTTCCTTCACATCCCCGGGCCTAAAAATGTAAGGTTCGCTTTTAAAATTCCAGTGCTCATCGAAATAGAGCTTTACCTTAAATTCACAAAGCTTATCTTGGCATATTGGCTTTTGAAAAAAAGAATTCAACTCCTCTCCGTGGCGGTCTAAAAAGGGGGCAATCTGATCAGAAGCGATCACCTCTTGCTGGCTAACTGCGGGAAAAAATCCCACTCCCGGTGCAAACAGCCACTGACCTATCTTTTGCGCATTTGCAAATCCTTTTGGCTTCTCCTTCGGAGTCAGTAAAAAGCTCCGCTCTATTGCGTCAAAATCGATTTTTTGAAAAAGATCCTTTAATTCCTGATAAACTTTGAATGGATTTTTTACGCTTGAAAGAACCGGAATCAAAGACTCCCAATCCTTGGGTTCAAGGGAAGAAACAACTCTGAACCCCTCTGAATCCGCAAATAATTTTGTCGGCAACCCTTCTCCTGCAAACTCCACCTTGGAAGAGGACTCTAAAAAAAGTAGCTTAGCCAAATCTCCCCAAAAGGAGAGTTCATACGCCAGTTCAGAAGCCGGATTACCTTCTCTAAAACGCTCCAATTCCTCTTCCGAAAGACCTGCGAACTTGATCGAGTTCTCCTCAGTCACCTCTGGAGCTTCAATAATCTCCAACAATGAACCGCGGCTCTCCTCTTTCTTCCACTCCAGATCAAAGCCCGGCATAGAGAGGCCTTTCTTGCTTTTCTTTGGCTTTACAGAGCCATAACGCTCAAACCAGATTCTGCCTAAAACATTCCAAAGGGAGTGCGTAAATCTCTCGTGAATGAACCGATGTTTTTGATCCTGAATAGCGAGGTAAGCAAAAGCGCGATGAATGCACCCCTCTTCCTCTGCATCGCAGGAGCAGAAGGCGTCAGCGATCTCCCCTCGCTCCTCAATCCGGAGAAATACCCAAGGAGCTTCAGCTAATGCTTCATCACTCACTTGAACTTGATAAACCGCACGGGAAAAGAGCAGCTCTTTAAGGCAGCACTTTTTAAGATCTTTTTTGTTCTTAAAAAAAGGGAGCAAAGCAGATAAGGTCATTCATTGCATTATACCGCATCCACCTTAAGCCAGCAATGTATCGGGAGAAACATACTCATATCCCAGGTCATGCGCAACAGATTTATTTGTCACTTTCCCCAAGCAAATATTCAGCCCATCTTTTAAACCACTATTCTCAAGTAAAGCCCGTCGCCACCCTTTATTTGCGATTTCTAGCACATACCGAACAGTTGCATGCGTCAAGGCAAGGGTTGCAGTTTTTGCACATGCGCCCGGCATATTCGTCACACAATAGTGCACGACTTCGTCAACTACATAGGTGGGGTCGGCATGAGTTGTTGGCCGAGAAGTCTCTGCACAACCTCCCTGATCTATTGCCACATCGACGATCACAGAACCAGGTGCCATTTTTTTAACCATACTCCTGGTAATTAACTTTGGAGCCGTTTTACCCGGTATCAAAACCGATCCAATTACCAAATCAGATGTTTCAACAAGGTCTTCAATGTTTTGCGAAGTGGAGTAAACCGTCCTAATCGTAGGCCAGTGTGCATTCATCCAGCGCAGACGATCGAGATTGCAATCTACGACGGAAACCAAAGCTCCGAGACCAAGCGCCATCCGCGCAGCCTCGGTGCCAACAACACCTGCCCCAATAATCGTCACATGAGAGGGCAATACGCCGGGCACACCTCCTAAAAGAAGCCCTTTACCACCATGATTCATTTGTAAACAGGTGGCACCGACCTGTATCGAGATTCGACCTGCAATTTCGCTCATCGGGATTAAAAGCGGCAGCCTTTTTTCAGAGTCTGTCACTGTCTCGTAAGCAATCGCTATCACCTTTTTTTCAATGAGTTCCGCTGTTTGAATGGGGTCGGGCGCAAGGTGCAAATAACAAAATAGAAGCAAACCCTCCCTTAAAAGAGAGTATTCCGAAGGCTGAGGCTCTTTAACTTTAATCACTAAATCGGAGCTGTACGCCTCCTCAGCATTCGGTACAATAACTCCCCCGGCTGCTAAATAGTCCCCATCTGTAAAACCGATTCGATGTCCCGCATTTTTCTGTATCTTTACTCGATGGCCCGATTCAGTCAAAAGCCTTACCATCGAAGGTGTTGCGCCGACGCGAAATTCATTATTTTTTATTTCAGAAGGAACTCCAATCTCCACAGAAAACCCCATCGTTTTAAAATCAAGATTTGCGAAGAGTAAATCGGACACCCTACACCTGTCAACAAAAAAGAAATCACGCTTACACTTCATTTTTTCAATAAATATTCTATATTTATAGAATCTTAATATTAATCGTGTTAGAATTAGACCGAAAACCAATAAGGAAATATTATGTCATATAATTTTACAGAAATGGATGCAGAACTAGCAAACAATTTACAATGGCTTGAATATCAGAAAATAAGCGGGGAGCCTGCCCCTTCCGCTCAAAAAAAAGCTCTCAACTTCTTTAAGACCTCCACAGCGAAAATCTGCAACGGCTTTCAGACTGCAAAAACTAAAGTAAAAGAATTTGCGAACAGTGACACAACTAAAAAGGTATTAAATACTGCTAAAAAAGTGGCTGTCATTGCTGCTCTTTTCGCCGCAGGTTTTGGCTTAGCAGCCGGCGCCGGCGCATTAATTGGGGTTACCTTTGCAGCGACTGTTATTAACCCCGTTTGCATTGTACTCGTGCCTCCAGCCCTTTTAGCAGCAGGGGCCACCATGTTAATTAGCAGATATATCCTGCTTGAAGCAGTTAGAAATGTTGCAACTTTCTGATAGAAATACTTTTATAACAAGGAGTTTAATATGGTAGCCAAAGCACAAGCACGTGATGCAGCAGTTGCTCATGAGACAAGAACCGTTGGAGCTAAAATCTCTGGAGGTTTTAAAAACGCAAAGGGGAAAGTCTCTGCTTTTTTCCACAGCGAAAAAACGAAGAACTTTTTTAATAAAGCCCTGAAAGTCGCTGAAATCGCATTCCTGCTATTTTCCGCTATGACTATTGCAGCTATGGGTGCAGCTTGCTTGGGTCTTTCGATTGCAGCGACAGTGATTGACCCACTCTGCTGCTTGATCATTCCGGTGGCACTAACGACTTTTGGGCTTTCGCTCTATGCTAGTTCGTTAATAGGCCGCATAGCAATACAAGAAATAAAGAATTTCTGATTTCTATAATGAGAGCCTGCGTTTAGGAAATTTCTAGCGCAGGCTCCAAATCTTCGATAAATTCCATCGACAGAAGCTTTGAGACTCCCTTTTCCTGCATGGAGACGCCATAGAGGCGATCGGCCATTGCCATCGTGCGCTTATTGTGAGTGACGATGATAAACTGAGAACGGTCAGTATACTCTCTCACCATTGCCACAAACCGCTCCACATTTGCATCATCCAGAGGGGCATCGATCTCATCTAAAAGACAGAAAGGCGATGATTTTACCTCAAAAATCGCAAAGAGAAGCGCCATCGCCGTTAAACATTTCTCTCCGCCTGAAAGAAGGCTAAGCGAGCGCATTTGCTTTCCAGGTGGTTTTGCAGAAATTTCAATGCCTGCCTCAAGGGGATCTTCGCCGGCAGCAAGCTCCAAATCCGCTTCTCCGCCGCGGAATAGAATCGCAAAATTTTTCTGGAAGTGGCCTCGAATAGTCTGAAACGTTTCCAAAAAGGCCGCTCTGCAATCCGATTCAACATTTTTTATTAAAGAGTTGAGTTCATCTTTAGAGTGGACAAGATCTTCAATCTGATCTCTTAATGTCTCTTCGCGCTCTTTCTCTAAAGCACACTGCCCTATCGCCGCCAGGTTAACTTGAGGGCAGCTCTCCAAATACTGCTTATGCTTTTTCACCTCTTTTTCTGCCTGATCGACAGGCATATTCAAAGGCTCCAATTCAGAGTATCCACCCCCAAAACGATCTGTAAGTTCTCTTTCAAGAGCTGAAAGACCGGTTTCCACATGAGCAAGTTGAATTTCTACCTGATTCAGCTTAGCTTCCGCCTGTCGGAATGCATCTTCGCTTGCCTGTAAAAGCTTTTTTCTTGCCTCCCACACCTCTTTGGCCTTTTTGGAAGCCTCAAGTTTTTCTTCAACTAAACGTTTTGCGGCCTCAAGCTTTTCTTCGCTCTCGTCATTGGAAAAAGATATTTCCAGCTCCCTTTGTAACGCCGATCGAGCTAAAGAAGCCTTCTCAAGTGCTTGAGAAATCTTTTCGAGCAGCCGCGCGGCCTCCTCTTCCTTTACCTTCAGAAGACCCAAAGTATGCGAACATTTTCTAAATAGAGAATCCTTTTCCTCAAAGAGCTTGCTGGCAGAAGACAATGAAGCTTTAAACTCTTCGTAATGAAGAGACTGAGCGGAAGTGCTTTCCTCAAGCTGCGCACTCTCCTTCAAGGCGCTCTCTGAGCGAGCTTTTGCCTCTGCATGAGAGACTTTCAATGCCTCAAGGGCTTGAATAGCGGAGGCGACCTGCTGCTCCAAAATATGAGATTCCTCTTCCGTCTGCCGCTTTTCCAAAGCAATTCTAGCAAATTCCTGTTCAGCCTTTTGCAATTGGAAATTAAAATCGACCCCTCGCATCTCCCTCTTTCGATGCTCCTGGTCGCAATTTTTAAGCTGTTCACGGTAAGCTGCACTTGCCGCATCTAATTCGACCGCTCTAATCGCGCATTCTTCTTCCAATTTTTGAATTTCTAGGACTTTCACCTCTAAAGACCTGATCTCTTCCTCGCGAGAAAAGACAGAACTTTTTTCCACTGATCCAAAAAAACGGACTTTGCGATGGTCAAGCAGATACCCCCCTTCGCACCAAACTTCAACGCCTTTTGAAACGTCCCAAAAATGGGCAGTAACGCTAGGTTTGTCTCTAGCAGCGATGTCAGAAAGGCATAAAAGAGAATATTCCTGTATCTTCAGCCGATTAATCTCTTCCAAAACTATAAGCAAATCAGACTCACTTTCGACGACAAGCGTTTCTGAGTACTTTTTCAAAACCATTTGCAACTTTAAGGGATCCTTACCCTCGGTTTCAATCCACTCATAGAGAGGGGTCAATAAACCAAAAACAGGACTTGTTTTCTGATGAGAGGCTTGAAGAAGTTTTTTGCTGCCTTCCGATAGCCCTGCTCCCTCCTGCTGCAGTTGCACGAGAGCATTTTTACGAGCTTGCAGATGAACCCATTCGCGGTGGAGCTCATTCCTTCGTTTTTCTGCCTCTTGGCACTCAGCCTGTTTTTTTTGCAACGCTTGTTCCGCATTTTTCAAGGCGGCCTTTGCCTCTTGAATTTCCGCTAGTGCTTCAATAGAACGCTCACGCTTTGCTAATAATTCTTTCTCTTTCTCTTTTAAAAGCGCATCAAGACCCTTTAAACGTTCATCGAAATGGGCGCGTTTTTCCCTGTTATTCTCAATGCGTATCATCTGTCTTCCACACTCGCCGTCAAAGCGCGCCTCTTCGCGCAAGGCCTCCAGGCGGAGTTGCTGCAGAGATGAGTGTTTTAAGCGTAGCTGTGAAAGCTCTTTATCAAAGGCTTGAAGCTTTGCAAAGAGTGCATTCTTTTCTATTTCAGCTTTTGAGGATTCAGCTTCGCGTACTTTCACTTCTGCTTCCAGTTTTTCTATCTCCTGAACGCGTAGAAAACGTTCATTTTGCAACTGTTTCAGCTCACCACTGCGTTCTTCTATCTCATGGGTTAGCTCCAGAGTCCTCTTCTCGGCGACGGAACGCTTATGAGACGACAGCTCTCTTGCTCCTTTCTGAGCGGCATACTCTTCTCTTGCAGTGGAATGGCTTTGCTCCAAACCTTCATAAGAGGCTCTCAACCTCTCGCACTCTTTTGCTAAAAGTTCCCTTTGAGAAGCCTCCTTTTCAATGACAGCACTTTCCACAGCCTCTTTTGCCTTCAATTCCTGATGGCGTTTTTTGTACCCATCATGGCGCATTTTCAAGAGGCCTTTTTCCAGCACTTCAACTCTTTCTTGCGCCTCTTTATAACGCACAGCTTCCACTGACTGGCGCTCCAATAGGTCGACCTGTTTTTTTACCTCTCGATAGACATCCTCAAGCCTTTTTAGATTGAGGTCGACTTCATCAAAACGACGTAGAGACTCCTTTCTCGTATGAAGGAAACGATTAATAGCCGCAGCCTCCTCAAAGACGACCCGGCGCTCTTTCGGGGCCTGCTGGATGATCGCGTCAATCTCTTTTTGCTGGAACGTAGAGAAATTGCGCTTGCCAATACCTGAGTCAAAAAACAGACTTTGAATATCCTTTAAACGCACAGGTTGCTTGTTGATTAGATACGCAGAGTCGCCGTTCCTCTCAATTCTTCGCGTGATCGCAAGCTCTACGTAAGGAATATTTAACTCACCTTCGATCTGATCAAACACAATCGTCACTTCCGCAAACTGAAGCGGCTTTCTGGTCGTAGTTCCGGCAAAAATCACATCCGGCATCTTTCCGCCTCTTAAGGCCTTTACTGACTGCTCCCCCAAAACCCATTGAATCGCATCGCCAATATTGGACTTTCCGCAACCGTTGGGTCCAACGATCACAGTAATCCCCTCGTGGAACGTCACGGTTGTCTTATCTGCAAAGGATTTAAATCCGAAAATGACAATTTGTTTTAAACGCATGAGGGACAGAGTACACTATTTCACTATATTCGGGGAGACCCCGGCCTTAAGGCCGGGGTTTTTCAAATCAAATTTCGGAACGGATTCGAAATCCGTTCCATAAAAAGGAATTAAACAATCCCACCCCTTAAGGGGTGGGTATTTCCTATATTTCATTTTTCTGTGTCTTAGAGTAGAATGAATCTATCGGAAAGGAAGAAGCATTATGTTAGATATCAAACGCATACGCGAAGATAAGAAGGGCGTCGAAGAAAAACTGAAGAGAAAAGACCCAGATATTTCTCTCGACCGCATTGTCGAATTAGACCACAAGATTCGCGAGAATAAAACAGCAGTTGAACAGCTCAAAGCGGCTCGCAATGAAGCCTCAAAAAAAATCGGAGAGCTCAAACGTTCGGGGCAAGATATTTCAGCTGTGACCGATTCGATGTCTGACGCGGCCGAAAAAATCCGCGTTCTCGATGGGGAACTAACCACCTTAGAGGCAGAATTTCACGATCTCATGGCGCGTTTGCCCAATATTCCGATGGATGAGATCAAAGTATCGATGGATCCAAAGGAGAACGTACTTGTAAAAGAGTGGGGTTCTAAACGCAGCTTTGACTTTCCCTTTAAAAACCATGTCGAACTGAATGAACAGCTAGACCTTTTTGATTTTAAGCGGGGAGCCAAAATTTCCGGAACGGGCTGGCCTGTCTATAAAGGATTGGGAGCGCAGCTTGAATGGGCGCTTCTGCAATACATGATTTCGATCCATATTAAAAACGGCTTCATGCAGTGGATTCCCCCTGTCGTCGTACGTCCAGAAGTAGTCTACGGCTCAGGACAACTCCCGAAATTTGCGAATCAGCAATTTAAAATCAGCGATGAAGAATTCAACCTCTTTCTCATACCGACTGCAGAGGTACCTTTGAATGGATTGCATAGCGACGAAATCCTCGGAGAAGAGGAACTACCCTTACGTTATATTGCTTATACCCCTTGTTTCAGAAGAGAAGCGGGAGCTGCAGGCAGTAAAGAGCGCGGCTTGATCCGCATGCATCAATTCAATAAGGTCGAAATGTTCTGCTTCTGCAAACCCGAAGACAATGAAAAAATATTCCAGGGAATGCTGGATAGTGCTGAAGAGATCTTGAAAGGATTAGAACTCCATTACCGCAACATGCTGCTCGTAACGGGCGACATGTCATTTGCGGGTGCGAAGACAATCGACATCGAAGTTTGGCTTCCGGGACAGGATCGCTACTATGAAGTCTCTTCAGTCACCAACTGCACAGACTACCAATCGAGGCGCTCCAATATCCGTTATAGGGAAAAAGATGAAAAGCCGGAATTCGTACACACCCTCAACGGCTCAGGGCTTGCCACCTCGAGACTCATGGTATCCATTCTGGAAAACAACCAGCAAAAAGATGGCTCTGTTATCATTCCTAAAGCCTTAAGACCCTACTTAAATGGTTTGGAAGTGATCCAACCCAAAAAACATGGTTAAACAGCTCTCTGTAGATGAGTTCCTCTCTCACTCCGCACCTCTTTTCGACGTGCGGAGCCCCATAGAATTTCACCACGCGACCATTCCTCAAGCCATCTCCCTGCCTCTCTTTGAAGATCATGAACGAGCGGCTGTAGGCACTTTATATAAAAAGATGGGCGAACAGGCTGCTTTACTAGAGGGATTGCGTCTTACAGGCCAAAAACTTTCCTCTTTTGCCGAAATAGCGATGCAACACCCGGAAGGCGCACGCATTTTTTGTTTCCGCGGGGGCTTAAGGAGCCAGTCGATGGCATGGCTATTTGAACTTGCACGCACTCCTTGTTTTACTCTTAAAGGCGGCTATAAGGCATTCCGCAGATTCGCGCTCTCCCAATTTAAAAAGCCCTTTTCCTTCAAGCTCCTAGGGGGATTGACCGGGTCCGGTAAGACAGCAAAATTAAAAGAGCTTAAACAATCCGGAGAGCAAATCATCGACTTAGAAGCGCTTGCCTCGCATAAAGGGAGCGCCTTCGGACAACTAGGACTAGCTCCTCAACCAAGCTCAGAGCAGTTTGAAAATCTCCTTGCCCTTGAACTCTTTCAACTCGAACCTTCCCGTCCCATTTGGATCGAGGATGAAAGCAGGATGATTGGAACATGCAAAATTCCTGACGCACTTTTTGAACAGATGGCCAAAGCTCCTCTTTACATGATTGAAACGAAAATGGAGGAGAGAATCAAACGTCTTATCGAAGAGTATGGCGCTCATCCAATTGAGGTGCTCCTGGAATCTGTCAAAAAAATTTCCAGAAAACTAGGAAGCGAAGCGACACAGAAAATCGAATCTGCCATCCGCGAAAGGAACCTGGAAATCGCTTGCACTCTTTTGCTCAAATATTACGATAAAGCTTATCTTTATCATATCGAACATAAGCGAGGCACTCCATGGATCCCTTTATCCGATTCTTGAAAAAATCCCCGACTGCTTACCATGCCGTCGAAGAGATCGAGAACGTTTTACAAGAACAGGGTGCACAGGAACTGTTAGAATCAGATGCGTGGAAATTGCATAAAGGAAAGAGTTATTATGTCAAAAGAGGCGGCTCTCTGATTGCATTCACGATGCCATCGCAAAGAGTGCGCTCACTTAAGATCGCTGCGGCCCATACGGACAGCCCTGCCCTCAAACTAAAGCCTCAACCGGAGTATGAAAAAGAAGGAATGGCGATGATAGCCTCTGAGATATACGGAGGCCCTCTTCTCTCCTCCTGGCTAAACCGCGATCTAAAGATTGCCGGAAGAGTGCTTTTCGAAGATAAAAAAGGGGCAATCAAAAATTCCCTCGTCGATCTGCATCAACATCCTCTGACTATTCCACAGCTAGCTATCCATCTTGATAGAAAAGTCAATGAAGAAGGCCTTTTGCTAAACAAACAGGAACACCTTAACGCATTGTGGGGGCTGAATCCTCCCAAAGGCGGCTTTTTGATAAAGCATTTAGAAAAAGCCATTCCTTCTCTCAAGAAACTCCTGGCGCATGACCTATTTCTTTGTCCGATTGAAGAGCCCTGTAAGCTCGGGGCCCAAGATGAATTCATCGCAGCGTATCGGCTGGACAATCTCGCTTCCGTATATCCCATTCTCGAGGCATTCAAGAAAGGTGCCAGCAAGGACAGCTTAAACGTCATTGCCTTCTGGGACCATGAAGAGATTGGATCTGAAACCTCGAGTGGAGCAGCTTCGCCCTTTTTCTCCCATTTAATAGAAAGGGTTCTCCTATGCGCGACAATCAGCCGTGATGAGCAACTCAGAATCCTGGCCGGAACAAACTGCCTCTCTGTAGATCTTGCCCATGCCCTCCATCCCAACTACCCTGATAAACACGACATGCGCCACAAACCTCGACTAGAAGGAGGCGTTCTTCTCAAAACAAGCGCACAGAAGCGTTATGCAACAGAAGCTGCCGGCACAAAATTTCTCTTTGAGGCAGCAAAAAAAGCAAAGGTTGAGATCACATCCTTCGCACCAAGAAACGACCTTCCCTCAGGAACAACGATAGGGCCTATCCACGCCTCTATTACCGGGATCAACACTGTGGACATCGGAATTGCGATGCTTTCGATGCACTCTGCGCGTGAACTGATCGCACGCAAAGACATCGATGCATTGGAAAAGCTATTGACAGCTCTTTTCAAAACGACATAACGATTGGCTGTACCGTCTCTTGGTTAAGAGAAACCGCAGCATCACTTGCCTGTCCAACAGTAGCATCGAGAGAACTCTTTCCTTCCTCGCTCTGAATATTCTGGCCGAATGCATCGCTGTTATTGTGAATCACCAGGGCCATATTTGCAGGAACCTTATAATTACCATTCTCGTCGTAGAGCTCTTTCTTGCTGATGATTTCAACACCGCGATCATGAAATACCTTTTGCATTAAGTCCAACGAGCTGTCGAATTCCTCAAAATTATTAAAGGCAATGCACTTCAAATTCTGAAAATGGGCCCCTTCATCGCGTAAACAGCGAAGCGCAAACACCTGCAGGTGGTTTAGAAGTCTCGTTCCTCCATCTCCAAGATACCGTGTAAAGATCTTGGGGGGATCGATGCTGTACACGTACCCTTGAGGCAATAACTGATCTAGAGCAGAAAGTTCATAACGAATCTGTTCTAATACGAGATTAAAAAGCGCCTCCAAGCAAAATTCTTCTCTTTGTCCAAGGGAAAGAACCACATTTTTAAGATCTTTTGCTCCTGGTACTTCCCCCTCAATCAAATGGCGGATCAGTTGCATCGCCTTCCAACCCTCAAGTTTTTCCACACCTTCTTCATTTGATCCAGGAATCCTTTTTTCCTCCGTCAGGAAAGAGATCATATGCCTCTTAAGCTGATCTTCATAGTTGGGCAGCGCTTCCCTAAATTCACTCGAATCAGGGGGAAACCTTTCCGCAAGGGGTTTAAAATCAGCAGAAACTGATTCGCCCTGAATCGAATTTTCGCTTACGTGCAAGAGGTCCCACAGAACTGCTCTACTCTCAAAGTCGGGTTGGATTGCCGTGCTTAACACCACTTCGCGCCCCAAGTGATCTGGACGCCGATTGATTACATATCCATTGTCCCAACCCGGATCGCCTGCCAAGGTTGTAGGTAGTATAAAGGTCACAAAAGTGTGAAGAGCTCCTTCCATGTTGGTGATCTTAGTGTTAGGCTTATACTTCTCACCGATTGCCCCAGCCCGCTTATTTTTAGCAAAATGCTCAACAAATGCATCAGGGACAAAGGAGGGCCTTATGGCGATCACAGGTTTTGCTGGCCATTTCCCTTTTCTATGACTTGCCTCGAAGTCGTTACTATTTTTATTTCCCTTGAGATCCACTCCGCAAGCAGAATTAATATTAGCAAACTGCTGTTTCTCTCGTCGCTGCACTAAAACTTGTGCGACTTGTTTTACTTTGGGAGCAGGGAACGGGCCCCCTTCTTTAACTCGGTCACGGTCAATGGCTTTGCTCATGCCGTAGACTATACCCATTATCAAAGGACAGATAATTGTTGCATAACTGAGGATTTTCGCAGCACGGGCAGCGCCTACACTATTAAAGCTGAACTGATCGCTTAACTTTGTTGCAGAAGGATTAAAATAATTTTTACAAAATTCCGATACTCTCATTATGCGCCCTATTCATTGTTTAATAAAATTATACTTAAATACGGATATTTACGACAGTTAGTTATTTAGAGGTAGGAACTCAGACACGGTCATCGGTTTTAGGAAGATGTTGATTGAAGGAAGCAGGTGATCCATGCGGTCTTTGGGAACGGGAGCACCCTTTGCCACGTTGGCAGTGATGAGTGCATTCAAATAGTTTGTAAATACGGCATTGCGGACGAGCTCCCGCATATTTTCAGCATACTTCTTCGCATAATCCAAATCGCGAGTAGGTTCCCCTTTAACGGCCTTCCCTACTGTCTCAAAAGTTGTGGCATATTGGATCCCTAAGGCAAAGACGGGAATGACCATAGTCAAATCGGGGGCTAAATTGGCGATTGTCTTATCGGCGATATCCTGGATTGGATTGATGCCCACCTGCGATCCGGGATCGACCTTCCCTCCGGAACGACGATCGGGCCGATCCACGCTTCTCTGACCGGAATCAACACCGTCGATATTGGCATAGCAATGCTTTCGATGCATTCTGCACGAGAACTAATCGCCCGAAAAGACATCGAAGCCCTTAAAATGCTTCTAGAAGCCTTTTTTACCGCTTCATAACCTCTCAGCTAATTTCTCTTCCGGCCACCGACGACTCAAAGTCATTAAAATAATTTATGCAATTAATTAAAAATTTTAATGCGATTGAGTATAATTTTATTTATTGACGATTATGTTTTATACGTCATATAACTACTCTCCTAAATCTAGGAACGACAATGGAATTTTCAGCTACCGGAAATCTGCTCACTGGAAGATCCTCTTCCCCAAAATTTATTACGATTATACCATGCGATGGTAAGTCTTATAGAAGAAAAACCAAGATCAATAAATTGGATTTGTTGGGAGCATTTCCAATAATCAGCTCCTTTACGGGTTTTGGAAGAACACTCCTGGGCATTGCCCATACGATTGTACATCTCTCATGTGCAATTTTTTTGAAAAATAGAAAATACCATCTAAATGAGACAAAAATTGGCATTAAGAATGCAGGAATCGGTTTATTAACCATGATTCCCATTATTGGAAATATTGCTGCCTACTTATTGAATTCTAAATCGCTTAAAAAACACATAGAAAAAATCGATGAAACCGTCATGGTAGACTCTAATCAAAGACCCATTCAATTTAAGAAAGAATTCATTGGCCACACCTTACTATTTTATAACAACACCTTATACGCGCAATGTCTGTCTGAGAAATTTCAAAATGAATGCAAGAAATTAAAACCAAACCACTCACTTAAAGATGAAAGAAATATCATTTTAAATATCAGGGGTTAAACTCTGTCATTGCCATTGGAGAGAAGATGCTGATTGAAATTGGCGAATGCCTTAGAGGGGTTGGTAAGGAGCTTGACTGAAGGGTTGGAATTGAAGAAACTGTTAATAGCTGTGAGCAATTTCGCCTTTTCGGGGTCGCTCAGCAGCTTGAGTTGCTCCTGAATCATGTCCGCTAACTCAAATCTGATATCGCCTTCGGGAAATTCAATTCCCTTATTTAACATATCCTGAAACTCTTTACTGCTCATATAGCCACCTGTCTCTGCTTTGTAAACTGATGCCATGGCCAGAGAAAGCAAGATGACTTTTAGGAAGGCAAGCAGGTGATCCATGCGGTCTTTGGGAACAGGTGCACCCTTTGCCACGTTGGCAGTGATGAGTGCGCTCAAATAATTTGTGAATACGGGATTGCGCACGAGCTCCCGCATATTTTCCGCATACTTCTTCGCATAATCCAAGTCGCGAGTGGGTTCTCCCTTAACTGCCTTACCTACCGTTTCAAATGTAGTCGCATATTGGATCCCCAACGCAAAGACGGGAATAACCATTGTCAAATCGGGTGCCAATTGAGCAATCGTTTTGTCAGCCATATCCTGTATTGGATTAATCCCCACTTGAGTGCCGGGATCGACCATCATCGCTTCGGTGATGCCCATGCCCGTAATTACAATGCCCAAAGTCAATACTGAAAAATCAGATCTCTCGGAAAATTCGGGAGATTGGTTGTAGAGGGCCTGCATTGAAGCAAGTCCATCGATCTGATGCTGCCTCGCAGCGCTCTTTATCCGATCGCGCTCCTCTCTTGCCTGCCAATCCTCATACTCCTTCTTGACCTGATCAAGCCACGAGTCAAGCAGTGCTTGCTTCGCTCGCGTCGAAACGTCGCCGACCGCTATCTTTTCCGTTGGCGAGGAAGAACCACTCACAGCAGCGGGAGGTGTCAATATGGGAAACTGTGAATTTAAAAGGAACTGCAGGACGACAACCTGCTCTGCTCGAGAAAGCTCATCCCAATTCTGTTTGGTGCTCGTAGGTCCTCCGAGCTGTACCCACCCATCGCCCAATATAGGGACATTGCCACCGACAGAAGACATACCTGACTGAATTTCACCCGACATAATTCACCTCAATACATGAGATCAAACTACCACCTACCTTAATTATATCAAAAATTTAATTATTTTGATACAAAGCCAGCATCGAGGATATCCACCTTGCCGCTCTGAAGGTTGTAATACCCTGATTGGATGAGAAGCTTCTGCTCTTTGACAAGTTGGGCAATCAGAGGGGAATCTAATAATGAGTGGGCCATGCGCTTTGCGTTGATCTCTGTTGCCGTCTTTAATAAATTATTGCCGCCACGCTGTTTTGCCTCTTCTGCGGCAGGCGCGATTAATTCTGCGACCGCTTCAATGTCAGCTGTTTGTCCCTTCATAACCGCATCGACAGCTCCGCAGCTTTCATGTCCTAGCACCAAAATCGCAACGGAATGGAGCACCTTCACTGCATATTCGATGCTATCCATTTCAAGGGGACCAACCACATTTCCAGCGACCCGCACGACAAATAGATCGCCCACTCCCTGATCAAATAGAATCTCTGGAGAAACTCTGGAATCGGAACAGCCAACGATCACCGCGAAAGGTTCCTGCTTTGCAGCGATTGCCTCGCGCCTATCTTGATCGCGGTTGGGATGTTCAAGCCTATCGGTAATGTATCTCTCATTGCCTGCTAGCAATCTCTGCATCGCCTCTTTTGGTGTCGGCTGCGCCATCAAAGGCATCACACCCACTAGAGCCGCGAATAATAGCGCAATTTTCATATCCCAACCTCTTTTGACATTTCCTCACCTTTATCCGAAATGCTCCATTTTTGGAAAGACACAGCGAAACCCTTGCAAGCCTTTACTTGCCTAAGTACCCAATAAAATAAATTTTTCAACTTCAACTTTTTTTATTAAAAAGCATATAATGAATAGCTGACACAATAATAATTAAGGTTAAATTATGGGAATCAACTTTAGCGCTAAAATTACAAGAGATGCACACCCTGGGAAAAATAAAGGCTGGGAGAAAAAAGATGAAACTTTCGATACAACAACCAATGCACGCACCTTTACCTATCATAGAACATTTAAAACCGGCCCCGGCCATAAGCTGGGAAGGTATGCTTTAGGGACTTTAATCGTCTTAAGTTCTTTAGGATTAGCCCTCATATCAAAAAAAGTCAGGAGTTTATTTGCACGAGTAGAGGTAATGGACGTCAAGCTCTCCCCTGAATCAACAGCTGCAAATACCTCTCGAGTCGCAGGCGCAACTCTCGATACTCCAGCATCTCAAAGTCCACTTAGGACTTTGATCGAGCAATACAAGAAAGGTGACGATTCCAGCCAAGTCATTCTCAAACTTAGCTTAGCAAATTGGAAGGAATTAAGC
>CAZSDA010000014.1:0-55414 GCA_964605535.1 uncultured bacterium
CGGAATCGTAGGCGACCTGTTGGAAGCGTCCTTTTTCGTAAATTTCGACAGTAAACCGCTTTTTGTAAGGGTCGCTCAGGATGCGGAAGCCATTTTCGGTCTCTAAAAGCGGACCTTTGCCATAGGGTTTCCCCTCTTTCCAGCCATAGTCTGTATACAGTTCCATGGATGCAGTATAGCAATCGATCGAATTCACTTAATCTTGATTTTCGATTTACGTTTCCTTAACTGCGGCCAGATTATGATGATGGCATGAAATTCGCATATGACAGCGCATCAAATACAAGGAGGTGTGCAATGACTAAAGCACAGCTTTTGAAGAAGATCGCTGTTTTGGAATCGATTAACGACCAGTTAACCACTGAAGTCGAGTATGTCGACCGCCTGATGCGGATGCTTGGGTTTTCCGAAGGCTTGCTGACAGTGAAGAGCACAGCACAGGAGATAATAGAAAAAGGATACCTAGAAGAAGATACTAATTCATAATAAATAATTTTTCCCGTCCGAATTTAATAATAAATTAAAACTCGGACGGGATTTTTTTTTGTAAACACGCAGACCTAACTCACAATTTAATTTTTATGAATTGCAGAGACTAGGAAGCTATTTTATCAGCAAACTAATTGCATTGCAGAAAATTATCAGGTAATTAAATAATAATATAGTTAAGTAAAGTAATTTTTTGGGGGTATATGGTTAATTTTAATAGTAATCTCACGAATTTGATTGCAAAAACAAATAGATGGCTAGATCAAGCGCGCAGTGAGGGGCCGAATCAGGAAAAGCTAAAGAAGCTATTAGATCGACTCGAAAAGATATGTGAAGAACCTGAACTTAAGAACCAAAAAAATGAAATAACTTCTCTAATTCATAGAATATCAGGCCAAAATGGCACTGAATTAAAGAGTGGCGTGGAGAAAATCAAGGCAATCCTAAAAACGACACTTGAGAAAACCACTCAACCCGAAGAGCTGACGTTTTCGCCTGCACTTCCCCCTCTTAAAATTGAGGATGTGCGTGGACATCTTTGGGAACCTGTGAAAATGGAGCGTGATCCGAACTCTGAAAGTGGGGGGATGCTTTTGACTTTTCGTCTTAAAGATGAATTCAATCCATTCACCAATTCTAATTACGCTAAAACAATATTAAAGGGGCTTATGGAGGTATACCCTGCTACAGAAGGTTATCCTATCAGTCTAGTTTCTATAGTCCCTAATTTAACAGAGGATAAATGCATAGACATTTATAAAAATTTTAATAAACAATTTTTTAAAATCTATCAGGGTCTGGATGAAGAGGAAGATGGATATGATGAAGTTCCGAGTATGGAAGTGTCAAGCCACGAGATATATGGCAGCACATGCAATGAATTGGGGTATACCCTTTCAAAAGAAGGGAAAGATTTTATCCTGACTTTGCCAGATCTAAATCTACTTTTGGAGCGGTGGAAAAAACTTCAAGTCACAAGGCCGCATCTTCTGGATCTAAAAATTAAGTATGGTTCAGAAGAAATTGAACCCCACTTAGATTTCGTGAAGGCGTTTATTAAAGAGCCTGGTGCTGTTGAGTGCATAATCTCCAGAGGAAAGGAATTTGCACATGATCAAACAATGCATGTCCTCTCACTTTTAGCAAGATTAATTATAATTGAAAAAATTTGTATAGATAAAGATTATGCTGAAGATGTGGAATTTAAAATTGAAGGAAATGAAGGTCCGAAGGAGGCATATACAAATCAACTTTCTAGATTTAGAGAAGCTTTATTGGAACGTTATGAATTGATCCTTACAGCAACTCAGTTACCGAATAAAACGGCAGAAATCGATAGAGCCATAGGAATTGCGACATATTCGATGGGGGTTCTCATCGACGTAGTTACTGCAAGCAAAGATGTGAGTGTCTTTGAGAGCAGCCTTTCGCTGGAAAGTCTAGACGAAATTAAAGATGATGAAAAAGAATATTATAAGAAAGAGTATGGTGCATATGCACCCTACAGCATTGACTTGAAGAAAGTTTGGGAGGAGCTGAGAGCCTTTGTCGAGCAAAATGGTGCATAATTGGCAACTATTCACTATCTCCCACAGTCTAGGAGATTGAGTAGCTCTTCAAGAGAAAGGGCATCACCTATGAGCGCCTCATCGAGGATTTGGGAGGCAAGTTTTTCTTTGGCATTTTTGAGTGAGAGAAGCTTTTCTTCAATCGATTCCTTCGCAATGTAGCGTTTAACGAGGACGGGCTTTTTTTGGCCAATGCGGTGCGCTCTGCCGATCGCTTGCTTTTCCGCAGCTTCATTCCACCAGGGGTCAAAAAGAAGGACGTAATCTGCAGCTGTCAAGTTTAAACCAACGCCCCCTGCTTTGAGTGAAATAAGAAAGACTGGGACTTTGGGATCTTGCTGAAATTGTTTGACCGGAGCTTCCCTATCGATTGTGCTTCCATCCAGAAGAACAAAGGGAATCCCTTTCTCTTTGAGCTCTTTTGCAATCAACTGAAGCATAGAGGCAAACTGGCTGAAAACAAGTGCTTTTTTGCCCTCCTCGGCAATTGTAAGAAGATCATCGATGAGAGCTTCCATTTTTGCAGAAGGGGCATTGAATCCGATCAGGTGGGGATGGCAGCAAATCTGTCTTAATCGCAAAAGCGTTTCAAAAATCTCGATCTTTTTTGCGCCCGATTTTAAAGACTTCCTTGCAGTGATGAGGAAGTTATCATAACACCCTCTCTGCTCTTCACTCATTTCAACATGGACGGTTTGTTCCGTCAAAGACGGCAGTTCAGGGGCGACCTCTTCCTTTCGCCTCCGCAAGATGAAGGGGCGGACAAGTTTTTGGGTGCGTGCCAAGTAGCGGCTATCGACCTCTCCCAAAGAGAGATTGCCTTCAAATTCCTCACGATCTCCTAATAGGCCTGGCATCAGGAACTCAAAATGGGACCAAAGCTCTCTGGAGTGGTTTTCGACGAGTGTGCCTGTCATAGAGATGCGAAAGTGACTTTTCAAAGCCCTGACAGCGCGTGCGATTTGAGAATCGGGATTTTTAATCGTGTGCGCTTCATCTAAGATGATCGTGTCCCACTGATGACCTTGAAAGTGTGAGATATTGCTTCTAAGGGCATGGTATGAAATGAGCAGGACCCCCTTTTCCGGCAAAATGCCCTTAAACCGTTCACAGGATAGCGAGGGTAGAAAGCGGCTCAATTCCTCTTCCCAGTTAAAGAGCAGTGAAGAGGGAACAACGATCAGATGTCGAGCGTGTTGGTCCCTCAAGGAAAGATAGGCGATAACCTGCACGGTTTTTCCAAGGCCCATTTCGTCTGCCAAAACGCCATTCAATCCTGCCTGTTGCAGCCTCTCAAGCCATTCTAAGCCGCGTGCCTGGTAGGGTCTTAAGACGCCCTGGAAATCCTTTGAGGGAGCAAGAGCGTGTTGGGGTATGCTAAGAGCATTTTTGATTTTTTCCAGATCGGGCGCAAGAACCGTTTCACCACACTCCAAGACTAAAGGCAGGTGGAACGAGTTGAGGGTGGGTTGATCATCCTTCCATTCCGCCTGCTGAAGTAGCTCCTCAATGGCGCTGCAATCGGCAATGAGGCCAGCTTTTCCTTCTCCGAGCTCTAAAAAGCGCTCTTTGCGGTTGAATGCCCCTTTAAGTTTTGAAAGATCAGCTTTAAAAGAGGCAAAGCAGACCTCTCCATGGAGAGCGATTTTACCATTTTTTGTGGTCGCTTCAAATTTTCTTTTCGTTTCTAAAAGAAGTTCATTGCCTCGATAGTCGAGGACTTTCCAGCCTATCTCTAAGAGAAAAGCGAGGCATTTTCCGACCTTGTCTAACGGGCAATAGTAAGAAGAATTGTCTACCTGCTTTTTCTGATAACCTGTTTCAATGAGATCTTTTTCCCATAGAGCCTCGCATGAGGTATTTCTCTCAAAAACATCAAGGGAATCTCCATAGTCCATCAAAAGATTTGCAAAGGCTCCTCCTCGATCGGTCAATTTAAGAACGGGAAGAGGATCTTTCAGAGCATCCCCTGTAAAATGGAGGATGACGTCTGTTTCCTCTTGCAGCTCTTTAAGTTCATGGGAAGAGATTTTGCGAGGAATATTTTGCAAAAATTTGGCTGAGATCTCCTCATTCACCATTTTCAGCATGCTTTTATATATGAAGAAGGGGGGGTGAAAGGGGATTAATTTTTGCAGTGCAGAAAAAGGGATTTTTTCCGCTCTCACTTCAAAAAATCCTTCCAGATACAATGTGCCTGTTTCATCCTTTCTCACTTCAAAGTGCGGTTTTGCCCTTGAGAATAGATCGACAATAAGCGGCTTTCCATCATAGGAAAAAGAGCCCAATGCAGCCATTTCCTTAAGCAATTCATAGGAATCGCTATAAGGAGCTTTTCTGTTTCCAATTTGTATTTCCTGCGGAAGGAATTGTATTTCAAACTTTTGCATCGATCAGATATCATTGCATAATTTCTGTTAATGGTGAAGGGATGGGGAATTTCTGGGATCAGTTTAAGACTTGGGATGAGGCTGAAAAAGCCTGGGATGGCGAAATTCCCGAAGCGGCCAAAAAGAGTCCTTTGAAGCTTCTGCGCACTTATCCCACGATGCAGGGAATCACACCCGATACTGCAAAAAACTTGCGCTGGAAAAGTTTCAAGTGGATGGTGATGAAAGACCGCGGTGCAGAAATTTTCCTAAATGTGATGCGCAGGCCATTTACGCATGCCTTTAACTATCTGAAGTCGTTATTTTCTAGCCGCCCTTTTACAAGGGAGGGCGATTTTTTTCTTTATGGGATTGCCTCAAAAGAGGAGTTTGTATCGCTGTTACAAAAACAGAACTCTCTTTTGATTCTGGGGTTTTCCTATTGCCACAAACCCTTTGAATGCCCTTCAGGAAGGTTCACGGATCAATGCATCCGCGACCCTGAAAATAGCGTGTGCAGGCAATGTTTTATTGGAAAAGCCTCCAATGCAATACCTGAAGAGGGGGTGGTGCCGGTCTATATTCCCACAGTGCACGACATAGGCAGGAAAGTATTTGAGCTTAAACGCAAACACCCTGAAAAAGAGATCATTTTTCTAATCACAGCCTGTGAAATGACCCTGACGATGTTTGCGGACTGGGGCAATCTGGCAGGTATACGCGGTGTGGGAGTTCGTCTCGATGGCAGGATTTGCAACACGATGAAGGCTTTTGAGATCTCCGAAGAGGGTATTAAGCCTGGGCTTACCGTCGTTTTAGATAAAACCCAAGAGCAGATGCTAGCATGGCTTAAAATCAGTAGAGAAACCCGAAAAGGTAGAAATGATTGAAACACAAAGTTCCTATGCTGTATTCAAGTTTAAGTCATAAATGATAAAAGTCCTCCTAAGGGAAACAACCACGTTACCAAAGGAGGACTAAATGAGAGACAAATTTGACTATACAGGAAGAATAGTTTTTGTGGGCACAAAGGCACAAAGAATTGCAGTTTCCCTTTGTGTCTTAGTGGCTTTGTGTTTAATTTTTTTTTCGAATAACAATTGTAATGTTAACCTTACATTTTTCGTGTAATTTTGTAAGGTGCAGATGACACAGTGGCTTCAAGAAGATAGCCTTTTCGATGCATTTTCAAAATGATTGAAACACAAAGTCTCAAAGGCACAAAGATTTGCGTTTCCCTTTGTGTTTACATTCTCCAGATATTCAATTTGAAGAGCGGTTAAAATTTTCTACGAGGTGCTTTCGTCTGAAAGGTTTGTGGGGGCCTTGTTCCTGATAAGGTCTCAGCTTTGCAGATGTTTTACAGCTATCTTTGCAGCAGCCTTGATGAGGGGCAACGCAATTGGGGCAGCATAGAAACAGTTCGTTGCAGTCCATGTTGGCACAGTTGTAATAGCTTTCTGAGGGAGCTCCGCAGTGGTGGCACTTTCCAATCACGGGAGCCTCTTCCGAGCTGATCGGTACTGTCAAGCGGTCGTCAAAGACAAAGAGTTTGCCCTGCCATTTTCCCGCGCCTTCTTCAAGGCCATACTTGATGATGCCTCCCTGAAGCTGATACACCTTTTCAAAGCCCATGTCTTTTAGAAGCGCAGAGTACACTTCACAACGAATCCCGCCTGTGCAATACATCATTACAGGCTTTTCTTTTGGGTTGACTTCTTGGCGCAGTTTGTCAGCATATGACTCAAAGTCTCGGAATGTTTTGCAAGGTGGTACTGTGGCTCCTTCAAAGCGGCCTACGTCCCATTCGTAATCGTTTCGCACATCAAGCAGCAGAGCCTCTTTTTCCGTTTCAAGCATCTTTGTCCACTCTTTAGGAGCGACATGTTCTCCTTGATTGTCAAAATTCACTTCTCTGTCTCTTCCGACAAGATGTTTTCTGTATTTAATTGTTCGTCTTGGGAATGCCTGTTCATGCCATTCATGGACTTTAAATTCTAAGTCTTTGAAAGCTGGTTTGGAATGCATCCAGTCGATGTAGCGGAGAGCATCTTCACGTGCAAAAGAGGCTTGACCGTTGATCCCCTCTTCTGAAATGTAGATGCGGCAAGTGGCATCGAGCGTGCTTAAAAAATCTTTGTGTGCTTGCACTTCTGCTTGAGGGTTCTCAATCTTTGTGAAGCGATAATATGCGAGGACGAAATAGGGTTGTTCTAGTGTCATAAGGTTAAAAATTTAGCATATTCTGAAAAAACATGCAAGGTTGACGCTTAAGCAGGGAAAGGAGATAATTGCCCTAATTTAACAGAGGAGTCCAACATGGCAGGTCATATTAAATATCTGGATGATCAAAATTTTGAAGCGGAAATTGCAAAGGGAGTCACATTAGTGGATTTTTACGCTGATTGGTGCGGTCCCTGCAGAATGATTGCTCCGATTATTGAAGAGTTATCCAATGAAATGGATGGCAAAGCAAAAATCGCTAAGCTCGATATCGAAAAGGCACAAAATGTCACTAGCAAATTCGGAGTGACATCGATCCCCACGATCATCATCTTCAAAGATGGTAAGGAGCATAAAAGAGTTGTTGGAGTGCGCGACAAAGAGGCACTTGCCGATTTGATTTCATCCGCTATCTAGAAAGTGTCATATCCGCGCAGGGCTTCGTAAAGAGCGATGCCCGCGCTGGTCGCTAAGTTGAGGCAGCGCTTGCCGGGAAGCATCGGGATTTTCACAAGATGTTTGCTATACTTTTCATGGAAATGGGCCGGCAGACCGGCAGTTTCTGAGCCAAAGACGAGATGGGATTCGGTATCGTAAGAGACGTCTCTATAGCTACAGGTTGCATGGCTTGAGAAGAGGTAGAATGATCCTTCCAAGGCATCCAGATAGCTCTCTAAATTTTCCACAACAGAAACGTTTACACCCTCCCAGTAGTCAAGCCCTGCGCGTTTAAGCCAGCGGTCATTGATGCTGAATCCGAAAGGGGGTATCAAGATCAGGTCAGCTCCTGTTACGGAGCAGGTGCGGACGATGTTACCGCAATTTTGAGGGATTTGTGGTTGGTAGAGTACGATTTTCACAGTAAGATGGAGAGGCGGGAGGTTCCCGCCTCGTAGGTGAGGGTTACTTTTTGCTCTTTTGTTCTTCTTCGTTATCCTCTTCCTCTTCATCGTCGTCATCCTCATCATCATCAAAGTCTTCATCTCTCTCGGAGAGAATATCGCCTTGATCTTGTGCTTCTTTGTTGTCTGCCTTGATCAATTCTACTTCGAAGATGAGGAGTGAATTAGGAGGTAAGTGGCCGGTTTTTCCGTAGCCGGAATCCGGATGGACAAATATTTTGCGCACTTCGCCCTCTTTCATGCCCTTTAATCCCTTGCTAAAGCCGGGAATTGTCTGATTGAGCGGGATGGTGATCGGTCCGCCTGCGTCTTGGCTGCTGCCGAAAACTGTGCCATCGATATAGGTGCCTGTGTATTGAATTTGAGGTGCAGATGTGTCTTTCACTTCATCGCCCTTTCCTTCCTTAACGACCAAAATCTGAATTTTTCCGGGTTCTAACTCGACAACGCCTTTTTCCTTGGCATTTTTCTTCATGAACTCTTCGGCAGCTTTAAGGTTTTCATCTGCAAGTTTTGTGAAAGCTCGTTCTTGGAGGAGCATCATTTGCTTCTCATACTCTTTTTCCGAGAGAGGGGAAGGTTTGCCCTGTTCTCCATTGCGGACTCCCAGGATGAAGCTATCGATATCGAAGTTTAAGCCTGAAGTCTTTAGGTTTTTCCCTATAAAGTGGCCAAACGCCTCGGATACTTTCTTGATGTCGACTTCATCTGTTGATTTTGCTGCAGGCGCTTTAAGGGGCGTTTCCGCCGCTGCGCAAGAACCGATTGCCATGCAAGCGACTGTGCATGACAAAATCCATCTATTGAAATGCATGAATTCCTCCTAGGAATAGTGAAGTAAGCCGAGTGTACTCGAACTGTAGTGAATTTTGCTAGAAGTTTTCCTTGAGGTGAAACTGGCACAAGGTTATAATTCTTTTTATGACAAAAATTGATTTAAATAGTTCCCTTTCCTACCTCAAAAGCAATAAAGATTTTAAAGTCGGGTCTTTGGGTAGAGTAAAAATTAAAATCGGTGATGATTATTATGTGAGTCGTCGCAAATTTGCAAAGCTGATTCTTAAAAACGGCTCTGAAAATCAAAAGTGCGAGCTTAAGCAAGTCTTTGAGGGCCTGAAGCTCCGCATTAATGAGAGACTCAAAGAAAAGGGTAAACATGCACTACGCATCCATCGCTTTTTCTCCTGGCTGGGGAGACTTTCCTATAATTATGAAAAGAAGCTCGAAGAATTGCGCTCCCCGAAACCTTCTGAGGAATTTCCGAATGCTTCTTCTAGCCCCCAAGAGGAAGTTGTCGGATTTGGTATGTTTAGCACAACACGTGAACCTGAGTCATTAGAAGGTAATGAGTTTTGGAAGGAATGGAATCTTTCGGGTAATGTGGAGGCATTAATCAAATGCGCCACTTTGCTTCGCCCAATCCCAGAAGTTGTGAGGGATGCATTGTGTGGCGAAGGATTTGATAAGTTAGTTCAAGAAAATAATGCTGAATTATTGGATCGTCTACTATTTATTATCGGTAGTGAACGAAGCGAGATGTTTGAAGATAAATTAAAGGGTATTAGGCAATACTCTAATGGGGATAAGGCCTTAGAGGCTTTAGAGAATGGAGCCCCTGAAGAGAAATGGAAAGTAATCCTTGCTGTGGAGTTGGCTTCTTTCAGCACTTGGAATTTAGAAGGCTTAGTGAATCTGCCAAGATATCTCTTGCTTCTTTGGGACAAGTTAGAAACCGAGGATGATCGAAAACGCTGTGAAGCAATTTTGATGCGTTCTTGCGAGAGGCTTGTTAAAAATGATAATCTCCAACCGTTGCAAAGGGCGCTAGAGTATGCTGATTTTGATCATCCTGCACTAATTGGTCCAAAGGAGCGTGGAATTTTGGACAGGTTTGCGCTTCTGAAAAGGCTTGCGAATCATTGTTTGAACAAGGACGTTGGGATTATCTGCGCCGCCATCAATGAAGCGAAACTAAAGGGTGAAGAGCCGCTCGACACTTGGTATGTCGCAGGTTATAAACTAGGTGATAGCTCCATGCTGGATCAGCTTGAGCTGAAGCATTGTCCAAACGATTTGGAGGCTATAGAAGAGCCTTATAAACTTTATCTCAAGGCTAAATTAGAGAAAAGTGAGGATCTCCTGAAACAGGCTGCAACAATGGGCCATAAGGTGGCTCAAATCATTGAGGCAGATCCTGAATGTAAAATGATCTTCTTCAGTTAGATCCCTGTTGAGTTTGCGCAGAAAATGGTGATGGCAAATTTTGAAGAGATAGGGACATATGCTAACTATCTCGATCTTCAGCGCTTTCCTGGCTTCCATTTATGAAAGCCCTCGAGATTACATCTGAGCAGTAAAATAGATTCTCTTTGAATCAATTTTCTTTCCTAGTATAACTTCTCTCATTAAAACTCAAGGTGGCTTCATGTCTAAAGTGCTTATTAAAGAAAATGTTAATAGTATCGCACAAGCTATAAAAGAAAGAAAATTTAAAATTGGCCGACTAGGAAGCGTTAAAATTAATATCGGAAACGAGCAGTATGCGAGCCGACGTGAGATTGCAAAACTGATTCTAAATTATGGCAATCTGGACCAGAAGACAACTCTTCAGGGGATTTTTGACGCCTTGAAGAGTGAGATCGAGGTGCAACTTTCTCAAAGATCAAAATGTGTCCGCCGGTTTCATCGGTTTCTGTCCTGGGTAGGGAAGCGGTTATTTGATTATGAAGAGGAAATCAAAAAGGTGACTGCTGTTTTTAACAGACTCGTCGATCAACAGGATGGTTTTAAATTAGCTGAATTCTATGAAAGCCTTGAGAAGGATCAAACATCCTTGACAGACGAAATGAAGGACTTGAAAGATACTCTGGAAGCCAATTTAAACATTGAAAATATTAAAAAAATTATTCAGGAAAGCTCGAATTCTCGAGAGATCGAGGAGGCAATACTTTTGCTCGATTATTTTTCTTATACTAAAGAAGAAGCTGCAGAAGATTTGATCCATGCACTGATGACTCTTTTAAATCGAGATGAGAAACAAAATAAAGATATTTGGATGCAGAAGCTCAATCTTGCAATCGAAAGACTGGTCAATTTTTGGGGCGGTAGACAGGATGCGGATGGATTCAAAGCTTTAAGTGGGGCATACGAAATTGCAAACAAGAATCCAAATTTTAAAAATCCCTATTTAAGCAAGCCTAAGTTGAAGCAGAAGATGGAAAGCCATCCTGAATATGATCCAACCCTTATCATTACTTGATCTGGAGGGCTAGCTCCTTCAATTGTTTAGGAGCGACCGTAGAAGGGCACTCTAACATGGGGTCGCTTGCCTTTTGTGTCTTTGGAAAGGCGATCACATCGCGGATGTTGTCCGTTTTAGACAGGATCATCATGATCCTGTCAAACCCAAGAGCCAATCCCATGTGGGGCGGCGTGCCATACTGGAGGGCTTCCACAAAAAAGCCAAATTTCTCTGAAATTTCTTCCTGTGTCAGCTTAAGAGCATCAAAAATCTTGCGCTGCAGTTCGCTATTGTGGATCCTTTGAGAGCCTCCACCGATCTCATAGCCATTGAGAACGATGTCATAGCCGGATGAGCGAATCGCTGTGGGGTTCGTATCGAGTAGGTGCAAATCTTCCGGAAGCGGTGAGGTGAAGGGATGATGCATGCTTTCAAGCCTTCCTTCCTCATGGTTCCAAGCAAAAAGCGGGAAGTCAATGACCCAAAGAAAGGCGTATGAGTTATCGGGAATGAGATTGCGCTCTTTAGCGATTTTTCTTCTGAGATGGTCAAGGGCCTGGTTAACGCGATCTGTTGGGCCTGCCGCCATGAGAATTAGGTCGCCTTCTTCAATTTGTAAGGCTTTGATCAGCTCTTTTTGAGCGGCTTCGGGGAAAAACTTGACGATATTGGATGTAAGAGCGCCTTGCTGCATTTTCATCCATGCAAGTCCTTGCAGGCCAAATTGTGAAACAAATTGCGTGTACTCATCAATTGTCTTTCGAGAAAGCTCTGCGCCATTTTTGACGTTGAGGCCTTTCACAACGCCACCAGAGTTTAGTTCTTCGTGGAACACAGTGAACTGGGAGGAGTTTGCGGCTGTATTTAGATTGCATAGCTCCATGCCGAAGCGCAGGTCGGGTTTGTCTGTGCCGAAGCGTTCAAGGGCTTCTGCATAGGTCATGCGAGTGAATGATTGTGGGCAAGTGATGCCGATGCACTCCTCAAAGAGAGACTGAATCAGGCCTTCGATGATTCGAAAAAGCTCTTCGCGTGAGCCAAAGCTCATTTCGAGATCGATCTGCATGAATTCGGGTTGTCTATCCGCTCTTAAATCTTCATCTCTGAAACAGGTTGCGAATTGGAAGTAACGCTCCATTCCAGCTACCATCAGCAGCTGTTTAAAAAGCTGTGGAGACTGTGGAAGAGCATAAAATGATCCGTGGTGCACTCTTGAGGGGACGAGGTAGTCTCTGGCACCCTCAGGCGTGGATTTTCCTAGAATCGGAGTTGTGATTTCAAGAAAGCCTTGGCTATCGAGGAATTTTCTTGCTGCCATCGAGGCTTTGTGCCGCATTTGGAGGTTCTTGGAGAGGGGGCCTCGCCGGATGTCCAAGTAGCGGTACTTTAGCCTAACGTCCTCATGAACATCGGTCTCCTCATCGGCAATAGGAAAGGGAGGAGTCTTGGCTTTCGAGAGGATCGCAAGAGTCTCTACAAGCACTTCGATTGCACCCGTTGCGATTTTTTTGTTTTCCATCCCTGGTTTTCTTGGGATGACTTTTCCGGAAACAGTGATCACCCATTCAGAGCGCAGCTTTTCAGCTTCGCGGAATGTCTCATCATTGCCTTGAGGGTCAAAAACGAGCTGGGTGATTCCTTCCTTGTCTCGCAGATCGATAAAGATTAGCCCTCCATGATCCCTTCTGCGGTGGACCCAGCCGGAAAGGCGAACGGATGTATGGTTGTGGCTTAAGTTGAGCTCACCTAGGTGATGCGTACGATAGGAATGCATGCTATTCAATGATTGTGTTGATTTCTTGAAAGGCTTTTATGAGCTGTTTGCTGGCGAGTGCGTTTTGGTCGATTGATTTCTGCAGTTTAGCAAGAAAAAATGAGGATTCGCTTTCCGAACTAAAGGGCGTTGTCATCTCTTTCCAAAGATCGATAAAGTCATCTGTGCGCGTGGCTATTTTCAGCACTCTCTTAAGGCTTGTGATAGGTAAAGAGAAGTTCGAGCCGCTACTCATCTCTTTGAGAGAGATCTCGCCGCGAGCAATCTCATCATCGCCTAAGATGCCCACAAAGGGGATGCCTAAAGAGCTTAATTGTCCCATGATTTTTCCGAGCTTCTTGCCGCTATAATCTGTTTCAACGGCCACGCCTGCATCCCTCAGTTCTTTCTGAAGCGTAAGAGCATACTCTTTTGCCTTCTCGCCAAGTGGAATGAGGAATAGATCGGAGGCAGGCTTTTTAGGCAGGGAGACATTTTGATTGAGCATTGTTTGCAAAATTCTCTCAATACCGGTCCCAAAACCAACTGAGGGGAGGTTGGGTCCGCCTAAAAGAGAGATCAGTCCATCGTAGCGCCCGCCGCCTCCAATGGAGTTTTGCGCTCCCAAGCTTCCCGTCACAATTTCAAAAACCGTCTTGTTGTAGTAGTCAAGACCGCGTACGAGCAAGGGGTTGATTTTATAGGGGACTTGCATGAGGTTTAGGCAAGTTTTGACTTTTTCGAAATGCTCTTTGCTTTCATCATCGAGGAATTCAAGGATATTGGGAGCATTTGCTACAATTTCTTGATCGGTCTTATCCTTAGAATCCAAAATGCGGAGAGGGTTTTTTTCAAAGCGATTCTTGCTGTCTGCAGAAAGCCTATTGAGATGGGAGGCGAGGTATTTTTTTAAGGCTTCCCGATAATTCTGCCTTGCAAGAGGCGTGCCAAGAGAGTTGATATTGACGGAGAGGTCTCTAATTCCAAGGAGGGTGTAGAGTGAGAATGTCATCTCGATCATTTCTGCATCGATTTCCGGGGCTGAACTGCCGATCACTTCGACCCCAAACTGATGATGCTGGCGGTAGCGGCCCGCTTGGGAGCGTTCATAGCGAAACATGGGAGCGATGTAGTAGAGCTTGTGAATGCCTCCCTGCTGTTCGAGTCGATTTTCCAAAAAGGCGCGGATGACGGGTGCTGTGCCTTCAGGACGCAATGTCAGATTTCTGCCGCCTTTATCTTCAAAAGTGTACATCTCTTTAGTTACGATATCAGAAGTTTCCCCGACACCTCGTGTTAAAAGCTCTGTCTTTTCGAGGAGGGGAGTGCGAATTTCTGAAAATCCATACTGATGAGCAATCTTCCGCATCTCTTTTTCTACAAAATTCCAGAGATAGGAGCTTTTCCATGGGTCTTTTGGATCTTCGGGCAAAATGTCAAAAACGCCGGGAGGGGCAGAGTATGTCATAATAACCGGATATGTTACCGCAGTATCCCATTTTTTTTCACGTTCAAAGAACGGAGCCTGTGCCAGGCATCCCATTTTTCTTTCAAAGAAATGCTGTTTTGTTTTGCTTGATCATTTAGATAGGCTTGATAGAGGTCCCATAAGCCCATTTCCCTCAAGATTCTCTCATCATGTTCGTTTTCTGCTAACTGCTTACTGAGTATTTCAGCAATCTTTTTCTTTTCAGCGTCATACTGGTCCATCAATGTGTAAAAGAGGGGAGATAGGTAGAGGCTGTCTCTTTCCGAGGCATCGTTAAGAAGCGTCTGTAAGCTTTGGAGAATGGGCACAAGAGATTTTCTAGCTTCTTCTGCTTGAATCCGAATAAATTTTGTTTTTGGGTCCTCTTCGTCGATCTGCTTAAAATGGGGTTTTGGTTTGAAGAAGGGTTGTTCTGCGAGATCGCTTTCTTGAGAAGAGCTTTCATGTGCACTGTCGAAAAGCAGGCGGCTGCTCTCAAGGTGACCTTTGGAATTATACACCAAATGTGCTGTTAGAAAGGGGGAGGGCACAGAGAGTTTACGCAGGATGCTGCGCATCTTTTCCGAGCCTTGCATGGTCGAATCTGTATAAAAGACAATTTGGGGCAGTTTAATCAAAGCCTCTTTGTCGCTTTGTAAAAGTGCAGCCACATGGGTGCCGTAGGGCTGAGAAATGATGTTTTTGGCTTTCTTTAAAAATGTTCCGGTTAAATGGTGGTAGCGAGGCGCGTTGTAAATATAGGTTTCTGCACCAGGAGAGAAAAACTTTAGGGCGGGTGGAGGCGCAAACTCTTTTTTATCTGTTGCTTGGGCAATTTCCTTCGGAGTGATGATTTTGAATTGCTGCAGAGTTTTAGAGAGATCTGCGCCCGCTTCACCTTCAAGAGGAGATGCTTGCGAGAGCTGACGGTTTAAAGCTCGAAAGTCTTCAACTTTCCTGAGGATCATTTGATCGGAATCGACGATGATAGCGCTTTTAGGAAATAGCCACTGCGCGAGGTTGGGGGTCGGCTGAGCAATTAAGAGGAAACGAGAAAAATCTCGGCTAGTATAAAAGCGCAAAAAGTAGGGGCATGAACAGAAGTTGCCCTGCGCATCAATCTCGCCTGAAGCTGCAGATGTGGAGGACAGAAGATCGATTAAGTTGTTTTTGATGAAAAGGGGGTCGAGCCAATTCTGCTTTTGCATAGAAGCTTGGTAGATCTTGGCATATGTGAGTGCCATTGCGTAGTCTGCAAGGCTTTCGGCGGCGGTCATCTCCTCGGTCTCACTTTTACTGCTTGCCCTCAAATAGATTTCGGCGAGCATAAGGCTTAATCCGACACAGAAAATGCAGAAGGCGGCGATTGTGAGCTTTAGAAGCTTCATTTTCCAGCGTCGCTTTTTTGGTGGAGTTTCTGCTTGCGCCTTTTTGGGCTCTCTTTTGCCGATAAAAGTCTCTTCGCCAAGCTGGTATGCTTCTTCGACGCGGGGGTCTACGGGATGAGGCTTTGAGGATTCGCGGACAGGAGATACTGAAGCAGGAGATTGTATGGGAGGCTCTGTCGGGCTGAAATCGGGAGGATACCACGCCTCCGGATTGTCCTCATTGGCTAGAGCTTCGATATCGGGAAAGGGTTCAGCAATGATTGCCGGCAGGTTTTCGGTCTGAACAGCTTCATCGATCGAATCGATTCTTAAAGTGTGGTTTCTTATCTGCAGAAGATCGCCTCTCTGGAGCATTTTTTTTCCAAAGGGTTGACCATTCAGTGTGACAAACGGGTCATTTGCCTGGTTTAAAATTTGATAGCCATTTTCTTTCAGTACGATGCGCACATGATTTTGGTGCAGTCCTTCTGAGGGAAAGCAGATATCTACCGCACCTGGCAGGCCTTCGCCAATGACGATATTTGCCTGCGAAAATTGATAGGTTTTTGGGTCCCCTTCAGGATGGACGGTGATTTTGATCATGGTTTACGATTTTTACCACATCTCACCCCCTAAGTCAATTTACCATGCTTGTCTATTAGACACTTCATTCGAAACTAACCGATCCCTTGCCCTTAGCAACTTTACCCGGGCAAAGGCACGGGCATGGGCACGGGCAAGGGTATGAATTATGCAAGAGGTTTATTATACTTGCCGAATAATCGCTACTATCGGATAACTATTCTGTGAATAATATTTGGATCCCCCTTCACGTCCATTCGCAATATTCGATTCTGGATGCGCTCTCGTCCGTCGAAGCGATCGCAGCTAAAAGCAAGGAATTCGGATTGCCTGCCTGCGCCCTGACCGATCATGGCAATTTATATGGTGCAGTCGATTTCTATAAAGCGTGCAAGGCGGAATCCGTTAAACCGATTATCGGATGCGAATTGTATGTAGCTCCCGAATCTCGGCTAGACAAAAAGAAAGAGTATGGCGCGCGGGCAGCCTACCATCTGACTTTGCTTGCAAAGGACCGTACGGGATATAAAAACCTATGCAAACTTTCCTCTACAGGCTTTCTAGAAGGTTTCTACTACTATCCGAGAATTGATAAAGGGCTTTTGAAAGAGCATTGCGAGGGGCTGATCTGTCTCTCCGGTTGCATGCAAAGTCTTGTCGCAGAAATTGCTTTGTCCGGCAACTCGGAGGCTCTTGACCGCGAACTGCTTTTTCTTAAGAGCCTCTTCGGTGACGATTTTTACCTCGAACTAATGCGCCATCCCATGACGGAGCAGGCAATGCGCGAGGAGGGGTTTTATCAAGAAAGCTGGCTTCAACAGCAATATAATGATTACATTGCAAAGCAAAACAGGGTCAATACGCGTCTTATAGAGGCGTCAAAGCGGCTCAGCATCCCCCTTGTGGCAACAAATGACAGTCATTACATCGACAGGCAGGACTGGAAGGCTCATGAAGTGCTCCTCAATATCCAGTCGGGTGAGCCATGCGAGGTTTGGGAAAAAGATGCTTACGGCAATTTAAAGTGCAAAGTGCCGAATCCCAAGAGGAAAACCTATCCGACACATGAGTTGAATTTTAAAAGCCCGGAGGAGATCGCCCGACTTTTCGAAGATCTTCCGGAGGCACTCGCTTCCACTCTTGAAATTGCCGAGAAATGTTCTTTGGAACTCGATTTTAAAACGAAGCATTACCCCGTCTACCTTCCTCCTTCCCTTCAAGGGAAAAGTTATACCAAGGAAGAGCAGGCGAAAGCGGCTGAAGAGTATTTGAAAACTCTTTGCCTCGAAGGGATTCCAAAACGCTATACGGAAGAGCGGCTGAATAAGATCAAAGAGCTGTTTCCCGGAAAGGAGCCGATGGATCTCGTGCAGGAGCGGCTTGAGTATGAATTAAGTGTTATCGTCCCTAAGGGCATGAGCGATTATTTACTCATCGTCTGGGACTTTATCAATTGGGCTAAGGTGAACGGGATTCCTATGGGCCCCGGAAGGGGTTCTGGAGCTGGTTCCATCGTTCTTTACCTCATCGGTGTGACCGATATCGAGCCGATGCGTTTTCAGCTCTTTTTTGAACGCTTCATCAATCCTGAAAGGATTTCCTATCCCGATATCGACGTGGATATCTGCATGGATCGCAGGGGAGAGGTGATCCAGTACGTTCTTGAAAAGTATGGAAGAGACAATATTGCACAGATCATCACTTTTGGAACGATGAAGGCTAAAATGACGATCAAGGACGTCGGAAGAGCTTTAAATGTTCCTTTGAGCAAGGTGAATGACATTGCGAAGCTCGTTCCTGAAGACCTTAATATCACGCTTGAGAAGGCGCTTGAAAAAGATCCCGATTTGAGGAAGCTTTGCGAAGAGGATGAAGAAGCGCATAAGATCATGGAGCTTGGGAAGGTTCTGGAGGGCTCGATTCGCAGTACCGGCATCCATGCGGCAGGCATTATTATAAGTGGTGAGCCTCTTTTGAATTTTATTCCTGTCTGCGTCGCAAAAGATTCCGATATGCCTGTGACGCAGTATTCGATGAAGCCGGTAGAGGCTGTCGGGATGTTGAAAGTCGACTTTTTGGGATTGAAGACATTGACGGCGATTCAAAGAGCGTGCGATCAGATTGCAGAGACGACAGGAAAGAGGATCGACTGGGTGAATTTGCCCTTGGATGACGCGCCAACTTTTGAGCTTCTCAATCAAGGGAAAACCTTAGGTGTGTTCCAACTGGAATCGGGCGGGATGCAGGATCTTGCGCGCAATCTCCATTTGGACAAGTTTGAAGAGATCATTGCTGTGGGCGCTCTTTACCGTCCGGGCCCTATGGACATGATTCCCTCCTTTATCAACCGCAAGCATGGCCGCGAGGTGATCGATAACGATCATCCCTGGATGGAGGAAATACTAGCAGAGACCTATGGAATCATGGTCTATCAGGAGCAGGTGATGCAGATTGCCTCTAAGCTTGCAGGATACTCTCTCGGCGAGGGCGATGTTTTGCGGCGGGCGATGGGTAAAAAAGATCATGAACAGATGACCCGTGAAAGAAATAAGTTTCGCGATGGCGCGCTAAAAAACGGCATCGAAGAAACGATTTCGATGCGCATTTTTGATAAGATCGAAAAATTTGCCTCCTACGGCTTCAATAAATCGCATGCAGCAGCGTACGGTTTTCTATCCTATGTCACTGCATACCTCAAGGCAAACTATCCCAGAGAATGGATGGCTGCCCTAATGACGTGCGATAGCCACGATCTTACAAAAGTATCTAAATTTATCCGCGAATCCAACGCTATGGGAATTCCCATCTTGCCTCCTGATGTGAATGAGGCGGGAAAGACATTTTCAGCATCTCCTAAAGGGATCCGTTTTGCGATTTCCGGAATCAAAGGCGTTGGAGAGGGAGTTGTCGAAGCCGTCATTGATGAAAGAAAGCGCGGGGGGCCTTTCGAGAGTTTGGAGCATTTTCTAAAAAGAGTCGATACGAAGAAGGTGGGTAAAAAGGCGTGCGAGAACATGATTGAAGCCGGTTGCTTTGACTTTACCGGCTGGTCTAGAGACGCGTTAAAGGTTGCTTTAGATCCCCTGTTTGAACGCGCTTCTGTTGAACAAAAGGAATCGCAGCAGGGATATTTGAGCCTATTTTCCTTGATAGAAACCGCTTCCTCTTCAAAGTCTCAGGAGGCGCCTAAGGTGTTGAATCTTAGGAGCCGCGAAGAGTTGCTCTTTAAAGAGAAGGAACTTTTGGGCTTCTTTTTGACGGGCCATCCAATGGATAGTTTTAAAGGAGTGCTGGAACGACTTTCCTGTGTGCCTCTCACGACAGCTATCGAATTGCCTCACGACGCTGTTTTTCGCACTGCTTTTTTGATTGAATCTGTACAAGTCAGGCTTTCTGCGAAAACGCAAAAGAAATTTGCGATCCTCATGATCAGCGATGGGTATGAAAGCCTTGAACTGCCGATCTGGAATGAACTGTATGAGGAAAAAAGCGCCCTTCTGAAAGAAAATCAGCTCCTGTATGCCGTCTTGCAGGTAGATAAGAGAGAGGAACAGTTGAAATTGAGTTGCCGCTGGCTGGATGACTTGACTCAAGCAAGCGAGGAGATGATGGCAGCTTGCGACACTGCATTTGACAAAGCAAAGCAGCAGGCGCAAAGAATGCAATTTGCAAAGTCCCAGGGCGGTGGTCAGGGAAAACAAAAAGCGAAGGAGGAGCCGATGCCTATTCCGGAGAGTTGTTCCGTAAAACTTGATCTTAACAAATTGAAGTTAAGTCACTTATATGGTCTTAAACAGCTTTTTGAATCCCATAGAGGGTTAACGCCCGTATCGATCGAATTCCTGAAGGGCGAGGCGCTTGCCGCGTGTCTGGAAATTGAAAGTAAATGGGGCATTAAGAAAAGCGACCAATTTGACAAAGAGCTTTGCTCTTTCCTCGAAAATTTGTAATCGGTTAGACTGTCTGCATGAAATACTCAATTCTTTTTCTTTTATTCCTTTCTTCTCTTTGCAGTAACGTGGCTCTTGAGGGGGCTTTTGTCCTCAAAAAGGGAAAGCTGGTCAACAGCGAAAATGTTCCTCTATATTCCGCTGAGGAGCACTACCGCTTGGGAGTTGCAGCCTATGATGCATGCGATTTCTGCGAAGCTGCCTTTCATTTCAATATCGTAGCCCTCAATTTTCCTCAATGCGAATACTATCACGATAGCCTATTCTTCCTGGGAGTTTGCTACTTTAGAGATGAAGAGTACGATTTTTCGAATGAAGCATTCACCAAGTATCTCAGCACCCAAAGCAATCCGCGCTATTTTGAAGAGGCACTTGGCTTTAAGCTCGAAATAGCCGGCTGCTTTTCACGCGGGGCAAAAAAGCGCTTTTTTGGCACAAAAATGCTTCCGAAATGGGCTCCGGCAGGGTCGATGGCAATCGAGATTTACGACGAAGTGATCGCAGCATTGCCGTGCCACCCCTACGCAGCCTACAGCCTGTATGAAAAAGCGATGATCTATTGGCGTGAAGGGGAATGCCGCGATGCGATCGATTCCCTCCAGCAGCTGATCAGGCGTTTTCCAAAAGAAGAGTTGACGCCCACATCTTACGTATGCATTGGAGAGCTCTATCTGGACCTGGCTTACCAGGAGATCAATAATCCCGATCTTTTAGCTCTTGCTGAAATCAACTGTAAAAGGTTTCAGAATGAGTTTCCAAAAGAGGAGAGAGTTGAGGAGGTTGTAAATAATGTGCAACAGATCCGCGAGCTTTATGCAAAAGGGCTTTTTGATACAGCCCAATATTATGAACGTAGAGAGCTTCCTTCAGCTTCAATTCTCTATTACAGAAGCACAATTGAGCAATTCCCGGAGACGTCCTACGCTCAGTGCAGCCGCCGCAGACTGGAGATCTTAACGGGTGCATAAACTCATCGCCGCCCTTCTCTTCCTGCTTGCCTCTTGCGGCTATAGACTGGATGAGAATTATTCTCCCGAGGGGGCGCCGGTTGCGATCAATATTCCCTACATCGAGGGGGATGAAGAAGGCCGTCTTACAGCGGAGCTGATCAGAGAGCTTTCAGCATCAGGAAGATATTACTACACCCGCTCCGCCTGCACCGCCCTTGAAGTGATCATCATCGATTATTATGACGAAAATATTGGATTTCGCTATGATCGGTCCAAGAAGGGGAAATTGAAGGATTATATCATCCCCGTGGAAACGAGAGCTTTTATGCTCGTCGAGGTTAGACTGCGTTCAGGGCAATGTGCTGCTCTATGTCGGGAGCCGGTACGCATTTCAGCTTCGATAGATTACGATCACGATTATTACACAATACGCCACGGTGTGAATATTTTTTCACTTGGGCAGTTGACCGATGTCGACAGCGCTGAAGAAGCGGCTCTAGTTCCCCTCGAGAAAAAAATGGCGGAAAAAATTGTGGACTACGTGATCCATGGTTGGTAGCAAAGTTTCGGGAATCAAAGTCGAAATAAAGGGGTTCCCTGCCAAGATCGAGGCTTTATATGATATGCTTGCCTTTGTACGCGAAGAGGCAGAAAGAGCAGGTTTTGCACCTCCTCTAATCTCCAGGATCGAACTTGCATGTGAAGAAGCTCTTGTTAATATCATCAGCTATGGATACCAAAATACGCCTTCAAAAAATGCGACTTTGGAGATAGAGTGTTCGCCTATTGATAAAGGCATCAAAATCCTGCTAAGAGATCAGGGCATAGCTTTCAATCCATTAGAAAATCAATCCCGCTTTAATCCCAAAGTAGATAATGAAAACTGCGTTGGGGGCTATGGAGTATTTTTTATTCTGAATTTGATGGATGAGGTGACTTATTCGCGCGAAGATAACTTTAACATTCTCACGCTAATCAAGTTACTTTGACAGATTTTTTTCTGCTCTATTCTTGCTTATTGGATCGATTTTCTAGATAGGGTTTAATGCTCTCTTCATTTTCCTGAATATCATGCAGAAATTTTTCCAAGACCCTGAGTACGAGCTTAGATGTGTTGTAAATATCTGTTGTGAGAAAGGCTAGCTCAAGATGAGGAATCCCGTTTTTATTAAGTGCTATCATGACAAGCGTTTTGGCGGAAGTTCCATTTTCCGGTACAATCCATACGATAAAATCTTGATTGATCAGGGTAATTTTTTCCTCTGTCTCCAGAACATGGAAATAGCGGGCCAGAGTCTGTTCTTCTGTTGGGTCCAAATTGAGTAGTTTAAGCTCATGGAGGCGCTCGATATCCAAAGTCATAATACCTTCAGGTAGAAATAGATGCATATTTTTGCGAAACTTTTGGTAGTACTCCTCCAGGAGTGAAGGATTGAACATCTTTCCTTCTCCGGAGCTGCGTTTTCGTGCCATACAACTTACCTTTTTATGTAATACGCAGACGTTAAAGCAATTTTCAGGCCAACTTTTTTTGCCGATCGTGTATCCTGTTGGCTATGAAGTATGCGCTTTCTATTCTTCTTGTTGGAATTTTGCCTGTATGCTTTTTGCAATCCGGCGAATTGGCTTTAAATGTATCTGCTGAATCAGCTCTATTGATGAATGCAGATACGGGTGCGATTCTCTATCAAAAAAAACCGCGGCTAAAGCTTTATCCTGCAAGTATTACAAAAATTGCGACTTGCCTCTATGTGCTAAAGACTAAAGGAGATTGCCTCGATGAGGAGTGGGTGGCGGACCAGGAGTGTGTGGGTTCAGTCACTGAAGAAGCCAAGCAGCGGTCCAAATATAAGCTCCCCTCCCACTGGTTAGTGACCGATTCCTCCCACATTGGCATTAAGAGGGGAGAAAAGATGAAGGTGTCAGATCTTTTGAATGGAATGATGGTTGCAAGCGGAGACGATGCTTCAAACGTTTTGGCACGAGGAGTTGGAGGCACCATACCGGAATTCATGACGCGCTTGAATGGCTACCTAGTCGAAATTGGCTGCAAAGACACCAATTTCAATAACCCGCATGGATTGCACCATCCTGAACATGTGACAACTGCTTACGACATGGCAGTTATTGCTAAGGAAGCGTTAAAAGATGAGCGTTTTAGAAAAATTGTTGCGACCGTTCGCTGTGCACGCCCTAAAACCAATATGCAAGAGGCGTCAACCCTGTTACAGACAAACAAACTCTTGAGGAAAGGCGAGTTATACTATCCAAAAGCGATTGGCGTTAAAACTGGCTGGCATTCTAAAGCGGGAAATACCTTTGTGGCTGCAGCAGAAGATGGCGAGCGCACTTTGATCGCTGTTCTTATGAACGTTAAAGAAAGAAGGGACCTCTTTTTGGAGGCCATCAAATTATTCGATGCAGCCTTTAAACAGCCGAAAATCCAAAAGGTTCTTGTGAGCAAGGGTCCGCAGAAGTTTGAGTTTAAGCCAAAAGGGAGCGACCAAGTCGTCAAGACGTATGCTGAGAAAGACTTTTCCCTTGCCTTCTATCCTGCTGAAGAGCCCAAAATTCGCGCTTACGTGACTTGGAATGCCCTTCAACCCCCGATCAAGCGAGGAGAGGCTGTAGGTGCGCTGATTTTTAAAGATGACCAGGAAAAGCAGATCGGGGAGATAATTCTGTTAGCTCAGGAAGATCTAAAGAAAAAGCACTCCCCGCTCCTTCTGGGAGGTCTGTTTCTTCTTTCGTGCGGCGGTTTGTTTCTGCTTTACAGGTTGGTTAGGAAGCGGTAGAGTATCAACCACTGTTCAAGTGAGATTTCTTCAGGTCTTGCGAGGGGCTGTAATTTCGTCTGTTCAAGAGCTGCCTCAATAACTTCGACATTAAAAAGCGTCCGCAAAGAGGCCCTTAAGCTCTTTCTTCTCTGTTGAAACGCTTGACGAGTGATTTTGAAGAAGGGATCGGGATCTATTCCATGAGGCGCAGCCTTCAGCTTTAGTGTGACGACAGCTGAGTCAACTCGAGGGGCTGGGAAAAAGCAGCGTCTTCCTACTTTGAAGTCGTAGTGGACGTCTGCGTAGAATGAGAGAAACAGCGAAAGTGATCCATAGTCCGCCTCTCCCGCCTTTGCGGCCATTCTCTTTCCTACTTCATCCTGGACCATGACTGTGATCGAAGAAACCATCGGGAATAGAGGTGCAAATTGTGCAAGCACGGGTGTGGTGATATGGTAGGGGAGGTTAGCAATAAGCTTGACGCTCTCTGAGGGGTTAAGAAGTTGGGATGCAATTTCACGCCAAGAGGTCTTAAGAACATCATTTTGCAACACTTTCAAATGAGAGCCTTCTTTTTGAAGCCTTTCAAGTGCATGTGCAAGAGTGGAATCAAGTTCAATTGCGACGACATTTGCCTGAGCCTCCAAAAGAGCCTCAGTCAATACGCCTGGACCGGGCCCAATTTCCAGCACTTGATCGCCGGAGGTAACATCAGCTGCACGCAAAATATTCCGGATGACATTGCCATCGATCAGAAAATTTTGGGATAACCCCTTTTTGGGGGAGATCCCCAGGGAGTTAAGAAATGCTGTGAGCTCCGAGGGCTTGTAAAGCGCCATTGCTATTTTAGAGAGAAGGGTTGGAAACTCTCTGGAATCATGTCACTGATGTAGTTTTCATGAATCGCATAGTGTTTGCGCAATTTTTTCAGGTAGGCTTCAGACTCCCTGGCAATTGCCTTTTCAAAGAGCTGGTTTTTCAGTTGGATTTCGATTTCACTATAGGGAACAGCGCCGCCGGGAACTTTCTCTTTCAGGAAAACAATCCTGAAAAGAGTCGATTTGTCCGTGCGGCTTTTTTGAGCTACAGGAGCGCTGTATTCGCCTTCCGAGATATTTTTCAGAGCAGTTTTAATGGTCTCATTCAGTTCATCTTCGGTTTGGAAAAGATCCTCTGAGAGTGTGACGTTTGTTTTTAGGTTCCCGGCTTTTTCTTTCAGTAGGGATGAGATCTGATCGATAGGGGCTTTTTCTTCGCTAAGGAGGCGGAAGCATATTTGTGCACACTCAGCGCCTGCTGTAGCATCGCTATTTCTTAAGGTCACAACGCGGTAATGCCACGCTTCCTTTTTCACATTCTTTTTGGAAAAATCATCGTACGCTTCGCGGATCACTTGCGGTGTGATAGAACGCATCGCTTTGCTGTTGACGCGGCCCATCACCATCCTGCGGATCGTAATATCTCCCTGAACGATTTTGAATGCTTCGTCAAAACTTAAGCCAATTTTATCGAGATTGGCGATGATGTTGGGACCAAAAAGGGTTTCCATTTCTTGTCTTACATCGCCTGTCGAAACGGGGAGTTTGCTTTCTTCGGCATCAGCGAGAATGAGTTCTTTATCGATTAGCTCCTGGAGAATCGGCTTCCAGTTGATTTGGTAGTATTGATAACGCGCAACAGGTGAGGAGGTGTATTCGGGAAACTGTTTAAGGAAGTGCATGTCCATTTTTTTCATCACGTCGAGCACTGTAATGGGTCTTTGGTTGACGTAGGCGAGGACGCGGTTATTCACAATAATCGCGGCTTGCTCTTCCTTTCCAAAAAGCAAGGGGTCTAAAGAGCCGGGAGCCCCTAAAAGAGGAAAAATGGGGGTCATGAGAAGAAGAGAAAAAAGTGTACGTTTCATAGCGCTCTATTTTATCCGATCCGCCCCAGAGAATCAATCAAAAATGCGAAATCTTTGGCCAAAAAATCCATCGGGACCACCCGAGGTAGGAAATGTCTGAAAGCAAGGCTCTTCTGCTTTTAGATGAAACTCTTTGCAAAAATAGTCCGCCTGCTCCTGATTCTCGCAGCGCAAAATGCTGCAAGTAGCGTAGACGATGCAGCCCTTTGGGGCGAGGTATTCAAGAGCAGAAGCGAAGATGGTGCGCTGAAGCAAGATGAGCTTTGTTAACTCCTGTTCGTTCAAGCGCCATTTCATTCCGGGATTGCGTCGCAAAGTTCCTGTCCCACTGCAAGGAGCGTCGACTAAGACCCAATCGCATTTGCCTTTAAGAGCTTTTAGTCTTCTGTCACCGGAAGGCAAGAATTGCGCATTTTGCACAGAAGCCCTCCGGCAGCGCAGTTTTGCTTCGGCAAGGGCTTGGGGTCTGACATCATGCAGATAAATCTGACCCTTTCCCTCCATTGCAGTTGCAATAGCTAAGGTTTTTCCTCCTGCTCCGGCGCAATAATCGAGCAGATGATCGCCCGGTTTTGCCTCGACGAGGTCTGAAAGCAGTTGGCTTCCTTCATCTTGAACTTCAAAAAGTCCTTCCTTGTATTCAGGCAGTGAAAAATAATTTGAGCGTTTTTCGAACAGTATGCCCGCGGGAGCGACCGGGGAGGGGTGTGAAGGAATTCGATCTTGAAGTCTTTCAAGAAGCTCTTCACGAGAGCACTTTAATAAATTTGTTCTGATGCAGGAAGGGGCTTGACGGTTGCTTTCTAAAGCAAGTGCGATCGCTCTCTCTTCCCCGTAATTCTCTTGAAGAAGATTGTAAAGCCATTTTGGCATGCTAACGGCATCCCAAGGGGCTAATCCTTCTCTTGATCTTAGATCATCTATTGAATGAGAAAGATACAGTGTGATTAAGTCCCTCCAAGAAGGAGTTTGTTTTGAAAGAGCTCTTAAGAGTCCTTGCCAACGTACAATTCCATAAAGCGTTTCTGAAATAAAAGATCTGTCTTTAGATCCAAGCGCCTTATGAGCGCGAAAATAGTGATTTAAAAATAGATCCAAAGGTAGATGCTGCGCCTCATAACCTTCGAGGATCTGAAATAGATGGAACTCTCTGAAAGAAAATTGATTTGACATGGCCACTAATTATCGCTTGAAAGGCGAATTTTGAGCAAGTTTTACTAAAAGTAAAATTTTTAATGTTGAAAAAAATGATTGGATTGAAACAGAATCTCGAAATGAATTTAAAAGGCATCAAAGAGTATGCCTAGAAAATGATAAACTAGTGATACAAATTCCTAAAGGGAGGAAGACATGGAAGGACTTGGAGCTGCTACTAATGAAGAATTTAAAGGGCACTTCTTAAAAAATAACGTTATTGAAGTCAATAACCGCCGTTTCAAAGAAATCTCTACTGACACCAAGAAAAAAGTGCTTAAAGGGCTGGCGATTGCAGCAGCAGCAGTCCTTGCAGTAGCAGCAGTAATAACCCTCGTAGTGGGCGTCATCTTCTTGATTAATCCCCTTGGATTTGGCGTGGGCAACGCGATCGGTGCAGGTGTCACGGCAGGTAGTGCTGCGATTGCCGCTTTTGCTGTAAAAGCAGCTGCCTTTGCGGGAGCAAATGCTCTCTACATCACCATCGCAGGTGCTGCGACGCTCGGCGCTACAGGCGTGGGATCGGCACTCTTTGTGATCATTAAGAGATTGAAAAACAGAAGTGAAAAACCGGAAAATCCTCGTCCTGAAGAATCAAGACGAACAATATCTAACTCACGAGAACTTACCACCTCTGTGCCGAATGCGGCAAGGTTTGAGGCTCGTCAATTTATTGAAAGAGCATTTCAGCCAGCTTCTGAGTTTACGACCCAAGACTATTACGCATATCAGGAGCATTTGAATCAATATATAGAACTTACGAGAGGTGCTTCGCAAAATGAGGCTCAAGTCCGGGAAGCTTTCCAGGAAACTTGGAATACATATACAGCTATGGATCGTAGAGCATTGCTTTCTGCAAGGAGATTCATTGCACAAAGTCAACTCGAAGGTAAAAAATTTAATGCAGAGGATCGGACTTCTTATAATCAGGATATGGAGAAGGTAATTGCCGATAACAACTTAGAAAGTCTTAGGGATAAAGTTAAAGCTGCATATGACTTCGCATGGCAAGAAATTCAACATTCTGTCTAATTGAAGTTAAAAAATTTACAAGACTGTAATGGAGCCCTCCTGTATCTTACGGGAGGGCTTTTTTTTTATGGGGTTTTGGGATGGCTTTAAACTCTTGGCTTTTAGCAATTCTAGCGTGGGCAATTGTGGCCTTTGGTCAGCCGGCTTTTTCTCCATTCTTGGGAATCGCGGCAGCAGCAATTGGCTTTTCGTTGATATTTCATCTGTTGATTGAGTGCTCGTCTGCAACAAAGCGCTTTTGGTGGGGAACGCTCTGGTTTTCAGCAGTTCAAGCCGTTCAGCTCTCTTGGCTTTTAACCCATCCATTTTCATACGTTTATGGTCTCTACGCCTTTTTGCTACTCGGCATGGGCGGACAGTTTGGGCTTTTATCTCTTTTTGTGACCAAAGAGAAAATTAGCTCCTTTAGAGGAGTGTTGTTCCTTTCAGGATTGTGGGTGCTTCTTGAGTGGAGCAGGCTATTTTTTCTTTCGGGTTTTAGTTTTAATCCTGTTGGGATTGCTCTTTCTACAACGCTTTACGGTATGCAGGCTGCGTCGCTGTTTGGGGTGTATGGTCTTTCGTTTTGGGTGATTGCTACAAATGGATTCTTTGTGCGCGCAAAGGTCACTGGATTCCGTCTTCAGCCCTTACTGATCTCAGCGGGGTTTTTGTTATTTCCCTATCTTTATGGCTATTGGCATCTTGAAGAGAAGAAAGAGGCTTTAAAGCACGCGGACTCTTTGAAAGCGCTCTTGGTGCAGACGGCATTTCCTATCGAGGAGGTCATCCCTTTTCAATCTTTTGAACATTCGGTGCAGTTCACAGAAAAGGAGTGGAAAGAGATCTTTAATCTTTTGGCTCCTCATGTGGGAAAAGGGGTCGAAATGATCGCTCTTCCGGAGTATGTAGTGCCTTTTGGAACTTATATTTCTGTCTTTTCTGCTGATAGAATAAGAGAATCATTTCTTAAGGCTTTTGGACAGGAGAGTGCGCACGCCCTCCCGCCTTTACAGGTTCCTTATGCGCTTCAAGTGGATGGCTTGTGGCAAGTCTCAAATGCCTATATCTGTCAGGCGCTTTCAAATTTATTTCAGGCTGACCTTGCGGCGGGCTTGCAAGATGACCAGTGGGTTTCTCAGGAAGAGATGAGGAGCTATAGCTCCGGGTTCTATTTTTGGCCTGGAGGCAAAGGCGGGTTCCGCTATGACAAACAGGTGCTTTTGCCGATGGCAGAATATATCCCTTTTCAATTTTGCAAAAAAATGGCATCCGATTACGGAATCGCTGGTTCATTTACATGTGGAACGGGTGCAAAGGTATTCCCCGGTTGTAAGGTTCCCTTTGGACTGTCGATCTGCTACGAGGAAACCTATGGCCATCTCATGCGGGAAAATAGGGCGCTAGGAGCTGAGCTCCTCGTTAATCTTTCAAGCGATGTGTGGTATCCGAACTCCAGGTTGCCAAAGCAGCATTTTGACCATGCACGCTTAAGAACAGTTGAAAATGGTATTCCGCTTATCCGTGCTTGCAATACCGGAATTAGTGGTGCGATTAACAGCTTGGGAGAGATAGTGGTCCAAACGCGAGAGGATCAGGAGTGGGAGCAACTTGCGCTTCCTGCGGAGGTTTCGCTTTACCACTACAAAACTTTTTACTCGAAATGGGGGGATGGACCGTTGATTGCGTGCGCCCTTCTCTTTGTTCTTTTAGGAGGAGTGCGGAAGAAAACTTGAGAATAACAGGGCAATCTATTAAGATTTAACAATTTACCAGATGATTTAGGACATATGGCGTTGGGCAGAAAGCAGAAGACTTTAAAGGCTCCGGCTGAATTTTCAGGAATTGGAATTCATACGGGAAAAAATGTATCCATGAGATTTCTCCCTGCACCCGCTTCCACCGGGATTTTATTTCGCAGAGTCGATCTTCCTTCCCAGCCTTTGATTCCGGCCACTGTCGAATATGTCGTCGAAACTTCGAGAAGCACAACACTTGGGCTGCAAGAGATTCGCATCCATACAGTCGAACATGTACTTTCCGCATTGCGCGCCTATGAGATCGATAATCTCTACATAGAAATCGATAATATCGAGCCTCCTGTAGGCAATGGCAGCTCGGATGTGTTTGTCGAAATGATTGAAGATGCAGGCATTCTTGAGCAGGAAGAGCAGATCATGCCCCTAATGCTAAAAGAGCCTGTTTATCACAGCGAAGAGGGAATCCATCTTGTTGCTCTTCCTGCGGATAACTACAAAATCAGCTACACTCTGAGCTATCCTGAACACCCGCTGCTGAAAGCGCAGTACCACTCGATTGAACTCAATAGCGATTCCTTCAAGAGAGAGATTGCTCCTTGCAGAACTTTTTCCCTTTATGAAGAGGTCTCTTATCTGATTGATCGCGGACTCATTAAAGGCGGCAGCTTAGATAATGCTGTCGTGATCAAAGGGGATGCTGTTTTCAGTAAGGGCGGCCTCTTTTATCCCGATGAAATGGTGCGGCATAAAATCCTCGATCTGATCGGAGATCTTTCGCTTGTGGGTCTTCCATTCTCCGCGCATGTGATCGCGATCCGTTCCGGACATGCCGCAAACGTCGCACTTGCTAAAAAATTGCTCAACGCATTAACGATGGGTGAGAAGCCCGTGAGGAGTGTTTCATGAGTCAAATGACAGAAAGCAGTCGTCCAATGATGGACGTGAAGCAAATTATAAAAATCCTTCCCCATCGCTTTCCCTTTCTTCTGGTGGATAGAATTTTATCTTGCGATCTCGATGCGGGAATTATTGTAGGTCAAAAGAACGCAACGATGAACGAAGCATTTTTTCAAGGTCACTTTCCCGATGCCCCTATCATGCCCGGAGTGTTAATCCTTGAGGCTTTAGCACAAGTCGGGGGCGTCTTAGTGCACCTCAAAGGCTACAATGACAAGATAGCAGTTCTGCTTAACATGAATCAGGTAAAATTCAGAAATCCTGTGAAACCGGGAGATGTGATACTTTTGACCTGTGAAGGACTCCATTTTAGTAGCAAAGGCGGCAAGGTCAAAGCGACTGCAACCGTTGATGGCCGTGTAGCCGTTGAAGCGGAAATAGGATTTGCTCTCATTGATAAAAATTTAATTTAAGGCGCCTTATCTTATGAAAAATGTCACTATTCATCCTACAGCGATTGTTGAGCCGGGGGCTACACTGGGCAGTGGAGTTATTGTTGAGCCCTATGCGGTAGTTAAAAGCAATGTGGTTCTTGGAGATGGCGTGCGCATCATGTCGCATGCTTACATCGAAGGCCATACGACGATTGGAGAAGGGACCGTTATTTACCCCTTTGCCTGTATTGGAACAAAGACACAGGACAGAAAGTTTCGAGGCGAGAAAACTTACGTCTCCATTGGCAGAAACTGTGAAATCAGAGAGTATGTCACGATCAATTCCTCCTGCCAGGAAGGCTCTTATGTGAAAGTAGGCGATAATTGCTTGATAATGGCTTACTGTCACGTCGCGCACAATTGCGAAGTGGGCAACAATGTCATCATGAGCAATGGAGCAACGCTTGCAGGACATGTCATCGTCGAAGACAACGCTAGCATCGGAGGGATGACCCCGATCCACCAATTCGCAAGAATTGGGACCTACGCCTTTGTGGGTGGAATGAGCCGCGTTACCCATGATATTCCTCCCTACACAATCGGAGCCGGCATTCCCTTTAAATTTGGCGGCCTGAATCTCGTAGGGCTTAAGCGAAATGGATTTTCTCTTGAAGTGCGCCTCAATTTGACCAAGGCATTTAAAATCCTCTTTAGAAGTGGATTGACCTTACAGGAAGCCTTAGATAAAATGGAGAGCGAAATTGCCAGCTGCTCAGAATTGGACCACTTTATCCAATTTTGCCGCAGCACAAAAAGGGGGATTTTGGGCCTTCAAGAAATCTCCCGCAGCGAAGAGGATGCAGAACAGCTGGAAAAGGATGCTGTCCATCGATGAGGGTTCTCTTTTTTGGCACCCCGTCTTTTGCAGCAGAAGTGCTGCATTATCTTTTGCAACAGGGCATTCATATTGTCGGCGTCATCTCAAAACCCGATAAGCCTATCGGAAGAAGCGGAACACCCGTTCCTGTTCCCGTTAAGGTGGAAGCGGAAAGGTGGAAAATACCCGTCCTTCAGCCGGAAAAAGTCTCAGCGCCTGAATTTGCTGAGACACTCAAAGCTTTTCAGGCAGATCTTTTTGTCGTTGTTGCCTATGGCGAGATCCTAAAACAGCACGTTCTGGATATGCCCTCAAAGGGCTGCATCAATTTGCATGCAAGCTTGCTTCCAAAATTAAGGGGAGCAGCTCCCATTCAGCGTGCCATCATCGAAGGGGGTCTCGAAAGTGGTGTAACAGTCATGCACATGGTTCGAAAAATGGATGCCGGTGAAATGATTGCGGTGGCTAAAGTGCCAATTGGCCCCGAAATGACTTATGGCGAGCTTGAAGAGAGCCTTTTGTCTGTGGGGCGCACTCTTTTATGCGATGTGATCAATCAATTTCGGGATGGAATTCCATCTTCAACTGCTCAAGATGAGTCTCAGGCTACACTTGCTCCCAAGATTGAGCTGGAAGATTGCAAAATCGATTGGAAAATGTCTTCAAGGGATATTCACAATTTGATTCGAGGGGTAAATCCCGCTCCCGTTGCCTGGTGTTTTGTGCAAATCGGCTCCGAAAAAAAACGACTAAAAATCTACCGCTCGAAGTTGCTTGATTTGCCTGATGGGCCTTTTGGGGTTATTTTTGAAACTCCAGGAAAATTAGCTGCCGTAAGATGCGTTGACGGGTACATCGAGCTTCAGGAAGTTCAGCTTGAGGGAAAGAAAAAAATGGCTGCCGGAGACTTTTTACGTGGATTGCCGGGCAAAAAATGTCCTCTTGTCGATTTTGAATAATTCTTTAATCCTATACTATAAATCCTCTTGCGCAAAAAAAAATTGACGGGTGCTTATGGTTTCAGGTATTGCTCTGAATAGATTGGGAGCAGGTTTTGGACTTTGTAATGGCTGGCAGGGAGTTGTTGAAAACATCTTCTATTCCATCCACCGCTTCGACCTAGATTTTTCAGGGCTTTTGCATGGATGCTACGCCATTCGAATCCCTGTATTTCATCTCGAAAATATCGTACATGATTTAAGGAAAAAACCGTTTCTAGATATCGCAGGAGACGGGTTATTTATTCTTTCCGATGTCATAGGTGCTCTGGATTGGCTAAAAAGGCTGAAGCTGCTGAATTGGATCAAAATCACTGATCTAATGAAAAAAGTGCCGCTATTTCGTCCTCTTGCCGAGATTTCTCTTTCGCGGATTTTGGGAGGGGTTAGAGGGGTAGCATATCTCTTCTATGGTCTGCACTCCATCAAAAAGCTTGCGTATGATCGTGTTGAGGGGGGTGAAAGGCGGCAGGCGATCATCGATCTGGTTTGCGCCGTTGCACAGGTTGCTCTAGCTATTCTTGTCGTCGCAGGGGTCACGTTAAACCCTGTGATTCTTCCTCTAAGTGCAGGAGCATTTATTTTGTCTTGTATTTCCATCGGTCATTACACCTTTCGAAAATTGCGCGGCTAAATGAAATGAAGACTCCAAAACTTAAAGAGAGGGAATGGATTGCAGTTCTATTCCTGATGACAGCATTTGTGGGGTTGTCGCTTAAGGCTTTACAAACTGATTTTTCAAGGTGGCCCGTACTTAACTCAGAGCCGGTAGAAAAGCCCGCTGTTCTTGTCGTGATCCAGGTTAAGGGGGAAGTGGCAAGGCCGGGAAGATATCACTTTAGGGAAGGCACAGCGTTAAAAGAAGTGATTGCGCAGGCTAGCCCACTTCCGCAGGCGGATCTTGCAAGGTTGGACCTAACCAAAAAGGTTAGAAAGGGAATGCGCGTGCATGTGCCAAAGCAGAAAGTTGCAAAAAGAAAAAGATAGTTCTTTGAAAAAAAGAGCTGTTTTGTTATCTTTTCCCATACAAGTCCCTGAAAACCTCTAGAGGAAAAGTAGATTCTCTGCTCAGTCCACTACTAGGTCACAGGTAAACACTGATTTCAGTTTGAGAAAATAACAGCATCTGCTACGATAAGCGGACTGAATTTGATTGAAGGACGAATTATGACGCTCAAAAGACTAAAGTTAATGGGTAGAAAGCGCGGGATGGTTCAGCTTTTTAATGATAAAGGCGAATCCCTGGCGTGCACAGTGATTGAAGTGCAACCAAATGTTGTTGTTCAAGTAAAAACTGAAGAGACCGATGGATATAGGGCAATTCAGACTGGATTTGATGTTGTGGAGACGAAAGATCCTCGCACAGTTGAAAATAGAGTGACAAAGCCATTGATCGGACACTTTAAAAAAGCAGGCGTTGCTCCATGCCGCTTTCTAGTTGAAAGCAAAGTGGAAGAGTCTGATGAATTTGCAGCCGGTCAAAAGCTAGATGTAAGTCTGCTTACTGACGAGGATTTTGTTGATGTGCAAGGGTCATCTAAAGGTAAAGGTTACCAGGGTGTCATCAAGCGTCACAACTTCGCTGGCGGGCCTGCAGCCCACGGTTCTGGATTTCACAGACATGGCGGTTCTACCGGTCAGAGAACTTCTCCCGGTCGCTGCTTGCCAGGCACAAAGATGGCAGGTCACATGGGTGACGAATGGGTCACAACGCAAAGTTTAAAAGTTGTGCGCGTAGATCAAGAAAGAAATGTTTTGATCGTTGAAGGATCGGTACCAGGTTCCCGCAATGGTCTTGTGTACATCACATCCGCAATTAAGAAGCGTAAGCACAAAGTCAAAAAGAAATAAGTTTCGGAGATAAGCTGTGGCTAACCTAAAAAAATTCAAACTCGATGGACAGTCAATGGGTGTCGTAGAAGTATCCGACCTCTTGGCTAATGCTGTAGCGAATGATCAAATGGTGAAAGATTACATTGTTGCGTTGCGTGAAAATGCGCGTCAGTGGTCTGCATCGACAAAATCGCGTGGCGAAGTGTCTCATTCCACAAAAAAACCTCACCCGCAAAAAGGTGGTGGTCGTGCGCGTCAAGGCTCGCTGGCTGCTCCTCAGTATAAAGGCGGCGGACGAGTATTTGCGCCAAGACCTAAGTTTGACCAGCATGTAAAGATCAACAAAAGACAAAAAGTAGCGGTAATTCGCTCTATCATCGCTGATAAAATCAGGAATGAAAAAGTATTTATTCTGGATTCTACAGCAGTCGATCAACCTAAGACAAAATTGGTTTCTCAGTTCCTTGATACGCAAAAGCTGTCTGGAAAGAGAGTCTTGTTTGTTGGAGAAGGTGCATATGAAGAGTTTGAGATCCTGGATACAGTAGAACGCTTCTCGATTCCTACAGATGCGCATCACAACTTTATTAAAAGCATGCGCAACATTCCAAAAGCGTCGTTTTCGCTTGCGATGAATGTTAACGGGTATGATTTGATGCTTGCAGATACAATCGTTTTGACCGAAAAAGCACTCAACGAGTGGCAGGAGTGGTTAGTTTAATGAAGAAAGAATATCTCGGGTCAAAAGACCCCTATGTTGTCATCAAGCATCGCCGCGTTACTGAAAAGAGCATGGTGCTTGAAAACTTAAAAAACAGCTCGGGAAATCCATCGCTTAAGCGTTGTGTAACACCCAAGTATGTTTTTGTGGTCGCAAATGATGCTACAAAAGCAGATATCGCAAATGCGATCGAAAAAATTTACGAAGAACAAAAAGTCAAAGTTTTGAAGGTCAATACTATTCGTGTCAAAGCAAAAGCAAGACGCGTAAGAGGAAGACCTGGAAAAACAGATGCATTTAAAAAAGCCGTTGTCACACTCCAAGAGGGTGACAATCTGGATCAGGTAGGATAAGGGGAAAAAAATGCTCAAGAAATTTCGACCGATTACACCCGGAACCAGACAGCTCGTTCTTCAGAAGCATGAGTTGCTGACCAAAAAAGATGAATCCTCTAAGGCAAAAGTAAAGCCTCACAAAGCTCTCCTTGTGACAAAAAAGCGCAATGGGGGTAGAAACAACCATGGTCATATCACTTGCCGTCATAAAGGTGGCGGGCATAAGCGCAAGATCCGTATTATCGACTTTAAGCGCGACAAAGAGAATATCCCTGCAAAAGTGGCAACTATCGAATACGATCCTAACCGCTCAGCTTATATTGCTCTTCTAAACTACGCTGACGGTGAAAAGCGTTATATTATCGCTCCTCGTGGACTCAAAGAGGGTGCAACTGTCCAAACCGGCAGTGAACCTCCTTTCAGCATTGGATCCTGCATGAGATTGAAGGATATGCCTGAAGGTTCAGTCATATGCTGCATCGAGATGCAGCCCGGCCGTGGTGCTAAGATCGTTCGTTCCGCTGGGTTATCTGCTCAGTTGATGGGTCGAAGCGATGGCTATGCGACTGTGCGTCTGCCTTCCGGTGAGATGAGACAGTTCAATGAAAACTGCAAAGCTGTCTTCGGGGAAGTTTCCAATTCGGAACATAACTCCATCGTACTTGGCAAAGCGGGTAGAAAGCGCTGGAAGGGCATTCGTCCTACAGTTCGCGGTGTAGCGATGAACCCAATTGACCACCCGCACGGTGGTGGTGAAGGTCGTGGTAAGGGTAATATTCCACAAACGCCTTGGGCACAGTTCACTCGTGGATTGAGAACGCGCTCTAAGAAGAAATCTAACAAGTACATCGTCAAAGATCGAAGGAAGAAGTAATTATGGCAAGATCGTTGAAGAAAGGCCCCTTTGTGGATCACCACTTGATGACAAAAATCATCAAACAAAACGAAGAGAGTTCAAAAAAACCGATCAAAACATATTCGAGGAGATCGATGATTACTCCCGATATGATTGGGCACACCTTCGAAGTGCATAACGGTAAGAAATTTATCTCCGTATTTGTGACTGAAAGCATGGTAGGGCATAAGCTGGGTGAGTTTGCGCCTACAAGAACGTTTAAAGGCCACCCGATTAAAAAGGCCGTTGAATCTTAATAGGGAAGCTAAGGTAAAACATGTCAGCAGGAAAAGCGAAAACAAAGTACGTCAGGATCAGCCCCAGAAAGGCTAGACTAGCTGCCGATTTAATCAGAGGCCAGTCAGTGGAGTCCGCAACTCAACAGTTGCTTCATTGCAACTTAAGAGCGGGACCTCTCCTGCTTAAGACGCTGAATAGCGCAGTCGCCAATGCGGAAACACAGGGCGAATTGAGAAGAGAAAATTTAATTGTAGCTGAAGTGCGTGTAGATGCAGGACCTGTATTCAAGCGCGCAAAGCCAAAGAATAAAGGTGGCCGTCATCCTATTATGAAACGGACAAGCCACTTCGAAGTTGGTGTTAGGGAAGCGTAAAAGGAGTAGAATTCATGGGACAGAAGACAAATCCAGTCGGATTTAGGCTAGTACGCAACCGTAACTGGCGCTCAAAGTGGTTTGAAAACAATAAGAATTTCGGAGCACTTTTAGGCGAAGATAGAAAAATCCGCGACTTCTTGATGAAGAAGCCTGCGTGCCAGGGCGTATCCAAACTCATCATCAGAAGAATGAGTGAGAAAGTGGAAGTTGTCATCGTGACGGCAAGACCGGGCATCGTCATAGGCAAAAAAGGCGCAGATATCGACGCCCTTCGCACAGAGTTGTCAAAAATGATTGGCAAGGAAGTGTGGATTGAGGTGGAAGAGGTAAAGCGTCCTGACCTCGATGCACAGATTGTAGCTGACGGAATCGCAAAGCAGCTAGAGAGAAGAATTCCTTTCCGTAGAGCAATGAAAAAAGCAATTCAAGCTTGCATGGAAGCTGGTGCGGTAGGTGTTAAAGTTCAAGTTTCAGGTCGCCTTGGTGGTGCTGAAATTGCAAGAACAGAGTGGTATAAAGAGGGTAGCACTCCTCTCCATACATTGAGAACGGATATCGATTATGCGCATGGCCGTGCAGAAACGACATATGGAAGCATCGGCGTGAAAGTTTGGATTAACAGAGGGGAAACGCATACACCCGTGAAGAAGGAGGCAGCGTAATACTATGCCACTGATGCCAAAACGCACAAAGCACCGCAAGCTGCAAAAAGGTCAGTTTGCTGGGATTAGCAAAGCCGGCAATTTCGTTAACTTTGGTGACTTCGGTATCCAAGTCCTTGAAAGAGGTTGGATTACGAACGATCAGATCGAAGCGTGTCGTGTAGCAATTAACCGCTTTTTCCAAAGAAAAGGAAAAGTTTGGATTAGAATTTTCCCTTCGAAACCTGTCACAAAAAAACCTGCAGAGGTAAGGATGGGTAAAGGTAAGGGTGCAGTTGACCATTGGGTAGCTGTCGTACGTCCCGGAAGAGTCCTCATCGAAGTAGGAAACGTTTCCAGGAAGTTGGCGCAAGATGCCTTTAGAAGAGCAGCTGCGAAATTAGGACTTAAAACGCGTTTCGTAGAACGGGTAGAACAGGTTTAGAGGGTCACATGTTAAAAGCAGTAGAACTGAGAGATCAAACAGCGGAAGAGCTAGTAGCTCTTGAAAGGGATTTGCGCAGAAAGCTTTTCGAAATGAAGAACAAGCGCGAGAAAGATAAATCCGTTGAGAAACCACACGAAAGCCGCATTATTAGAAAAGAGATTGCGCGGGTTTTGACAGTTCTCAAACAAAAAAAATTAGCACAGTAGGGGATCATGGAACAGGAAGGACGCAACAGCCGCAAAGTTAAAAAAGGCACAGTCGTTTCCAACAAAATGGAAAAGACCGTCGTTGTGAAGGTGGAAAGAACCTACCGTCACCCACGCTATAATAAGGTGATCACTCGTGCAAAAAAATATTATGCACACAACGATTCGAAAGATTTGAATGTGGGCGATGAAGTGACCATTGTGGAAACTCGCCCTCTTTCAAAATTGAAGCGCTGGAGAGTCGAAGCGTAAAATAAGAACTTCTGGGATTAGGCTAAGATATGATTCAACAAGAAACAGAATTAGAAGTCGCTGATAATTCAGGCGCAAAGCGCGTGAAATGCATTAAAGTTCTCGGGGGTACTCGCAGACGTTATGCAAAAGTAGGCGATGTGATCGTATGTTCCGTTCAGGAGGTAGCTCCCAATGGACAGATTAAAAAAGGACAAGTTGTCAAAGCGGTGGTTGTACGTACTGCCTACTATATTATCCGCAAAGATGGCAGCAAAATGCGATTTGAGTATAATGCTTGCGTCCTTTTGAACGATAAGAGCGAACCTTTGGGAACGCGTATTTTTGGATCAATTCCTCGCGAAGTGAAAGACGCAGGGTATATGAAAATTGCATCCATGGCTATTGAAGTGATTTAATGATGGACTACCGTCAAGGAATTTGAAATGACAGCAAAAACTAAAACTAAAATCCGCAAAGATGATCAAGTGATCGTCATCGCTGGCAATGACAGAGGAAAAAGCGGAAAGGTTCTTTATGTTAGAAGTAATGGGATTGTCGTCCAAGGCGTCAATGTCAGGAAAAAGCATGTAAAGCCTACCCGTACAGCTAAGGGTGGCATTATTGAGAGAGAAGCACCCGTTAACGCCTCTAATCTTCGTATCTGCGATTCACAAGGAGAGCCGATCAAATTGAAAGTGAAGGTGGATGCTGAGGGCAAGCGTGAGCTCGCTTACACAAAAGGTGGTAAATCCGTTGTTTACCGCACATTAAGCCGTAAGAAAATTTGATTACCATAGAGTATAAAAATGTCTAGATTGAAGAAAAGATATAAAGAAGAAGTTAAAGAAAAGCTTCAGCAGAAGTTTAACTATAACAACCCTATGAAGATTCCTGCTTTGAAAAAAGTAGTGATCAGCATGGGTATTGCTGAAGCTTCCAAAGATAAAAACTCGATCCAGGATTGCATCAACGAGCTGACAGCGATTACAGGTCAAAAGCCTGTAGTTAGAAAGGCGAAGAAAGCGATCTCCAATTTCAAACTGAGGGAAGGCCAGCCTATCGGACTCGTTGTAACGCTGCATGGCACGAGAATGTTTGACTTCTGCGAACGTTTCTTCAGCACTGCCGCACCTCGAATCCGCGACTTCCGCGGTTTTCCTACTAAGGGTGACGGAAGCGGAAATTACTCTTTGGGTTTAACCGATCAACAGGTGTTTCCTGAAGTGAAACTGGATGCGGTTAAGCGCACACAAGGCATGAATATTACATTTGTGACCTCAGCAGAATCTGATGAAGAGTGCGTTGAGCTCTTGAGATTGTTAGGTCTTCCATTTAAAAACTTACCCGTCGTGGTAGCAGCATAATAGAGGAGCAGGAACTATGGCAATGAACGATCCGATCGCCGATTTCCTCACAAGAATTAGAAACGCTTGTAAGGCAGAGCATCGCTACATTGACGTCGATTGGAGTAAGATTAAGCAATATATTGCCGATATCTTGAAAGAGAATGGCTATATTGAAAACTACTTAGTCAAGCAAGAATCGTCTTCCAGAGGAACGATGCGCGTGTTTCTTAAATACACGCCGATGCGTCACTCAGTGATTCAGGGATTGAGAAGAATCTCAAAACCCGGCTTGAGAAAGTATGTGAAACATGATGAGATACCCTCCTTTTTTGGCGGCATGGGATTGACAATCCTTTCAACTCCTCAAGGTGTGATCGGAGGCGCTGAAGCTAAAAAGCGCAAAATTGGTGGCGAAATAATTTGTATGGTTTGGTAACGGATCCATTTAAGGAGTAATGCATGTCACGTAAAGGAAAACAGCCGATCGCTCTCCCTAAAGGAGTCGAAGCCACTATTAATGGGCAAGCGGTCACAGTTAAGGGGCCTAAGGGTACACTTTCACTGAACGTAGTTGATGGAATTGATGTTAAAAAGGAAGCTGATGGGTTTCTTCACGTCACGATCAGAAACGAAGAGCAGCAAGGCATGAGTAAATTTCACGGCCTGGTACGTTCACTCGTTGCAAACATGGTGCAAGGCGTTAATGAAGGCTTCCAAAAATCCTTAGATATGATTGGCGTTGGTTATCGTGCGTCTGTCCAGGGAAATAACTTGCAATTGCTGATCGGTACCTCTCACGATGTATTCCTGGAGATCCCTAAGGGATTGCAGGTTAAAGTAGAAAAAAACACCCAGATTCAGATTTCTGGTGCAGATAAAAGAGAAGTGGGTGAATTCGCAGCTAAAGTACGAGCGAAGAAAAAACCAGAACCTTACCAAGGTAAAGGCATTCGCTACACTGGCGAATACGTAAGGAAGAAAGCTGGTAAAGCTGCTGCAAAGAGTAAATAATTAGGAAGATGTCATGACAAACCAGATTAAAAAATTACATGAGCTGCGCGACAAACGCAAAATGCGCACCAGAAAAAAGTTGCACGGGACAATAAGTAAGCCGCGATTGACTGTCATGAAGTCAAATGCGCATATCCACGTTCAACTTATTGACGATGATAAAGGCCATACGCTTTGTAATATGTCCACCGCATCTAAAGAGTGCAAGAGCAAAGGAATTACGGGTAAGTGCAAAGAAACTGCTCGCAAAATCGGTGAAGAGATTGGTGCGCTTGCGGTTAAGATGAACATCAAAGAAATCGTATTTGATCGCGGTCCTTATAAGTACCACGGTATTTTGGCTGAATTAGCTGACGGAGCTCGCTCCGCAGGCCTTAAATTTTAACGGCAAAGGACAAGAGAGTAGATGTCTAAGCAAAACGAACAACCTAAGAAAGAAAGACAGGAAGGGGAGCTTCAAGAGAAAGTTCTCTACATCAACCGCTGCTCTAAAGTGGTAAAGGGTGGACGCAAGTTTAGCTTTTCCGCACTAATTTTGGTCGGCGATGGCAAAGGCAAAGTGGGATATGGATTTGGCAAAGCGAATGAACTTACCGATGCGATCCGCAAAGGTGGCGACGATGCGCGTAAGAATCTTGTTAAGATCCCTACAGAAGGCTCAACGATCCCTCATGAAATTTTAGTTCATTACGATGGTGCAACCATTTTTATGAAACCTGCGAAAAAAGGTGCTGGAGTTAAAGCTGGAGCTCAACCCCGTGCAATTTTTGAACTTGCAGGTATTGAAGATATCATGGTGAAGAGCTTGGGTGGAAGCAACCCATTCAATCAAGTAAGAGCATGCTTTGAAGCTATCTCCAAATTGAAACCTGTTAAAGTGATCAAGGAAATGAGGGGGGTATCATGCTAAATTTGAATTCACTGGAAAATACCTTAAGACCCAAAAGACCATACAAAAGAGTAGGTAGAGGTCTTGGATCAGGACTTGGCAAAACTTGTGGCCGTGGCCAGAAGGGTGCCGGTGCTCGTTCAGGATGGAAAAGACGTTGGGGCTATGAAGGCGGTCAAATGCGTATGTTCATGAAGCTGCCTGAACGCGGTTTCTCCAATGCGCGTTTCCAGAGACCTTTACACACTGTTAATCTCTCTGACATTGAAAACTTTTTTGAAGATGGTGAAGTTGTAAATCTTCTCTCACTGGCTGAAAGAGGATTCATTAAGGGTGTGACTTATGGTTGGAAATTGCTGGGCAATGGAAAGCTAACCAAGAAAGTTAAAATTGAAGTGGATGAAATTTCCGAAGGTGCTTTGGATAAACTCAAGAGCGCCTCAATTGAATTTGTTGTTTTAAGCGAAATCCAGCAGTAATTATAAGGAACATGCAATGATTGCAGCTTTGCTTCGAATTGCCCAAGTCCCTGAACTAAAAGCTAAAATTCTCTTTACTCTGTTGATGCTTGTCGTCTGCAGGGTAGGAGGGTTTATACCTGTTCCAGGAGTTAACGGAGAGATTGCTCTTAGTTATTTTAGGCAAGCAACTGGAGGAGCTCAAAATCTGTTCCAACTAGTCGATGTCTTTTCCGGGGGAGCCTTTGCACAGATGACGGTCATTGCCCTCGGCGTTATCCCATATATCTCCGCTTCTATCATCATGCAGCTTGTGACAGCCCTGTGGCCCGATCTGCAGAGAGAAGTTAGAGAAAATCCAGATCAGGGAAGACGTAAAATTAATCGCTACACGCGGTTTTTTGCAATATGCCTTGCCTTCTTGCAATCTGCAATGTATGCCCGTTACGCTTTACAGATGAATATTGCTAGGCCCGGCATTGTATCAGGCGAGTTGCTTGATGTGACAGCTTTTGGATTGCCTTGGCTCTTTTACTTCCTTTTCATAGCAACCATGACCACCGGTACGATGTTTTTAATGTGGGTGGGTGAGCAAATTACTGAAAGAGGCATTGGAAATGGAATGAGCCTTATCATCAGCTTGGGTATTGTCGCCTCTCTTCCTACTGCAATGGGTATGATTTTCCAACAGTTAAACCTAGACTCTCAGAATCCTGGCCAAATGAACTTTTCGATCGTTGCTCTTTTGATGGCAGTTTTCATCTTTGTAACTGTTGCTACGATTCTGATCATCCAGGGGCATAAGCGCATTCCCTTGCAGTACGCAAGACGAATCATCGGAAACCGCGAGAGCCAGGGTGGAACATCCTATATCCCTCTTAAAATTAACTATGCAGGTGTGATTCCGGTTATTTTTGCATCATCGTTACTTCTATTTCCTGCAACCTTAGCAGGATTTATTGGAAGTGGCAACTTTTTGGGCGACATCGCATCGATGATTTCTCCCGGCTCGACACTTTATATGGTTCTTTTTGTGCTGCTGATCATCTTCTTTACCTATTTCTGGACAGCAACTCAATTTAGACCCGACCAGATTGCATCCGATATGAAAAAGAATGGTGCTTTCATTCCAGGCGTAAGACAAGGTAAACCGACTCAGGACTATTTGGAGCAAACGATGAACCGCATCACATTTCTTGGTGCAGTCTTCTTGGCAGCCATTGCCATATTGCCTACCGTTGTTGGTTCTGTTCTTGGTGTGCCTCAGACAGTTAGCTACTTCTTCGGAGGGACTGCGCTATTGATCCTCGTAGGCGTTGTTCTGGACACGATGAAGCAAGTAGAGTCCCACCTTCTCATGAAAAAATATGAAGGTTTTATGTCAAAGGGACGCATCCGAGGAAGAGAATGATGAATTGTTTTGATTTTAAAGGTCAAATTTGTTAAATTTTTGAGTATTTCACGAAATTGCAGGAGTAAATAAATGCCCAGTGTAATTGGCATCAACATCCCCGATAACAAACGTCTTGAGATCAGCCTCATGTACATTTACGGTGTCGGACGACACCTAGCCAATGTCATTTGCGAAAAATTGGGACTCGACAAAAATATGCGTGCGCACAAGCTAACGCAAGATGACATTGCCCGACTTAACAGCCTTCTGCAATCCGAGTATGTGGTTGAAGGCGATCTGCGAAGACAGATCCAAAATAACATTAAGCGACTGGTATCCATCCATTCGTATAGAGGATTGAGGCACCGCTTAGGTCTCCCTGTACGTGGTCAGAGAACGCGCACCAACTCTCGTACGAGAAAAGGTAAACGCAAAACAGTTGCTAATAAGAAGAAATAAATTTGAGTCATAGGAGTTTGAACCTTGAATAAACCAGCGACACCAGCAAAAAAAACGGGAGTAGTGCGCAAGCGCATCGTCCAGGCGGCTTCAACAGGAGTTGCGCATGTAAAAGCGACGTTTAATAACACAATCGTCGTCATTACAAATTTGAAAGGACAGGTTATTTCCTGGGCCTCCGCAGGAAAGGCAGGCTTTAAAGGATCCAGAAAGTCCTCTGCATACGCGGCTAACATGGCTGCTCAAGATGCCGCTAGAACAGCTGCATCATGTGGGGTAAAAGAAGTCTCTGTGATGCTTTGCGGAGCGGGAGCAGGACGTGAATCGGCGGTTAAAGGGCTTCAGAGCTCTTTGGATGTAACTGAAATTGTAGATACAACACCTGTACCTCACAATGGTTGCAAGCCACGCAAAAGAAGACGCGTCTAATTAAAGAGTTAAACTTGTTTGAAATGATAGACAGCAGGAGTAAGCTTCATGGCAGTTAAATATGGCAAGTTCGAAATGCCTAGCAAAATTGTGTTAGAGAATGAGTCCCAGAAAGATAATAGTGCCCGTTTTGTCTCAGAGCCCTGGGAAAGAGGGTTTGCACATATTTTAGGCAACTCGTTCCGCAGAACGCTCCTCATTTCGATGGAAGCTCCTGCGATCATCTCTGTACGGTTGCAAGGTGTGCCTCACGAGTATATGCCCATCGAAGGTATTGTCGAAGACATGACAAATATCGTTCTTAACTTAAAGGGTGCTTTATTGAGAAAGCTTCCACAAGATGATGAATTCAACTCGAGAGATCATCGCATTTTGACTAGCCAAGTGGAAGTGACTCAGGCAGATATTGACCGAAATAAGGGTCAGGTTGTCGTCCGTTTAGGGGATATTGTTGAAGATGGTTTTTTTGAAGTGGTTAACCCCGATTTAGCGATCATGACGGTTACAAAGCCAATGAAAAAGCAGATCGATTTACGCGTTGCATTTGGGCGCGGATACGTTCCATCGGAAAGATTGGATGTCAAAGATAAGACTTCAGATGAAATCTTGATCGATGCTTCCTTCTCACCAGTGCGCCTTGTGAACTATTTAGTAGAAAACACACGTGTGGGCCAGGACACCGATTTTGACAAGTTGATCATCGACATCGTTACAGATGGAAGGATCACACCACAAGAAGCTTTGAGCTTTGCAACGCAAATCAATCTGAAGCATTTTGAGGTTTTCAATAAATTCAAGCCTGTTAGCATTACCTTTGATGAAGGCGCTGAAGGGGATGAGGGAGATGAAGATCAACTTCTGGATAAGCTGCTTCTAAGAATTGATGAGATCGAATTATCTGTACGTTCAACTAACTGCTTGAGCGGTGCAAATATCGAAACAATCGCGGAGCTTGTTTCTATCCCTGAGAGAAAAATGTTGGAGTTTAGAAACTTCGGCAAAAAATCTTTGAGCGAAATTAAAGCAAAGCTCACAGAGATGGGGCTTTCTCTTGGTATGGACCTAGCCCGTTTCAGCATCACATCTGACAATGTTAAGGAAAAAGTCAGATATTACCTCGAAGAGCGCAAGCGCAATCGCGAAAGAATGATGCACGAGGAAGAGGCTGAAGATGAAGAAGATGAAGAAGATGAAGAATTAAATGATGAATAGGATGTAATGTCATGAGACACCGAAAAAACACGATCAAATTAAATCGTACCTCGTCCCACAGACGCTGTTTGTTTGCAAATATGTTGAAGTCGCTCATCGAGCATGGACGAATTGAAACAACTGTTTCTAAGGGCAAGCTGCTTAAGCGTTATGCGGATAAGATGGTTACATTGGCTAAAGCCAACACTTTAGCATCCAAGCGTAAGGCGATTGCTGAATTAATGATCCGCTATAACACCTTGACTCCTAAGGAAGCAAGAGCTGCTAAAGCCGGAGATCAATCAGCATTCAATGCAGACCGAAAAGTGATTGGAATTTTGTTCAATGAAATCGGACCTCGCTTTACTCAAAGAGAAGGCGGATACACCCGATTGATTAAAATGGATCGCCGCCAAGGGGACAATGCACAAGTTTGCATCGTCGAGTACTTGGCTAACTAGGATCTGGGTTTACCATTTGAGGGCGTTTTCTGCGCCCTCGCATTTTTTTCTCGCTTCTTAAGTTTTTTTCATTACAATAGTATTTAGGTATGAGTTGAGGAGGTTTGATGCCGGTACGAGTTGCCATTAATGGGTTTGGCCGCATAGGGCGGTTGGTGGCCCGGATTCTATTTGATTCCTCCTTAGTGGAATTGGTGGCAGTTAATGACATAGTGCCTGCTGAAAATCTAGCTTACCTTCTGAAGTTTGATTCTACTCATGGAAAATTCTCCAAAGAGATCGTGGCCAGTGAGAATGGTTTTTCGGTAAACGGTCATTTTGTACGCTCTTTTTCTGAAAAGGAGCCGGATAAGCTGCCCTGGAAAGAACTAGGAGTGGATGTCGTTATTGAATCAACCGGAATTTTTATAACTCCGGAGCTTGCAGCGAAGCACTTGACAGCAGGTGCAAAGCGCGTGATCATTTCTGCCCCTGCAAAGGGAGAAATCCCTACGTTTGTCATGGGTGTAAATGAGGAAAAGTACAACCCGCAACAGGATTACATTGTGTCCAATGCTTCCTGTACGACAAATTGTTTAGCTCCGATAACAAAAGTATTACTGGATCAGTTTGGAATCGAGGAAGGCTTGATGACAACTATCCATGCCCTGACCGCAAGCCAGCCTACGGTAGATGGTCCTTCTAAAAAGGATTGGCGTGGTGGTAGGGGAGCATTTCAAAATATTATACCTTCTTCCACGGGCGCTGCCAAAGCGGTAGCATTATGCCTGCCCGAAGTGAAAGGGAAGTTGACCGGCATGGCATTCCGCGTTCCTAATGCGGATGTCTCCGTGGTTGACTTGACAGTCCGCTTGAGCAAACCTTCGACCTATGAGGAAATTTGCCAAGCCATGAAAAAGGCATCTGAAGGAAGGATGAAAGGAATCTTAGCATTTTGCGACGAAGACGTTGTTTCCTCCGATTTTATCGGGGATACGCACTCAGCAATTTTCGATAAAGGCGCAGGAATAGCCCTCAATGACCGCTTTTTTAAACTGGTCGCTTGGTACGATAATGAGATGGGTTATTCTGCCCGCGTTGTAGATCTATTACTGTATATTGCAAAACGAGATGGCATCCTTCCATGAAATATCATCATAAAATTTGTAACCGGATGGATGTATTGTGGATTTTACACGTGAACCAATCATTGAAACAGTAATCACGCCTAAAGATGGCGCAAAGCTCGTTGTGCGCAATAGCAAAGCAGTTGGCCAAGAAGAATATTTTGTAGACGCTGTTGAAGTTGTTACTTTTGGCTCAGCTATTTTCTTTCGCTCCACTGAAAGACCTAAGGCATTTCTTGTCCCAGCTTCAGATTATGAAGTCTTGGAGGTCAGAGAAGCGCGCATCGTTCTTAAAAATGTAGGGGTTGATCGATCGATAAAAATTGCAGGCGGCAGAGACGCTTCCATGAAAGCACCAAAAGAGCAGGCAGAACAAAAGAGCGAGCCGTTAGCTCCAGCCGAATCTGCTGATGTGCGTGCGGACAGAAAAAAAGACCGTAGAAGACAGGGTAGAAGGCGCAGAGGAAGGGAAGAGCAGGCCTCTATGGCTGAGGGAGAGGAACAGCCTGAAATGCGAGAACCGGCTCTGGTAGCTCCAGTGCCATCTGTAGATGCTCCCCCTGTATATTCAGCTCTTTTGACGCCCCCTCCACTTATTTCGGAAACAATATCTCGTTACAAGGAGCAGTTTAAAGATGCCTTCTACTCGAGAGAAGAGCGAGAAGAAGCAGAGCATTCTGAGCAGGGCGAGATTCCTTTCAATACCCCTTTGCCGGAAGTGCCATTGATGCCTCCTGCATTCGGTTCGTTTGAAAGCAGTGAAGAAGATGAGGAGGAAATCTATCGTCAAAGGAAGCGTCGCTTCCTTTCTGATGAGAGTCTTTCAGAAGATGTTCTTCCCGAAGAGACTAAAGAAGAAAGCAAGCCTGAAGAGGAATCTCCGCAGGTTTGACCGACAATTCGGAATTTGGCATGCTACTTACACTCTTAAACACAAGGAACTTTCATGTTAAATAATTCTCTAGGCGTAGTGGTTGCCTGCGGTGTCGCGGCGATCCTTTACGGCCTTTATATGATCCGTTCTGTACTCGCTTTGAGTCCCGGATCTGACAAAATGCAGAAAATTGCATCCGCAATCCAGATTGGTGCGAAAGCGTACTTGAATAGACAGTATTTCGTCATCATGATCGTGGGCATCGTAATCTGCTTGGGCCTATCCGCCGTTTTGGGCTGGAAAGTAGGCCTTGGGTTCATTATCGGCTCAGTGCTTTCAGGCCTCGCCGGTTATGTTGGCATGAACATCTCTGTAAGAGCCAACGTTCGCACAGCAGAAGCGGCTAAACAAGGCCTGCAGCCTGCTCTGGACGTTTCCTTTAAATCAGGGGCTATTACCGGACTCTTTGTGGTAGGTTTTGGCATTTTGGGCATTGCTCTTTACTATATTTTCCTTAAATGGGTGGGTGCCTCTACGAGAGACCTTTTAGAGGCTTTGGTCGCTCTTGGATTTGGCGCATCTCTTATTTCGATCTTCGCGCGTCTAGGTGGTGGTATCTTTACAAAAGGTGCTGACGTAGGTGCGGACATGGTTGGAAAAGTTGAAGCCGGCATCCCTGAAGATGACCCAAGAAACCCTGCCGTGATCGCAGATAACGTCGGCGATAACGTGGGCGACTGCGCCGGCATGGCTGCCGACTTGTTTGAGACCTATGTGGTGACGCTTGTGGGCTCTATGCTCTTAGCTGGCATCTACTTCACAGGTATCGTCATGGAAACTTTGATGATCTATCCTCTCTTGATTGGTGCAGTATGCATCTTGGCTTCGATCGTCGGCACTTTCTTCGTAAAGCTTGGCAAATCGGAAAGCATCATGGGAGCCCTTTACAAGGGATTCGTAGTGAGTGCCCTCATTTCTGCAGGGCTCATATTTGTCATCTCTAAATACTGGCTTGGATTTGCTGATACCTATGTGGTGAATGGCGTTTCCTTTAATGGTTTAAACCTCTTCTATTGCGCATTGACAGGCCTTGTCGCTACCGGCCTTATCATGCGGATCACAGAATACTACACCATGACCGACTACAGGCCTGTAAAGAGCATCGCTGCAGCTTCAGTAACCGGCCATGGCACCAACATCATACAGGGTCTGGCTGTCTCGATGGAAGCAACTGCACTGCCTGTGATTGTAATTTGCGTAGGTATTTTGGTTTCTTACTTAAATGCAGACCTCTTTGGCGTTGCGATTGCTGCAACGACGATGCTGGCTCTTGCTGGAATGGTGGTAGCTCTTGATGCTTATGGCCCCGTGACAGATAATGCCGGCGGTATTGCTGAAATGTCGCAACTGCCCGCATCTGTACGCAAGACAACTGACGCTCTCGATGCAGTTGGCAATACTACAAAAGCTGTAACGAAAGGCTACGCAATCTGCTCCGCAGGATTTGCTGCTCTAGTCCTTTTCTCGGCATTTATCGAAGATTTGGGACACTATTTCCCCAATCTTAAGCTGAACTTCTCTTTAGAAGACGCTTATGTTGTCATTGGTCTTTTCATCGGCGGACTCTTGCCCTACCTGTTTGGCGGCATGTGCATGATGGCTGTTGGCCGTGCGGCGGGTTCTGTTGTCATCGAAGTGCGCCGTCAATTCAAAGAGATTCCTGGTATTATGGAAGGCACCGCCTCTCCTGATTATGGAAAAGCTGTTGACTTGTTGACAAAGGCTGCAATCAAAGAAATGGTTCTTCCTTCACTTCTTCCCGTTTTGGCTCCCGTTGTAGTGTATGCTTTAATTCACTTCTTCGTAGGTCAAACTCAAGCATTTGTCACTTTGGGTGCCATGCTGCTTGGAGTAGTCGTAACGGGTATCTTTGTCGCTATCTCCATGACTTCAGGAGGAGGCGCTTGGGACAATGCAAAGAAACTGATTGAAGAAGGCAATTATGGTGGAAAAGGCTCTGAAGCCCACAAGGCTGCAGTGACTGGCGATACAGTAGGCGACCCCTACAAAGATACCGCAGGACCTGCTATAAACCCCATGATTAAGATCACGAATATTGTTGCCTTGCTGCTATTGGCGATCCTTGCCAAGGTCTTTGCAAGTTAACACTTGACCCCAAGCCCACACTTCATGTATAGTGTGGGCTTCTTTCTGCTTGGATGGTGGAATGGTAGACACTGGGGACTTAAAATCCCCTGGGCGCAAGCCCGTGCGGGTTCGACTCCCGCTCCGAGCACTCGTTTTCCGTGGTCATAAGGCGTTCTGAAGCGCCATCTAGCGAGCTCGCCTCGCTTGGCAAGGTTTTCAAACCTTGCCTCCGCTCGTTGAGTCGCTATCTGACACTCCATAACGCCTTATGACCACGAAAAACTCGTGCTCGAAGCTAAGCTCCTCGACGCTATGCCAGAAAAAGAGTAAAGGGTTTACAAACTTTGCCTTCGCTCGTTGAGTCGCTATCTGAAGCCCCAAAACAATCCTAACGCCCAGAAAACTCGTGCCCGGAGCTAAGCTCCTCGACACTATGCCAGAAAAAGAGTAAAGGGTTTACAAACCTTGTCAAGACAGGCGAGTAGCTAGATAGGGTTTCGAAACCAGTCTGACGCCCAGAAAACTCGTGCTCGAAGCTGTGGTAAAAGGGGGAGAAGGGGAGAATGAAGGTTTACAAACCATCTGCGTAACATGAGTTAATTAGCTATACTATACACATATCTATCGCAAATTTTACCTTTGAAGATCATGTAGTTCTGAAGTGTGCCTTCCAGCCTCATACCAGCCTTTTCTAGGACTTTACAAGAGGCTATGTTTTGGGGATCAACAAATGCCTCAATGCGTGAAACTTTAAGTTGATCAAATCCGATGCGAATCGCCTGGATTGCAGCCGCAGTAGCGATGCCTTTTCCCCAGTATTTTTTTGCTAATACATAGCCTAATTCGGCCCTACAGGCTTCATTTCCCTTGCCGGGCATTAAAGTTATAGACCCGACAACTTTTCCTTCAAATAGGATTGCTTTGAAAAACGGGTGAGGTTCTGCCACGTGGATAAGAAAATGGAGGGCATCTTCTTCGCTTTTGTACACTTCCCAGGTCATGTATTGGGCAACTTCCGGGTCGGTTGCCCTAACCAAGAAGTCCTGAATGTCCGATCTCGTCAGGTCTCGAAGCATGACTTGAGCGATTTCATAATTATTTTTCAATACAACCTCTTCAATTATAGTTTTGGGTTAGCGCACGAGGTCGTCTAACCCGCGGAACATTGTGTATCCATTCTGAAAGCTTCCATCCGGATTGCGAATGGCGTTTGGAAGAGTGCCCGCGATTTCAAATCCTAGTTTTTTGTAGAGTTTGATAGCGCCGCTATTTTGGCTGAGAACCATGTTGAATTGCATGGCTAGAAACTCTAGGGCCCTTGCGATTTGCAAAGATGCTTTTATAAGCAGCGTCCCTATTCCACAGCCTCGATGCGTGCTTTTAATCATGTAGGCAGCGTTTGCAATGTGTTCTGATCTTCCTGAGTAATTAGGTCTAATATAAAATCCCCCTACCACTTGGCCTCGAGAGGATCGGCATACATAGACTTGCGCTTTTGAACTGAAAAATTGTGTGCGGAACTCTTCCTTCGTGCTGTTTTCATAGGGAAACTGAGATCCTGTATCGACCACTTCTTTAAAAATGGCATAGAGCTCCTCTTCATCATTATGTGTGTATGGCTGAAGCATATAACCAAGCTCTTTAAGCCGGGCATGTATTTCCGGCAGGCTTTCTATATTGCTTTTGTCTTGCTTGTTCACGTCACCATTCATGCGTGCTTGTTTTAAGCCCTGTGCATATAGTGCAACACCGCGATAAACAAGGTCGATTTCTTCGGAAGTGAGCGTTTGAAGAGCGTTTTTGGTTTGTTGAAATGCAATTGGCTCGAAGGCGAGAAGCGTCTTTTTGCCTAAATCTGTAAATTGAAGAATGCGCTTTCTTCTATCTTTTTGATCTGTCGAACAGGTAATAAACCCCTTTTTTAAGGCTCTTGCAATGAGTCTGCTTACCGTGGACTTGTCTAGAAGGAATCGTGCTGCAATGTCTCCTGCAGTGAGAGGCTCCTGAGTAGAAGAGAGTTCAATGAGTAAGTGTCTTTCTGCCAACGTCACACCCACTTCAAAATAGGCATCATTGAGAAGCCCCAGCTCTCTGACGACGCATCTAGCATTTTGTCTCAGCAAATTTATACTCTGATCCGATAAATTTTTCATAATCTTAGGTTAAAAAGGTTGTGTAATACAACTATTATAGTGGAAGGCAATTTTTTTTGGCAATTATTAAATAATCCCACCCCTTAAGGGGTAGGTATTTCATATTTTTCATAACCTCGCGCTCGGGGCTAAGCTCCTCGAAGCTTGAGTAAAAAGGAGGGGGTAAATCACAAGATGCCGCTTTAATATGGAGCTAGAGGTTGAGGCTTAAATATTTTTAGAAAGCATCTTCTAGAGGTTTTTTTTCAGAAGACGCATCAGTGCTGGTAGGTGCTTTTTTGGTGTTTTTTTATCTTTAAGGCTAGATTAGAGACAAAGAGATTTTGCAATTTAATTTATATATAAATACCATAGATTATTAACAGAAGATGGGGTAAAAATTCATGATAGGCAATTCACTAAATTTATTAAAAAATGAAATTTTTGAATTTTCAAAGATTAATCGAGAATTTGTTCTTTGCAATGAAATTCTAAAAATTGGCAAACAACTTGAAAAACTCAAGATCCAACTGGGGCCGAACGAGGAATTACAGGAATTTTTTTGGGATAAATTGAATCCAGAAAAAAATTTGCTGAAACTCAAGAATGTAACCATCATATGCGACCATTTTAATCCCTGCACCCTCTCATTTCTAAGTGCAATACAAGCATTAGACTTAAGAAATACAGACTGTTCATTTAAGGATATCATCCCGTTATTGGAAAAGAATAACACCGTAAAACTCAAAGATGACACCCTTCTTTTAGCCCTTGAAGAAGCTCTTAAATCGAAGAATTTTAGTCACGTCAACGCAGCCCTTCGGACAAGGAGTTGGAATAAAGGGGGGCTCGTGGAGTGTTTAATACGTTTAGTGGAATACGCAAAAGCAACCGATGATTGGAATATTTTCAACTGCTGGGAGAATGGAGAATTAAATAATAGAGAGGGTATGGCTGTATTTTTTAATCAGCTCTCTAATCAAGCAAGATTGGCAGCTTACTGGGACTCCATCCATGAGGCAGCTGTATCTTGCGAGGTACCCGAGGGCGCTGTCATTCCCCAAAAAATGCAAGAATTTCTCGCCCTCTGCAAGCATCCCTATATAACGGTTTGTAGAAAAGACGAGAGTGGAAGCATACAACAAGATATGAAGATTAGTTATGCTCTTGCGCTTGAAATTCCACCTCTAAAAATGGCCTTAGAGGCAAACTTAAAAGAAAAAAATAACAACACCGTGGAATTTCAAATATCAGAAAATTGTTTTGAGACAATCTTGAATTTTGTGGAAACCGATAAGTTGCCCAAGGATCTCTCCCCTGAGCTTTTCATGGAACTCGCTCTCATTGCTGAAATGTATTTCTGGTCAAGCCTACGGAATTGCCTTGAAAGTAAAATCGATCTCTCGTTCCCCATTGAGTTTGAGGGAGAGGGGATTGTCGATCAATTTGAAGAAATGCTTCAGTTGACCCTCCCTGATTTCGTCAGACGGCGTTATATAGGCATCTTAGCTTCTGACTTTAAATATAAGTATATAGCAAATCGCCCCTTCAATAATTTTCCCAATCTCTTAGAGCTATCGCGGGTTCTTCCCTTATTGAAAGAAATATCTTCATTCGAAGTCATTATCGACGCGAGAACGATATCTTCCGAATTCCTTCATACACTCGAAAAAGATCATCCTTATCAAGGAGTTAGTTGGCTTAAATTCATCAATTGCTCAACACCCGAAAGCATTTTTTTGATAGTATCGAAATTCAATTCTCTTTCTAAATGTTTTCCAAATATCATGACCTTAGTATTCGACGAACTCCCAGAATCCGGCGAAGTCGTTGAAGTTCTTATTAAGTCATTGAAACGATTTCCAAACATAAAATCGGTCGAGTTGTCGTCTTGGGGGCATAGTTATTTTAGGTATAGGGAAATGATAAATAATGCTCTAGGCCAAGCTTAGTGCTTGGTGCTATGAGAATCGATACGATCTGACTTTAGCTCAATTTAGGAGGTAAGTCACAAGATGCCGCTTTAATATGAAGCTAGAGGTTGAGGCTTAAATATTTTTAGAAAGCATCTTCTAGAGAGATTTTTTTCAGAAGATGCATCAGTGCTGGTAGGTGTTTTTTGCGGTATACCAAACGATTTCTTCTTCCATATCAAAGTATTCATGAATAAGAATGTTTCTCATTCCATATTTTGAGGACTATGCTATTCCAAAAGTTGCCCAAAATCGATCACTTTATCGAAATAACCCTCATCTAAAACACTTTCCTCCACGCCATTTACATGGATTAGTACCGGACGAATTGAACAAAATTTTGGTGTTTTCAAACGTTTCCTTTTTTCTTCCATTTCATTAATTATTTTCTGTCCTATTGGATTTCTGGAAAATTTGACTTCGCAGAGATAGAGATTATGAAAACGCGTCTGAATTAAATAGTCAATTTGGCATCCAGCCTGCCTAGCTGTAGGATTTTGAAAAAATGGACCATCCATAATAATTTCGTCTGGAGATAAATTTAAGAGGTTCCAAAGCGCCCTGCGGTTGTGAGCTACGAGATTTTCAAATTGTAATCCCATGAGGGATTCCCATCCAGGAAAACGCCTTAATGCGGCATTTGCAAAAGCTCCCTTTTCTATCTTTGAGCGGTTTGGAGCGATGTATTTCAAGTAGAAACGCAGGTAATTGTCACTGAGTCGGTACTTGCTCAATTTGCTTTCGTTGCCGTTATCTAAACTCCATGTAAAATCTCGCTGAACAAATCCAGCCTTTACAAGATCATCTAAATGTCTACTATAACCACCTCCCAGTTCTTTTTTTAATTCTTTGCAGATCTGGCCAAGATCTTTAGGGCCGTTTGCAAGACAGGCTACAAT
>CAZSDA010000015.1:0-55124 GCA_964605535.1 uncultured bacterium
AGTAGTGTTTGTTGTCGCGTTATCTCTAAGCCAGTTTTTATAAAGAGCTCTCGCTTCCACATGTGTGGAAACGAGTAAGTTGTTTCACGTTGATTCTATCAACTGCTTGAGTTCACCCAAGAGCTGTGCGTAAAGAGCTTGTTCCTTTTCATCTACAACGAATTGTTGGAATAAAGATAATCTTCTTTCACAGCCTTTGAAAAAATTTGCATCCAACCTATAGCGTTCGGAGGGGTGGCTTTTAAAATAATTGACGAGGTGTTGCATCCCCTCTACTGATTGCGAAGCACCATAAAATCGATATTCCTCGCCATTTGGAATCAATAAATATTCAAGCTCCTTTTGCTCACCGCTCCTTCTTTCCAACAAATATTCACCATTCTTTTCTTTGAAATAAAAACTGACATCAAATTGCGATCTTGTCTTATCTCCCCCATAGAGACTGATCCCTGGTCCATCAGTGGCATCCACCAAGTACACAACTCCACCCGAGTCTGTTACTACGTGGCAAGCCTCTTCAAAAAGCCTTCTGCCATGACCTTTATTCTGAAATGCATCAGAAATTTGAATATCCAGCGAGAAGACCACTCTTTCTTTAACTTTTTCCTTTAAAATAGGCTGATCAGCCACGTCCTCTTTTTTACTGAGCGAAACAGCTCCTATCAGAGTATCTCCTTCGACAAGACACAAAATTTGATCATCAGGATGTTCGGAGAGTGATTCTGTTCTCCTGGGCCATAAATCTCTCACCTGTTCCTTAATTTTTGCACTCGCTTCATTATAATTTACAGTTTGAATACCTTCCGTCTTTTTCATTTTACCAGCAATAGAGTTAGCTGAAGATATTTCTTTATTTGCCTGCATTTTAGGGATATTCTCTTTGAGAGAATCCGCTTTAAGCGCCGATCCCTTCGGAGAACGAATCCACGACACAGCCTTTGAGATTGCTTTCCAAATAGAGTACCCTATGATATTAAATCCCAAAGTGCAAACACTTAGAACCTTGTGCGATTTTACATACTCTTTTACATCTTTCCCAAATGTGGATGGAGTTACCATAACTACCTCAGTTTATAAATAAATTATAAACAACAACATAAATTGTTTTCAAACTTAGTTGAAAATGTTTTAGTTACTCTCGACAAACTAACATTTTCGATTGTTTCAAATCAAATCAACACCGATTTAAAAATCAACCAAAAAAAACAATACTAGAAATATCACAATAAATTATATAATAGCAGAAATAGGCAGATAGGGGGTCATATGTGCAGCTTCAATACACTAAATATGAATATCGGTGCAAATTACGCGGATTACTCTCTGCTACTTCCAAAAGGAAATGAAGATGATGGAACTAAACCTTTTAATGAAGTCTATGAAAACTTCAAAAAAGGAGAGGTGGACTCTGAAGTATTTTTTGATATGCTTGCCAATCGACAGAATTTAAGAAACGAAATCAAACCTGAACACCATTTAGAAATTCTTAAACTCCTCCTTGAAAATGGGCCCGACATTTTGGAGGATAGATTTGATGAACTTCAAGAGATCCTAGATTTAAATGATGATAAACGCGAATACATTTCGAATTTCATTCGTGAAAGGATCACAGATAGCCATGGAACGCAAGCTTTTGAGACTCAATTCCCTAAACTTACTGCTTATTTGAGAAATCATTTTGAGGATACACTTCCTATAATAGAAGGAGTTCAGCCTCCTAAAATGTCGAAATGGCAAAAGATTAAGAAGAAATTTAATGAAATTTTTAAACTGAAAAAGCCAGAAAACCCAATTTTTAAAGAAAGAAATTATAGTAAAGATTTTCCAAGAGCATCGACATTCCAAAGAAAGTTGCAGGAAATTAAAGATCGTTTAACCGATAACTTCTTTAAACAGTTAATTCACAGTCCGCAAAAACCGGCAGTCATTAACCTGCAAGAGGTATACAATAGCAATCGAAACATTATGGAATGGCTTTCAGAAGAAGGTTATGCGGTCTTTCAAAGAGAAAGGACAAACAAGCAAAATGAAAAGTTTTATGGCGATACTGCAATTGCTATCGATACAAAGCAATTCACCGATATATCCAGCCTTGATATGGATAACATCGACTCTCCGGACAAATTTACATTCGTAAAAGCTACTCATAAAAAATCCAAAGAGGAATTTATTTTTGTATCGATTCATATGCCGGGATATGGTCTCGAATTTCCAGAAACTACTACAGCCAATGAAATGGAACAAGCCCAGAGTAATATGGCTTCATCGATTGAAGGGAGTGTCTTTCATAGTGCAAAACAGCTTGGAGATTGCTTTAAAAAATTAAAAGAAGCTTTCCCTCAGGCAAAGATTATCGTTCAGGGCGATTTTAACACAAATCCCGACCTCTTCGATCCTGCAAAACATGATTGGGTCAATCGAACAATAGAAGATCTGAATATATTTAAACTTCTCAAAGAAAATAGTAACCTAGAATTGCACAGAACTGAAGCTCCCACGGAACGAAACATGTTGGCCGATAAATTTTTTGATCGCGAAATCGACTTTGCACTCACTGATAATGATTTAGAAGGGCGTTTCCATCTTGTTGATGAAGAAGAACTTCCCTTTGAGTTAAGGCTCGTCGATGTAGACGAAAATAAAAAGATCCATCTAGATCCGCATGCGCTCCCGTCAGATCATAGGCCGCTTTTTGGAAAAGTGGAGCGGAAAATGAAGTAATTAATGTTGAATCCCGTCAGCAATAGCTAGGAGGGCTTTTGAGTCGATCTTCAGCTCTTTGAGGCTGTTTTTGTATGCAGTGATTTCTGTCTGAAACAATTTTGCGGCTTGCTCTTTTCCGAGAAGCAAGGCTGCGTTCATTGAGCGCCCTTGCTTCAAGTCTTTTTCGATATCTCCAAAATCGTCAGCAATTTGAAAGGCCATGCCGTAATGATAAGCCGTTTTACGCACCTTTTCGATGGCATCTAGGTTGCCGCCACTGAAGAGCCAGCCGAAGAGAAAAGACATCTCGAAAAGGGAAACCGTTTTTTGAATGACTGTTTTTTGATAGGTCTCAAGATTTTCATGGGGAGGGTAAAGATCGAGAAATTGGCCTCCGGAAGCACCTTCAATTCCTGTAGTGCGTCCGGCAACCTCCAGGGATTTGATGAGAATTTGATCGCTTTTTGGAACTTTGTGATCGACGAGAAGTTGCCCATTCCGCCCAAGAAATGCATACCCCTCTGAAATAAGTGAATAGCTTGCCAGAAGAGCTGTCGCTTCGCCAAAAACCATGTGAGCTGCAGGGCTTCCTCTTCTTTCTTCATCATCATCCATACAAGGAAGATCATCTGCAATCAGAGAAGCTGTGTGAAAGTATTCAACAGCCAAGGCTGCTGAAGTGACGTCAATTGGACTATTTAAGGCCTCGGCAACCATCCATACCAATGCAGGCCGAAAGCGCTTTCCTGCTTGACTTAATGCGTAAATGCAAGCTTCTTGCAGTTTTGAGGATTCACCAAAATAATGGAAATTTTCCTTCAGAGCCCTTTCTGCCCTTTCTTGATAAGGAATCAAAATGTTTAAAAGAGATGTCATCGTTTTACAAGGACAGGGGCTGCGGCTGCTTTAATTATGGTTTTTGGAGGGACAAATCCTCCAAAGTTGACACAAGGATAGCAAAATACTTCTTTTCCTGTCACGGTCCCTGGATTCGTCACGCTATTGCATCCAAGTTGCGTTCCATCGCCCAAAATCGCACCAAACTTCTTCAACCCAGTAGCGATGCGCTCTCCATTGAACTGAAGGATAATTTCTGAATGGTCTAACCTTAAGTTTGCGCATTTTGTTCCGGCGCCTAAATTGACATCGTTACCCAGAATGGAATCGCCTAGATAAGCAAAATGGGCAGCCTGCGCATGATCCAGCATGACGACATTTTTGACTTCTGTATCATGACCGACAACACAACGTTTTCCAATCACCGCATTTCCGCGGATATAAGCGCCCTGCCTTACTTGGCAATCTTCTCCAATGATGCACGGGCCTTTGATATAAGCTCCCGGCTCAATCACAGTTCCTTTTCCAATTGATATCAACTCCGGATGAATCAGGTGTGCTCCTTGCGGAACGCCGACCAAAATATTGCCCAATTGTTGTGCGTGAAGATAGGACTCGATCTTTTTTAGGACATCCCAAGGCTTGACAATTCCTGCAAAAAGAGACTTATGATCAAAATTGACAAGATCAAACAACTTTTCAACAGCATATTCACTCATGACTCACACATTAGCAGTAGAGGGAAAACGAAGTAAAGAACAGATTTTCCACAATCTCTTAAGAAGAAGAATATAAGTGTATTTAATATTACTCTTCTTCTTCATGACATGTGGAATTGTAGATAAGGTATCCTTTTCAGGGGAGAACTAAAGGTGTTCATAGGTTGTGAATATCTACCTCTAAAGTGATGCTGAACTAAAGATTCTCGATCGCAATCACCCTATGTTAAAACCGCTTATGCTATACACAGAAAAGTTGTAGTGGAGGTATGCAGTGAAACTGTTTTTTTTGATCCTATTGGTTGTTATCATCATGGCAGCATTTAGTGGAACTTGGATGAGCAGAGTTGAACAACCAGAGTACAACGTCATACACTCAAAAGACGATATTGAAATTCGCGACTATAAGCCGATGATACTAGCTCAAGTAGAAGTAGCTGGAGAAAGAAGAAGTGCGATTAGCGAGGGGTTTAAAGTTTTAGCTGCGTATATTTTTGGAAAAAACATCTCTAATGAAAAAATGGCAATGACCGCCCCTGTTATGCAAACCAAAGATCGGGGTGTTTGGAAAATCAGGTTTGTAATGTCACAAAAACTCGAAAAGGAATCACCACCAAAACCAAACTCTGAAGAAATAAAACTGATTCAAGAACCTTTGCGAAGATTTGCCGTCATACAGTTTTCTGGGATTGCCGATGATGCAACAATTAAAAAGCATACGGAAAAACTCCAAACTTTTCTTTCAGGAGAAAAGCTTTCAGTGATTGGAGAACCTATCTTGGCATTTTATAACCCTCCCTGGACGCTTCCCATTTTGCGCCGAAATGAGGTTTTAATAGAGATAAAAGCTGATCGATGACTGATATTACACTCATCTTTCCCGATCAATTATTTCTTGATCATCCTTGCATAGTTCCGGGAAGGGTCGTTTATCTTGCTGAAGACTATCTATTTTTTAAAGTTCAACGATTTCATAAGCAAAGGATTGTTCTTCTAAAATGTGCTATGAGAAAATATGCAGAACTTCTTCGCAGACAAAAGTTAGAAGTAATACATATTCCCTCAAATCAACTTGAAGATAGAGGGAGTTTACGCAGCTTGCTAAAGAAGAAGGGCGTTAAAAACCTACACATTGCTGAATTTGCCGATGATTGGCTCTACAATGATTTTACAGAAAGTGCAAAATCATTCGGATGGAAAATACATTTTTACAGATCTCCTGGATTCCTCTGTTCAAATCAAGAGTTGAATGAGTTTTTCTCTTTAAAAAAGCGCTTTTCAATGGCTCAGTTTTATGCGTATCAGAGAAAAAGTAGAAACATTCTCATGACTCCTCAAGGGCCTGTTGGAGGCAAATATAGCTTCGATATTGAAAATAGAAAAAAATTACCCAAAAATCATCTAATCCCCAAGCCATTTCTTCCAAAAAAAAATCTGGATTTAGAAATTGTGACCAACGAAGTGGAAAGAGAATTTCCGGATGCGATTGGCGAAGCTACTCCTTTTCTTTATCCTGTAGACCATCAGGAAGCGGAAAATCTATTTGAAGATTTTTTGAAAAATAAATTCCAATTTTACGGTGACTATCAAGATGCTATCCAAAAAGAAGATTCTATTCTTTATCATAGCATGTTGTCTCCAGTTTTAAATATTGGCCTTTTGACGCCAGAGAAAGTACTGGAAAAAACCTTAAAATATGCTGAAAAGCATCAATTACCATTTAACTGTCTTGAAGGCTTTATAAGGCAAATTTTAGGTTGGAGAGAGTTTGTAAGAGCCTCCTACTTAATCAAAGGGGTTTTTCAGAGATCGTCAAATTATTTTAATCATCATGAAGTAATTTCTCCCAAATTTTGGTATGGGAAAACAGGCTTTGATCCTATCGACACCGTGATTCATAGAGTTTTGAAAACCGGATATTGCAATCATATTGAACGTCTGATGGTGTTGGGAAACTTCTTATTGCTGACAGAAACAGATCCTCATGAAGTCTACACTTGGTTTATGGGATGTTTTGTGGATGCGTATGACTGGGTGATGGTTCCAAACGTTTATGGAATGAGTCAATTTGCAGATGGAGGAAGCATTACTACAAAGCCCTACATTTCCTCTTCTAATTACATTTTAAAGATGGGTAACTATCCAAAAGGGGCGTGGGCTGAAATATGGGATGGCCTTTTCTGGCGTTTTCTAAAAAAACATCGTTCCACATTTTCTTCGAATATTCGCACCGCAAATTTATTAAAGATGCTGGATAAAAATGAACAGGGCATATCTCCAAAAATTCACAAAGCTGAATTATGGCTGAAAAACTATCGGAACGATTAATTTTCCACAGTCTCTTAAGAAGAAGAATATAAGTATATCTAATCTTACTCTTCTTCTTCATAGGGTGTGGAAGTGTAGATAACACCGTCCCTACCTCTATAGAAATGCCTTGTTTACACATTGTTCACGTGAGTGAATGAGTGTCTCTGGTTTTGAAAAAGGCCGGTGCATAAGTTGCCCGGCCTGTTGAGAACTGTTTATATTTTCAGGGTTTCGATCGACTTACGCAATCTTTGTAGTAAGTTGCTTGGATTGTCCAAGAGAGCTCTTGTGAAGGGGGCTTCGCTCATATTAGGAGTTGTCCCTGCTAGAACATGTTGAATAAGCAAGTCGGAGTGAGGTAAACCGCACCTTTCCATGCTTGTAAAGAACTCTTCGTTCGAAATGTTAGAGATCATCTTAGCTAAACCGTACAAGACATAATAGCCTTCATTGTAAGCGATTGCTTGCTTAGCTAATGCTTTTGACGCAACAGTTGAATCATGCATGATCTTTGGATATCCCTGATCGATCTGCACATTCAGAGAGCTGTCTAATCCTTCGTCATATAGCCCCTTTGGTGAATAGAGCTTTTCTAAAAGAAAGGCGTAAGAATTGCTTCCTTTCAATTCGTTAGAAGAGAATGAAGCTAAGTCGAAATGGCAGAAGGGGGTGGTACTCCCTTGTGTTGAAATGAACTGGTAGTGAAGCTGTAAATGCCATTCACCACCCCTTTCCGAAAAGGAATACTTGGGTATTAATGTTCCCATCCCCAAATTTTCTAATAGATGCAACTCCTGGTCGAGCAGTTCATCCGTTGTCTTTAAAAGTTTATCAGGCAAAGCTAAGGGGTTGTTATTTTGCAAACTCAAGAGAGGCCTTGCTCCATTTTTCGGGCTTTCTGAAACTAAAGAGTGGTGCCTGTTTTTTATGGCGTCAACTTTCCAAGCTTGCCATTGTTTTTTATCCCCATGAAGAATGATTCCATCAGTGACAGACTGTACAAGACCGTAATTTGCTGCTGCCATCATAATGATAGGAGTACTTGCAACAAGGGTCACTGCAAGAGGTGAAGAGGAGAATATTTCTTTAAATAACGAAAATGTATACCTAGCGATCAATCCTGTTGCTGCGGTAGCTGCCAGATGAGAGCCTGGATTCGTTCTTACAATAGTCCTTTCTGGTTGCGGAAAAGATTTTTTCTCATTTCCGATGGTTTGAGAGACTTTACTTTTTAATATTTGGACTTTATGGCGTTCTTCAGAGACAGTTTTGAAATACGCCTCCCTTCGGGCGGCCATTTCATCAAAGGCATTTCCAATTCTTTCAATGGCCTTCTCAATTCTTATGTGAGCAGCTTTAAGAGTTTCTAAGTGATTGCGTTCGCAATTGTTTTGGTTTGCTTGCTCAGCAAAAGCAATGAGAAGCGCGATGTTTGGAATGTTATCTTGAAGACCAAACCTGCTGAAAAGAAGCTCGGGGAAGTGCTCCGGATTGCGGTAAGCAGCTTTTGGCTCGACAGCAGGGTAAAGCACAATGCCTTCCTGATGGGGCGAGAATCCGGGAAGAATACCCGCATTTTCAGAAGCAAAAACAGCTTGAAGTCCTTCTGAGGTTGGTTTCAATTTGTTAAGGAGTTTTAGCTGCTTTTGAAGCTGGACATTATAGGCACTTCCCTCAACTTTTGAAAGGATCTCAGATTTCCCGGAATCGATCTCGCGGATGATCTCCTCACCCTGGTTATAAATAGCCATGCATGTTTCTCTTGTGCTGTGATCGATCTGATCTCCAAGAGAGTCCATTTGCGCGCTCAATACATGGTGCAGAAACTGAAAGGATTCCTGCAGGTGGCGTAAAAGAAGCTCCCTTTCCGATTTGGGTCCGCTGCGCCCATTCAGGATTCTCCAGGTGCTCTGAAGAAGAGAGCTGAGAGTCAATGCCAACCTGAAGCCTACAAGAAGGTGTTCAGCGCTGAGTAGAGCCAATTTGACAGCATTGCTTGCTTCTCCGGGCGTTGCTGCATGCAGAGCGGTGATCGTTTCCCTGTAACTTTCCTTTTTGTGGTCCTCTTTAAAGGTGTCGACGGCCTTTTTGATTTGCCCCCAAACCGCGTGACTTTTTCTGAGCTCATGCGCATCATGGGCAGCTGATACAGCCTGCATCGGAGCGTTCCATCCGCAAGTTTGCAGAAAGTATGCATACTGTTGCGCTACTCTTAATCCTTCATTTTCAAGACGATGATCCAGCTCCTCTGCTTCAACAACCTTCTGAATAGTATCAGAAAAGGCCTCTCTCTTTTCTTTTGCTACTTTCTCCTCCGGAGAGAGTGTGGAAACGCGGTTTCCATTTTCGTCGTACTTGATGTATCCTTTTTGTTTATAAATTTCTTCCTGAAGCTTTCTGTAGGGCTGGATGCTCATTTGATAGGAAGATTCTTTGCGGGTGGCTTCAAGGGATTCAGATAAAATTGCGATCTCTCTCTTATGCGCCTCTGCCTCAACGCTAGCATTGGCTGCTTTTGTCAAGTTGTCGAGTCGATTTGATTCAAGCTCCTCCTTTTTGCATCCATCGACTTTTACAGTTTTTTTCTTGATTTTAGGTGGGACATAAAATCCATTGCCCGTGCTCTGTTTGGCTACTTTTTTCTTGTGTTCCTTGTCTACTTTTTCTTGCTCTTCGGTTGCCTTTTTGATTCGGCCTTCATCAGCAATTGCTGCATTTGAATAATGCGCAACTTGCGTCTGGGCATTTTCCAACTTTGCTTGTGCGGCCTCCAGGTTATGTCTTTGTAGCTCTTCGCTATCTTTCAGCGATTTTGTGTAGGTTTTTGTATCAAAAACAGATCCGTACATCAAAAGCACTTCTTGATTCTGAAATTGTCTTCGCTGTAATTGGAAGGCTTGTTCCCGCGCAATGGAGGCGGTCTCGAACAGCTCTTCAGATCTCAATGAGGTGGCATCAACTTTTCTTTGGTAGTTTGCATTGATCTTGGCACTTTTTCGATCTGCACCCCTTTCACCCAATTGCGCTCCGGAAGCAAAAACATTGAGTCCTTGGGCCGCCATAGCAAGGCCTGGAGCTTGTCCGCCGGGAACAAGTGTCGCAGCGGCCCCTACTGTAACACCTGCAATTCCCATGATGGCGCGCAGCAAGCCAAACTCTTGACCAAGCCTTTGTTGCCTTCTCAAAGCTGCCTTCCAGCGCTTATGATCGCTTGCAGCGAGAGCATCATTTAAAGATTGCACCTGACTGATTGAGTCTTGGATGGCTGCGTTAGTCTTTAAATCGCTTTCGATCTCAACCAATTCCGCTTTGTACTTTTCGCTTAAAATTCTCGCTTCTTCGTAAAGCTCCACAATGCCTTTCGGGCTAAAGCGTTGAAAGAGGTGAAGGCGAATATGCTCTAAGTTTGCAGAGGTTTGGCGGACCTCCTCATTTTTTAGGTCTCGATCTTGTCTTTTTCTTGATCTGATGTAATCTTTGTAGAGACCGTTGTAGCGTGATCTTTCAATTTTGCGCTGGTCATTTTTTTGAATCAGGTCATAAATTTCGTGGGCGATATGAGCGGCAACTCTCATCGCTTCTGTAGCCACTTCAGCCCCTTTTGAGGGTGACTCGGCAACATGCTTCACCACTTCAGCTTTCGCTTCATGCGTTTCTATCAATTGATCAAGCTCCGCAACGACCCTTTCCGGGGGAAGAAGTTTTTTTGATTCGAGTTCTCTTAAAAAGCTATCCTCTTTCCTCTCTTCAGCAGTTAGAAAATCCCTATCAGAATCTATATAATTGACCGCAGTTTGAATGGCGTCGGGGTTAGGAACAGCATCACAATGGGAGTGTGCGTTATCTCGAAGCACCTCTCTAATGTCTTCGATCACCTTCTCTTCCTGAATTGATTTTAGCTCTTCAGGAGATAACACTTTCTCTAAGGCTTTTTTTGCAAAGACCTTAAGAAAATCGTCGTTAACCCGCTCTTCGCCTCCAAGACATTCTGCAATGAGATTGAGCAATTTTGGGTTTAAAGAGGCTGTGCGAGGGTCTTTCTTTAATCCGTTTAAGAGTTGTTCCTCGGAAAAAAAATTGTGATGCAGGCTATCGGGAACAGGAATGTGGGTATGTCGATCAGAAGGACGATTGTTGATGCCCATAAAGAAAGAATTTGTCATGCTTTCCATTCTTTCCATCTCTTCGCCTACTTTTTCTAATGCTTTTCCTGCAAATTCTTTGAATTTTTCCCATGGAGTCACCGATTCAAGAAGAGCTTTAGTGACGATTTTGATATTGAGTTCCGCCTCATTCTCTAGAGGAATAAAGCCCGAAAATTTCAGTTTTTTTTCAAAATAAAGAAGGGCGATGGTAAGACCTACATCAGCTTCAAGATCGTTTAATTTGAATTGCTTTCCTCCATACTCAGATGCTATTGCCTCTATCGCCTCCTGGTTAAAACTATAACGAAACCTTTGCATAACTTTATTTTCTTCAAGAAATTTTGTTAGCCTCTCTTTTGAGGGAAATTGAATAGGCTCTTCTCTACTTTTTGGTGAAATAGGATAAGTTTCTACTAAAGGGATCATAGGGTTCTCCATTTTTCGCAGGAGAATATTTATTGATTTGTTAAAATTCAATACTAATTATATTGTTTACATATATGAAAACCATTGAAAATTTTTTGATTGGTCTTGTGGCTCTACTCCATGTCGGATTTCTCGTTTTGGAGATGTTTTTGTGGCAGACGGAGATTGGACTAAAAGTATTCCACACGACCTCAGAAATGGCTTCTCAAACAGCAGTACTCGCTAAAAACCAAGGCTTATATAATGGGTTTCTTGCGGCAGGATTATTCTGGACCTATTTTTTGAAGGATGACGATTTTAAAAAATCTTCACGCACATTTTTTCTGACTTGTATTGTCATAGCAGGGGTGTTTGGAGCCTTGACCGCTTCAGGCACCATTCTATTTGTTCAAGCGCTTCCGGCTCTCTTAGCCCTTGCGGCTGTTCGACGCTCATAGGCTTTATTTGCTATTATGTATTAATGTGTGTTACTATCTTTAGTTTTTAAAACTAAAGGTTTTTATTATGAGCTTGGGGAGAACAGAGGCGTTATTAGGAAGCTTGGCGTCGATTGGGCTAGGTTCGGGTTTAGCCATTATTGGAAAGCGAGAGTCTGGATTGGCCATTGCAGGAGCCGGTCTGCAAGGGGCGATCTACTGTTGGAACCACAAGGATGAGAATTTTAGAAAATTAGATTTCGTAAGGAATGTTGGAGCCGGGGCTTTGTCTCAAGCCGCTCTTTCAGCTTCACAATTTCAAAAACGGTTGACATCAGGTCTCACCAACTACATCAAAGAAAATGCAGCAAATGCTATTGGAAGAGCAGCTACCACGATTTGTGGACAGGCAATGCATCAAATTATCAGGGGAGAGAAGCCTAATCTTATTCTCATAAGCGCCTCTGTGGGGTTGGGTTCTGCGGCCTCTCAAGCAATGGAGTGGTTCGCAGATAAAGCAATGCCGATTGTAAGGAATACCCTAAAGGGGGCTGTTGACAACGCTGTACAATGCCTTGTTGAGAACGCTCTAAAAAAGAGGCCCCTTACTGAGAATTTAAGCTTGTCTGCGGGTTTGGGTGGTGGAGTTGCTCTGATTCAAGCTGTTCCCGAAATGCTGCTTCAAAATGCGCCAGAACTCCCATCTGTACCAGCGCCACAACTCCCTCCTGTGCCTAGTGCTCAAGATAGGCAATACGCTGCATCTTACGCACAGTATCAAGCTGATCTTAAAAAATATGAAGAAGCGAAAGCGTATTGGAAGGCACTTCTGGAACCCTACTTTGGGAAATCTGACCTGACAAAAATGGTCGAAAACATTTTAAATGGAAAACAGGTGGTTGTTCATGTGGGAATAGGGGGTCCTCTTGTTTATGGATCAAAAAAACCTATTCAGTGCCCAGTCGCTCCCACTCCTCCTGTAGTGGTACAAGCTCCTCCTGTTGTTGTTGCACCTCAAGTCCCGCAATCGCAACCTGCAAGGGCTCTAACGCCGTTGATGGTTTTTATTCCTAGACGTCATGAGGTGAAGGTCCAGCCTGATGCTGTAGAACAGCCCGGTCAACCCGAAGAGTTATCAGATGCCGAAGAAGAACAACTTGTTGTAGAACCCATTCTGGAAAATCCAAACGCCGGAAAGATTGAAAAGATGAAGGCTCAAATCGCAAGACTTGAAAGCATGATAGAGCGTTGCGGTACCGGTAAACGCGGAAGAGCCAAAAGAAAAAGTCTTAGCATACAGCTAAGGGCTTTTAAATCTGAGCTCTCCGCCTTAAAAGTTTAAACCTAGCTGAGATGTGCGGCTTTATAAGCGCGCATCTCGGAATTGGTGTATGTAAAGCTGCTTTACATACCCAAGCCTTCTTTTAATCAGCCACAAGAGACTTATTATTCTTGGCAATCCCTCTGCAAGGCCTCTTCATAGGTCTCGGTGAAGGTGTCGACAAGGCGATCAATTTCGGGATTATAAATGCCATAAGACATCTCACTATTTATCAATAGAGCAAAATTAATGTATCCCTTGGGGGCAGGATTTTCCATATAAGATTTAGAGTAGATAGAGATGGAAAGGTTCTGGATATCAAATGGTGTTGAATCCAAATACTCTTGGATTTTTGGATCGGAATTAAATTTCTCTAAAGCTATGCGTGCACTTTCGATTAGTAAATGTCTTCCCTGCTCAATTGTCATCACAGTTGGGTAGTTCAGAAAAACTTTGTACTTTCTAATTTTTCCTTCAGGAATGCTAAATCCCAAGCCTGTTTGATCAAGTGAGAACGTTTGGGTCAATTCTGAGTCTATAAGAGAGCTTACTCTGTAAAAGTTTTCTGTCCTTGGTGATAAATTCGGACCACAACTCGATAAGCATGTTAGTAGTGTAATTAGAATTTTATTCATTGCTTGTGCTCTTTCATGAATTCTCTTGCTGAATTTTTTAGGGCTTCCTGATACGTCTTTCCTTGGAAACCATGTTCAAAGAATCTTGTGTTTGCTGGAAGAAATTTTACATGAGCGGGCCTCTTAAATAAAGAGCTAACATAAGTGACGGGGTTAGCTATGAAGGTGATTAGGTCTCGCTCGCTGACATGATTAGTCACAGATTGAGCACTTTGGGCATCTATAATTGATGCTGTGCCGTAGGTGGTAATGGTAAGGCGGCTGCGCTGGTCGTCGGTGAGATAGGGCAGGGCTCTTTCCACGACACTGCCTCCTCTGCTGTGTGCGTCAATTGTGACATGGCCATCAGGGCCTACTTCATTAAAGGCTCTTTTCATGCCCCACACAAGAGTGCGCACCTGATGCGTTGTTACGCCGAGCTTGAGGAGGACGCAGTGGACCAAATCCATGACGAGACCGTGAGAGGCTCCTGCTAGATGGTCTGTGCGCTCCCCATCAAAGACATTTTGTACAGATGCTTGCATGTTAGACATGTCTGAGGATTGGTTGCAAATTCCATTTTGACTAAGATGCCTGACATTAGGCCTTTCCCAACCATTGCCACGAATCCATCTACTTTGCTGCTCTTCTAAGGAGTGTTCAAAGCCCTTCATGGATAAATTGGCGATAAAGTATCCGGCTGCCTTTGGAATGTCCTTTACAAAAGGTATGGGAATCAGGTGGTGCGAAAGATCATGGATCGTTTCTCCTGTGAACCGTCGGCCTTGGTTTAAATAGCGCATGCCCGTTGAAAACGCTTCCGATGCGGCATTTGCGACCTTTGAAGCCATGTTGTGAAGCTTCGATGAGAAGCTTGGCTCTGATTCAAAGAGTCCAAAGGTGTCATACCGAATCAAAGGGGAATTGGCTAGGTATGCGTAGAGATTAGGTGAAGCGGTGATTCCTGCAGGGTCTTGAGTGAGGAAGCGGCCAATTTCTGGCAGATAGAAGCGCCTTCCGAATTGAATCCAGGAGGTGAAGGGGTCTTCGCGTTTTCCTGCAAACGTCCATGGGGCATTTATCGTTGAATCCGTTTGCTTTTCACCAAAGGCACTGTAGCGGTAACTGGAAGAGGCTCGTGTATCGTGCCGGATCAATGTTCGTACATGGCCTGATTGGTCGTGAAGAACAGAGTAAGCTGATCCACCTATCTCCATAACAAGGGCTTGGCAGGGAGCAGAAGCGCGTCCCGGTCCAACCATTTGAAACTCTTTGACTTCTGTGTTTGAAGAGCAGACGCCCACTTCTACTTCAGTGATGTAAAAGTATCTGTCCTCTCCGCGCTGAATGCAGCGGTTAAGTTCGTCATATTGATATGCGATGGAGGTTAGGTCTTTTGAAACAGATATGAGCCTATCCAAGGCGTCGTAAGAGCAGCTATAACCATCGATGGAAAGGATGTTTCCATTCAAGTCATAGGTGATTGGCGAGTCACCGTTTGTGAGCAGTTGGTTCAGTTGATTGTTTGTGTAGGTAGTGTCATCTTTTCGTAGGCGGTTTTGATGGGCGTCGTGTTTGTATGTGTGATTGAAAATGCCCTTTTCTTCTTGAATTTGATTCAGATAATCGTAATCGAAGAGTTCGCTGAACGAGCCTTGAGTATCCGTAATGGTCCTCGACAATAAATTGCCAAGAGGATCATAGGCATCTGCATTTTCTCCGAAGTAGGGAGAGTTCATGGAGAGTAGATTGCCATTTTTGGAGAGCTTCCTTTCGAGAAGCCCAAGATCCTCCGGCAGCATTTCGATCAAAGCATTGCCTTGCTGATCGTATTCGAGAATTGTATGGGAGTACTTATTATTTCCTTGCACATCCTTTCTTTCTGCTTCAACGCAGTAGCCCGCTTTGTAGCTGTAGAATACCTGGCTTTCATCAGGAAGTGTGAAACTCTTAATGGAGCCGTCGTAGTTGTATGTGAACTGAGTTTTAAGACCGTTTTGATGGATCTCTTCTAAAACTCTTCCATTAGAGTCAAATGCACGTAAGGTTTGCCGGCTTGTCTTTTGATTAGTAATCCGTATGGGGTTGTTACAGGCGTCATATTCGTAGTAGTCGGCAACTGTGCCATCGCTTGAAAGGCAGCATGTGACCCTATTGAATTCGTCGTAAGCATATGTGATCTGCACTCCATCCGGTTTCATGAGCTTTTCTTTTTGACCTAGCGCGTTATAGATCGTAGAAAATTGCTTTTGATCCTTTGAGCCATAGGCTTGATATGTGGATACCAGCCGGTTCATTCCGTCATATTCAAAACGGTAGATTCTAGCCGGTTCAGGAGTTGTCGTTTTCTGTAAAAGATTTCCGTTTAGGTCGCGTATGAATTTTTCTCTTTTCAATGAGGCTCCAAAGGGGTCATTAATTTCAATGGAGCTTATTTGTCCTCTTATATCATGCGTTGTGACTGTTTGCACCCCTTTGGGGTCTATTGAATGGGTTTTTAATACGCGCTGTCCAAAAGAGTTGAAAAAGAAGTAGTCCGCTGTTTGTGTTGTGATGTTACCTTCGGGGTCAATTATTTTTGTCAGTAATCCATGCGTGTCGTAAACGAATGTGGTGACCGCATCTCCAAAGGTCGTCTTAATTTTACGTCCGATTTCGTCATATTCAAATTGGGATACAGTGTAAATCTCTTCCGAGATGTCATACACCTTCTCTTCTAAAATTTGACCTGCAGCATCGAGTTTAAGACAGGTTATGGTCCCTTCTGTCCTTTCAGGATTACAATGAAGAGTAGAAATTTTTCTTCCGAGATTGTCATATGCGTATTCGATTAACTGATCCTTTTTAATGATCGTTCTAAGCCTCCCATAGGAATCGTAGTCGTAGCTTGTCGTATTGCCTAAGGGGTCTATCTCCTCGAGTAAATGCGTTTGGTTGTAGCGGTACTGCCATTTTGCAAAGAGCTCGCCATTTGAATTAAAGACCTCTTTCGCTAACACCCTCCCTCGTCCATCGCGCAAGTATTGCGTTTTAGCTCCTGTTGGTGAGATAGACTCAATGAGGTTGCTTTGTAAGTCGTATCTGTATTTTTGTACGGTTCCGTCAGGAAGTATCACTTCGTAGGGCTTACCAAAGATGGTATATTTTGTTGAGGTTATATTGCCGTAGGCGTCCTTTTGCTTGGTGATTTGGCTCAATGTGTTGTATTCCAAAGTGGCTGTATGAGCAGTGAGTCCTCCGTTTAAATTCTCAATGCCGGGTCCCTCTTCGTAGATCATTCTGCCAAAGGGATCGTAGCGATGGTGCGTTGTATTTCCAAATGCGTCTGTCGAGCGGATTTTATTGCCTTTGTAGTCGTAGCCAAAGGATTGCGTTAAGGTGATCCCATCTGCATGGTGTTCATGGATTGCGATGAGGCGATTCATGGGGTCATAAACCATCTCTTTGCTTAACCCTGGGAGCGGACCCTCTTCATAAATGCAGTTTCCATTCTGATCAAAGCGTCTATGGATAGTCCTGCCTAAGGCATCCGTTTCTTTTGTAAGGTTGCCATAATCGTTATACTCCCATTCTTGACGGTAGGCGAAATTCCCATCAGATCCATAAGTTTCCTGAAGAACCAATCTGCCTCTTACATCGAATTGCCTTATTTGCTGGCTGATAGACAGTTCAGAGCCTGTTGATAGATCGATGCAGCTTACTGATTCTTTGACAGGCAGTCCTACAGGATAACTTTTGGATCGTTCGATACGGGTTATGAATCGCTCCGTGACCCCCTCTAACGAATTATGATCATATGTTTTTCCATCATCTTCAAATTTCAGATGGACTAAACCGTTTTCATCATTCCAATAAAAGTATCTTCTAAATATTCCTTCAGAGTCTCTATGGATTTCCCTTACAACAAGCGAGGTTTCCGGAAGATAGCCATATTCTACCGTAACATCACCTTCTTTGACTGTGTGCACGAGGTTAAAATTGGTGTAAGTGTATTGAGTTGTCTTTGCTTCACAGCCGTTACTGATAGGAGCCCCATCGCCATTCACCAAAAGGGGAGTTAAATTACTTCCTGTGATAATTCCAAAGAGGGTGTCGAAGAGCACGTTTCCATGGCTGTCGTAGTTGTAAGCTCTGGCGTAATCCTTTATGGGAGAGAGGAAAGAACCAAAAACGCGCCACTGAAGATTGATTTGTTGTCTTGTTTTTAGTGCTCCCCAAAATAGCTTTTCTGACGTATAGGGGTTATTTTGAGCATCAAATTGGATGAGATGGACTAGCCGGTCTTCCTGGTTGAACCAATACTCCGCTTTACGGTTATACGCATCATATACAATGGCCGCCTTGGTTTGTCTCGGTCCTTTTGGAAGATTATAGACAAACTTGTAAGTTGATACGACAGCCCCTCCTTCCCCTACGGGCTGTTTGATTTCTTTCACCCGATTTAATCTATCGCTGTTGTAATCTTTAATTTTGTGATTTTGCCCTAAAACTTCATTGTCGCCTTTTCTATAGTATTCAATTTCTACGAAGCGGCCATCCGGAAGCTCTTTTCTTTTGATTTGCTCAAGGTTTCCGTTCCAGTCATGATTTCCTTTTCGGGTGTAATGGGCTTCATGAAAGGAGTAATGGACTGGAGGCCCATCTGAGCGCAGCACATCAGTGAGAATGAAGTATTTTCGATCGTGGGAGAAGTCTTGAAATTTGTAGTTGACTGCCCTTCCATCTTGCCCCTGAAAGGCGATCCAATGGGTGTGCTTTTCCATGTTAGGAAAGGGATCGAAGAGAAGTTGAACCCTTGAGATTTCATTCCCAAATATATTCTTTAAATTAACCGAAGATAGTTTCCCGTTAGCATACGAATAGTGAAAGTGCATACCCGAAGGTGTGGTGATCTCTTTTAAGAAATATTCGTGGTCATTTCCACGCCTTTGGAATCTGTGTACTTCCCCTGAGCCTAAATGAAGCCAGCAAGTTTCTCTTCCTCCATTGTCATATGAAAGACGCGTATTGCAAGGATTTGTTTGGCCGGAAATGTTTCCTTTGGATGTATTAGTAAGCCCTTTTGCGTACATTTTTTTTTGAGTTTTCAGAGAAATGAATGCGTCGCTCTTTTTACCTTCTCCTTCAAAATGCATTCTTTCCCCGCAGGGCCCTCTGTAGGAGGCTTCGATTGTTTGATGTTTTGAGGATTTATCGAAGTCTAATTTGATCTTTCCTTGGTGATTGGTTCTCCAAGCTTGATAAAGAAGATCACTTCCCGTATCACTGCTCGTATGGGAGCGTTGTATCAGGATGGGTTCCGGCCCCGGGATTACAAGGTCGGTGTCAAAGTCTACAAAATCACCTGTGATGGCATTTACGCAATTTGCAACAATCGATGAGGGCTCGGCATTTAAATCGGTCAATGCTGTTGCAAGTGCCTGGGAGTTAGGGTTGTCGTAATATTCCTCGGCTTCTTTAGCGCAAAGAGGGGCAAAAAATAGAAGTATTGCAATCAACCGCATGGGATAACACCATTGATAATTTAAATTTCAAACTTTGTATTATGATTTAGATTAGATGTCAATTTTAAATAATTACTTTATACAAGCTGCATCGAAAGGATTAGACAATTGATGATAAGCATGGATTTGAGGTAAGACTAGAGAATGCTTACTCTTCGTTCTGCAGATGCAGCTTCTGTTTGTTATCAGATGCCTGCTTTAAAATCGGAAAAAGGGTCTTTGGGAGCTAGATCGATTAGCTGGTTTGGTGCTTTCTATTTGATTAAAAATCAGAGAGGTAGAGAAGCGATTGAATTGCGTATCTCTTCTTTATGCAAGAAGCTTTTGGAATTCGATCGTCATTTGCCTTTTCATTTATGTGAGCTATACGAAAACGATGATAGAGAATTTTTAGAGAGTGTTGATAAAGAGGAGGCAAAGGCACTGCTCGTTAGTATTGACAATGACACAGCTAAGGAATTGTCCGACTTGAACGCATGGCTGCAAACCTATGTTAACTATGAGGGATCATTAAATTTTCGCGAATTTTTGGTCGAAGTAAGGTCTTGCGCCCATCTTGAGCTTTATCAGGATGTGCTGAAAGAGTTTGGAGAAAAATTAGAAGCTTACAAACATTTGGATGCTTTTGAATCATTTGAAGATAAACTGCTTTGCATGGAAGCATTTGTCAGACTCTTTTTTGCGGAATCATTTGGGCTTGAGATCGCAAAATGGACTCCTCAGGGTGATGTTGAGCTTTTGATACAAGCTTTAAAGGAATATGGCCCCCTTGTTGTTCAAGGAAAATGGTATGGCTGCTCAAGCATCACTTTGGAAGGCGTTGGGATTAGTTCACTTTTGATAACCGGTGCTGAGGAATGGGGCGAAGCATCTATTGTGCACTATTTTGATCCTGAATGCGGTGAGCAGGGAGTAATGGCCTACCACACATTTCAAAAGCTATGCACAAACTTGACAGGGGATGAAGTGGATGATCAAAAGGCCGGTTACGCACTATTTTCAAGGCAATAGGTCTGTTCTTTCACCAATTTTTGGAACATGAACAGAAAGGTCGATTAAAGAGAGAAGCTCCTTCGGTGTTAATTTTTCTCCATTTGAAAAGAGCAGCTCTTCAGATATGTTTAAAATTTCCTGGTATACCTGTTCTTCATAATCTTTTAGCTCTGGTGACTCGCCTCTTAGCTTCTCTTTTACATTTTCGATGCTGCGTTCTGTATCGTCAAAATGAAGATTTCCAAGTTTGAATGTCTTGGTGTGCATGTATATGGTTTGCAGTTTCTTCGCAGCTTCTAGAAATTCTTCTTTAGGTCTATTTCTGAAATCCTCTTTGAAGTAGAGATTTTTGACCATGAGATTGAAGTGCATCCAAACGCCATCAATAGATGCCTGATGCGTCGTTTTCATGTCTTTACGCATTTCATCGGGGCCTCCCGGTTGAAATTGCGATCTGATGTTGAACTGTTCCCTTAATGTTGCGATGTGATCCTCTGAAAGACGCGCCGTATCACCTGCAAAATAGATGTCCCCTTCAGTGTTGTGGATGACGTAACCTAAGAATGCAGCCTGGTGGCCATCACAAAGCCCTTGCCCTGACCAGTGATTTGCCGGGACCGCTGTAATTTTAAGAGAAGTGGTTTTTCCATGTGATTGGATGGGAATTGTCGTAGAATTCCACCAGGATTGTTCGTAAACATGTTTGAATCCTAATTTTCGAAATTTTTTTCCATCACCTTCAGGAATGAGCAAGATTGGCTGGTATTTGAGGAGTTTTTTAATTGTCTTTTTTTTGTAGTGGTCTAGGTGGTTATGTGAGAGCATATAGATATGAGGCGCAGGGCAATCCTCTATCTTTCTTGCCTCCTTTGTCATTCTGGGGTAGAGAAGTTTGTTGAGATCCCCCTCTACTGGATCAGTAATGAGATTGACGCGCATGCCCTCAACAGGAATGCTCACGAGACAGGTGGCATGGCCTATCCAAAAACTAGTTGGTTTATCTCCTTTGCCTAGAGGGGCATCTTGAGCATAGATGCCTCCTGCTTTATCCTCTTGATGAAGAAAGTAGTCATATTTTTTGAATTTTTCGATTTTGAAAATGCGGCCAATTAAACTTAAGAATCTCTCTTTCTGAGTGCTTTTGAAGATTCGAAAAGCCTCTTTACCATGCGCGTTTTTCAGATCATCCTCATTGTAATAGTAGTGATTCTTTTTTCTCTTATTAAGGATATAGGGCTTTTGATTTTCAGGAATACCTTCCAGAGGCGCTTCTTGAATGTTTTCTTTGTCGACACTCACAAAATCAATAACCCGATCGATCTTAGGAAGAGGATGCACATTTTTGAAGATCTTTTCGGTTCTTTCAAGATGGTTGAATCTTTGTGCGATTAGATATTCCTCTGAGGATGGGTCGAGTTGACCTTCTTGAGCATTAATATTTACAATTGTGTTCAGTAAAAAAGTGTGGATCTTGTCGGCGTGTCTTTTTGCGTGCGCTTTGTGAAAGAGTTTGTGAAACGGGGAACATTTTACAAGCTGACCTTTTCGCAGGCTTAAAGCAGAAGCTGAGTGATGGGAGTTCAGTGTCGCCTTGTCTAAGGATTTAAACCGCTCGATCATACCTTTTCACCTCTAAAGTTTGTCTAATGCCTTTTGAACGTTAGATATGAGTTCTCTTATAGTTGTTTCCAATCGTTCTTTATTGTAATTGGCGCTTGAAAGTATCTCTAATGCTTTCTGAATTTCCTCTTTGTTTTGAAGTGAGGGAAGGTTACCAGTGATATATTTGTAATGAAAGATCAATTCCCCTTCTAATTTATTGTCTAAAAGGTGAAGTCGTCTCTCTTGTGTTTTGCTGTTTTTTTGGACCCCGTCGATCGCCTTTTCGATAGCACTTCTAATCTCTTTCTCGATGGTTTGAGAAGACAGTTTTGTCCTTTCCGGTAATAATGCACTTCCAAGGGCATAGGCATCTATAAAATAACGAAGAAGCTCTTCTCTTGAATAGGATTTAAGGGCAGGGAATTTAGTTATTTCTTCTTCGATTAATTCTTTGGCTTGGAGATAGGTTTCTTTGGCAAACGGTTTTCGTTCTCTACTTTCAAGAGAGCGAATGGACTTGTTTATGGCAAATGTTCTATTGTACAAAAAATTTCCTATCCGCTCTCTCAATGAGTGCATGCGGTTGCCCTTCGCAGCTTCGGTTGATGGCAGAATTGCTGCCCGGATGGCTTTTAACTCTTTTTCCTCTTGATCAAGTCTTTTTAAGTGTTTTTCTAGTAGCTGGAGCCACTCCACTTTTTCATCCACTTGGGCATTAGGATCATTTTTGAAAAGCTTGATCGCTTCCTTTACAAGACGGTTTTTTGTGATTTGTATTTGATTATTATCCTCATTTGACAGGAGGATTTTCCAGCCGCGCGCACCGTCGTATGTGATATGGGAATTTTTTATAGCTGCAATTAATTGATCTGATTTTAAAATCTTCATGTTTATATTATAACATTTTATAAATAAAACAGAAGGTGTTGGGTGATTTAGTTGTTTTGCCAGTAGAAATCCTGACTGCTCAATAACTTTTTGATGGAGAGGGGGGCGTTAACACTCATTTTTCCGATTTTATAGCCCGCCCATTTGGCAAAAGTTTGGAAAAAAGCATAAGGCAGTAAATGGGGCTTTTCCCGGGCAGTCTTTTTGAAAAGCTCAATGGCGAATTCCCTGCCACGGTTTTCATCTCCGCCGGCAGCCTCGAGATACTGTTTATAGCCTTCTCTTGCAAGGCCTGTGTCAAAGTAGCGTTTGAATTCTTGAAGAAGGGTATAGCGATGGGAGTGATACACCTCCGCTTCTGCGACATAAGCAATATTAAATCCCTTTTGGATCAGTTTGGAGCAAGCGACGGCATCTTCTCCTGTGAGGACGTGTTCAAACCCGCCGATTGCGTCGAGAGCGTCGTTTCTGTAGGCGCTGAAGGAGTCGGAAAAAAAGTAGAGATAGCTGCCAAAAAGTTGAAGATCTTTTAAAGAGCGGATATGGCTTTTATCGGGATAGTTAAAATCTCTCGGAAAGGCCTCAAAGAGGTCTGCGCCTTTGTGGGGAAGCTGTCTGGCATAGGAGGCTGCGGCAGAGCCGTCTAGGAGAGGTGCGACAAGAGGGCCAAGGGTATCAACATCTTTTGCAATGGCATCGGGTGTTGTCATGACGACAATTTCTGTCCCCAAAGCCTTTCTTGCTACCTCTCGGGTTGTTCCATGGTTGAATTCACAGCGTGGAATGATGAGGGTTTCCGCGCCCATTTCGCGCGCAAGCTCTACGGTGCCGTCATTTGAAGAGGAATTGACCACGAGCACTCTGGGTTTTAATGGTGAGCTTAAAAGAGGCGGCAAAGAGTGGGGAAGAAGCTCCTTAGCTCTGTATGTGATGACGGCTACGCCGATTTTATTTTGCATAGTATACTGCCAATTCATCCCAGGCCTTATCTTCATCCCAGTTCAATTCTTGAGGGTTTAATTGGTCCAGATTGATTCTCTCCAGAGGCTCTGTAAATTCTGTTTGCACTCCCAAAGAGTATTCGCAAGGCAATTGAAGGCGCGACTTCATGGCGACAGCAAAGCGCTTAGTGAAGTCCCCTTGAGAACCTGTGTAACAGCTTGGGTTGAATTTTGAGTATCCCGGAGTTTCCGGCAGCCTCTCTGCGAAGAATGCATAAGCTTTCGCGAGAAGAGAGACGGGGATGTTGTCGCGTACATATGCAGGCATTGAAACGAATGCCTGCTTTCTCTCCTTCCACTCTCTGATCAGAAAGGAGGTAAAACGAAACTCTTCATAGGGGCCAAAGGGGTTCGGAATGACAAATTTTCCCAAGTGGATGGGAAAAAGAGAACAGTAGTAACGGAAGTAATCTGAGGTAAGTCCTTTGGAAAGTCCATATGGTGAGAACGCTTTCAGATCATCTGTGCCCATGCCTTCGCCTTGTTCAAAAACGCTTCCTGTTAAGATGAGGCGATGGCAGCCCTGATTGACGAGAAGTTGCAGGATCTGTTTGAGGGGCCCGGTGTTATTTTTGAGCGCACTGATTACATCGAAGTCTGCGCTTTTATAGTTAGTGACATCCGCAGCGTGATGGCAAAAAATGTCGAAAGGACGGTTTCGGATCAGATCGAGAAAGGCGTCCGAACCATAAGGGCAATCGGGTATCACCTCGCAATGAGGAAGGAGGTGATCGATCCTCTCCCTTCGCAGGCCGCTGTAAGCTTCTAAGGATGATTTTAGGGGGGTGGTGACTGTGTGGCCGTCCGCAATTAAAGCGTTAGCGAACCACATTCCTGTGAAGGAACTTGCTCCTGTAAGTAGAATGCGCATTACGTATTGCAATCCAATTGGGTTCATGGTTAGAATTCACGATTTATGATAAATGAATTAATCAGTAAAACGCCAGTTTTTATCCTTTGTGGCGGTTTAGGAACGAGAATAAAGGAAGAGACGGAGCTGAAGCCAAAGCCCATGGTTCCGATCGGAAATTACCCGATTCTTTGGCACATCATGCAGCTCTACAGAAAGCATGGTTTTCGCAAGTTCATTCTTTGCACGGGTTTTAAATCGGAAGTCATTAAGTCTTACTTTTTGAATTACCACTCGATGCATAGCGACTTTACAGTTGATCTTCAAAATAACAACCTCGTCGTCCATGGCAGTCACCATCAAGAGGACTGGGAAGTGACGGTTGCGTATACCGGAGAAGAGACGATGACGGGCGGACGGGCAGCGATTGCTGCATCAAAATATCTCAAGGATGCGCCGCACGCAGCAGTGACCTATGGCGATGGTTTAACGAATGCAGACTTGAAGGCTGAATTTGAATTCCACGTGGAACATGGAAAAATCGGAACGATACTCGGCGTGAATCCTCCTTCCCGGTTTGGCGAATTGAAGTGCGAAGCGGATCTGGTAGAGGAATTTGAGGAAAAGCCCGATTTTAACGAGAAGTGGATCAATGGCGGGTTTTTCTTTTTTAAGAGCGACTTTTTTAATCGCTATCTAGAGCCAGCAACAGATTGCATTTTAGAGAGAAAGCCCCTTGTGAGATTGTCTCAGGATAAGGAACTAAAGATTTTTAAGCATGACGGGTTCTGGGCTTGCATGGACACTCAAAGAGACCGCGACCATCTCACCAAACTTTGGCAAAGCGGCTCTGCGCCGTGGATTCATCCTACACCCTGTATGAGCACTCAAATTAAAGAAAAAGCGACATTATGAAAAAAGTACTTGTGACGGGCTATTTAGGCTATATCGGCGTGCATCTGGTTCAAATTTTGAAAGAGAAGGGATTCTTTGTCATTGGATGCGATCTGGGGCTTTTTGCCGGATGCGAATGGGAATCTTTTCAAAGGCCGGATGAAGAGTGGATTTGCGACTTTCGCTCCATAGAGGAAAGCTCATTAGAAGGTGTCGATTGCATCATGCACCTTGCCGCAATCTCCAATGACCCGATGGGAGATCTCGATCCTGAAATTACCTACGGCATCAACAGACAAGGCACGATCGAACTTGCGGAAAAGGCAAAAAGGGCAAAAGTCCCTCTCTTTCTGTTTGCAAGCTCCTGTTCTATCTACGGAAAGGGTGCTTCTCTAGACATCGACGAAATGGGTGAAACGGCGCCCTTAACCCCTTACGCATCGTCTAAAATTGCAGCAGAAAAAGCTCTTGAAGGACTATGCGGAGATGGGTTTAAAGCTGTCTCTTTGCGCAATGCAACAGCTTATGGATACTCCCCTATGCTACGGATCGACCTCGTCATGAATAACCTCCTTGCATGCGCCTTAACGAGAAAAGACATTCGTGTGATGAGCGATGGATCTCCTTGGCGTCCCTTAATCCATTGCAGAGATATTGCAAGGGCTTTTGCGGCATTTTTTGAAACTCCTCCGGATCAGAATTACCTCGCGGTGAATGTGGGGGGAAATGAAGAGAACTATCAAGTCAAAGACGTCGTAGAGAAGATTCACAAAAAGGTTCCTGAGGCAAAAGTCGTCTTTACCGGTGAAGTCGGAGCCGACCCACGGAACTATCGAGTGAATTTCGATCTCCTTTCTAAAGTTCTCCCCAACTTTAAATTGGATTACACCCTAGACAGGGGCGTCGATGAACTTTACCAAAAATATGTAGAGAACGGATTCTCAAGAGAGGATTTTGAGGGAAGCCGCTATGTCAGACTGAGAACTTTAAAAACCCGACTGGAGATGCTTTCCTATGTTATTTCATGAGACTCCCCTTCAGGGTGCATACCTGATTGAACTGGAAAAAAAAGGCGATGACCGCGGATTTTTCGCCCGCTTTTTCTGCGAAAAGGAATTTGCCGCCAAAGGGCTCGTTGACCGCTTTGTACAGGTCAACAACTCTCTTTCTGCAAAAAAGGGAACTTTAAGAGGAATTCACTATCAGATTGCTCCTCACGAAGAGGTAAAGTTGGTCCGTTGCATCAAAGGAGCTCTTTATGACGTGATCGTTGACCTTCGCCCCACATCGCCTACCTTTAAACAGTGGTTTGGAGCCGAATTAACTGAAGAGAATCGGAAAATGATGTATGTTCCCAAAGGATTTGGACATGCGTTCATAACCCTTAAGGACGATACTGAGGCTTTGTATCTCGTTTCAGATTACTATGCGCCCAGTTGCGAGCGTGGTCTGCGCTACGACGATCCCGAGATCAAGATTGAGTGGCCCATTCACCCTGTTGTGATCTCCGATAAAGACTTAAACCACCCCTCTTTTGACCCGGAATACCACCTGTGCCTAGCTACGACGTCCTAATCCTAGGAGCCGGAATTCTTGGCCTGTCGACAGCTCTTAAGCTTCTGGAACAAAAGCCCTCCCTGAAAATTGCGATTTTAGAAAAGGAGGCTACAGTTGCAGCGCATCAAACAGGCCATAATAGCGGCGTCATCCACTCGGGCATTTATTATAAGCCCGGTTCTCTCAAAGCTCAAAATTGTAGAGAGGGTGTAAAGCAGCTTTACAACTATCTCAATGAAAAGAAAATCCCCTATGAGCGCACAGGCAAACTGATCATAGCAGTAAATGATGCCGAGCTACCGGCTCTTCACGAGCTTTACCTGCGCGGCTCAGCCAATGGTGTGCAAGGATTAAAACTCCTCTCTTCGGAAGAACTTAAGGAAATTGAACCTTTTGCAAGAGGTATTTCAGCCCTTTACTCCCCTGAAACTTCGATTGTCGATTTCGTACAAGTTGCAAAAGCCTATATGGAAGATCTGCTTTCTAAAGGTGTTTCTTTGCATTTGCAGTGCAAGGTGCTTTCTGCAAAGGAGGGGCAGCGTGTCGAAACATCACAAGGCGAATTTCACGCTAAAGTTGTGATCAATTGCACAGGCTTTCATGCGGACCGAATCGCTCACCTTTCCGATCCCACAATTTCACCCAAGCAGATCATTCCTTTTCGTGGCGAATATTATGAATTGATTCCCGAAAAGAGGGGCCTTGTCAAAGGGTTGATCTATCCCGTTCCCGATCCACGCTTTCCGTTTCTTGGCGTTCACTTGAGCAAAACTATGGATGGAAAAGTGGAGGCGGGTCCCAATGCCGTTTTGGCGTTAGCGCGCGAAGGGTACAGAAAAAGCGATATTTCTCTCAAAGACTGTATGGCCTATCTTTCATATAAAGGCTTTTGGAAAATGGCCTCAAAATATTACAAGATTGGTTTCTATGAGCTTTATCGTTCATTTTCGAAAAAAGCCTTCTTAAGATCATTGCAGCGATTGCTGCCCGATTTGCATGAGAAAGATCTCATTCCTTGCGAGGCGGGCGTGCGCTCTCAGGTTGTCCTTCCTGATGGTAAACTTCAAGACGATTTTCTTATCTTGGAGAGGCCCGGCTGGATACACGTGCTGAATGCGCCCTCTCCAGCTGCTACAGCGTCACTTGCTATTGGTCAAACAATTGCCTCCAAAGTTGTGATATGAACCCATTTGAATACTTTAAAGCGCGTGGATTGCCCTTTCCCTTCCATGAGGGAAGTAAAACAGGCTGGAGAGTCCGCTCCAAGCTTGCGGTGAGGTTACAGAGAGGCAGGCCTATCATTGGACTTTTCAAACCGGGAACGCATGAAGTCGAAGAGATGCTCGACTGCCCGGATCACCATCCTGCAATTAATCAGGCTGCTCATTTAGTCTTTGACTGGATTCGGAGTGAAAATATAGCGCCTTACGAAGAGAAGGAGCATCGAGGTCAGCTGCGCTATTTGCAATTCATCGTCGAGAGAAAAACAGGAAAAGTTCAAGCTTCCTTTGTCGTCACAGAGGGTAGAGGCCTTCAAGAAAAACTGGAACGACTTGTTGCTTCCTCTCCAAAAGGGTTTTGGCATTCCCTCTGGGTCAACATTCATCCTAATCGCTCTAATACCATCTTTTCTTCAGACTGGAAACTTGTACTGGGCGAGGAGTGGTTATGGGAAACGATCGCAAACAAGCCGGTCTGTTTTCATCCAGGCTCCTTTGGTCAAGCCAATTTGGAGATGTTTGAAAAGCTGTTACAACACTGTAAGCTGCTTGTTCCAGAAAACGCACGGGCCGTAGAACTTTATGCCGGCATTGGCATCATTGGTCTTTCGCTATGCGATCAATTGAGAAAGATCGATCTTTGTGAGACAAACCCGGAATCTAAGCTCTGTTTTGAAGAGCGCCAAAGCAGATTTCCTGAACCTAAAGTTACGTATCATCTCTGCTCGGCAAATGGTATGGGCGGTTATCTTAAAGGCGCGGATTGCACTATCGTCGATCCTCCTCGAAAAGGGCTTGATCCAGCAACCCTTGCTTCAATCACTTCTGAGGATGCCCCTGATCGCCTTATCTACATCAGCTGCGGCTTTGCCTCATTTGTAAGAGACGCAGCCCTTTTGGAAAAATGCGGCTTTGAATTAATTTCGGCAGAAGGCTTTCTTTTCTTTCCAGGAACAGATCAAGTAGAACTTTTAACTCAATTTACAAGGTCTAGGCCTGGATGTAAATCTCACCGTCTATCAGCTCAAAACTGAAAAGACGTCCCTTTTCGACCATAGCCTTTCCTATCTTTAAAGTTAAACTAAGGAAGTCGGGATTTAGCAGGAAAATTGGTATAGATGTCGGTAAGGAAAATTTTCTCTTATACTTTAATTTAGAAAATTGAAGATCTTTTTCGAGGTGATCTTTTATACAATTAATAAATATTTGCGCAGCATCGCGGTTTGTAGTGGTATTCCATGTTCGAATGTCCAAAGCGTCGGTTTTTAACATAAAGGATCCGCTTAAATCGATGCCAAGCGTATCTAAGTCAAGATCAATTGGTTCATTGCCATGTACGATTCCTTTTTCAGAATAAAATTGCTCCAATTTTTTCTCATTTTCGAGGTATTGCAGTCGTTTGTCCTTCGCTGCCTTTGCGCTTCTTTTAGATAGATGGATTTTATGTTTTCTCGCCTCTTTGATGATGGGATCCACTTGATCTTTAGAGACACATCCAATTAACCCACAGCTTCCATTGCGGTCGCCAAGAAAACCGTTTCTTGCACTTTGCATATGCTCAAGGTCAACAAGTGCTATAGACTTTTCTCCATTTATGTCCATCACAGGGATATTGCGCCAGGTGACATCGTTAAAACCTGTTTTTGCTATAAATACTGCTAGTTGCCGTGTGGGTTCAACTAATTCTTCGGCATATCTCTGGTAATTGTCTTCTTCGACAAATGGACCGTTATCGATACTTAAACATTTTTCTGCGATCAATGTATAGTTTATTTGTTTGCCAAATCCTATGTCTTTTTGAATTTCAAATTTTTTGGCGTTGGGCACATGCAAACGAAATAAGTTGTGTACCATGCACTCCGTTTTTGCTTTCACCATATTTGAAAAGCGCGCGTTCATTTCATAGCCGAATCCATTGGGTGTCATTTTAAAGACAAGATCGGGCGTGTCTTTAATTTTGAAAACGAGATTATTGCCTTTTCCTAACCACTCTAGTTCATCGTCATCTTCCTTTTTCTGAATTTTATTAAATAGTGATTGAATCTTATTGATTGTAGTAGCGGAGATCTGTACACCTTCTTCTAACTTCTGCTGCGGATCAATGATTTTTGTTTTATACTTTGAGCGCAGAGCAGCTTTTGTAACAAGCATGGCTAAAGGAATGAATACTGTGAGGTAGGAGATCACTTTGACGACTCTTAAGAGGAAGTGTGATTTTGAATTTGTGAGGACAACCTCTAGTTCAGCTTGAGAGGGGTTGATGACGCAAGCTCTTTTTCCCTTTAAAAAGAAATAGTTGTCGATTCTTTCAAGGTGTTTCGATCTTTTTGATACTAAACCTGCTTGAAATGAGAGCGGTGTAAAAAAGCTTATTTTATTCATTTAATATATTGTAATAATTAATTGTTAAGATTTTTTAAAGCCTTCAACGGTATCTCTATCACTCAAACTTGAAAATATAGGAAGGAAAGTAGAAACTCACATAAAAAGGAGATTTATGTATGTCACTAAAGTTTGAACTGCCCCCACTTCCCTACGCATTCAATGCTCTCGAGCCTGTGATTAGCGAAGAGATTATGAAGCTCCATTACGAAAAGCATCACCAGGCGTATGTGAACAATTTGAATGCAGCTTTAGAAAAATACGCTGAAGCTGAAGCTCATAAAGATATCTCTGCGATGATTGCTTTGCAGCAGGCGATTCGCTTTAATGGTGGTGGGCACATCAACCACTCCATCTTTTGGACTAATTTAGCGCCCGTTTCGAAAGGTGGCGGAACTCCTCCTGCAGGGGCATTAGCCGAGGCAATTAAACACACGTTCGGATCCCTTGAAAAGCTTATTGAGCAGATGAGCGCGAAGGCTGTTGCTTTGCAAGGATCAGGATGGGCTTGGTTGACTTTCAATCGCACTTCTAAACACTTGGAGATCATGGCTTGTGAAAATCAAGATCCTGTTGTCATGAAGGGGCTTGTGCCTTTGTTAGGAATCGATGTTTGGGAGCATGCCTACTATCTGCAATACAAAAACGTGCGTGCAGATTACGTGAAGGCGATCTGGCAGATCATCAATTGGAAAAACGTTGAAGAGCGTTACGCCAGCGCTCAAACCAACTAGGAATAGTGGTAGGCAAGATGCTTTTTGCTCTTGCCTACTCTTCCTCTGCTTTTTAATGGAGAAAGTGTGACCCCCTTTTCAAAAGACAAAGTTGTAATTGTGACCGGTTCATCCAAAGGGATCGGTAAAGCCATCGCTGAAAAATTTGCTGCAAATGGGGCAAAGGTCGTGCTGGTAGCTCGCGAGGCGAAGGGGTTGGCTTCAACCCGCGAAGAATTTTTAACACGCGGATGGACGGCGCTATCGATTCAGGCAGATGTCAGTAGCGAAGCGGATATGGAAAGGATGGCGCGGGAAGTTTTGGACAACTTTGGCGCAGTCGACATTTTATGTCACAACGCCGGAATCTATCAGGAGGGAAGGCTAGGGGCCTTATCTCTCGCCGAATGGAAAAAGACGATCGACATCAATTTGACAGGGACATTTTTGGCGGTCAACGCTTGTTTGTCCTCAATGACCCAACAGAAACGAGGCAAGGTAGTCATTACTTCCTCAATTTCAGGACCTCAAACAGCTCTACCGGGCTATTCCCATTATACAGCCTCCAAAGGAGGAATTGCAGGATTTGTGCGCACGGCTGCAGTTGAATTGGCAAAATACAATATCCAGGTGAATTCGGTAGAACCGGGTAATATCACTTCTGAAGGGTTCCAAGAGATGCCCGAAGAGCATCGCCAGGCAATGTTGAAAGCAATTCCTGCTGGAAGGCTTGGTACAGGCGGCGATGTGGCAGAGGGTGTTTTCTTCTTAGCTTCCCCTGGTGCTGATTACATAACCGGCCAAAGCTTGATCATCGACGGCGGACAAACGCTTCCGGAATCTCATTTTTCACACTATTAGAAACCCGATCTACTCTCTAGCTCCTCAGTTAGATTGTGTTTTTCTAAGGAACGATCCAAAAAATTCAGGGCATCTATCACATTCTGCTCTTTTAAAAGAGAGTTGGTGACCACCCCTTTTTCAAATCCCTCTTCAGAAGAAAGTGCAAGCGTAGGTGGTTTACATACATCATGCCTTAAGATCCAATGATAGATCTCCTGCTCATAATTCTGCGGATAAAAGGGCCATTTTACAAGCCGAGGTTTTTCTAGAAATTCATGCTTTGGAGAGACCGTGCGACCTACAAGATATTTGCCAAAAGGCGCTGAGGCAAACACCTGGTTGCAAAGAGCTTTGGTGCTTTGAAAAGTGCGCCATGAGGACGTGATCACGATTTTTACGTCAAAACCGCGCTTTTGAATATTCCAAATCAAAATCATTAGAAGATCTGTTGCCCGCGGATCCAGTTTTTGCCAGGAGGGCACAAATCCTATGGGGGCTTTTTCCCTGTCATTTGCTGCTGTTTGATTTGGCGAGACTAATACACCCACGATGCCTAAAAAGAGGAGCACTTCTTTTGTGAATAGTACCTCTTTATTAAAGTCTTTTTCATCGCAAAGGGCCTTGTTTGTAGATTCTTTATCCAGAACACAAAGAGAACAGTGCGTTTTTTTTGGCAATTGATCTATTGGAGGGATCAATTGAAGAGATTTTAAAATCCCCCTGCTCACATTGGGATTTGGAAAATTGAGTAAAACTTCTTCGTCTAATGAGACAGATCTTAGTGGAGTGTGAGTAGATTCCCACAACTTAATCGCTTTAAGGTGGGTAACCTCATTCGAAATTCCAGCAAAATAGGGTTCCAGGGGCGTGCCCGAAAAAAGTTTTTTTAATTCAAAAACATTTGGGGGAGATTCATATGAAGAGGTGAGGACTAACCCTACTTGAACTCCAGACCTTCCTATAGTCTCCGCGACTCTCAGAAAGTATGGTATAAATGTCTTTTTCAACTTAAGTTCGGAAGTGTTTTGATTTTTCTTTACGAGGAGTTGCGATTTTAAGTAGATCGTTGTCGACATGAAAGAGAAGGAGTATCTTCTAAGGCAATTTTTGCAGTGTGCTTTGGTCTTATTATCGAGGTCGATTCGATTTAGCGCTCTTTTTATATCTCTGTTCGAAAGAGAATCATCACTTGGATCGATGGTTTGGACGCTAATCAAAGAATCGCCGCCATGAAGAGAGGTGCCGATCGTTAAGTAATGTTTAAAAGGATGATCTCTAAGCCATTGTTCTATTGTATTGTGTATTTTTGAACTGGCATTTTTCGCTAGATTAATGGAAAAGCAGCCTCTGATTTTGTAAGAGAGGGTCCATGAATTAAAATCGCTGAAGCGTGCCTCTTCAGGTGAAGAGAGCTCCTTTTTCCCGTATATAAGAATGATCAAAACTTCCTTTCTTTTTTTCTCAATTTTGTGAATTAGATGCGTGATGCTCGAGAGCATCCTATTATCCTTTGTGATTCGAAGCGAGGGTTGTTCTTCAGCTGCAGGAGCCCTTTTTGGAAACAGCGTCTCCATATTGAGAAACAAAGCTACTTCCTTGTCCAAGTCTCTTGGAAGAGCCTCTGATAGGTTGCAATTTTTGCAGTGGTAGAGAGTAGTGTGATCGGATGGGGATACTTTTAGTGCGCACATGTACTGCCTCCTTGCTAAAAATCAACTATTAAAGATATTTTATAATCGCTTCATCTTTTGTCTGAAATTTAAAACGGACCAAGACGCATAATATGCCATAGGATGATATTAGAAGACATTTTTCGCAAATTTGACCTGTAATTTCAGTTAGGTCATAAGTCAAAATTGGATGATATATGATATTAACTTCGCTTCATAGTTATCCTGTGAAATCATGCAAGGGAATGGATTTGCAGGAAATGGAGATAGGTGCTTTAGGCCCTCTTTGGGATAGGCGATGGATGCTTGTCAATCGCGATGGACGCTTCTTAAGCCAACGGCTTGTCCCTAAAATGGCATTGATCAGTTCTAAAGTTGAGCATGGGATCCTTAAGATTATATTTCCGGATGGAACGACTTTTCTGAGACCTATAACTGAAGAGGGAAAATGGATCGAGGTTGAGGTCTGGAAAGACAGATGTCAAGCCTTAGATCAAGGAGACGAGGCGGCAGCTGTTTTTAGTGACTTCCTTGGCCTGGAGTGCCGCCTTGTCTATTTTTCTGCGCATTCTTTGAGGATTGTCGATCAGAAATATGCTGTCTCCCCTCAGGATGGCGTCAGTTTTTCTGATGGATTCCCCTTTCTCATAGTCTCTGAAGAGTCATTGGCTGATCTTAACGGAAGACTCGACGTGCCGGTCGGCATGAACAGATTTCGTCCCAATTTGGTGGTGAAGGGCTGTTTGCCCTTTGCAGAGGACGGCTGGCGACTGATCCGCATTGGTTCTTTGCAGTTCCGCATTGTGAAGCCTTGTTCTCGCTGCGTCATTACCTGCATTGATCCGGAAACAAGTGTTAAAGGAGTCGAACCGATGCAAACTCTCTCTAGCTACCGGAAAATGGAGAAGGGTATTTTCTTTGGCCAGAATGCAATTCAGCTTGGTGCTGGGGTTTTAAGGGTGGGAGATCGCGTTGATGTGCTTGAATAGCTTTTAGCGCCTGCTGAAAGTCTCTTTCAAACTCTTTACTGCAATAGCGGCTCATTATTTCTGTCAAAAACGTTTTGATATTAGAGCGTAACAGAACAAAGCAGAGATAGCCGATCAGAAGAACTCTGAGAAAGTGCAGGATCAATTGTTGCAGGTCCTGCATTTGCATCCATATAGCTACTGTGTTGAAAAGTAGGGCAGATAAAAAGAGGGGTCGAGTCAGATCTTTAAAAGCGCCTTTCCAAATGCTTCCAAAGTGACTTTTCTGAAAATGGGGCGATCCTGAAGTCATTTTGAGTAGTTTTTCAATCCTTTCCTTTGAAAGCAGATCTACGGACAGGGTCGATGCAATGCCAAGGACTATTTTTAACGCAGTCCATAGCGTCAAGATGGCAGTCAACAAGCCCCATTGAAAGACAAATTGGAAAAATCCTTCGCCAAATATAATAAAATAAATCAGGAAAGGCTGAACAACACCCCATAGGGATGCGAGAACGGCTCCTGCCAACCTCCCCACGAGCGAAGGGCCGAAAAGGAAGATGCCGGCCTGAAATAGCAGTCCTTGGACTGCAATCGCTATCATTGGCGTTAGTTTTTTTCCGGATGCAGATAGCCCTTTAAAGAGGGCTGCAATCAAAGAAATTCGGAAGCATTTGCGACCGCTTAATGAGAGAAGGAATATCTGATTGCATGTTAGCAAAGTGCCGGACAAGGGAACCTTGTACGTGTGGAGCAAGCTACCCCACCCCATTTCGGAGAGCGCTAAAATTCCGGCAAGTTCCCCTGTTGTAAGATGTTGCATGTTTTGAGGGGTATTTTACAAAGAAGAGGCTTTTTCCAAAATGCCTTTGCAAAGGCCTTTGATTTCTGAGCAGAGATTTTTTAGGAGCTGAAGATCTTCGAAGCAGTGCGTGTATTTGATCTCCGGATTGTCAAGCTGCTTTACATTCTCTTCATTGAGGAATGAAAATTTCACCTGCAACGTTTTTTCATCGACATGGGTTTTTGTCTTGTTGGCAGAATGGCAAGAGGCTGGTGATCTTTTCATGAATTCACCATAGCAAATGTCTTAAAAATGTAAAGAATTCCATTGGATTTCACTTTTGCCAGCAGCTTTTAAAAAGGCGTTAGCTTGTGAAAAGGGTCTTGAGCCAAAAAATCCATGCCGTGCAGATAAAGGTGAGGGGTGAGCTGCGCATAAAATGAGATGTTTTCGTTCTGCATTTTGCAGCACTGTTTTACATTTTTGCTGCGCTGCTTTGCCCCAAAGAATAAAAACAAGCGGATCGTTTCTTTCGGCTAGCACCGAGAGCACTGCATCGGTAAACCGTTCCCATCCCTTTTCAGCGTGAGAAAGGGGGGCGTTGGCTCGCACCGTTAAAGTTGTGTTGAGAAGAAGGACTCCCTGGTTTGCCCACCCCTCAAGACACCCCTCTTTGGGCTCCAAGACTCCAAGGTCGCTTTTTAATTCTTTAAAGATGTTTCTTAAACTAGGCGGTTTTTTGATTCCTGAAGGCACGCTAAAGGCCAATCCTTGTGCTTGACCTTCACCATGATAGGGATCTTGCCCTAAGATCACGACATGCGTGTTTTTAAATGGACACTTCCAGAAGGCATCGAAAACCTTATTCTCTTCAGGGAAGATGGTGATTCCCTCGCTTTTTTCTTTCTCAAGAAATTTCAACAGCTTTAAAAAGTAGTCATCATTCAGCTCATTTCTTAAAGCTTTTTCCCAGGAGGGCTCCATTACATGCATTCCCAGCCTCCTCCCAAAGCTCTATACAGATCGATCATGCTGAAATAGACATCAGCACTTGCCTGCTGCTCGGCAAGCTGTGCTTCAAACAGTTTTCTTTGTGCATCCAAAACATTTAGATAATCTGTTTCTCCATTTTCATACTGTAGGGTCGCAAGGCGCAAGTACTCTTTAAATTCTTTAACCTGAGATGTTTGTAGGCTAAGGAGTTCTTTGTCCTTTTGGTGTGCTATCAGAGCATCTTCAACTTCTCTAAATGCGTTGAGTGTAGTTTGCACGTATGAGTAGTAACTCTCTGCTAAAATCGCCTCTTGGTATTGCACCTGAGCACTGATTCGACCGGCATTAAAGATGGGTTGAAAAATGTTTGCAGCAATGCTCCATGTTTTCGCCTCATTGGAGATGAAGTTTTTTAAATGCGCACTTTCATACCCAAAAAAGCCCGTTAGATCGATTTTTGGAAAAAAATCGGCTCTTGCCGCTGCGACATCAAAACCCGCAGCTTCCAGCTTTTGCTCTTTGCTTAATATATCCGGCCTTCTTAAGAGAAGTTCTGAAGGCAGTCCCACAGGAATTTCGTCGGGAAATTCCAACTTGTCGAGAGCAAGCCCTCTGGGAATGTTATTTGGAGGGGAACCGATCAGCAAGCTCAATAGATTTTCCTCTTGAGCGATTTCCCGCTCAAGCCTTTTGACTTCGATGACTGCCGATTCCCATTCGGTGCTGGCCTGGATTGAAGGCAATTCGCTCGTCAGCCCCTCTTCATAGCGAAGTTTCGCGATTTCCATGTACTCTTTTCTGGAGGACGCTGTTTCTTCTGAAACGAGAAGTTGTGCGTCCAGCTGCCTGAGCCTGACATAGCTTCTGGAGACATCTGCAACGATCGTTAACACAATATCGTAATAGGTATAATCTTGAGCTAGCCATTGATCAAGAGCCGCTTGTGTCCTATTGGATATTTTCCCCCAAAGATCGAGCTCGTAAATGACATTTAGAAAAATGGAAAAGTTATCGATAGTTCTTGGTAAAATGGTTCCATAGGGAGGGATTGTAGCTAGTGAATTTTCGAACTTTAAAGGGCTTGCCGTTGCATTGATTTCAGGAAATAGAAAGGAGCGCGCGATCACATACTGGTTGTAATATTGGCAGATTCTTGCAAAGGCAATATGAATCTCCTGGTTTTCTGTAAGCGCCTGGTTGATCAATTCTTCTAACACAGGATCTTTTGAAAATAGGCTCCAGTCATATTCTTGAACTGAAGCTGTATTTTTGCTAAATCGCCACGTCTCGTTAGCTTCAGTCGTATTATTATATTCAGGGGGCTTTAAGCAACCGCACAAAAGAACTAATAGAATCAGTTGCTTAATCATGCTTTCTCTCAACCAATTTAGCGATCACATAGTAAAAGAGAGGTACGAAAAGCAGGGCTAAAAAGGTGGCAGCTGTCATGCCTCCAAGAATTCCGACGCCTACTGACTGTCGGCTGGCAGCTCCTGCGCCTTTGCTAAAGACAAGCGGCAAAATTCCGATGATAGTCGTAAGCGATGTCATGACAATTGCTCGAAATCGAAGTTTAGTAGCTTCTAAAGCCGCATCATAGAACTTAGCGCCCTCTTTTGCTTTCTGCATCGCAAATTCGACAATCAAAATCGCATTTTTTGTGGATAGGCCCACGAGCGTAATCAATCCAATCTGAAAATAGATGTCATTTGACATGTTTGCAAAAGTGATCGCAACAAGCGCCCCAAACATTCCTAGAGGCACAGTCAAAAGAATCGAAATCGGGATTGCAATCCGTTCGTAAAGGGCCGCTAAGATTAAATATACGACGAAAATCCCTACCAGGAGAACCTTCATGGAGGTTCCGCCTGTTTTGTCTTCCTGATAAGATAAGCCTCCCCAAGATAGTGTGAACTCTTCAGGTACTATTTCTTTAGCTATTATCATGATGGATTGCATTGCATCACCTGAGCTGAAACCGGGCGCAGGGCTTCCAAGAATTTTAGCTGCAATGAACCCGTTGAAGCGGCTGATGACTACAGGGCCTCTTTCAAAGCGCATATTCACGAGTGCCTTGATGGGAATCATCTCACCTTTTTGCGATCTCACGTAGGCATCTTCCAGGCTTTTCAGGTCCCTTCTGTAGTCGGATTCAGCTTGCATGAGCACTTTGTACACTCTTCCAAATTTGATGAAATCATTTACGTAGATAGTGCCAATGAGTCCTTGTAAGGTCTTGAAAATGTCGTCAATGGATACAGAAAGCATTCTCGCTTTTTCTCTGTCCAGATCGACAAAGATTTGCAAGCCGTTCATATCAAAAGTGGTGAAGACATTTCTCAATTCAGGTTGGCTATTGGCTTTGACGATGATTTCATTTAAATACCCTTCAAGACGATCTAATCTTCCACCTGTTGGATCTTGTACCCAAAGCTCAAAACCTCCAACGACGTCTATTCCCTGGATAGGAGGCGGGTTAAAAGGCAAAACTCTCGCCTCAGGGATTGTGGAGGTGGCCATATACACCTTTTTCAAGATGTTTTCAGCATAAAGATCGGGCGTTTCCCGTTCACTCCAGGAATTTAAAATCAGAAAGTTCGAGCCAATAGAGGAGCGATTCATCCCATCGAGCAAGCTAAATCCTGTTAGAGAAACGATTTTTTGAACTCCAGGGATTTTTAGTACTTTTTCTTTGACCTCTTCATCGACTTGAGAGGTCCTATCAATACTGGAATTTTCAGGAAGGCTGGTCAATACAAACAAATAGCCCTGATCTTCACTTGGGACAAGGCTTTTGGGTCTTGTTTCTAGTAAGAAATACATGGCCAGGACAATCAATAAAAAAATTGGAATGCTTAATTTGGGAAAATTTAGCATCCATTTTGATCCGCTCAGATATTTTTCTGCGAAGGCGTTAAAGAAACGATCGAAGAGGAGGGAAAAGCGCGATGGCTTCTGTTCAGGATTTAGCAGAAATGCAGCCATCACAGGGCTGACAACCAAGGCCATGACGGATGAAAAGGCCACGGAAATCGAAATCGTAATGGCGAATTGCTTGTAAAGTTCTCCTGCGATTCCGCCTAAGAATGCAACGGGAACAAAAACAGCGCATAACACAAGTGTTGTGGCAATTACAGGAGCTGTAACTTCCTCCATAGCCTTGTGAGCCGCATCGATTCCGGATAGTTTGAATTCTTTAAGGTTGCGTTCGACGTTTTCAATCACGACGATGGCATCATCCACAACCATACCGATAGCAAGGACAAGCCCAAACATAGTTAGTGTATTGAGGGTAAATCCAAGAACATACATTCCCGCGAAAGTCGCGATGATGGACACAGCCATCGCCACAACCGGAATCAGCGTAGCCTTAAAATTTTGTAAAAACAGAAGCACGACAAGCGCGACTAAGATGGCAGCTTCATAAAAGGTAACAAAAACCTCATCGATCGAGGTTTTGATGTAAATTGTAGTGTCATAAGGAATCGAGTAGTGGATTCCGGAAGGAAAGTCTTTTGAAAGGCGGTCCATTTCTTTTTTGACCGATTGTGCAACATCTAAGGCGTTTGCCCCAAATTGTTGATATACAGCAATCAGAGAGGTGCTTTTGCCATTTAAACTTCCAATCACATCGTAATTTTCTGCCCCCAGCTCTATACGGGCAATGTCTTTCAGTTTGACAATTGAGCCTTGTTCATTTGCTTTTAAAATTACCTCTTCAAATTGCTCAACAGTTTGAAATTGTCCCTCTGTAAGCACAGGAACCGTGAGCAAAACCTCCCCCTTCTGAGGGGCTTGGCCTAGGCGCCCTAAAGCGAATTGGGAGTTTTGCGATGCGATTTCTCTCCTCACATCCTCAGTAGTGATTCCGAGTTGAGACATTTTGTCTGGCTGCAACCAGATTCTCATGGAGTAATCTCTTCCCCCAATCATCTGCACATCGCTGATTCCGGGAAGGCGTTTTAGGTTTTCCACCACATTCAAGCTTGCATAGTTGCTGACAAAGACATCATCATAGCGCCCCTCAGGGGATTGCACGGCGACCAAAAGAAGGATGTTTGGGATCTGCTTTTTAACGGTGATCCCCTCCCTTTGCACCTCTTGAGGCAGCTTGCTCAAAGCGACGTTCACGCGATTTTGAACATCCATTTGAGCCTGGTTGACATCGCTTCCTATCTCAAAGATCACATACAGGTTCATCTCGCCGGACGATGAATTCTGAGAATACATATAAAGCATATTCTCAACGCCGTTTACCTCCTGTTCAAGAGGAGCGGCAACAGTTTGGGCCACTGTTTCGGCATCTGCTCCGCGATAGGTCGCTCGAACGAGGATTTGAGGTGGTGTGATGTTTGGATATTGTTCGATGGGAAGGACTCTAAGCCCTGCAAAGCCTGCAAAGAGCATCAAAATAGCTATAACGGATGCAAAAATGGGTCTTGTTAGGAAAAACGACGAAATCATTTGCAGGCAGGCCCCGCATAGGGTTCTGCGCCTTCCGGAAGAGCGACAGTGCCTACGACTTTGACTTTGGACCCCGGTTCGATTTTGTTGACTCCATCGACGACCACATTAGATCCGCTTTCAAGCCCCCCTTTGATAATCCAAAACTGCTCATACCAGCTGCCGATTTCGATTGTTTTAGCTTCGATGAGGCCGTTTGCGTCAACAACGTACACATAAAAACCGGTATTTCCCTGCAAAACGGACTGTTTTGGCACGATAAGGGCGCCTGGTCTTTTTGCTCCAATCACATTGACTCTAACAAATTGGCCGGGCTTCAATTCTCCTTCGGGATTTGGGAAAACAGCCCGGATAGTTTGCATGCCGGTTGTTGGATCGAAAGAGGGCGTTGCGAAATCGACCTTTCCCAGATGTTTGTAGCGCTCTCCCTGGCCAAGATCGACAGCGACGTCGAAATCCATCTTTTCCGGATAGACAAGGCAGTGGCTGTCGAGTTCTTTTTTTGCTTTGAGAAGCTCGTTTTCTGAGACGCTGAAAATGACCCAGATTGGATCGATTGCCGAAATTGTAGTGAGAAGTCCCAAGCTCCCTGGTGTAATGAGAGCACCCACTCTATAGTTGGATTGGCTCGTCAGGCCAGCATTTGGAGCTTTAATTTGGGTATAGCTTAAGTTGAGTTTAGCCTCTTCCCTTTTAGCGACAGCAGCTTCTACGGCTGCTTTTGTGGCTCGCACTTGAGCCATAGCGGCATCTAAATCTTTTTTGCTGGCAGCTTTTTGTTGGTAGAGCGGCTGCAATCTTTCGGCATCCTGTTCGGCGTTCCACAAGATAGCCTTTTGCTGGTTGAGTTCTGCATTTGCGCTATCAAGGGCTACCTCGAAGGGTTTTGGGTCTAGCAGAAAGAGGAGATCTCCCTGATTAACCATAGCTCCTTCTCTGAAGGCTATTTTTTCCAGGTATCCCTCGACCCTAGCTCTGATTTCTACCAAATGGGAGCTTTCGGTTCTTCCTGCGAATGAAAAGATGGCAGGGATGGTGACGGGATCCGCTTTGAACGCCGTGATGGCTACTTCCCTTTTACCTTGAGGAGTTTCATCGCGGCCGCAAGCTGTAATTGCTAAGAGCAATAGGGAGTAAAGTATTCGTTTCATATTCAAGCAGTGATGCTGCCCATTTTGCTACTATTTGTCAAAAGGAGGTGGGTGCTTGAGTTGACTTAAAGGCTCCGAATCTAGTAGACTTCATCTACTTAACCTGCGGTGATACAATGAAGGACCTTTCCCAAAATCAACTGATCCGATTCATCAGCATTACAAAGAAAAAGGAAGGCATTTTCGCCAATTTTAAGGTTAAAGGCATCAAGGGTGGTGCTCAATATTCAGCGTCGATATCTGTAGACATCTCAGCTGCAGAGGTGGATCCGAGCGATCCGCTTGAGAAGATCATCGAGGAGTCCGCCCGCATTGCCGTCCGCGAGTTTAATAAATCGGAGATGCAATTCGAAGGGGTCGCACTCGCCGTTTAATTCACATCTGGGTGTAGCGCAGCTTGGCTAGCGCACTTGCATGGGGTGCAAGGGGTCGTGAGTTCGAATCTCACCACTCAGATCTTTTCTTCAAAGGACTTATGAAGGCTTGACCGCTTTTTGTAAGTCCTTATTTTTCTCCCTCGTGCCAGGTATATGACAGGTAATGTACAAAATAAAACACATATGACAACTCAACATTCGATCTACTTTGATGCAAACGTGTTCCGTTGGATTACCAGGAAATACGATAATTGGAAAAATTTTTCGATATTACTCGATAAGGAAGAGCCTGGTTTATTAAGCGACAACTGCCCTATGCTTTTTACGTGGTCTCATCTTTTAGAAGCTGTCAATTTGGGAACAATAATGACCAAAATCGAAACAACTTCCATTTGGACATCACGCATCACCGGACAAAATTTAATTGATCGAAAAGGCTTTCAAGAAGCACTAGGAATATATTTCGTCACAGCAAAAGAAGCCTTAACAGATTTGCCAGTATTGCAAAAAGATGCACTGCTCAAAAATATCGATAATGAGATATCAAAAACCTGCCCGGAAGCGCGGCCTTTGGTTAAAAATACGCTTTTGAATTATAGAGACCGCGTGGCATCCATCGACTACATGCGTTCGTTGTCCCTAGAAATTGCTTGGGCTTTTTTAACTTCACTGCCATTTGCTAAATCGGATACCCAATGGGAAAAAAGAAAAATTTGTTATGACAGCATAATGGCCCTCTGGCATCGCCTATATTTAGAGGGTCATGACCTTGTATTCTTCCGGCTCAGTGAACAGCAATATTATTACTATCTTCTCCATTCTCCAGACATCGAGATGGATAAAGTAAAACGTCTATACCCAAGCGTTAGTTCAAGAAAAGACCTGGCTAAAGAAATATTTAAGCATAGCCAGAAAAATACTCCTTTAAAGCAAGGCAGCGACCTTTGCGATGGAGAACTTATCCATTATGCCTATTTAGGAAATAAAACGGACGATGGACAGTTAACGAACGTCGTAGGAATAACACTTGATGGGCCACAAGTCCTTCAACAACGCATGGGAATCTTCGACAGGGCCTTATCTGATTTAAATCACTGCGTTGAAGGCTGGAGCGTTAAGCTCAATTTGGGAAGAATATTATCACTAGAGCTTGCTGAAGATGGCTCTATTCAGCATTTATATCGCCACCTTCCGAGAACTACTTGCCCAAGCCTGACGAAGATGGCCCTCTGTACCTGATATATTCGGGTAAATGCTTGGAAGGCTAACCACCTAGAAAGGTTGACCTTCTAGGTTTTTCTAGGTTGATTTCTATGTTATAATCAACTTTGTTCTTATATATGTTTATGGATCTCACCGTTTTATCGATTTCTAAAGTAGCTTTGAAAACTCTGCTTGAAGAATTTCATCAGAAACTGAAATATTTAATCGACTGCAAAACTGTTTTGCCATAGTGATACATGCTTCGCGTGGGTGAAAACGAATGTCATTGATGTTCAAATCTACAGATACAGTTATTCTTGCAACATTTAATTCATCGCAATCATGATATCTGTGTGCAAGCATCAAAGCATCATGAACTGATCCAGATGGTAAACGTTCAAAAGTATCCATTATTGTCGTATTGATCTTAATTTGTTCTTGATCTGGCAGAAAAGAATAAAATTTTCCAATAAAGCGAACCATTCTTACCCATGTAAGGTAAATACGCGGAATAAATAATATTTTTTGCTGCATGCGGTTCGGGCCAGAAAAACCGGGAAGCTCAGCTAAGTTTTCCCTATAGAGTATTAACCCCGAACTATGCATTGCAAATCCTGTGCTTAAATTTTGATGGATCATAGGTCCATCAGTATACACAATCAACTCTTCGTCATTCTTAAAAACTAAATCTTTTTCTTTTAGTGAATCTCTTGGAAACGGAAAAGACCAACCTTTGTGATTCTCAATTGCACTTTCCAACATCCGCTTCATTGTGGGAGCATCGCTCAAAAGCAAAGGATCGAATGTATGTGGGTAAATTTCAATATCTAAGTTAAATGGATATGCTGACACATATTTTTTTAAGTCGCTTTTGAGGGAATTTTTTGTTTTTTTCCATTGATCTTCAAGATCAACTTTTTTTTCTTCCCAAATGGGTAAAGTGGGAGTTAATGACTTTCCGATTTTTTGTATGAACGCTACAAGCTCATCTTTTCGACGTAAAACGGCTCGATCCATTAGGGATCTCATATCCTGTTCAGAACGAATCTCTGCACTAGAAGCATTTCCTGTTCTACTCCTAATATAAAGAGAAGCTTCTTTTAGAATTGTCTCTTTTTTTTGTTTTCCATTTGTATTTTGCTCATATTCGCCAGGAGCGCAGCAAATGGTAGGCTGAGAATGGAATTCATTAACAAGTATAATAATCGCTCGTGTCTGCTCTGGTGACTTGGCAACTCCTATAGTAAATGTCGGCTCAGGTCTACCGAAATTTTTTACAAGTGAATGAACATTTGAGGGATCAAAACTATTGATAATTTCATCAGTACATTCAATTGCTTTTCCGTTTTTATCTTTTCCAATAATAATAATTCCACCACCCTCAGAATTTGTCATAGCCAGTATATCCTTTATAATTCCAAGAACAGGCTTTGGATTTACTTTCCGATCAAAGATGAATGGTTCTTTAAAATCTATTCGATTCTCTGGGCGTGTCCAATATCTTGCCAATAGTTCTTGAAAGTCTTCTTCTTGATCAAATTCGGAATTCATGAATAAACCTATGATAAAAATATTTCGAGTTTCGATTTTTTTGTTGTATAGTCAGGCATCACCGTCTCAAGAAGTCTATAGAATTTAGGTCCATGATGTGGGTAAACGGCATGGCAAAGTTCGTGAGCAATCACATAGTCAATGCATTCGATAGGGGCTTTTATAAGCTCAAGATTAAGCGTTAAGCGACCTGACGGAGCATAGCTTCCCCATCTTGATTTCATTTTACGGATATGAAGCTCTTGATCTTCTGGCATAACTATAGAAGGCTTTGAAGGAAATTTAGAAAGGCAAAGCTTGAACCGCTCTCTAAATTTCTGTTCAGCCCGCTGTCGATACCAGCTATATAAAACCTCTTCTACATTATCAGCTAAAGAAGGATCTGGATGATGGATGATTAAATGCCCACCAGAAAGCTTAAATGATGGTTTATCTGCCGTAGCCAGTTTTATGCGATATTGACGGCCGAGATAAAGATGCGTTTCTCCGCTTACATAACTTCTGGCAGGTGTACGTGGAAGAAATTGTTGAAAGTATTGCTGTTGTTTTTGTATCCAACGGGCTCGTTTATGTACTAGCTCTTGGACTTTGGAAAGATCTGCATTATTGGGGGCTGCAACAATTACCTGACAATCCGGATGAACAGATATAGCAACCGTCTTGCGATCACTAAATTGCAAGTCAAAATTGATGATACTTTGGCCATACTCAACTTGATGTGGTATACTTTTCAACAGTCTTTCCTCGATTTGGCAATTTTCATTAGATTTTCGATCAGAGTATCCATTTGATTTTCAGGCAAGTTAACTCCCAGCTCTCCGCGCACTTTATCAAAAAGATGATCGTCGATTTCATTTCTTACATGGTTTTGAGCGTCCATATCCTGCCAGAAGTTAACTTTCCAATGCTGCTTGAGGCTGTCTTGAGTTGCTTCAGCGATGTACACGCTTGCTTCCTCGCACACCATTAGGTTTTGATTATTTGCAGCAATCACATCTTTAGCCATTTCATAGTAAGACAAAGCCTCATCATTACCAAAAAGAGCATCAGGGACATTGTCCCGACGTTTTTGTACTACTTCTTCCCTGTATTGTGATACGGTTGACAAGTACTCAAGATCACTGATTCGTTTTGCCCGAAAGTCATCGATAGCTTTCTGAATAAGGCGAGAAAATTTTTCATAGAAAATTGGATCTTCGTCAAGCTTTTCTGTAATCACTTTCTTGGTTGCGTGAGCGATCATATCTGCCCTGGCCGCGGTGGTCTTTTTGCTGTTAACGCCCTGCCCATCCTTAACCTCTCTAAAGGTTTTCTCATCGAAAATATTGACGGGTTCGTTTAGCTTAGTCACTCCGTTGGCTTGAACATGCGTATCTAATAGCTTGCGAATCTTTGGCTCATAATCACCAAAGCGAATGGATTCAGCATAGCGCTGTCTAACTGATGCTTTAAGATTTTCAAATCGTCGTAAATCTTGCCGATACATTTGAAGCTTTTCTGAAGACACCTCTGAAACAAATTTTTCACTGGAAATCGCAATTGCTAAATTTTTTCCGTATTCTTTCAAGCGTTCATAAAATTCATCTCTTATGGCTTCGTCAGCCAATAAAAGCTCGTAGGCTTCTTCATCTGAACGATTGCCGACTTGTTTAAAAACATCCCAAAGATCGGAATGGCGTTGGGGCAACTTGTCTATTTCTTCTCGAATAGTTGAAAGAGTACTCTCCAAGTCTGAAGGGTCAAATCCTTCCAAGCCGGCTTCAGCATACATGGTCATTGCTTTGTCCAATTCTCCCAAAACGCTGGAATAATCGATAATGAACCCGAAATCCTTTTTCGGCCCTTGCTCTTCTATGTCGAACTCCTTCTCTTCAAACAAACGATTCACACGCGCAATAGCCTGAAGCAGGGTATGCTCCCGCAACATACGACAAAGATAAAGAACTGTATTTCTAGGAGCGTCAAAGCCTGTTAAAAGCTTATCCACAACGATAAGGATTTCAGGTGCTTCAGAAGACTTAAACCGTTCAATAATGACGCGATTGTATTCGTCCTCTGATCCGTAACGCTTCATCATTTTTTCCCAAAAGCGCTGTACGGTTGAAGAGGGTCCTTCGTCGACTTCTTCATGACCTTCTCGCATATCCGGAGGAGAAATGATGACGTCAGAAGTCACATATCCAAATTCCTCAAGATAGTGATGATAACGAATAGCCGCTTCTTTGCTGGGCGCAACTAGCTGTGCTTTAAAACCTGTTCCCTGCCAATTGGCACGATAATGCTCGCTGATATCAAAAGCTCGCTCATAAATGACGCGCTCTGATTTGTTGAGCATTTCCGCTCTTGCATATTTTCGTTTGAGGTCAGCCCTTTGTTGATCCGAAAGACCTTGTGTATGCCTTTCAAACCATAGGTCGATGGCACTTTGATTTTGCGAAAGCTCTACATGCCTTCCCTCATAGAGAAGAGGCACGACAACCTCGTCCTCAACGGCTTGTTTGATGGAATAGTGAGGTTCGATGAGTTGTCCAAAACGAGCAAAATTATTCTTGTCTTTCTTTGTTAAAGGCGTACCTGTAAAGCCGATATAGCAAGCGTTGGGTAACATCTGGCGCATACGTGCGGCAAAAGAGCCGAAATTGGTACGGTGACTCTCATCCACAAGTACAAAAATATCAGGGGAATCATCTACAAGATTTTTTCCGTTTAGGGCTTTGTCAAACTTATGAATTAAAGTAGTAATGATACCGGATTTCTTGGCAGCTACGAGCTCTCGAAGATGACGTCCTGTCGTGGCTCTTTGAGGCTCCAGTCCGCAAGCCAAAAATGTGTTCTTTAGCTGCTTGTCGAGGTCATCACGATCAGTAACCAGAATAATGCGGGGATTTTGAATTGCGGGATCAAGAACCAAATTTCTAGCTAGCATCACCATTGTAAGGGATTTTCCCGAACCTTGGGTTTGCCAAATGATCCCTCCTTCTCTGCGACCATCAGCAACATATTGCTTAACACGCTCAAGGGTCGATTTCACGACAAAGTATTGATGATAACGAGCGATCTTTTTGTCTGGCCCATCAAATACCGTAAAGCGGTAGCTCAGATCCATTAGACGATCAGGACGACACAAGCTAAACAAGGCGCGGTCTTGCCCAGTAAGAGTTTTGACCGACTCTTGATCTAAGCCTTCAAAGAAAGCACGAGTGAATGCAAAATCTTCAGTATACAGCGCGTTCTTTTGTTCGTTTGTCAGTGGTCTACCTAAACAAGATTGAATATCGGCTTCTTTATCACTTTTTTCTTTCCAAAGAGCCCAATATTTTGCCGGTGTTCCCACAGTGGCATATTTACATTCATTTTTATTTACACCTACAAGTAGCTGGCTATAAGCAAAAAGATGAGGTAAGTATTCACGCCCTTGATTTCTCAACTGCTGGGATACAGCCTGATCCACTTCTTCCTTAGACGACTTACATTCAATTACAGCAAGAGGAATCCCATTAACAAAGAGAATGATATCGGGTCTTGCAGTTTCATTGCATCGACTGCGTTCCACAGCATATTCAGCAGTGCAGTGATAGACGTTATTTTTCCAATCTTTCCAGTCAATGAAGAAAAGATCAAAGCTGCGAGTATTCCCCTCAATTGTTTGAGTTAAAGATTGAGGCAAGGTAATCAGATCATAAATTTCCTGATTTGCTTGAATGACGTTGTCAAAGGAAAGACGGCGAAGTTTGTCAATAGCCAAAGAAATGTTTTCATCGCTAAACGCATATTCTTTATTTCGATAAGAAATGCGATTTTGCTTACGTAGTTGGTTCTCTAAAATGTCTTCTAAGATTACATTACCCAAATTCCCTTTTCGATGCTTCACAGCCTGGGAGGGGGGAATATAATTATAACCAAGCTTAATTAGCGCCTGTAGGGCAGGGATTTGACTTAAATATTTTTCGTTAAACCTAAAACCACTCATTATTATTTTTCTTCCTTGAAATTGACTCTCCACTTCCCTGTAAGAAGCTTTAGCATTAAGCCTCGTTTTTGGAGGCGATACCCATCCGACAGTTTCTTGAGCAAGTCTATTTCTTGTTTAGCTGAGTTGAGAATTTGAATAATTTTCTTTTGTTCGGATTCCGATACGACCGGAATCTTAAATGTTAAAATATCTATATCTTTTACAGTTGGATATGTCGCACCAGATTGTTTATGTTTAAGGTGATCAAAAAATTTTCGCTGATAAAGACAATAAAAATAGAAGTCGTTTGTTAGTCGCAGTTTGCAAAACGCTGAAGATACATATAGCTCCGATTTAGTTCGTGTTATAGCGCCTCGTGTTGGACGAACTGTAGATATCAATAAAGTATTTGCAGGAACTTTTACAGCTCCTGTTGCAGGTCTTTTTTCTTTATTGTCAATTTGATAATCTTTTGTTTTTATATCTATATCTCCTATTTCAAGATATCCTAAATCTTCTTCGTTTTTAACTAACTTATTGCCTATTTCTGGTGGGCAGAGTTTCGCTAAACTTACTTCCGCTTTTCTTTTTCCGATAAATTTATTAACCAACCATGCAAATTGAAGCTCTTTGAATGCGATCAATCGCTCAGTTTTCTCAATCGCTTCATCCCATGTTGAGAGAATGGCCACTATGGCTTTTTGCTCTTGAATAACAGGAAATACTACAGGGAAATTTCTTAGCTGAGTTGAATTAATGCTGGCCAAGTTGGTGCTCTGTTTAGCACATGAAAGAAAATATTTCTTACCCAATGGACTTGAAAATAAATAAGCTAGAAACTTGTTAAAAATAATGTTTTCATTTGCCCGAACGACAAATATATGATTTTGATGCAAACAAAGAGGAATTTGACCTTCCCACAGAGTTCCTCGACCTAACTTATCCCGATCGCCGCCTTCTGTAAGAAGGATATCTCCAGGAAACAATCTGTATCGTTCAATCTGAGATTGTTCTACTTCGATTTCTTTTATCTCTGTTAAATCTAAAAATCCATCCTGCACGTTTGCGACTCTTAGATATGGAAGTCGAGCAGGCGAATTGCTGACAGCTTTACCTTTGGCTAAGCCGGTTTGAATTACAGAAACATTATTTAAAATTTCTTGCTTCCATCCAAGAGGAGTTTTCATGATTAATCCTCTGTGATTTCTAATAATTTTTTATTTTTTTCTTTCTCCAACTGCACAACGCTTCTTTCTGGCAATGGTAAATCTTCGGGCATAGTGCCGCCTAATTTCTGAATAGTCTCACGTACAACTGTACCCACTTCATAGTGAGTTTGATTTGCTTCGTTTTTGCCTTTAATATTCTCTCGACGAATCTTATCCTCTGCTTGAGTAGCTCTAAAAAGATTAGCAGCTAATTCGGTACTGCCCATATGGTCTAAGATTTTTTGGCTCTTCTTAAGCCCCTTTCGCTGATGGATGCCTTTTGCATCTAATCCACCGTACAGCCCCCGGTACCCATGATTTTGAAAGACGGCAAAATCAAGATTTGTCTCTACTCCGGCAGCTTGAGCCGTTTTGACTAATTGTTTATTGTGCTCTCTAAGGTCGTTACGAAGAATGATGCGCTGTTCATCTTCGTTTAATATTTTCAAATCTTGACTATCAATCAGTTCTTGCTTGCGAGTCTGAATTGCAAAATAAGTTTGACCATTGGCGATCACAGGTTTCGCAGGATCTCCATTTTGAACAATCAAATAACAGGCATAGCGAGACAATCTCACATCTGAAATTTGGCGTCTTGCTCCAGACCCTATTTCAACCATTTCGAGGACATCCTCGAAATGGTCCTCAATAGTGTTTCCGCTGTTTTTACATGCCTCTTTTGCCTTTTCGATAACAGGAAGAAAATGGCGATATTCGGAATATTCAAGGACCTTTGCTAATTGGCGTGCGCTCCAAAATTCACAACCCTCTCCCTCTTGCTTAAGAGATTCAAACGTCTGATGATGAGTAACTTCGATTAAATCTTTATTCATTGTTGAATCTCCTGAAGGATTGATGACATTTTTGTGCGGACCTGAGCTAATTCGAGTTCTAAGGCATCAATTTCGATTTGCAAGACCATGATATCGATTTCTTCTTCTTGTTCGAATGTATCTACATAGCGAGGTATATTGAGATTGAAGTCGTTCTCTTTGATCTGTTCAAAGGAAGCTAAATGGGAATATGTAGGAATAGCTTCTCGGTTATCAAAAACTTTGACTATCTTTTCAATTTGAGAATTGGAAAGGATATTTTGATTCTTTTCAGCAATATATTCTTGACTAGCGTCGATGAAGAGGACTTCTTTATGGCTATAGTTCGGGCCCCCCGCTTCTCGTGAGCGATCGAACACGAGAATTGCTACAGGAATTCCTGTTGTAGGGAACAATCTTTCAGGCAATCCGATAACAGCATCCAACAGATTTTCTTCAATGAGCTTTTGGCGAATTTTCCCTTCTGCGCCACCACGGAAAAGCACGCCATGCGGCACAACAACCGCCACACGTCCTTCTTTAGCTAAAGCCACTTCAATCATATGACTGATAAAGGCATAGTCGCCCTTGCTTTTGGGAGGAATGCCTCGCCAGAAACGATTAAACTTATCTCCATCGGCATCTTCAGCACCCCACTTATCAAGGGAAAAGGGGGGGTTGGCAACAACGACATTGAACTTCATTAATCGGTTTTGTTCTTTTAGTTCAGGATTGGTGAGTGTATTGCACCATTCAATCCTTGCGCTATCGCAACCATGCAAGAACATGTTCATTCTCGCTAATGCCCATGTACTTCCATTGACTTCCATTCCAAAGAGAGCATAATTGCGGCTGCCGACTTCCCGTGCCGCCTCTACGAGAAGACCACCAGAACCACAAGCAGGATCACAAATTTTATCCCCATCTTTTGGTTTTGCCACTTTGGCAAGAAGAGTCGAAACGGCATAGGGGGTATAAAACTCACCAGCTTTTTTACCTGCATCCGAAGCAAATTTTTCAATGAGATAAATGTAAGTGTTACCAATCACATCTTCGGATACTCGACTTGGCCGCATATCCAATTCGGGTTTGGCAAAGTCTTCTAACAAAAGCTTTAATCTACGATTGCGGTCTTTGGTCCTTCCAAGGTTTGATTCGGAGTTAAAATCGATATTTCGAAATACTCCTTCGAGCTTACCTTTATTCTGTGTCTCAACCGCATCCAAAGCTTTGTTAATCAAATCACCAAGATCATCAGCCTCTCTATTGGCATATAAGTCATAGAAACTTGCGCCTTTGGGCAATACAAAGCGCTCCCTATCTAGCTTACGCCTGATCCTTTCTTCATCATTTCCATACTGTTTGCTGTAATTTTCATAATGGTCTCTCCAAACATCTGAAATATATTTCAGAAAAAGGATCACCAAAATGTAATCCTTGTATTGAGAAGGGTCTACAACACCCCTAAATGTATCACAGGCTGCCCAAGCTGCTGAGTTGATTTGACTTTGATTAATCTTAGTATCCATTTGTTACACCCCAATCATTTTTGCTGAGTTCACTAACTCTTCTAATAGTAATTTTTCTATCGAACAGCCAATGAGCTGTTTTCTTTTTGTCATTAAATGGCCTAATAACTTTTGTTCCTGATTCATTAGCTGCACAAGCTCTTGAACCTTTTGTTGACAATCCAAGGAAGGAAGATGCAATTCCAAACCTTTGAGGTCCTCTAGCTTCAGCATTTGCAATAATGTTCCAGCGGTAAGGCGTTGCAACTGAGCTTGAATATTCGGACGGCTCAAAAGCCATGCAATGAATTGAGGTAAGGCGTACGCTCTATCGACGCGTATCCTTAATAAGGGATGCGTAAACACGGCACCATGAAACATTTTTTTGACAACGACTGGAGTAAAGTCTGCTCCTCTCGCTTTCACGAGAAGGTCACTTTCTTGAAGCATCCAATCAGAGGAGCGCACCTTCATATTAGTTGTTTTGACTTTGTCGACGACGCCTTGATTAAGGGCTTCAAAGTCACTCATTTGTACTAGGAATTTGTCGCCAGCGGTTGACTTACTTAATCCCTCGCGAATGGTATATCCCGTTCGAATATCGGCGATCTGTCCCAATTTGACTTGCATCTCAAACGTCCCTTAACTTTGAAGAATTGAGCTTAGCAAAAGAGGTGATTTAAACAAAGAAATTTCGCAGTAGCATAATCACTGCAAACTTAATGTTTGCAGATAAGTCACTAGATAAGAGCATTTTGTGATTTCATGATCGCCAATCGTTCTATGCCCGTTGTCGGGTAAAATTAGGAGAACCTCTGCCTCAACCTGGGATAGATCTAATGAATCCATAACATCGGGATCACAAAGCACTCTTGCAACTCGACGTTTCTGGTTTATTCAGTAAGCCTTCTCCAGCTCTAACAAGCGTTTTATTAGGGATCTTTTCATGAATGCCTCTTTTGTTCTATCTTTGAAAGTCTTGTCTCATAATCGTGGATTTCCAGCGGTTCCCGCTGATGATTTTCTCCGTGTAACTTAAATATTTCTTTCGTAAACTCTGGCTCTCCATTTTTAATCAGTAGGCCCAGTTTATGGATATTCCAATCAGAAAAAGTCTTTGTGCTGATAGCTTGATGTCGACCATTTATCATCACTTTCAAAAAATCCCAGACCCCAGGAATCTTCAAGGTAAATCTTCAATACCATTCACAGATATCTTAATGTCTGGTCTTGCCGTTTTTAGTCTTAAATTCCCCTCTCTACTTCAATACGATCAAAACCGTAAAATTCTCGATCAAAACTTACTGAATCTTTTTCACATCCAACGTCCTCCTTCTGATACATACCTCAGGGAACGTCTTGACGAGCTTAACCCCTCCTTCATACGCCCTGCCTTTAAGAAAATATTTGCTCAAATTCAAAGCGGAAAATGCTTAGAAAGATTCGAATTTCTAGATGGATATTATCTTGTGTCTCTGGACGGAACAGGTGAATTCTCTTCCGGAGAAATATGTTGTCCACAATGCTGCAAGAAGGAACATAAAGATGGTTCTGTCACATACTATCATCAGATGCTGGGGGCTTGTATCGTCCACCCTGATCAGTCAAATGTGATTCCCCTTTGTCCAGAAATTATTCAAAACGGAGACGGTACTGTCAAAAACGATTGTGAACGCAATGCAGCAAAACGGTTCATAGAAAATTTCAAAAGAGAGCATCCCCATCTAAAGGTGGTTATACTAGGCGATGGCATAGCTTCCAATGCACCATACATTCGACTTTTGAAGAGTCACAATATGAAATACATACTTGGAGCAAAGCCAGGCGATCATCAATCTCTGTTTGATGCTGTTGATGCCTCAGAAGACGCGCAATATTATGAGGTTCGAGATGAGGATGGATCTCTTCATCAGTTTCGTTATCTCAATAATATTGCCCTCAATAAGAGCAATCCTGACGTTCAAGTCAATTTTTTGGAGTACATGCAAACTGACCCAAAGGGAAAGGAAACCCTTTTCTCCTGGGTAACAAATATTCACATCAGTCAAAACAATGTTTTTTTACTTATGAAAGGAGGTCGCTCTAGGTGGAAAATTGAAAATGAGACATTCAACACACTAAAGAATTTAGGATACAATCTCGAACACAATTACGGTCACGGCAAAAAATATCTTTCAACTATCTTCTGTCAATTGATGCTGCTTTCATTTTTGATAGACCAAGTTCAAGGAATAGCCTGCATCCTGTTTCAGGCTGTAAAAAAACAGGCAGGATCTTTCCGAGTTCTTTGGGAGAAGACTAGAGTGCTATTTGAGTATCTAGCGCTTGTCTCGTGGGAATATTTGTATCGTTTTATGATCGAAAGAAGAAAAATCAACTCTTCCTGAAAGGGTGCCGTTTCTTGTAACGTTTGATTGTGTGTTCATATTCTTTAGATTTTTTTTAAGCGTGGCAAAGCTTTGAAGCGGGAAAGCAGAGTACCGTTTTCTGCGAAAGAAAAACCCTAGAAATTAGCATCTGAGCTATTTTTCAGCGGGAGCCGCTG
>CAZSDA010000016.1:0-48680 GCA_964605535.1 uncultured bacterium
ACTTTGTGTTTAATTTATTAATTATTGCAATAATGCTTCGTCCGTTTTGCTTTGATAATATTTGAAACACAAAGCCACAAAGATTTGATTTTAAATTCGAATCTGGTGTCTGTGGTGAGGTTTTTAAATTTTTTTTGACAATCTCTCCATAAAGCCCAAGTTTTGACCTACTTACGATTAACCAATCTTAAATTAGGATTGGTATATGTTTTTCTCTGCGTCTCACCGGCTCAGCGCCTCCGCGTTAATTTTTGATTTCAAAATTGGAAATTCCTGCAATGCCATTTTCATTTCGTTCCAAGTAATGATGGGGAAAATAGCAAAAATTTAATTACGCGAGGCTAATGGGTGTTTAATTGGCAATTTCAGTAAGCTAAAGGGGTCATGAAGGAAAAAGGTTTAATAGCGATCAAGGTAGTCCCAAAGGCACACAAAAATGAGATTGTGGGGTGGGAAGGGGATGAGCTGAAGGTGAGGCTGCGGGCGGTGCCTGAAAAGGGAAAAGCTAATGCCGCTTTATTGAAGTTCTTGGCAGAGGAATGGAATTTGCCTGCTGCTTCTTTGACTTTGGTTTCCGGCGAGTCGAGCAGGCATAAAAAAGTGCGGATTGAAACGTAGCTTTAGAAGAAGTTTTGTGCTATCCTCTTCGGGATGAGCGCTCTCTTGCCAAAAAACAGCGATGGCTGCCCTTTTCTGATTTTAGCTCCCATGGAGGGAGTTGGGGATGTGTGCTTCCGCAAGGCGATTTCGACAATCGGCGGATTCGATGAGGCCGTGAGAGATTTTTTGCGCGTGCCGACAAACGCCCACGTAAAAAGTTTAGCTGTCGTATATGATGCGCAAGAGCTTGCACCAATTCCTCTTGCTGCCCAGTTGATGGGGTCAGATCCTCAATTGATGGCGGAGATGGCCTTTGAAGTGCAAAAGCGCGGGGCAAAAAGAATCGATCTGAATTGCGGATGCCCTTCCAATACTGTGACAGGAAGGGGAGCAGGCTCAAGTTTGCTAAAAGATCCCGAGCATCTTCACCGCATTGCTAAAGAGATGGTGCGGGCCGTCGATGTGCCGGTAACTGCTAAATTGCGTTCAGGTTTTGAGGATACTTCGCTCTTTCGTGAGAATCTACTGGCAGCAGAGGAGAGCGGTATCGCCTTTTTGACACTCCATCCCAGGACCAAGGCTGAAGGGTATGGGCCTGCTGCCCGCTGGGATCTAATTGCTGAAGCTAAAAGCGTGCTTAAGATTCCGGTCGTCGGAAATGGCGATATTTTGACCGTTCAGGATGCTCTGAAAATGGTTAAAGAGACCGGTTGCGATGCTCTCATGATCGGTAGGGGTAGCGTCATCAACCCCTTTATCTTCCGTGAGATTAAGGCACACTATGCTCAAATTTCCTTTCAAGGAAGTCATGATGAAAAAGTGCATTACCTGCGCTCCTTCCTTCAGGCGATGGCTCAAGGAACTCCGGAAAGAACGAGGATCAACAAACTGAAACAGCTACTGGGTTTTCTCTTTAAGTCGAATCCAAAGCTTATGGAGCGAAGGCAGGAGCTTTTAACGCTCCAACCTTCCTCTGCGGAGATTTTGTTTGAGAAAGCTATTGCTCTGCTTTCTGTGCTTCCTTGAGCGCTCTAAGCTCATCGATCTTTTTCTCTGTTTTTTCTGTCACCCTTCTGAGGTTCTCTTCTGCTTCTTTAAGATGGCTTAGTTTTTCTTCCAGCGACTTTTCTCGGGTAGCAAGCTCTTGAGGGATTTGTTCCAGCCTTGCGGTCAAACCACTTAGTTTGTTTTCTTCAGTGACAATCTCTTCTTTCAATTTTTTGATCCGCTCCTCTTCCTCTGAGATAGACGTTTTGGAGCTTTCGAGGGAGGCGGCTGTTGCAGTCATCTCTTGATTTAGGTTTTCAAGAGAGGTGGATTTGCTTTCAAGTTCGGCTTCGATTTCCTTAAGCTTGTTCGATTGCATTTCCAGGGTTACACCCAGTTCCTTAATTTTTCCGACCTCTTGCTGCAGCGAGGTCATCTCATCAGCAAGCGTTTTGTTGCTGTTAGCCATCTTGCTAAAGAGCTCCTGCGAAGCTGCGCGCACGTTATTAACCGTTTGAGCAAGATCAAGCACATCTTGGTCAAATACCGCATCATTTTCCTTCATCCGCTTTTCAAATTCACTATTACCTGCTGAGAGGGCATTGACATCTGTTCCCAGGGTGTCCACATTCTGTCCAAGCGTCACATTGAGTTCCTGGAAATTCTTCAGTTCGAGGGTGAATTGACCGATTGCCAACTGCAGATTTTCGACTTTTTTTGTTAAGGTTGAATTTTCCTCTTTCAGTGCATTGACGTTTTTGTTTAAATTCTCATTGCGCTTTGCAAGTTCGCGATTAAGCGTTTCGACATCTGCTTTGTTTTTGAGTAGGGAAGACTCGGCCTTTTTAATCTCTTCTGTTACAGCTTTTAAGAGCCCAAGTTCACTTGACAGCTGCTTATTGGTTTCCGAGAGATTCTTTTCGCTCTTAATTAGCCGCTCATTCTGTGCCCGGAGCTGATTGGCAGTTTCCTGGAGCTTTACCCCTTTATCGTAGTTATGGACGTAATAGGCGCTAAAAGCGATTAGAGCGCCAAGAGCAATGCTTGCAATCGCGATGGCGATTGCTGTGATGAAAAAAACAGCAACAGCTGAAGCCACAGCAAGAACAATGCCTGCAATCATCAGGCAGTCTTTCCAGTTTACAGAAAAGCGCCGCTTATTTGATTCTGCTCCAACTTGCGGTGCAGTGGGAATAAGTTTGCGCCCGGCATAGGGGAGAATGCGGATTGCAGGGGAAATGGGGGTGCTCATAGTTTGTCTATCTCCTGTTTTTGTCTGATAATCGTTCCATTTAATTGATCTAATGTTTCTGAGTGCTCTGCGAATTGACTGGTTATTTTTTCTAGTCGAGAAGAGGCTTTTTCTAGCTCTTTTGTAAGATCTGCCATTTTATGATTCCTGGTATCCAGCTCTACATCGGTCTCCCGCAGCTTTTGCAATGTTTCATTCAATCCCTGCTTGGCCTTTTCAATGGCTTGCGTGATTTTTTCAAATTCCTGTTGTCGCAAAGAGAGAGCCTCTGTTGTCTTCTGTAGCTCGATCTTAATTGTTTCAAGACGTTCTGCCCTGTTTCTAATGTCGTCTTCGTCTTGATCGACCTTGTGCTCCTCTTCTTTCAATTCCACAAGCAACTTATCCATGCGGCCCAATTGCTCTACAAAAAAGAGATAGTTTTCCTTGCTGGTATTTTGTGCCTGGGAGATCTGCTGTGCAAGCTGTTCGATATCTTCATCGATAGTCAGGTCAGCTTTTCGAATGGCAGTCAATAGATCATCATCAGCTGTAGTCAGCTTATCGACTTCAACTTTGAGATTCCCCGTGTGGTCTTTAAGTGTGTTGTTTTTTTCATTGAACTGGGTGGTCTGATGGATTAGAAGCTGTGTTCCGGCCCGGAGAGCGTCCACCTGTTTGCCCAAAGCTATATTTTGAGCATCTAGATTCTTATTTTCTAACGTTAAGGCATCGCTGCTCGCCTTTACGAGGCGCAACTGCTCTGCTAGTTCTGTTTGAGCAGTAAGTAGCTCTTTCTTGTCATTCTCAAGGGCTGTTCTTTCTTTTTCAAATTCAGCCCGCTGATTTTCCAGTTTTTGAGCGAGATCATTGGTCTTATCTGCTGTTTTACCGATCTCGTCGCCGATTTTCTTGGTTTTGTCGGTGACGCGTGATAGATCTGCGACTTTTGCATCTCTATTCCATGAGATATGAACGACGACAGCAGCAACTGTTGTAAGGAGAAACCATCCTGTTGCTACAAATTCGGGAGTGGAGAAGACGGGATTTGCGCTGAAAAGAGCAAGAGCAAGTGAAGAGATAGTCGCTACCACAAGCGTCAATTCTATGGGGCCGATTACATAATCGCGCCAGCTTAACCTAAGACCACAGCATGAGCGGCACTCGCAAGGCGCGCTTTTTTGTAGCGGAGACTGCGCTTCCACATCCATGGAAGCGTCCATTGAAGAATGACTTGAGGACCTTTCTAGAGGCATATGTGCATATCTCTCTTTTTTTTAAAGAGTGAACATATGCTTATCTAGGATTTTTTGTAACTGATTCTTATTCTTCGAAGTGCATCCGTTTTTTTCGTGAGAGTATTCTTCGACTGGTAAATTGAGTTAAAAGCGCCTGATACTCTTCTTGAGTAGATTCTGCACTAGGCTCTTGCATCTCTTCGTTTTTAAGCAAAAGCAATCGATCTCTAAGGACCCTGTAAGACTCTTCAGTATATTCATTGCCATTCGAATCATATGGCAGTCCACAAATCAAATGAAAGTCCCCATCGCCAGTTCCCTCAAGCTCAGCCTGTGCGTATCTTTTGCGTCGTCCGATCTGTTCAAGATTTGCTTGGCACTTTTCAATGGCTTTTGGGATCAAACTATCCAAAGGGTTTGCGGTTACCTCATTCGGACTGTCGTTGAGGGAGAGTTCTAGATTTTCAACAAAAGCTAGATCAATTTTTTTGGTTTTCAAGCCTTCCGTTTTCAAGGTTTTGTATTGCTTATAGGACTCCTCACGCAAGCTTATATTTGTAGGATCGCTTTTTAGATCTTCAAGGCATTTTAAATAGACCTGAAGGGCTTTTTCTAAATTCGATAAATGCCTTATTAATTGTCCAAGGCATGTTTTGCACTCTTCGGTGACCAATCTTGTCGCCTCTTTGGGTGTGATTTTTCCATGAATTAAATGAAAATAGATCTCTATCAGTTTTGGGCGGATAGTAGATTCTATTGTTTTGTCGCAGACTAAATTTACGTCTCTTTCCAATATTGTTGTCCCCTGATATTTCCGGTTGATAGAAATTTCAGAAAAAAGGGAGCGTTGATGTTTTTCAGGCCACTTCAGTTTGAAGATGAAGTCTATAGACTCTTGGCTAAAATTTTGCGACTGAAGAAGTTCAAAGTCTGCACTTGAAAAGCCTTTAGCGGAAAGCCACTTTTTCTTTTCTGGAGAAATGCTACCTGATGATGAGATTTCTTCGATGAAATGCTTTCGAAAATCATCGACATAACCTGCAGCAGCGTTCATGTGGCATGCAGGGTGTGATCTGGAGCCTTTTCCGATTTGAAGATCTGCACTACCAATTCCAACTTTGACCTCTCTTACAGTGTTGTCGCTGCGTAGTCCAGCTTTATACAGAAGGAGGGCTGTAGAAGCAAAGATTTGGAGCCTTGCAGAAGCATGCCCTCTTATCAGTTCCAAATTAGCTTCAGGACTGATCTGCTCGTGGCCTGGATTCACAAAAAAGTCAGTCTCCATAGTGTTTAGCCTTTTTCGGCTGGTTTTGGATGGGGGAATTTCATAGGGACGTGAAGTGGGTGATGGAATTCTAGTTAATGCCTTTTGTGCTTCAGCAATAGGTTTAGCGGTTATGTTTGGGACTGGAATATTTGGTTTTGGAGGGGTGTGATGTGGTTTATTGTGTGAGATTTTCATATTAAAAGCTTTAATTGTTCATTGTTTGCCGTGGTTTATATCACCTGGTTGTTGTTTTTATCAATTTTAACTAATTTTAATAATAAATATAAAAATTCAATGTGATAATTCTGCTTTTTGTTCGAAACGAAGTCGGAGGCGCTAACAGCCCATTGAGAGCTCATCAAATGCGGTTCTCTATTTGAGTTGAGAAATAACTTTCTTTTCTTTAATTTGTTTTTATCCTCTCCTCAATTAGGTATTAGTAAATTACCATTTCTGCAAAGTAGAGCCAGGGGCGCACTTTGTAAAACACAGTAACTCAACTTTCATAAGTTTATTATAGCACTTATTTGAAATAAAATAAATAATTACAAATAAAATATGCTTATTTATGGTAATAAATAAAGTTCGCAATCAGTGATTTAAGAATGAATGGATGAGCTATTGTCTTTATACGATTTTGGAAGGGATTAGGAATTTGACAGGGATTAGAATCCTTTTGTATAGTAGAAAAAAATTTAGGAGAATTCATGAATCCAAACGCTGTGGGGCTTGCTGGAAATAGTCTAATTTCAGAAAAGAAACTATCTCATAGGCTGAGGGATAAGATTGATGATAAACACAATCAAGTTAGAGAAACGAAGTTTATTAATAATTTGATTGCTCGAAATGTTTCAAAAGAAATTTACAAGCTTTACTTGATAGATCTTTACAATATCTACGATACTATGGAGAAGGCTCTTTGGGAAAATGCTAGCATAAATTGCGTTGGCCCACTTTTGATACCGGAACTATTTAGGGCTGAGAAAATCAAAATGGATTTAGAGGCCTTAAAAGCAGATGACTTATCTCCAACGATGAGTGGAAAGCGATATGTTGAACATTTAAATAAGATCAAAGAGGAATCGCCTCATCTGCTGATTGCACATATCTATTCGCGCTATTTGGGAGACCTATTCGGTGGACAAACTATAGGGCCAATCGTGGGAGGCCTTTTTGGAGAGGTTGTGACTTCGTTTTACAACTTTAACGAGCTTGTTGATCAAGGGATGGCTCGAACTCCCCAGGCGTATGTGCGCACCTTTCGAGAGATCTTGAACGATCTGCCGCTTAATCCTCGCGAGGCAGAGGAAGTAATCCATGAAGCAGGCATCGCCTTTGATTTGACATATGCCTGCTTAAACGAACTTGGCTAGCAGACCACCTCTTTTCGTTCGATCGCATTGTTATAGCTTCTACCTAGATATAGAGCGATTACGAGCCATAACGCAAGGAGTGGAAATCCTAGAGCGCCGCTCGCATTGAGGTAGTAGCTTCTGCCGGCCAAAGCCCCGAACGATTTTTGAAGAGGGGTCAAAAGCATATTAAAGAGGGAGCCTGCTTCTTTTGATGCCCTTGAGCCAAATGTTTCAATCCATGCCTGTGCTTTGAACCGCACGTCAGGAGTTGTAGGGATATAGAGCTGCTTCAAGGCAGGGCCGTTCAGAGCATAGTTGATCGCTTTTGAGCCAACCATGAGAGTAAAGAGAAAGGATAAGCTATCCAGCGTGTAGAGGCAGTGTTTGGAAAGCCTCTTTGTACACATGAGAAAAGGCAGTTTAGGCTTACATTGGAAGGCTCATCGCTTTTGCCGCGTGCCGAGGAGTGGGTCAAACAGTTGAGAGAAAGTGTTGCTGTGCAGGCGGATTTGCCGTTGCGCATTGCAACTACACATGCAATCGCACGAGTGGCAGTCCCGGCTGTTCTTGCCTTAGAAAAATTTGAACTGCAGCTGATGAGGCCCGACCGTGCCTATGGCTCTGTGATGCGTAATGAATCTGACTTGGCATTAGTCCTTGACAATGCACCCTGGCAGGGTGTAATAGCATCTGAAATAGGCAAGGGCGCATTTCAGCTTTATTCTCGTAAAAAAAATGCCACACAGGCGCCTGTCCTTTTGCCGGAAGATCAGATCGAAGTGTTAACACTTCAGCAGCGTTGGCAGCAGGTGCATTCTGCGCCTCTAATGATTAAGGCGCGCGTTCCAAGTTGGTCTCTCATCGCGGATATCTGCTCCTGCTCAGACGAGGTCGGTTTTCTCCCTGATTTTCTTGCCAAACCACTGGGCCTGCACCCGGTTAAATGGCAGCCGGCCCTTTTCCGCTACCGCGTTCTCCTCCTTTCGAAAAAGGCAGATAACAATCTTATGAAACGCTTGGAAAAGCTGAGCTCTAACTGGGAGCCCATTTTTTCATTCTGACCGTTCTAGGCGGTCGATGTCTAGATGACAGATCTTTTTGAGATTGCGGTTAATTTTTTCAATATCCCAATCCCACCATGCAATGGTTTGCAATCTTTCAATCGTTTTAGGATCGAAGCGCATCTTGACCACCTTAGCAGGATTGCCCGCCACGATGGAGTAGGCTGGAACATCTTTGACGACAACGGCTCTTGCCGCGATGATAGCACCATTACCTATTGTCACGCCGTTTTTGATGAGGCTATCATAACCAAACCACACGTCATTGCCAACGATGATATCCCCTTTGACGGGGAGGTCGAAGAGGTTGAAGGCTGTTTCCCAGCCATGCCCAAAAATCGGAAAAGGATAGGTGCTTATGGCATCTAACTTATGATCACCCGTCATAATAAAGCGCGTTTCAGCGGCTATTGCACAAAACTTACCGAAAACTAGCCTCACTTTGGCAAAGTCGTAATTGTAGAGAACATTGTGTTTTTCAAAGTGCTCAGGGCCATAGCGCTGATCGTCAAAATAGGTGTAATCGCCCACGATGATATTAGGAGCCTTTACATGATTTTTCAAAAAGACAAGCTTGTCATTGTCTTTGATCGGATGCAGAGTCTTGGGGTCAGGACCAATAAGGGGCATGAAGTTCTCCTAGTGAGCAGGGAAGAGGATGGGTTTCCACTCCTCGACATTGCTGTTTCCTGTGATGTCTACAAGACGTAATGCGGCGAGTTTTTTGATTGCGGGCGTCGTTTGCATGCGGAGGGGAGGAGAGTCCATCTCAATCACCTCATGGACAATGTGTGCGATATCTTCCGGCTGCTGCGCAATAGGACTTACCGGATCCAGCAGACCTGCATTATTGAACAGGGCAAAGTAGGGATCCCTTTCGCGGGGTAGTTTGGAGCCATAAGGTGCAAGAAAATCCAATTCCGTATTCACGGGACCCGGTTCTACTAATGTAACGCTGATGTTCCAGGGCTTTAAAAGGGCTGCCATTGTTTCGGAAAGTCCTTCGAGGGCAAATTTTGATGCAGCATAAACGCTCAAAGAAGGCAGTGGCCTAAAGCCACTTCTTGAGCTAATTTGGATGATTTTGCCCTGATTTTGATCCCGCATGATTGGTAATACCGCTTGCGTCACCCGCATTGCGCCGAAGAAGTTGACATCGAATAGTTGCTTTGCTTCCTCAATTGTCACATTTTCCATCGATCCATAGATCTCAACTCCAGCATTGTTGACCAGGACATCGATTCGTCCCTCTCTCTCAAGGATCTTTTGAATGGCCAACTTTACGCTTTGATCGTCTGTCACATCTAAAAGAATGGGGTTGAGGTTTTCTTGAGAGGTGATTTTATTTGGATCGATTTTGCGCATCCCAGCATAAACAGTGTAACCCTCATTCGCAAGCAAATCTGCTGTCTTCGCCCCAATTCCACGCGATGCTCCTGTAATGAGAACGACCTCACGAGCTTGAATGGCAAAGCATAGGGAGCAGAAGATAGCTGTGAGGATCAGGAATTTTTTCATTGAAGTCCTTTACAGGTTAATTGCAAAGAATGTTCCCGAATTTGTACATTTTTATGCAACTTTTGTATAGTAATTTTGATGAAGAAAGTCGTCATTGATTCCCCTGGTAGTTATGACAAGCTGGTTCTAAGGAAGTGTCCCGATCCTATTCCTGGAAAGGGCGAAATTTGCATTGAAACGCGTGCAATTGGCGTTAACTTTGCTGACTGTTGCGTGAGAATGGGCGTTTATAGTTCTGCCAAAAAATTTATAGGATGGCCGATCACTCCAGGATTTGAGGTAAGTGGCATCGTCCGTTCAGTAGGGGAGGGGGTGGACCGCTTTAGTCCAGGGGATAAAGTCGTTGCCGTATGCTTTTTCGGGGGATATGCGACTCAGGTAGTTGTTAGGGAACATCTGGCGTTTCCTCTTCCTTCGCAAATCTCGTTTGAACAAGCAGCAGCCTTACCAACAGTCTTTTTGACCGCTTACTATGCGATGCACGAATTGGTCCACCCACGGAGTGAGGATTGCATTCTCGTCCACTCTGCTGCAGGAGGAGTAGGAAGCATGCTTGTGCAACTTGGAAAGCGAGCCGGTTGCCGTGTCGTAGGTGTCGTTGGAGCAGAGCACAAAGTAAACGAAGTGAAGAGTCTTGGCGCTGATTTCGTGATCGATAAATCGAAGGGGAATTTATGGGGAGAAGCGGCTCAATTTGCTCCAAAAGGCTATGACGCCATTTATGATGCCAACGGAATTGAGACTCTTGCTCAAAGTTATCGGCATCTATCCTCAGGCGGTAAGCTCGTCGTTTATGGCTTCCACACTATGTTTTCAAAAGGTAGAGGCACTCCAAATTGGATCAAAATGGCTTGGGATTATTTGAGGACTCCGCGCTTCAATCCATTAAATATGACAAACGATAACCACAGCGTGTTAGCCTTCAATTTGAGCTATCTTTTTGATAAAGTGCATTTTTTGGGAGCGGCAATTGAGATACTTCTTAGGGAGATTGCCGAGAAAAAACTTGCGCCTCCTCGTATTAACACTTTTTCTTTGGAAAATGTATCTGAAGCGCATCGCGCCTTAGAAGCCGGCAACACAGTCGGGAAGCTCTTGCTGATCCCTTAGTACATGTATCCCCAGGAAAACGAGAGCGAGTTATTTTGTTTTTCGCCTGAAAATCTTCCCCCGCCGGCGACAGCAGGCATGATGCCTGATTGACTGTTCTTGAAACCATACGTCAATCCTAAAAATAGGTTATGTCTCCCAAAGTTGAAGTTGGCTCCAAGAGTTGCCAAATCATAAATTGTTTGCAGAATGTATGTGTGAGAAAGAAAATTTGACCCTTTCCTACGTAATTTGATTCTGTGGGAGTAGCCTGCACCAACTGATGCAATTTCATTGATCTTGTAACCAAGGCCCATATTGATATAGGTGGCATCTTGTAGGCCGGGGCCGGGAGAGTTGTTTGAGCCTCTTTTGTTCCTGTTGAGCTGTCCATTAGAGAGCACAGCGTTGTTGGCATTCGGGAGATCGCCGAGGTTAGTCCACAACACTTCGAGGCGGCCCGCGATGCGCGATGTAAAGCGGTAGCTAAATCCTGCACCGGCCAGCTGTGGAATATAATTCTTTCCGTGATGTGCCTGATATCCCCTATATTTCCAATAGCGTCCGCAGTAGCTCTTTTTTGTCCACGCAGCTCCAAAACTTAACTTCTTCGTAATTTGCCAGCGCCAACCGACACTTAGGCCTACCCCGTTAGAATGGTCATTGCCACGGTTCGTGACATTCCCGGGAGAAACGGAACGTAGAGGATTGTCAGAGTTTTGGAAGCCATCCCTTCTGTGACAGAAACGATAAAGTTCTACAGAAAATCCTAAGGAATGGTTTTCATGCACTTTCATTGAAAAGGCGGTGGAGAAGACTTCTGTTTTGTTTCGTATGACAACAGGTGTTGTTCCAAATGAGGGGATTGCCATTTTTGTTTGCAGTTTGACCACTGATGGTGTGGTATAAGCTGCGATGCTGATTGAGCTATCAAAGCAGCTTGTGCCTAATTTCAAATCAAAGTGCTTTAGAATGGCTGCATCTCCAGTCATGATATTTTTAGAACGGTAGGTAAAATCTACTTTTCCTGGAGGAAACGTAGGTCTATTGTCTTTATTGGTAATACTCGATCTCTGATGCACCCAGAAGACTCCTAAGTCAAAACGGTCCTGTATCCACACTGTATTCGCGGGATTGATCGTGCCGGCAAACGCATTTTGACCCTCTGAAAATGCATTTAAACGGCCCCCGGCAAGCATGCCATGAGCTGAGGATGAGGATAGAAGTAGCAGGGCGATGATCAAGAACCTAAACATGCTAGCATCCTACTGCTCTCAGTATTTTTAGGTTTATCGAAATGTTTTTAGCCATTCAGTAATTGATATAGGCAAACTAAAATATAATTAAAAATCAATTGTTTTTTTATTTTAATTTAATTTGCGATCTAGTTACAATTCTGAACATGAAGATATATTCGGCACCATTTTCGGAAATCAATACTAACTCGTTGCAGCGCGATGTTGTTTCAAGCCGGCGAGCAGGGCAAGACGAAAATCTAATGCGTCATTTTCAAAATGCGTTTTTGACTCCAATAGAACTCTTTAACCAAGCTATCAATGCAAGAGATAGTCAGGATTATATTGCTCGCTTGCGGCGCCAAGTGAAATGGGTGGATTTGAGGGAAGATGACATTAGTAAAATGTATCAGCAAAGTCCTCTACTGTTTTTAGAGTGCTTTGATCGTTTTGATTCCTTGTATGGTAGGACCCAAAATGCGGATCAACAGCTCTGGCAGATAGCGTTGAAATTGGGCATGTTTAATAGTCTTGTGGGTGGATTTCTTCTGCTGCTGGGAGATACTCAAGATATACACCTGATCTTACCGCTCTTTTTATCAATCATTGATGCCTGGCAAGCAAAGTCTTATAGCTGTCATGATCATTTGATCGAAACTGTACTTAAAGCAGTCTTGAAAAAATCTCCCTACTTCCTCATTTCAGCCTTACAGATTGAAGGGCCACAGAGGAGCGAGAGGATCAAATTCTTTGCTAAATATAGCCAAAATTTAAATGCGCCGATGTTTGACGGCTTTGAGATGACGCCTTTGGAATATGCAGTTAAAAAAGGCGATTGGATTCTCTTTGAAGAGCTATGCAAGGCGGGTGCGGATCCTCTTCGCATAACATTATCAATCTTCAATGAAGAGGAATTAAGGGGGTTTTATGAGCGTCATTTTCAATTAGTTGACCGTTTTGACGCTATGAAAGAGACTATAACAGGGGAAAACACATGGCAATGGAAGTTGGCTCTTGAATTCGGGTGCTTTAAGAGTCTTCTGGGGGTTATTGTACGCAATTCTGAGGACATCCATTTGATTTCACAGCTCTTCATGGAGATTGTAGACCGCTGGGAAGAGCTAGAAATTGCTGAAGTCCAGGTAGAAGTGGAGCAGCAATTCCGTCAAATCCTTCAAAGGCATCCCTATCTATTTTATTCCGCCATAGTCTCCAAAAATGAGCGCTCGCAAGCTCGTTGGGAGTTCTTTGTAAGGTTTTCAGATGATATCGATCGTCCGCTATATCCAGAGGCGGGAATTGCACCTATTGGATATGCTGCTAGGTGTGGGTTGTCGGATCTGTTCGAACTCTTGCAGCAAAATGGGGCAGACATTTTTAAAATAGAACCTAACGGAAAAACTCCTCTGGAGCATTTTCTTGAATCTGATCCAGCGGACAGTGCCTCTAAGGAAAGAAAAAGAGCGCATCCTCAAGAACAGCTTTCTGTCAAAAGACTCCACAGAGCAAGCGTGAATTCTTTCGTCCCTGTGAAACGAATTTTTTCTGTGTAGAATTAACAATTCATTTGACAAAGTCTTTTCTTTAGTGACAGTCGGTTTTCAAGTATAAATTATTATTTTATGGACTGAATTGGAGGTGTTGTTTAAATTGGGCTTGTGTCTTCTCTCAAACCAAGTAATGAAGAGGTATTCATGTTCAAATCGTTGTGCAGTCTTAGCGTAGCTTCTTTGATCTGTATGAGCTCTCAGTTGACGGCATTGCCGCAGCCCTATGATTCCGTCCACACTTTGCCAATCACCTATTACTATGTTCCGGATGGCTATATCTTAAGCAACTTGGCTTCTGAAAATTCAAGTTCCATTATCATCGATGTGGGTTCTGAAGATGGATCTGCAGCGCGCTTTTTTGCTCAGCAGAATCTCCCCTCTGTAACGCGTATCTATTCCATCAGTCTCTGGGCAGCCGGAGATCCTCCTGTATATGACCGCTACCAGCGATTTCTTTCTAATGTTATCCAAGATGGAACTGCAGAGATAATTGTACCTTTAAGAATGAGTTCAGCTGAGGCAGCTACAGCGCTCAATGTGAATGCCGACCTGATCTTTTTTGGCACATTTGATGCCGATACGCTTTATGAGGAAATTACTCATTGGGTAGCCAATCTCTCCGATAATGGCGTTTTGACGGGAAATAATTGGAACGAAAATTCAATTAAGCTTGGGGTTGTTAGAGCTGCAAACGATTTCAATCTTAACTTAAGTATCTACGACAATGTGTGGGCATTAAAAAAGAATTAGCGTCTTTCCGACTGCAAGCAATTTGCAGTCGGAAATTTCACTGGTTATTACGAAAGATCTCTAAATGCTTTACGATGATGGTCTCTGTGTTGATTTAAGGCCGTATTAAACACCCTTCCGGAGATTAAAGCCATCGTAAGAAATGGAGGTAGTACTTGGCTTGTCACTTTTATTAATTTGTTTGAATAGGATTCGCCAGCCTCGAAATTAGATAAAAGTGCTGCATTCAAAAGGGTAATGCCTAGCCCTAACCCTGCCTCTTTCAGAGTTGCCATACTGAAAAATTCATGAGAAACTGTGTGAGAATGGATCTTTAAAACCATCTGTTACCTCCGATAAGTTTCGCAGGATCATAATGAAGTTTCTCTTTTTACGCTTAATTTTTTTTATTGTGTGAATTGACTTGTTTTGAGTGGAGGGCAAGTGATAACCTCGATTTTATTTATTTGAAGCGGTGAGGGTTGTGTCAGGTTTAAAAGTGCTTATTACAAATCATGCGATGGTTTCCAGAGGTGGAACTGAGATGTATGTGTATGAATTAGCACTCGCTTTACAAAAGTTGGGGCACAAGCCTTATGTTTATACGCCTATTTTAGGAAAACTAGGGAGAGAATTAGAGGCCTTGACAATTCCGGTCTTTAGCTGTTTGGAAAATTTGCGGTTTGAGCCGGATATTATTCACGGACATCACCATCTGCCAACGATGACTGCCTTAACGCGTTTTCCGAACATTCCTGCCGTTTTCTTTTGCCACGGCTGGACCCCTCAAGAGGAAAGCCCTCCGCTATTTCCTAGAATTATGCGTTATGTTGCCGTCTCTCAAACCTGCTATGACCGATTGATCGTCAATGGGGTTCCGGAAAAGCGAATACAGGTTTTATTGAATTTTGTAGATATGGTTCGGTTTAAACAGCGCTCAAATTTATCTCTGAAGCCCCAAAAAGCACTGATCTTTAGCAATAGTGCATCAGAAGAAAGTTGGATTCCAATCGTGCGTCAAGCGTGTGAAAAAATGCATATTCAGTTGGACGTTGTAGGGGCAAAGGTACAAAAAGCCGTTTCAGCTCCTGAACTTGTACTGAGAGATTATGACATCGTTTTTGCTGTCGGTAAAGCAGCCTTGGAAGCTCTTTCGGTAGGTGTTAGCTTGATTTTGTGTGACTACGGCCGCATAGGGCCTTTGGTATGCATGGATAATGTGGATATGATGCGTCACTTAAATTTCGGTTTAAGAGTGCTTGACAGGCCATTATCTGTCGAGGAAGTTTGTCGAGAAATAGCCGCATATGATGCTGAGAATGCCCTAAGAGTATCAAGCTATATTCGCGAAAGTGCATGCTTGAATCAAGCTGTTAGTCAATTGGTAGCACTATATCAATCTGTCATTATGGGATTCCAAGAGTTAAAGGGAGCAGAAAATACTCGTGAGGAATTGCATGCTGTTAGCAGGTATCTGGCAGCGACCTCAATCAATAGAAAATTGGATATGGATCTGTATGATAAGGTTAACAAGATCGATCAAAAAATTCAGTTCTTAGAGAATTGCTACCGATTCATTCTCCGCATTCCCATAGTTGGACGGCTCTTTAGAAAATATTTCTATATGCCCCTCAAGGGGAACCAATAATGCAGGTGGCAAGTCAGGTTTGAAAGAGTAGTTAATTGGGTAGGTTGTTAATATATTGTAGTATTTTTTGTCTTGTGTTGAAGGGTACGTTCTTTTGATTAATGTCTAGAATTCTTCTTATATTGGTTGTCAGTGAATCTTTGGGGGTTGGTTCTATTTTTAAGACCGTATTGATATAGTATTTGAGCAGATCCAGTGCACGCTTTTCTTCCAATCCGGGAAAACTTAATCCATAGATGACTGAAGCCATCAACCGCTTTCTGTGGGAAATTTGATCGCAATTTTGATTTTTAAAGGCTGGAAAGAATGCATCGAAAAAGCTAGTGCGCTTAATAACGGATCTGGATCGCTCACTGCTGCCGCACATCCATAGCTCATATCTGATCAATGTCGAAGGATAACTGAAGAAGAATCTTCTATCGATAATTTTGTTAAAAAGAGTGTCGAGGCGAGACATTATGATTTCAGTGGATTCAGGAAAGTAGTAGAACTCCTTGAATATAGATTCTATCGACTGTGCATAATGCTTCTGTTCAGCGTGTGGGGAATTAATGCAGTTTGCCAAAAGGGCTCCCATCATTCCTGCTAAGTAAGGCTGACATAACAATGAGGCTCTTGGAATAACTTGGGAAAAGATGTGTACAAGTTTTTGGTCTATAATTGAATGAGTTTTATTTGGATCCTTCTGTGTTTGATGTAGCAGCGAGATGAATGCAAATAGAATATCAATTTTGGTTTCTTTGCCTCTGATGGAGGAGAAGAGGGAAGTGGGAAATATCTTTGAAATGAAGTAGAGATAGAGAGATTTTTCAAAATGATCAAATTCCCCAACTGAGAGGAGGTAATTCAAAACCACAACTAGAATACTTTCTGCGGACACAGATGAGTAGCGCTGAAATTTGTATCGGTTTGGATTTTTATTTAGATAGATGATCTGCTCAATGGCATTAAGGATGGCTTCTTTGTCATTTGTTTGGAGAGCGCGAGGGACTCTAATTAAAATGCTAAAACACTCGATCTCATCTTTTGAAATAAATCCGTTGAGAAAGATTGAAGAATTGGACAAAGCTTGCATGCACGCCTCTAGTTCATCATCACTTTCTGCTGCAGCTGTGAGGACTGTATAGACAAATTCTCCATGGGGCTCTTCAAGGTTTTCAAGAAGCGTTCTGCACCGCTCAAGGTTGATGTTTTTCTTTGATGCAGCAAGCAATTTATAGAGCGCTATTTCCTGTGAGGGTGTTAAGCACGATTTACTGATCAGTCTTTCTGCCAAAAGGCAAAGTGCTTCTTGGATCGAGTTGATGTCCGTGGTTAGTGTTAAGCGATTGATAAATGATATTGCCGTTCCAATGCATTCCTGAGAAAGGGGGTTAGTGTCGATTTTCTCAGACAGGGCCTGGATTAAGGCGCAGTACATTTCAGGAGGGTGACCGTTAGAATTTTCCTCCATTTTTGAGAGCCATAAAATAAGGATTGCAGAATCAACTCCATTGATATGCTCTATCCATCGGCTTGCAGTCTGGAGGTCGCCTATACTAAGAAGGGCCGGGAGACAGATTCGAATGGCTCTTTCTCCTAAATTGCGATGTGAAGTGAAAAGAGATGGTGCTCTCATGATCAGTTCGGGATTTCCCTCGTTAATAAGTTCTGAGGCCAGCAATAGCAATTTCTCTGTCCCTAATTCATCGAGCGTGCCTTTGGTATGAAGGTAAATAAAGTATCTAGTAAGCGATTCTATTTCTCCCGGAAAGCGTTTCAAAAAACTGCATAAAAGGTTGGAGTCATTAAAGAGGTGTCTTTCCATTAAGGGATATAGCTTGATTAAAGTTTCTACACCAAGATCCGGATGGGCAAGGCAATGAGGCAGTAATTCCTGAGAGCCCTGTAGAACTAGTTCTACCATCCATTCAAAGCGAGTGAATAGAAGCTGTGAAATGTCTTTAACTGGTTTTACTTGCTGCTGCTGCATCCACTGTCTAAAGAGAGCTTGATGATTTAAATGAAAGATGACCTCAAACAGAGGGACAGCCAATTCCTGCCAGTTTACATTTCCTTTTTCCAGTTGAGTGAATGCGATTTTGATGGCGAGTAGTCTTTCATGCGGAGTTGTTTCCTTGAATTTTTTAACGAGAACTGCGCCAAAAGTGGACGGCAGTATGGCTTCAAATCGAATTCCTTTAAGGTTAAATAGCGAGATCAATTCATAGAGCATCGATCCTGAATCGGCACATAAACTAAAGAGCTTAAATTTATTGCTATCAAGCATTTGAGTTAATGGATAGCTTTCTTCTTTGCGCAATCTTGGAAGCAGATGCTCCAGAAGGGGATAGAGATCTTTTGTTTCAATGATAAGTTGGAGTAGGTCTGTATAGATCTCAAATGAGATAGGGTTTTCTATTAGTATTTGAGAGAAGAAGAGTAACTGCTTCCTGAAATGATCCTGATAGTCTTTTAAGGATAATACTTTTAAAAGCGCCAAAGCTTGTGGCTTAGTTAAGAGGGCGCGCAACATCTCTTCCATCCATTTTTCTGATGCGCGCTTCATAAAATGAACATTTGCATGCGATTTTGTCAAAATCTTGGGGAGCTGATGGATATTTTCAAGCCGCATCACTTGATCAAAACACTTTTCAAGCTGCTCTTCATCTGCCTGAAATTCGATGGCCGTTTCGAAGTGCTCGGACAGTCGCTTCATTTGAAGTAAGTAGTTAAGCCTTCTGATAACCCTATCTGTGCTTGGTTTTAGGTTTGAGTTAAAACTGCTTTTTTTCGGCTTTGCTATTTTGACTCCGTTTTCCTCTAAGTGCCAATACAGGGAAAGGTGGGGTCGTTCTTGATATATCTCTTGCAAAAGCTTTAGGGAAGATTCTTCGGACAATAGCTGCCTTTCGAGCAGAACCCTCTCCCTAAGTTTTAAAGGCAGTTTGACCATACGGCATAACCTCTCCTTTTCCGAGCCGTTTTGAAGAAGGACAACTAATTTCTCAAGTGCCTTGTCGCGAAACTCTTCTCTGTGCAGTGAAATTAGTTGAAGCAGTGGAGAAAATTGCGACTCATCGGGGAGCAGTGCGATTCTTTCCAGCAGGACAGTGAGGGTAGAAAGGCTTTCAGGGTGCCATGGGTTGTCAATCAACTGTTCTATGGCTTGCTCAAGGGTCATTTTAGGGGTAGATGCACTGAGGATTTCTTTCTTTTGAGCCGGATAGTTTAATTCACGAGCTCTATCTTCGTTGAGATAGGGTAAAATCTGTTCCAACTCTTCGATTCTATTGTTTTCTAATAGAAATTTTGTGCGAAAGAATATTACCTTCTGAGGTTGTTGTTGAAGATCTCTTTTGGTGAATCGCGGATTATCAAGGAGAATGCCGCGCTCCTCACTTTTCCATAGCAGCTCAAGTGTAGGGCGGTCGGCGTACAGCTTTTGTAATAAGGGCCGCGCAGTTTCAGCTGAAAACAACCCTGGATCAAGGGCCGCGTGCATCCAATATTTTTGCGGGAATTTCTCCAAAATTTTAGCTCTTTCTTCTTTTGGGAATTGTTGCAGAACTTCTGGTAATATATTATGGAAAAACTGTTCATGCATATTTTGTTTTGCATACGTAAGTAGAAATTCTAGAGATGGATTCTTAATTTCAGCAAACAATCTTAGTTTTGTTTTATGTTTTAGGAAGGGGGCCAAGTGACAAAATCGTTCTTCCGGACTCCATTCAGGGTGATTTTTTTTCAAATGGGAGATGGCTCCAAATTCACTGGGTGTTGACAGCAATCGATAGGCGCATTCCTCTCTTTTCGTGTCTTTGGGTAGCCTTAGTCTTTTCAGCACTTCCGCATAATCTTGGTCAGTGAAATGAGGAATCCAATCGAGAATTTTTGCAATCAGCTTTTGGGAAATTCCTGTTCTTCCCGTCATTGCTGTGAGCGAAAATAAAAGTTCACAATAAGGGTTTTCAGACCCCTCAATGTGGTATTTGGTAGTGTTGTTGAGGAAAGAGAGGAAAAGATGCCGCTCCATTTTACTGCGGAGTGCCAGATCAGGCTTTAGCTCGAAATAGTGAGGAAATAGCAGAGATATATCTTTTAGGCAAGGGTGGTTGGGACAGGCCATTTTTAAATAGTAAAGCTCGCACAGAGCTGCATCGAAGGAGGATTCTTCAAGTGGGAGCTTTGAGGAGTATTCATGGGCAAGTTGTCTCCAAATGGCGTCTCTTTTGCCCCCTTCTTTCGGCATGCATGCACAGGCATTGAATAAAAAGGAAAAGCCTTCGACTCGGTGTTGCTTTATCCTATCCCTGATGGCAAAGCAAATCATATCTACAGTGACATTTGGCTTGGCGAGAAAATGGGCTGCAATTTCCTTCAGGGAACATGTTTGCTCGATGACCTCATATCCATTTGTGGCATGCTGTATGGCTGCAAGAAATGCAAAGAAGTCCATTTTGTGTCTTGACTCGAGGCGAACTTTTTTAAAGAGAGCATCCGCAATTCCACGCCAAAAGATGTTTTTATTTATGGATAAGGCGGAGTAGAACCTGCAACGGGGATCGACGAGAAGTATCGGGGCATCAAGAGTGAATAAATTGCGTATTTGGGTCATTGTCCCTGCTGTGATATCGACAAAATCATTGATTTTAGCTAAGACCAGCGGCTCTTCTGTTTCATTCATCGAATTTTTTTCAATGGCCTTAGGATATCTTTTGCAGTTCCCTAGAAGATTTTTTGTAAGCATTCCAATTTCTTCAACTATACAGACTAATTCTTGAGAAGAGAGCGCCTGTTCCGTGTATAGTAAAAAATCGACGTCGTTAGGTGAAGGTAAAGGGGGTAGTTTGCCCCTTTCATGTACCCAAGCAGTAGTCAATTGAGGTTTGTATGTTCGGATAATGCCATCTAACTGTTTGATGAGATTCATCAATTCTCTTGCTTTACTACCTCTTAGATAGATGGAAAAGTTCTTTCTAATCCGTTTTTCAATGGCGTTTCTTAACGAGCAGATAAATTCGATCAGCGTGATGTCGCTGCCTTCAAACGGAGTTATGGATAGAAGGTGATTAATCGCTTGAATTTCATCGAGAGATAGATTGCAAGCGTTAAGCATGCAATCGTTTGTAAATTCATCCAGTTCTTCTTGGAAATTGGTAGCTAAGGCATGATTGTTTATTGGAATGTGACAATGGCTATTACTTGCAGTTTGTGTGTAATGAGTATGTACAGACATATTGAGATTGTTTCCATCCGGGTAATGTGAGTCGAATCAAGTTTTAGGTAAAGAGGTAATTTTGTCATAGCACTTCTTGTTTTACTGAGCTGGTTTTTGCATAAAGTAATAGCCTGATAAGGCTCCCATTTTTTAAGAAATTCGACAACTTCCTGATTCCTGTATAGGATGAATGAAAAGGAGTTCAGAATGTCCGTGCCATTAATCTCATTTGGAAAAACAAATTTTCAGGTAAATACTCGTGAACGACCAGGAAACCGATATCATTCCATGAGGATTCTCATTGAGGGATTGCATGGTTCAGGAATTGAGAAAGTAATCTTTTGCAAACCTATGAACATATCGGATCCAAACAGTCTAGTGGCAAGATATTCTAAAGCCCTTATATCAATCTCTACTCCGGAACAAAAGGAGAAGGGTATTCTTGAGCTTTTAGAGGTAGCTAACGCAGGTTTAGTCGAAGCACAAATTGAGTGTGCCATCAGCTTATGGGATGGTTTGAATGGGTTTGATAAAGATAGGGAGCGCGCCCTCGGCTACTTTAAAATGGCTGCAGATAATGCTCCGGAGTCGCAAAAAAAGTGCAACGACTTGGTATATGCCACCTATCATCTTGAAGCCAATAAATCTTTAGAGAGCATAGCAGATTATCTAGAACCTTACTTAAGAGAAGGAATTGAACCAGCATTGCTTCTCAGAACGCAGTTTGCTGTAAGGGATCGCTCTCCGGATGCGATTCAGTTGTTGAAGGAAGACATACAACGAGGAAATGATTTCTTGCTCCCTGCTTTGGGGATTGAATATTTGAGGTCTGACGATCTTAGCCTACGTGAGATGGCGCTTCCTTTGCTCTTAAAAGATTTATCAGTTCCAGAAACTAAATGGGCCATTGGAAAGTGTCATGAAAAGGGCTACGGAACCCAGATCAATCTGAAGAAGGCTTTGATGTGGTACCTGGACACTGCAAAAATGGGTGATATTCATGCGCATGCCAAATTAGCGGAAATTTATGCAACGGGCGTATGCGGAACAACGGATGTTTCAAAAGCGATTAAGCATGCTCTCAAAGCATATAGGGGTGGATTTGCTTATATACCTCTTCATGCCAATATTCTTCGTATGTTTTTTGCTCTGAATGACCCTGAACTTATCTCACGACAAGAGCTATTTGAAATCTCTCTTAAAGGCGATGAAGCTGGCAATTCATTTTGTACCTATTGTGTAGGGTACTGTTATGAACATGGTATCTCTTGCACGGCTGACAATGCTAAATCAAAGGAATATTACAAGAAAGCAGCTCAAAGCGGAGACAGACGCGCCTTGGCTAAGATGGCACATATTTATCTGTTGCAAGGAGACACGAAACAAGCAGCACAAGCATATAATGCGTCCATTAAGGAAGAGTTGATCCTAGTTGAATTTGACGGAGAGGTGTGTGAGGTTCTGGGCAATTATTGTCTTTTAAAACAGGATTGGCAAGGCGCCTTGCGCCATTTTAAAAAAGGCAGCGAGCTTCAATCAGTGAGATCTCAAATTCAAGCGGCTATTCTTTTACACGAAGGCAAAGGGCAAAAAGCAAATCCAAAACAGGCCATTGAACAACTTAAAAAGCTCTCTAAAAAGGATCCTGCAGCAAAGGCATACCTAAATAAATTGAAAAATCAACCTAAGAAACAGAAGCAGAGAAAGCAAGCTGAGCTTATAGAACCTAAGGCGTTCACCCTGTCAGAGCGAGCAGATAGTGGTGATCCAGAGGCACAACTTGAGTATGCTCTTTGTCTTCTGGAAGGCGAAGGTTATCCTCAAAATGAAAAGGAGGCAGTGCAATATCTTCACAAGGCTGCTGAAAATGAAAATTGGGATGCTTACTATTGGCTTGGCGAGTGTTATGATGAACATAGAGGTGTTCCCCGAGACTATTTGAAAGCGGAAAAATACTATGAGATAGGCGCAGAACATAATGATCCTTGGGCTATGAATGCTTTGGGCTATATAAGAAAATATGTGTTGTTTAAAGATAAAGGTAAGGTAATGGAATGTTTTCTTACCGCAGCCAAATTGGGAAATGCATTTGCTATGAACAATTTAGGTATTTGTTACCTTGAGAGCAGTAACAGCGACTGGGCTGCCGATCGCGGCCTTGAGTGGTTCACACAATCCGTTAAATTGGGGTGTACACAGGCCATGTTTAATGCGGGCAAATGGTATGAAACAATAGGAAATAATCGAAAAGAAGCCATTAAGTATTATTCGATGGCGGCAGAGAGGGGGCATCAAAGGTCAGAGGAGAGGCTAAAATATCTAGGTGAATTATGAGTTTTAATGATCCTATACGGGCTGCAACTTGGGTTTTCGGGCCCAGTCTGTTTCATTTTAACAGAGAGGTGGTTCAAGCGTTTCAAAACCCCTCTCAAAATAACTGGAGGAGATATCCTAACCTTGCTATTTCGGCAGTTCAGGCAGTGGTACGTGGAGGAAATTTTCTTTTAGGTAGGACTTCATTTCTTTCCTTGCAGCCTTTTTCGGCGTCGAGAATAGATCCTGAAGCTCCCTTGGTATCGCCCCCCGATTTTTTAACCATTCCCATCGGAATACGTCCATTTTATGCCGAATTTGTATCTGTCTTTAGCGCTAAATCCATTAATGAAATTCTCAAAATTAACCATCAGATGTCCTCTCAACCTATTTATGGAGGCGTAGCATTTTCACGTATTCAATATACAATAGGAGATGGTTTATTCACATTTCGTGACGAACAATACAAGCAACTGCGCAAGATCTCAGTACGAGCCTTTTCGCACCATTCCATAAAAAAAGATCCCCATTTTGTGGAATCGCTAAATGCAATTTGCAAAGAGGCAGTTGAAGGCTTACTTCAGCAGGGCAGGGTAGAGGATCTGCTTTCTGACATGAAAAGAGTTGTCTTTCGTGTAGCAGTACGATTTATTCTTGGCAGCGAGGAGAATTGGCAAGAGATGTTTGAGACTATGGATCGGATATCTCACTTGATCAGTCAGTCGTTTATTCCCGTTAAACTTCCTGCTGTTTTTGAGCCTACTTTGCAAGGAAGAGAAGAGTATAACTATTTTTTGCGCTTGGGAGAGGATATCAAAAACAATCCACAGAATTATGAGGGAGCTATTAAACCCTTTATTGAGCATTACGATGCAGCGATGCTCACTTCGATCTTCCTTTTATTTTTGGAAGCCGCTGTCATCACGACGGCAATGGCCCTGATCTCTTCTGTGAACTTTCTGGGACTTCACCGAAACCTTGCAAATCAACTGCATGAAGAGTGTCAAGAGGAAGAGCCTTCTGCAAATCATTTAGACACTTTGCCTCACTTAAAACACTTCGTCAATGAGGTGTTGAGGCTTAACCCCTCCATACCTATTTTATGGCGCGAAATTAACCCCGATCGAGAAAATGCAGATCTTCCTTTTGACCATCCAATAAATGATGGAAATATTCTGCTCTTGCAGCTTCGCGAGATGATGCGCTATGGAGATCGCGGAGAGGAATTCAACCCCGATCGCTTTTCCGGCTCCGTCCCAAACTATTGCCCCTTTTCCAAGGGGCCAAACGACTGTATTGGCCGTTATCTCGCTCTTTTCATCATCAAAGGCTTTATCTATCACTTCGTAAGAGTTGCAGAAGTCGTAGAGCAAAGCGAAATGAAATGCACTGCTGCGCCCCTATTGACTCTCACGGAACCTTTTTCCTGCACAATCAGGTCAAGGCAGTGGGATTCCTCGAGTTAGCCGCTCCTTCTTAGAAAAAGGCGGAAAGCAAATGCTACTCCTAGACCTGCTAGAAAGCCGCCAATATGGGCCATGTAAGCGACACCGCCTGTCTCCTCAGTTGAGGCTAGAGACCCAGCACCGCTGATCAATTGGAGGGCAAACCAAAAGCCGATTACAAGGAGGGCAGGCATTGCGGTAATCGATTGTCCTACAAGCACTCTTACTTTTTGTCCGGGGAAGAAAAGAATGTAGGCTCCTAAAACTCCTGCAATGGCTCCTGAGGCTCCGACGTTAGGAAGAATTGAATCTGGAAAAAACTGATACTGTGCAATGGTGGCAGCGATACCGCTAAAAATATAGAGAAAAAAGTATTTTATTTTCCCTAAATAGTCTTCTACATTATCTCCAAAGATCCAGAGATAGAGCATATTTCCCAACAAATGGCCCCATCCGGCATGCATAAACATGGCTGTAAAGATCGTAGGAATTTCTGCGAGGGGACTTGCAGTGAAACGCTGAGGAATAAAGGCCCATTGCATCACAAATTCTTCCCCTCCGCTCAATTCTAGGAAGAAAAACAGAACGTTCAAGAGGATCAAGACATAGGTGACAATCGGCGTTGTCTTGCGTAAGGAATCATCATCTCCAAGTGGCATCATATATCCATTTTCTCCTGTTTTAAACTTGAATTTAACCTATTTTTGATTGATTTTAAATAGATTTTATTTTAAAATTGGAGCATGAATTCTTTTCTTTCATTAGTTGTCCATACTGCAAATATATTGGGCATATTTGCTGATCCTTTTGAGTTTGAAGGAGATTACGGTTCTGATCTAAATCCTATACGCCAAGTCGTATTCGAGACAGTTGTGTCGAAGGAGGCGATGGCTAGAAGTTATACGGATCGCGAAATTAAACTTTTAATGGGCGTCGAGAATGCTCAAGACTTTGAAATTGTGGAATATAGAAACGCATTGATTGACCAAGCTATTAAAGATGAAGAGGTGTATGGACCTACTTTGTCAAAACTTGTGACACAAGAATTGATTGAAGAGTTTAAAAGGAAGCAGGTCGAACTGGAGGATGTAGGTTTTACAAAAGAGTGCCTCGATGAAATTCTGCTCTTTTTGGAAAGGTATAGAGATCGCAAGATTTTCAGGTTTTTGAGAAATAACCCATCAGAGTTGCTCAGTCTTGATAAAATTTTACGCGATCAAGCAGCAAGAAGTGGGAAATCTTTCGATATGCCGATACTTGGCTCAACAAAGTTACTAAGTGGTAAAAGCTCGTTAGAATTGAAAATGGATTTGATGGACGCCGTGTTTAAGCGGGAAACATTTGCGTTGACAAAGAGTGAAGATCTAGTCCGTAAGGCGATTAGGGATCAGGAGTATTTTGCTTTTAGTTCGCCAGCCGGACAGCTGTTTTTTTATTGGCTATATCAAGCTCTGAATTTACATCTAATTTCAGAGAATCCTCAATTCATTAACGAGATTAATAAGGTCAAAGAAGTGTTCGCTCGGACTCTTGGGGATTCTGTGCAGAGGGCTCAAGCATTAAAAGAAAAGTTGATCGCATCAAATACTGGAGTTCTTTTCACTCAAGAAAGCGATCATTTTGTTCCACAACTGATGATGGAGAATGGGCTTTTCCTCCCCATAGATCGTCAAAATCCTAAGGATGGCACATTTGTTTTACTAAGAAGTGATATTTGGGAGCCGGAGTATGAGGTGATTGACCTTCAAGATTATGATGGGGCTGCCGCGGGTCGTATTAACGTCATTCTCGCTACAAAAAAAGATTCTGGTGAGCGATTTCTTTTGGCTTCAGGGCATGGCCATTCGACTAAATCAGAAGATGGAAGACGGCAAATTAGCTTGGTAATGGAAAAATTTCATGAACTTACCGATGGGACTCTGCAGGTATTGATAGGAATTGATGCAAATACTAAGACTGAAGAGGATGTTAGGCTTTTTAGAGAGCACTTAGAAAGTTTAGGCCTGCAAGCAACCCAAACAGGACCAACGACGATCAAGAGGAGGATGGTGACTGCGCAACATTCAAAGGCAGGCAGACTCGCAATTGATGAAGAGGATTATCTCATTATTTTGAAGCCTGATTTAGGAGGCCAATTTCATTTTAGCTCAGTCACAGTTGGCTTCAAAGAGGGCATGGCCGATACGACTCAACCTTTGCCTAACATGGAAAATCCTTCAGATCATTATCCAGTTGGAGCTGTGCTACTTAAGTAGGTTGGAAGGACTCAATTTTTAAGGAGTTCCAGATTTGTTGAACCCAATCCTCAAAATTTGATTTGATTTTAAAGTCTCTATGCATTTTTTTCATGTACATCTGCGCTACGATTGATTTCCGTTCTATCTTCTCAAAAAAATTCACCTTATTTCCAATTTGAATAGAGGAAAAGACCGGGTCGTGTGTATTAAGTATAAATTGTGCATTTTTATCATTTTGCAAAATGTTGACCATGATAGGAATTTCTTCATTGCCCCCAATGATATAGCCGTCCAAGTTTTTTAAGACGTCATTGTCGACCCATTCAGGAATCACGCTGCTCATGAGTTGCACAACGGATGTATCTAGAAGAGCAGCAGTGTTGTACCATCCTTTGCCAGGGCAACTACCATCGTTGCCTTGACCATGAATGCGCCAGCCATAAACTTTGACATTGTCTGTTAGCTTGTTCAATCCAGTCACTATTTGATCATGACGAATATGGATGCCTACTGAAAGCGTGAGGACATTAGAATTCGGGTGTGTCTGCAGTGCAAGAGAGGTCAGGGCTTGTTGGTATGAGTCAGCTTTAGAGGTGATGACTTCACATTGTTTTTGTTGAATGGCGATCTGTCTAAGTTCATTTAGAATCAAATCATTTTCATTTGTGCAGATGAGCACTCTGGAATTTAGGAGATTTGGCAATTCTTTTAAGAGTTTATCGATAAAAGGAGCCATTTCTCCTTTGACAGAGTGGCCATAAGCGCGAACCCAAATTGTGAGTTGATCTGCTTTTGCCAAGCTAAACCCCGCAACAAAAGCTTTATAATCTTCAATTATACTATTATAATAGAATTATGACAAAAAATATAATTTAAGTTGCGTAATTAACTATTTGTATTTAAAGCAATTTTAGACGGGGTTTTCATTCCTTTCAGGAGACCATGAGGCATAGGCCACCCATCTGAACAGCATGAGCATCGCGGCGATTGCAGACGGGCCGAGGGCTATCGCATTGCCGGTATTTGAAAAGTAATTCCAAGAAGACCCGGCGACAACTGCCGAGGGAAGTGACAGGGTGGCCGTGGTAAGAACTCTCACAGTTCTATTGTTTAATGGTGAAAAGCGATGTTCTCTTTCATATCCCTGCAGGCAATTGACTACAAGATTAAAGAGGGCAAAAAGAGCGACACTTTCGGTTCTGGAACGTTCAGACTCCACGGGATTTGCGGAAACTACAGTAAACAGAACATCTGCTGCAAAAATAGAAACGAATCTTAATACTAACGAACTGGTTGAATGTTGCATTTATCACCTAACTGTTTTTGACGTTAATAATACACAGTTGCTAATTAATGCTGGTACAATTTATTTGTATTTTTTGATTGAGCTTAAATAATCACAAGCATTCCCGCTGGAGCGATTATACTGTTCAGAGTACCTCTTAAACAATAAAACGCAGAGGCGCGGAGGCGCAAAAGACGCAAAGTTTCATGCAAATCCTAAGAGAAACGATCAAAATGAATCATGATTTACCAAAAAAATTGGGAAAAAAGAGGTTTTTAAATTGTTTTTGAAAAATCTCTCCGTCCCTCAGCGTCTCCCCGCCTCTGCGTTGTGCCTTTAAAATAGTGTTTGGAAGCACTTTATTTTCCAGCGGGAATGACTGAAATAATCAGCTTTGATGCTTTCTAGTCAGATGTAAAGATGACGTCGAATCAAAGTTGTTCTGGATTCCAGAAGCTCTTTGCTGCATTTTTCTCTTATAGGATGATCCCAAACCGTTTGAGGCCATGCGGGATCGTTTGCAAAGCGCGCGATCAGATGTACGTGGAGCTGGGGGGTTTTGTTCCCTATTGCAGCGACATTCAGTTGGGTTGGATGGAACTCCTTCCAGAGAATGTTTTGAAGAAGATCAATCTCCTGTAGCAGCTGAAGCTGATCTTGTTTTGTTAAATCCATGATTTTTGATACATCAGGCCGTCTAGGAACAAGCAAGACCCATGGATAATGCTTTTCATCTTCCAAAAGCACTTGGCAGAGTGGAAGAGTCGCAACTATGGGCTTATTGGAAAGATTAGGGTGCAACGTAAAGGTCAATTTTTCCTCTTTTTTAGGTTATTTTCAGGAATAGTAAATCATTGCAATTTTAAAATGTTAAATATTGCTGGATCATTTTGATTACAGTCCGATAGCGAAATGAAGGTGATAGGTAAATATTGACATTGTCAATATGGACATGTTCGGTCTCATAAAACACGCTAATATGTGCTCCTGGAGCATCCTTCCTTCGAAAATAGGGCGGTTCCTTGTAGCCCTGATTGCGACCTCTCCAAGCAGAAGTTGACGTCAATTAAGATAGCATGTTGAATTGTTTTCGCGCATATAACTTGCTGGCGGCGGACGCAAGTTTCTGTGAGCTTCTTAGGCTTTCTGGTAGATCCTTAAACTCGAACTTCCTCATTAAAATTTTTTCTTTAAAATAAGCTTCAATTGGAAGTGTAAAATACTCTTTTTCGTCCTCAGGAAGATTATCAAAAGCTGCTGGATTGTACTTGATGATACCTAATTTTTCGTAATATGTAAGTCCTATGAACATTTCGTTGAGTTGAAGCGCGTCATTGGGTTTTAATGTCCTGCCTTCTGTCATTCGAGGGTGATTCTTTAAGCTTTCAGGTAGATCTTCAAAGTCAAGCTTATTCTCTGAAATTCCCTCTAAAAGGTATTTCTTTAGGTAATTGAAGAATACATTGTCAGTTTTTACATATTTTGGAATGCGGTCAAATTCATTGGGATTATGTTTTACTATTCCTAGTAATTCCACCCAAGAAACTTCTGGAAGCGGTTTTTGGGTTTTTGGAGGATTATTTGTTGCGAAGGTTTTGAATAACAGCAGAGGCAACCTATGATTTCTAACAGGGTAGACATTAGGCTTCATTGCAATGTAGAAGGCCTTTTGGATCTTAGACAGCATAGCGTTCTCCTTTTTATTAATTAAACAATATAGCAAAATTAGTATTTATTGATTACCATGTCCAACTTACACTCACTGTCTTCTAAATAACTTTTAGGGGATGCAAGAGTAACTAGAAAAATACCTACAGAGACTAATTTGTGAGATGCAGTTTTTTGAATTCTGCTCTTGTGTGATAGGTGTCATAAATAATCGTCAGGAATTGAATTTTGTCTTCATGAGAGAAGTTGACATTGTCAATATGGACGCCTTATAACCACTTACTTTGTCTTCATAATGAGGTTACGGCGATGCGAGTCAGATCTTCCTACGATACGACCCAACTTTTTGGAACCGCCTCGGCCTGGATCCCTCCAAATAATAGCACAGTGAATAATTGCACTGTCATTGCAGGAGAGATTGCTAGCATCTATAGCTCAGAGGTGATGAACATCCAAAGAAGTCTCTTTAAAGAGGGAGAAACACTCACCAGCAATGCTCCAGATCGGCCCGGCTGGCAATGGCAAGTTCAGTATGAAACTAAAACTATGAGCTGCTACTCCAACAAGGCTGAAAGAGGTGTAACGGTTGCAGCTGCCAATTCCATGCTGTTGATTTGCTCGGTAGAAGAGACAAGCTCTACATATAGCACTGTCCGAAACGGGACGAGGGACTACTTATCTCCATATGATGTTGCGCTCTTCTTAGCCACTACCTGTAACTCCATCGAAGAGGTTCAGACGGCTTTTGGATCTTTTATCGTTTGGGATCAACCGAGCCCTAAAGAAAATTCTCATCCTCTTGGCATGAAATTGTTAATCCAGTCGGGAATAGAGACTCTCATTTTAAGTTTTAAAGATGGCGTTCCTCAATTCGATAGCACTTCGGCGGGAATCATTGGGACGGCTGTTTCTGAACAGGAGATCGCTAATCTAGCTGGAGGCTACGTAGTAGACAAAACAATCCCACCGGACAAAAAAATCAATGGCTGCATCATCAAAAGCCCAGGACCTGGTGGCGGCAGCGGATTTACAGGCGGATATTCTAGCCTTTCAAAAATTGAGAGGTTGGTCAGCCTGATGCCTCTATATGTTCCCACACTGAGTTTGACCTCCACTTTTACCAATATTCAAATTCTATGGCCTCCTTTTTCCGGTACGGTTACCCCTCTTGGAGCCTCCACAATCTTAGTCGACAGTGACGTGTATGACATTTCTGCTCGCATTTTCTTTTTTGTGACTAAAAACGGAATCTCGCTTGGAAGCCTTCAAGAGGCATCTGAGCCACCACCTCTTCATCAAGTAAATCCAATACCTGCTCTTTACCTGAAAGAACAAATAGACACGGCATATTATTTTCAGGGGCTTTCAGTGATGCACTGCGGTACAAATATATTTACGGGCCTGGGCAACATTAATGGGTTGTCATTCGACATAAACAACGACGGCATACCGTTTGTTTTAAGTAACATTTCTGCTGGAAGCCAGTGGACGAGTCGCTCTTCCACAGGAGTTACAGGATTCACTTGGACGCAATCGCTTTCTTTTGTTGGAATCTTTACAGATCAACCGACGGACAATATCCCTACGGTTCAATTTGCTCAAAATGACAACTTGATGATCCGCGCTTTAAATCTTCCTAGTTCCACCTACAGCTCGCAATTTATTGAAAACCAAAGCGTTGGGGCAGCCGATTTAGTTTGCCTGATTGCGGGCAGTTGCGGATCGATCGCCGAAGTCAAAAAATTGCTGAGTGGAAATTTGTTAGGACCGATTAATGTGGCTGATCAACAGTTAATCTCCAATGGTTCTCTTCCCCATTTACAATATCACATTTCGACTAACCCTAATAATTCAAGTGAGGCAGCAGAAATACCCATTGTCCTTAGATTCAAAGAGGGGAGTCCCGTCTTTGATGAAAACCCTCGCAACATTGCTGTAAGCGATTATTCTATTTCAGAGTGCGAACGTTATTTCGCACAGCTGGGGTCCATCGTTCCAAACCAACCGTTAACTGTTGATTCGTACAATCAACCTGTTCTAGGACCAATTGGGAGCGGCACAAAACTGCTGCCTCAATCCGTTAATGCGCTTGACAACTTTTCTAAAGCTGCTTTTTTCAGAATTTGGAACCAAGTTTCCACTTACAATGCTTATAATCTTCTGCTTGGTTCAACACAGTGGGATGGAAGAGTGCAGATTCAAGCTGATGGAACCAAATTTGACTTATCTACGCTTGCAAATTACCTTATAACTCCAACCAGTCCCCAAATGTGGAAAGGGATCTTTCTAATGTAGCTGTCAGCTCTTCCTTCCGTTGAGCCAGCGACCCGCCACCTTTATGTCTTTTATCTTGTTGACGTCGGTTTTCAGTGGATTGTGCTCTAAGATGACAAAGTCGGCAAATTTTCCTTCTTCGATACTTCCTAATTCATTTTCTCTGAAGCTTTGCCATGCAGGATAGAGAGTCACTGCTTTGATAGCATCATAGACACTAATTTTTTGGTTAGGATTGAGCACATGGCCGTCATCCGTTTTACGGGTAGCAGCTACCTGAATAAACATTAAGGGGAGTGCAGGTGCTAACGTATCATCGTTAAAGCTAAATTTAAGCCCAAGGTCCTTGGCTGTTTTCGCAGCATCTAACCATTCGGCTCTGGGATCGCCTAAGATCTTATTTTTAAATGCATCTCCCCAGTAGTATACGTGCGGCTCAGTGAAAGAGGGGGTAGCATGCACTTTGGCAATTCGACTCCATTGAGCAGGGTCTACAATTGAGGCGTGCTCAATTCGAAAACGAGGGTCATTGTTTGGATAAATTCTTTGTGCCTCTTCAAAGGCCTTGAGCGTGTCTTCTATCGCTTGATCTCCGTTCGCATGCACTGCTACCTGTATGCCCTCTTTTCGGGCCTTTACGACCATACCGGTCAATTCGTCCTGGCTAAAGTTTAAAGCTCCTTTGGTTTTGGAGTCCTTATAATCTTCTTTCATTGCTGCAGTATAGCCCTGAATGGATCCATCTGCCCATATTTTCAAACCTAAAACCTTGAACATGACGCTGTTTTGCTTTTGCCACTCTGGAATCTTGTCCAAAAGATTGGTGACGACATATCCTTGCAGTCTTACGATGGGAGGCTCTTCATTGCTGATTGACCTCATGAGTTTGATGTGGTCCTCTTGAGTCGGCAAAGGGAGCCCAAGAGCTAAGTCTGTTAAAGTAGTGTAACCAGCATCGGCATACGCTTTAAGAGCTGTTTTCGTCATTTCAGCGTATTGCTTGGGGTCAATTTTATTGACGGCTGCCACTAATCTGCCGACAGCCGGCACTTCATAGCCCACTCCGGTTAAGTGACCCTCTTTATCTTTTTGATAGGATCCTCCCACAGGCTTTGGAGTTGAATCATCAATTTTTGCAATTTCAAATGCTTTATGATTCCCATAGGCTATATGCCCTGATTTATTGACTACAACGATGGGCACTTGAGTGGAAATGGCATCCAATGTTTTAAAATCCAGGGTTCCAGGATCGGTCATGAGCGAAGGGTCGTAACCAAAAGCTAGTACACTTCCCTTTTTAGCAGCTTCTTTTAACACCTGTTCAACTTCACTAATTGTTTTATATTTAAAGGGACTTACGTCAACGGAGGCTTTAATCAAGGCCTCTAAAACGACGTGAGTATGTGGATTGATAAAGCCTGGCATCATTGTTTTGCCTTGCAAGTCAATGAGCTCTGTACGGCTGCCTTTCAGCTTGTCTGCCTCAATTTTATCTCCAACAAATAGGATTTTCCCATCTTTAATAGCTACTGCTTGAGCTTCCGGCTGCCGATCATTCACAGTAAGGATGTCGCCACCAAAAAAGATGGCATCGGCTGTTTCTGCAGCCAAGCTGCCTAGGCAACATAATCCGAAAATGATCAAACGCCACATAAAATCTCCTTTTGATTTCAAAATAAGCTTTTTTTCAAAGTTTGACAAATTCAAAAGATTGGCGATAGGATGGCCCCATGATTTTCAAAATTATTTTACTGTCGATTTCAATTTCCTTTCAATGTGGTGCAGCTCCTCTTGCAGAGCAATTCAAACAAGCGGGATATGCAGAAATTACGGGAGAGGAGCATGGTGAGACAACCTTCGATTCCCTCTATAGATCTTTTGATGCGCTTATCGATCTTCTTCAGACAAATCCCATTTGGGCGCACAAGTTGTATACAGCAAAAGAGAGATTCATTCGCTCACAAGAAAGAAATATTTATTCCACAAACTTTTTTGGGTTTTACGATGAGTCAAAAAGAAAGGGAAGAAGCCAGATTGCCTTTTATTACTCTTCCCATTTTCACAGCTTTATACATAGGAATTACCCTGAGTTGATTCAAGTCCATGAGATCAATAGTTTCCTTGAAGCATGTTTGGAGATTCAAAAGCCCTATGGACAATTGTGCGAGGAGTCAGCAAAAGAGTTAGGCCTGGAAACGATTTTCAGTAGTGCTGAGAATTCACCGCCTATTCTTTTCAAAGTGATTAAATACCTTCCTGACTACATCGCGACAAGGCCTCATTACGATGGCTCTCTATTTTCCCTTTTTCTCCATAGTTCAGACAATCAATCTCTTCTTCTTTCACCTTATAAAACAACTTATGAAGTCGAAGATTTTTTCTCTCCGGGAAGAGAGTTCTCTCAATCTATTTTGCTCATTCCAGGAACGCTTTTAGCAGAATACGCGATTTATCCTACCCCTCATATAGTTGCTCAAACGGGAAAAATTCGTTATTCCACTGTAGCGTTTGTCATGAGACCAAGTTATACGCCAGAGAAATTTGGGTTCACTTCTCTCCCAAACTTTCAGGACTAAGGTTATTTCATGCTCAAATATTTGATATTCCTCCTCTCAGCGCCTTCACTATTTGCCCTAACAACACTCAACGTCACTCTTTCAACTGATGACGATCCGGGTGGTTTTGGGAACCCTGGCGATTTAAGGTACTGTTTGAATTCAATGAATCAGGATTTAAATTCAACGCCTGATGATTTCGCAATTCTGTTTGCTTTTCCTATGACAATCCAACTGAATGGCATTCTTCCTATTATTAATAACTCCTCAAATCTAGTGAACATCACGATGGGCAATCCAGGGAATATCCCCACAGTTACAATTGATGGCAATAGCGGTACGTACAGTGGATTTTTTATTCCAATGGGCAATGTGACGATCCAAAATATGATCTTTCAAAATCTTACGGCAAAGGGAGGGGATGGAGGGGATGGCATTTCTGGGGGAGGAGGTGGATTGGGCGCTGGAGGAGCTATTTATGTTCCTCAAACCTTTCTGCATGGCTCTTATCCGTCTGTTACTTTGATTAACGTTGCAATCAATAATTGCTCTGCTGTAGGAGGCAATGGGGGAAATTATTTAGGAGGTAATTCTACAGGCAATGAGGGCGGTGGGGGTGGTGGCGGTTTCGGTGGAGAAGGAGGCTCAATCATCACTACTGGAAGTACAGGTGGTGGAGGCGGCGGAGGTTTTGGTGGAAATGGTGGATCTGTCACTTTGTCAACTGAAGACCCTCTTGGTGGAGGCGGCGGTGGAGGGGGTGGACTTGGATCGCGTGCAACTATGGGCTCGCCGCTCAATCTTGGTGACGGGGGATCCGATGTAAGTGCCGGCCTTAGTGGAAACGGGTATGGGCTTGGGATAACGGCTGGTGCAGGCGGCGGAGGTTACGGCGGCGGCATTAACGCCGGCGGCGGCGGCGGGGGCGGAGCTGTAGGGGGATTTACCTTGTCTGGCGGCGGCGGAGGAGGTAGTGCTGGGACGGATGGAGTGCAGCCTCAAGGTTCGATCCCCCCTGGTGGTGCTGCTGCGCCTTCCGGAGGCAATGGTGGAGATGGCGCGGGAGGAGGTGGCGGAGGGATTGTAATCACAACTTTTAGAAATGGAGTGGATGGCCAGGCTGGAACTGGAGGTTATGGCGGCGGTGGTGGCGGCGGCGCGGGCACTGGAGCTTCCGACACGTCCTACACAGTTCTAGGAGGATCTGGAGGAATTGGCGGCGGAGGCGGCGGAGGAGGAGTCAACCAATCAGGCGATACTTCTGCAGATGGAGGAAATTCACAAGGAGGCGGTGGCGGCGGTGGCGGCGGCCCTTCAAGTGGGTTATCCGCAATAGGCGGTTCAGATACAGGACTGCTTGGCGGAGGAAAGGGAGGCGATGGATCGAGTACTTTTGGATTCGGTTTTGGAGGCGGCGGAGGCGGCGGAGGAAGTGGTCTTGGAGGTGCCATTTTTGTGGATAGCGGTTTAAACTTGATCATACAAGCTTTTTCAGGTGTCCCTACGTCATTTAATACGGCAAACAATACGACTCAAGCAGGTATCAATGGTGTTGGAGGTGGTGGCGGTACAGACGGTTTGAATGGATCAGCGCTAGGGAATAGTATTTTTCTTCGCTCCGGCTCCTCTCTGACTTTAATGGCGCAAGATGTCAATGATTTGTTAACGCTTGGGGATCAAGTCGCATTTACAGACGATCATTCTTTTGGAGGTGGAGGCACGGGAGTTTTTGTCAGAGGTAATGGTACGGTTATTTACAATGGGATAACCGAATATCATGGCAATCTCTCCATCCATAATGCAAATTTCAAAGTGAATGGACAGATCAATGAAGCGCCGATTTCCGTTTGCAGAAATATTGGCTTTAGCGCACAAAGAGGAACATTAAGCGGGGTTGGAACTTTGACAGGAAGCGTCTTTGTCAATTCCGGAATCATTTCTCCAGATCATTCAGGAACTCTTAGCTTAGGCAGTTTGTCTTTAAATCCTGCAGATCCTGACAACAACACTCTTGGAAGCCTTGTGCATATCGAAATCGATTCAAGCGGCACATCTTTAGTTTCTGTTGCAGGGCCTGCATCCCTTGCAGGGGTATTGGAAATCGACTTGGATTCAACAGCACTACCTGGACAGTATATAGTGTTGACTTCTTCAGCCATTACTGGAAGCTTTGATGCTGTCACTTTCACTGGAATTGTTCCAAACTATACTCTTAGCTATTTGCCAGTTGGAAATCCCACATATGTCCAATTTGAATTTTTGGGTTATAGTTTGACGCCTCCCTCTAATTTTAAAGGTGTGCAGAAGAAGAATGACTTTGGAGGCGCATATGAGCTGTACAATCAACTCTCATGGACAGTCAGCGAGTCGCCTGCAACTATCGGTTATTACATTTATCGCGATGGAAACAAAATCGCAACGGTAGAGGCATCCACAAACAGTTATCAAGATCATAATAGGAAAAAAGGAGCATCTTATGTCTATTCCATCACCGCATTTAATTCGGAAGGGAATGAGAGTGCGCCTGTAAATATAGTCATTAGAGGTTAAAATGATCAAAAATGTTTTTCTGCCGCTTCTTGCTATTTTTTCTACTCTTTCGGCCGTCCAGGAGCCATTTGTAGAGTTCAAAACCGGATATTTTTTCTTTTCCGATTCGAAAATGCGAAAGATTTATGATAGGGGAGGACTTGATCTTCAGCTCTCCGGGTCTTATCCCATATGTGATCTGTCCTGCAACTGGAGTCTCAATGCATATGGTGCTGTAGAATATTTCCACCGCTTTGGCAAATCCTTGAATGGACATCAAAAAACATCCATTTGGTCCGTTCCGGTCAATATTGGCCTTAAGTCGATTTACGCAATAAATTCCGAGATGCAATATTACTTGGCGTTCGGGCCTCGCTACTTTTATATTCACCAACATAACTGTTCTGAATACGTACCTGAACAGAGATCAAGAAATGGTATAGGAGCATTTGCAAACACAGGAATCCATTACCTTCTATGCGATCAATGGGGGCTTGATCTCTTCGGAGAGTATTCCTACGCAACCATCCATTTTCATCGCGGAAAAACCAATAGTTACTCAAGCAAGATCCAGGTGGGCGGATTCACATTTGGAGGAGGACTTGGGTATGTTTATTAATATTTCTGCTCTTGGTGTCTGCTGAAATAGGTAATCGCCGCGTTGTCTTCTTCAATTTCAACGTAATGGTTAAACATTCTGCCTTCAAATCCGCCTTTCTGATGACGCTTTTCGAGCCGCTTTCCTTCAATGTGCTCTAAAGATACATCTAAAGCCTCGGAAAGAGCGTGTACAACTTCTAAGACGTCTGCAAGCTCTTCTACAAGTTCGCTCTTGGTCTGGCTATGGATTACTTCAAGGCACTCTTCTTTCAGTTTATCCTTCAGTTTTTGAATGAATTCTTCCTTTTCCAGTACTTGATTGTGCATGAGGAAGCCTTTGGCTTGCAGCAATTTTGGAATTTGATCGCGGATCAGCTTGTTCATACTAAAACGTTTAACAGCCATATTTTTGAGCCTTCTTTCTTTGTAAAAGAATCGAGAATATAAGCTGGTTATGCTTTTTGTGAAGAATTATTCCAAAGGAAGTTTTGCCATCACAAAGGTCAGGTTTTTTATTGTGACTGTCTGGCTGTTATCTTCTACAAATTTTTTCATTTCTTGAAGAAAGGCTTCACCGTCCTCATACCCGCAATTTTGAAGCCGATGACTTTCGTTGAATTCGGCCAATTTTGCAACACCTTGGGCTGCACCCAAAAGGAATGTTTTCTTGGTAAGTGTTTGATCAGCCACCGCTTCAAGCAGTTCAATCTTGAGGTCTGACACACGGCCTTCAAGGTGATTTCTAACAGTTTCGGGATCCATTTTGTGAGATTGTTGCCTTTCGGCCTGAAATTTAACTATCTCAGCAAAGGCTTCGAAGGCTCTTTTAGAGGATTTATGGTTGACTTCAAATTTCCTGCCCGGGCCGAATTCCTCAAGAAGAATGAGACCTCCGGGTTTCAACATGCTCAACATTGCATCGATAGCTTCTGTAGGCCTATTCAAATGAGTCAGAACAAAACGGCTGTGAACGACATCAAAGAGACCTGGATAGAGTTCTTTGAGATCATCCAATTCGTAGACATCTTTTTGAGTCCATTGAATATTGGAGAGTCCTTTCTCACTAGCTTTATCCTGAGCGACATGCAACTGTTCTGCGCTAATATCGATGCCTACACAAGAGATATGAGGATGACTTTTTGCAAAGAGGGTCGTGAACCCGCCGTTGCCGCATCCAACGTCTAAAAAGCTTTTTTTTGCGAACACCTCGTGCTTTTCGCACCAATCCATTGATAGCCTATTATAAAGCGCGGATAAGGCATCAAGTCGCTCCGTATCTTCGTAACCTACTTTGATCATATAAGGTTGAAGTGCTAAGTGGCTCATAGAGTTTTCCCGTTTTTTTTAGTTTCTGTAGACTGTAATTTAGTTTCACAGGGTCAGTTGTTGAATATCCTCGTGAACCTTTTTTATTTCTTCAGCTATTGTCTTAAGGGTATAGAAAAAAACATAGAACCCCTCGACATCGTTAAAGTTGTATAGTTGGGTGGTTTTTGTTTCTCTGTATCGAAGCAGCTCTCTATCCATATCGCCTAAAACAGAAGTGATGCCTTTCAAATCCGGTAAGGAGCCGGTACCTTGTAAAGCGAGAGCGAATTTTAGGAGCATGCTGTCGCATTCAGAGCAAAGATTTTGACTTTGCTTTTCAATTCCGGGGTCGATCATGACGGATAAACGTTCGCGGTACACACTGGAAAGGGCAACTATTGATTCGTAAATTCTTTCGATGTGAACTAGAAGAGATTTCCATTCAGAGAGGCTTTTGTGTTTTGTGAGAAGTTCAAGTTCAGAGTCTTCTAAAACTTTTTGATTTTTCCAAAAGAGGTCTCTCGTCTCATTTAAGAGGGTGTGGACTTGTTCTTGCTGTCCTGCTGAAAGAGGTTTGGTCATTGTAACCATTTTGAAGAGCTCTGAAAGGGTGCACAAAGTATTACCAAGACTTTGGCCCATTTTATAATCAACCCGTGCCGGCCAGCATGTTTGAGCGATAAAGACAGCGATCAGGATCCCAAGGCAGGAGTCAAGAAAGCGGTAAAAACTGAAAGCCCAAGGGCTTGTTGTGGGGTGAAGTCCCCAAAGAACCATGACGACGGCAACTGAGAGGCACGCGATTCTAATACTCTCTTTAAGGCCGCCGATAGAACAGAGTACTACAGTTGAAAAAATGGCGACGCCAAGCGAGAGGGGAGTGGAGCCAAGGAGAGAGGTCATCAGCCCTCCAAAAAAACAGCCTATGACAGCACCTAAAAACCGCATCCAGGCCGTTCTGTATGTTGATCCCAGGTGTGCCTGTTGAACTACGATCGCGGACTGCACTGTCCACATAGCACTGATGAAAATATCTGTTCTGTTGAGCATGTAGGTGAAATAAGTGCCGAGAAGAAGGCTTAAAGCTGCCGCAAGGCTTGTTTTGATCGCAACCTTTCCCTCAATCGAACTGATGAGGCTTTTCATCTTTTCAAGCATCTAGTTAAAGCTCTTTTTTTCGCTAAATCACCTAAACATTGATTCCACCTTAACTCCATTATGCTTTTTCCAAAACGAGAACCTTCCCACATCTGGTTGGCCCTATTACATAAATATTCCAGGTTTAATCTGTTTGACAGATTGTTTTATTTTGTTTACAGTTGTTTAATTTATTCATTTAGGATTTCAATATGAGTTATAACGCGTGTGGTTTTAAAATAGCTTCTCCGAAGACAATTCCATTGATCGAGCTGCCTTGGAAGGAGGGGGATCCAATCAAACAAATGCCCGTTCCGGAGTTTCAAAAACTCATAAAGTCGCAGTACGGTGAAAGTGTTGTGCTCGACAATAGCTTAAGGGAGGATTCAATCAAGGAACTTCAGAATCGGAACTGGAAACGATTTTCGAGCCATGTAGAAATCGTAAGTTATAAGAAGGATGTCTTTAGAAATGTGGTGCTTTGTAACATGGGCAGTTTTGGGTTTGGAGCTTTTGCCCGTAGAAGGATTCAAAAGGGCGAACTTGTTGCAATATATTCTGGAACCATCACCTCGAGAGATCCCAAGGTGGACATACCCACGAATGATGAAGCTATACCCTTATCAGATACTCTTTATCTGAGCACATTAAAGCATAGAGGTGTTGGATCGTTTCTGCAGCATTTGCCTAAAGCTAAGAAGACAGCGACGGTGAGAGAGCTAATCGATAGACGTATCGCAAACCGAAAGGTGCAACATCGCCCAGATGAGAATAAAATTTTATTGGAGCATGAGCTTTATAGAACGAAATTTGAAGACGATGGGATTATTGATAATATTCAAACAGAAAATGTCACACCGCGCTTCGTCTTTTGCAATAACATCTTGGTTGTTTGCTTGGTTGCAAAAAGAGTGATCGAAGCTGGCGAGCAGCTAGGATATAGTTACGGTCAAAACTATTGGTTTGAAAGAGGCGTTCCGCCTTGCTATTTTTCTAAAGATGGTTCTTGCATACCTAAAAAACAATATAAAATTGAGAGTGGATTCATAGACTTGCCTGGAGTCAATTCGGGGTTTCAATATGATTCTATTATTAAACAGATCAACAACAGGAGAGCAGCAATGCAATTTCCCTTAGCTAATGGAACAGTTGCAACATTTTCTTCTCTTGAAGTGCTAGCGGCACTAGTGAAAGCACATGCAGTTCACATTGAAATGAATGTGAATGAGTCTGTCATTACACAAGGAATGGTTATTGATATCGACTAGTGTCTCAAGCGCAACCTTTAGTCAATTACGTATCGATTTTGACCAATAGTTACGACAGGATGGCTCAAGAACCGGAAAATCCACTGTCATCCTTTCAAGTTGAGAAAATAAAGCCTGCGCCTCTTGTCGTAAGCCAAACAACAATAAACTATTGATCATCCTATCGAGGCGAGCAAAATTGTGGTTATTCGAAGTGCACCATTCTGAAGTTCTTTCATAGAACTTATCCGAAGGGACAACTTGTGCATCGAGATATTTGAGTCCGTAAAAATCGAGCATCGAAATATAAGCGCGTTTTAAGTTACTGATCACCTCAGGATTCTGAATCATCTCAGCTACTTGAGCGTTAGTCGGAATAGGTGCATTGGGATTATATTGAGAGCGCTGCATAGTTGGGAAAAGCCACTGGATGTAGTCATGTACGATCTCTTTATTGTAGTTATCCCATCCGATTATTTCATCGATCGTGCGCCCCTTGCTATCTTTGCCTGCTCCTGTAAAGAATGAGGTGAGCAGAGCTTCAGGCCCTTTAGAAAGGGAATGTGTTGGGGAAGCGAAGTTATTATACCCTTCCCACCATCGATTATTTTTAGGAGCAGTCATAGTAAAGAAAACCTTTTGTGAATGGTGTTAATAAAATGGAAATGCCTACATCTATATGGATTTTATCAGCCTACTGCTCAATGAGTGCTTTTGCTTGCTCTTCTGTTAACCAGGTTTCATACTCAATAAGGAACATATACTGCAATTCTGCAACTACAGGGTCGTATCCTTGACAATTTTTTTCTGCAGCTACGTAATGAAGGCCGATAAATTCTATGCCTAATTTGTTTGCAGCAGATTCCACAGATTGGATCTGTTCCAGAGTATCATCCACAAACAGAATTTTGCTAGGGGCCCAGTCAACTTTTTTAAAGAAGGAAATGAGTATCTCTCCTTTTGGTACACCATCTGTGAATATGATGCCTTCTTTGAATAGGGGATTGGACCGATAGGTCGAGCTGAATTCTGTGAAAAAAATTGGAGCAAAGGGCTCAAATGTAGATGAAAAGTGAATGCTAAATTTGTTTAATTGGCTGATCCTCCAATCTTCAACATGGCTTATTAAGCCTAATTCTCCAGTTTCTAAAGCTGTAAGTCCCATGATAGTGATGCCATTTTGTTCAATCTCAGATATAAGAGAGGGGAATAAAGGATCCATTAGTTCTTCTTCACCTTGTAGAAGTAAAATGGATTTTAAATGTATCTTTATATCTTCATCCAAAACATGATAAAGCCTATGTCTAATTTCTCTTGCACAAGGTTTGCGAGAGAAGTCTTTGGGTGTTAACACTGTGTTATCTATATCTAATAAGACAAGGTCCTCCTTATCCATTTTTTGAACAATTTCTTCGAATTTCCGAAGGTCTTCTACCTCGTAGATAACTCCATCTACTAAAGTTATAAAAGAGACACAAAGCAAAAAGATAATATAATTTAATTTAATCATACGAATAATTTACAATTATTGCTGTTTTATGTCAATCTGTGCGTTCGTAAATAATCAATCAGCGCATCAATCGAAGAAGCTTGTAAATTTATCAATTTAAATTTATTCATAAGGCATAGAGTGGAGCGTAAACAAGCTCAAAAATGGGGGAAAAGATGAATGAATATGCAATGTTTGCCCAAATTCTTATCGCTGCTTCCATTGTCGTTGTGTGGGTTTTTCGCTTTGACAACATCGTGAGAGAATTTCATGAATATGGCATTCCAGATCTTATTAGGAACATTGTAGGAGCTTTAAAAATTTCTTTATCCACATTGCTTGTTACGGGGATTTGGTACCCCAATTTGGTATTTTTCCCGGCACTGATGATGGCTTTTTTAATGTTTTGCGCACAGTTAGCGCATTTCAAAGTGCGCCACCCGCTCTACAAATATTTACCTTCATTTGCACTGATGCTTTTATCCCTTTTTGTGGCGTTTGTCCATTCAGGAAAGATTTAACTCTATGACATTTTTTAAGCTTTACATCGTTTCTCTGGTTGTGTTTTTTGCAATCGACCTATTTTGGCTAGGCATCCTTGCTAAAAATCTTTATAGGGAGCAAATCGGCTTCCTAATGTCTGCGCAAGTGAAGTGGGGAGCGGCTGTCTTGTTCTACTCGTTATACATCGCAGGTCTTGTCTTTTTCGCCGTATTGCCAGCCCTTAATGAAGGAAGCTTAGTTTCTGCTCTATTATATGGAGGGTTTTTCGGTCTAGTCTGTTATGCAACCTATGATTTAACTAATCTGGCAACCATCGAAGGGTGGCCGATGAAAATTGTTGTCTATGACCTGTTATGGGGTACCTTTATTTCCGGAATCACTAGCCTTGCCACTTTCTGGATAGGGAAACATTGGATTTACAACTAAGTCATCTTTTAGCAAGCGTTGGCGTATTGCTCTTCCTATACATGTCAATAGGGTCTTTAGTGGCCATTGCTAAAAAACGAGCTGATATTGCTGACGTATTCTGGGGTCTGGGTTTTATGTTGGTTGCCTGGGCATCCTTCATTTTAGGTCAAATGACTCTTTATGGTCTCTTAGTCAACACGCTTGTAACCATCTGGGCAATACGCCTTGTACTTCATATTTATTTTCGTAACCGGAACCGTGATGAAGATTTCCGTTATCAAGCTTTAAAGCTGCAGTGGGGAAAAAATTTCAATTTCAAACTTTTTTCCCAAGTATTTCTATTGCAAGGATGCATTCTGTATATCGTAGCGCTTCCCATTATGTGGATTCATACCTACCCTGAAACACTGTCTATGCACATTCTAGGGATTGCATTACCTATGTGGTTAGGTGGATTTGTTATTGAGACCATTGCAGATAGGGAGCTTACTCTCTTTCAGAATGATCCTTCTAAAAAAGGGGAATTGCTCACAACAGGGCTTTGGGGCTATGTAAGGCACCCGAACTATCTTGGAGAACTCATGCAATGGTGGGCTATTTGGCTCATGGCTGTGTTTCTTCCCTTCGGTTGGGCTCTTGTGATCAGCCCTCTTTTGCTGACTTTCCTCATTGTGAATGTCTCAGGAGTAAAGCCTTTAGAAGAGAAAATGAAGCAACATGCTGATTTCAAGCGCTATGCTGAAAATACGCCCTCGTTGGTACCTCCCTCGCTTGTGAATGGACTCTTGTACGGGATCACTTGGTTCATTTTGATTATTTATGGAGCCAAGGGCTCTCAAATGATTCCTATCCTTGCCGCTATAGGATGTTACATAGTTCAAATCACTCTTTTTGCAACATATGATAGGAAGAGTTTACGGATTTGCATTCCTTTATCAATTCTTGCAATTGGTTTTGGGTTGCTACAAGAGATGGTTTTTATTCATTCAGGTGTTCTAGCCTATCCTAAAGAGGGTATTTTCCCGCCTCTATGGCTTCTTGTGCTCTATCCTCTTTTCTCTCTGACGCTAAACTCCTCCCTGGCATTCCTCAATAAAAACCTTGTGCTCACCTTTTTTCTAGGGGGATTTGGAGCTTTGCTTTCCTATCTTGCAGGAGAAAGGCTAGGAGGAGTCCAACTGTTTGCGCCGCTTGCCTATCCTGTCCTGTTTTTATCATGGGGTTTGTTTTTGACAGTGATGATCATCCTCAATCGAAAACTGATAACCTCCAAGAATCGTGAACCCTAATCAATGCAACCATTCAGGTCTGATCAAAATAGGGCCCAAAGAGCTTCTCTAACTTTGCATGTCGATAAGAGAAAATGTGTGCAAGATCTTGCTTCACTTTCACGTAGTGGAGAAATTTACCTAAAAAACCAAATGGCATCTTGTAGTAAATCATGTCCACAACCTCCACGCCATTGGGAATTGGATTAAAGCGATGTTCATGATGCCAAAATTTGTAGGGGCCAAATCGTTGTTCGTCTATGAAATAATAAGGCTCTTGGACCTGAGTGATCTCTGTGACCCACTCAAGAGGCACATTAAAAAGCGGCCGAATAGTGTATGCTATGATCTGACCAGGATACATTTTCCTGTTTTCAAGATCATTTGTTATTTCGAAGCCTAAATGCTCTGGTGTTAAGATTTTCAAATTTTCAGGTGAAGAAAAAAAATTCCAACTCTCTCCCAAAGATAAAGGAAGCCTTTGCGAATACTTCAGGGTAAGCATATTTGGTAAATTATCTTTAACCATTTTTTTTGTGAAATATTATTTGAAGGGCTGATTACGGTCTAATCCATGGCAAACCATCCACAGCGGCAATCACTGCACAGGCCATATCTGGAATGAAAAGTCCAAGGTAAGGTCTGTAGTATGAAAAAAACTTGTCTAAGGAGTGTTTTTGACTCATATGGATAAGCCCTCTCCTGTCTTGAATGCGATCTCTACCACTCCATTCGGTTCAAACATGTCGACAAAATGTTTGTACATCACCAATCTATCCGCCCCTCCGGATGTTGTTAAAAGTAGTGCTTGTCCATATTCTGCAATGTCTTCAACAATACGTTCATGCCGGTAATAGGCTAGGGTGGCATGGTTGATTTCAGTCTTTCCATATCCTTTATAAAAAAATTCTTCTTCGCGTGGATTATTCCAGACATTTGCGACTCCTCCTCCAATAAACATGAGATCGCGCTCTTTGGGAGCCAGAATAGGATCGTCCCAATCCACTATAAAGATAGAGCCATCTTCATCAATCAGTACATTTCCGCCGTGGATGTCTGAATGGCACAGCACGAATTCTGGTGATTGCTCCCGTATCTTTTGGCTTAAAACTTCCGCTCGATTTACCAGATGATGAATTATATCCCTGCGCTCTCTCATAAAAGCCTGCAGTTTCAAAGAAGCTTCATCGCCTTTTACATTGCTCTCAATATGAGCATAAATCGATCGCACAGATTTTCTCCACTTATCCGCATAGACTTCTTTCCTGATCAGATCTTTGATAGAAGAGGGTGCATCAAATTCATGCACCTGTCTCAAAATATTGCCGAGAGCAATCCATTGGTTATCTGTTAGGTTACAGCAAAATCCATTTTGTCCATTGACATATGGGTAAACCGTAAGAGTGGAATCGTTGATGTGTTGAGTCAATTCACCATTGGTGGTTTTGATAGGAGGAATGATCTGTTGAATTCCAGAAGCCTGCAGCAAGGCCAATATTGCAACGCTCATATCATAGCGATGGCCGCGCTTTAACTTTACGAAATAAGACTGGCTGCCCTGCGTTTCAGCTTTATAGACGGATGCATTCATATCCGCGCCTAGAGGAAGGACTATAAGATTTGTAACTGCGATACCGTACTTCGAGTTTAAGCAATCCACAATATTGATTGTATCAGTTTTTCTCTTCATATTCACAATTTTTTTCCCATTCAGCATGGTGCGTGCACTTCATTATGCAAATACAATTTCTACTTCCCGCTTCATGGTTCGACATGATTTTCCTTCATTTTTTTGAGAAAACGCCTTAAATGAGGATCAGATTTTTCATATGGAATTTCCTCAATCGCAAACCATTGTATTTGATTAAACTCATTTTTGTCATAGATTAGCGGATCGTCGGGGTTCCATTTAAGAGCATACCACAATGAAACATCAGTGTGTGGCACTACATTTCCGACCGTTTTTGTGACGGTCACGAAGAGGGGTTTTTCGTAGAGAAATTCTGCTTCAATACCTAATTCTTCTTTAGCTTCCCTGGAGACAGTTTCTTTTGGATCTTCATTTGGTTCTACGTGACCGCCAGAAGGAAGCCATAATTCAGCTTTTTTATGATCGACCAGTAATACCTTCGTATTTTCTGAAGAAAAGACCAAGAAATAGGAAACCAAATGTATTGGTGGGGTTGCGGGTTTTTCCGTGCGAAAAATCTCAATGCCTGATTGAATCCAACTAGTAAAAAAATCAATGTGTTGCCTTTCAAGCTCATCTAAGGGGCGTATTGCTAAAACTAAATTGCGAATCTCGTTTCTAATATCAATAGCCGTCATAATTTTTTCCTTAGCATATACATCTTAGATGCCCTGTTATAACCTTCTCGAACAAATTCAATGGAATAGCCTAACTTCTGATAGAAAGGTAGAGCTTCCCAATCCATTGCCTCGATATTCTTCTGAAATCCACACATCATGGATTTCAGGTATCCCATTGACCACCTCTACCCAATCTCTACTGCAGGATAATTTTCAGCATAGGATTCACCTAAAACACCATAGTAAGTGACTATTCGTTTTTCGAAGTCTACAATATAACTTACCACACCTGCTTCCCAAGAAGCTTTTAAGAATTCTGGAAATGAGCTTTGTCCTACTTGATCGATCCTTAAAGCTTTGACAAGAGCCTCACGATTAAATGGAGGCACATCAGAGGTTGTGTTAAAAAGGGGCGCGCCTTGACTTACAACAGAACCATAATCGGTAAGATAAATACTTTGGCACGAAGGAAGGTTCCAAATGTTTCGAGTAATTCCTGCCTTTCTTAAAGCTTCAGCAAGGTACGGGAAACCACCTACTTTGGGGCGAATACTCATAGCAAATTGTTGCGCTTCTAGTAGGTTTTCAACGGCTTTGCTCATGGTCTGCTCCAAGATTAGGTTAATTTTACTTCATTTTTGTTCTATGTTTTATCCTGTTCAATATTTATTGAACAGCGTATTTTATTGAACAGATGGAGGTTTTCATGAAAGGTCATTTTTTGATAGGTTCGAATGAAAAGCCTGCAGAGGGGAACATTTATTCAGACAAATCAGCCCTTATCCTTGATTGGCTTCTACGAGAAGGAATCAAAAGCCAAGATTTGTCTTTAAGAAATGTGGCCAAGGATGCTGGTGTAAGCCTCGGATTGGTGCAGCGCGTCTTTGAGATTTTAGTTCTGAAGGGGATCCTGAAAACTGAAGGAGTTAGAACAGCTAAAAAGTTTTTTTTGAAAAATCCGAAACGTCTTCTTGAAAGCTGGTTAGAACATTACAGCATCGTAAAAAAATGCAAAATGAGAACGTATCGCTCAGGATTCCAGGATAAATCAGAGCTTTTAGAGGCTATCAAAAAGTCCAAGCTAAGCAATAAGGTAGCCTTGGCTCTTCATTCTGCCGCTGAATCGCATGGATATAAAAACACCAACTTAAACACCCTTGAACTATACGTTCTTAACCCTTTGGTTAGATCACAACTTGAGAAAAAGCTGCTGTTAGAACCTCAAGAAAGAGGCTATGAAGTTTTGCTTATAGAACCTTACTACAAAAGCTTGCTCAAAAATACTTCTGACTCAAAACTACATATCAATGTATCTCCTTCCATTTTGACTTTTTTGGATTTATATCACTTTCCCTTACGTGGACAAGAACAAGCAGAATTTATGGCAGAACGTCT
>CAZSDA010000017.1:0-30283 GCA_964605535.1 uncultured bacterium
CATCATCATGACCGACGCCGACGTCGACGGCTCCCACATCAGGACACTTTTGCTCACCTTCTTTTATAGGCACATGCCTCAGCTGGTCGAAAATAGCTTTGTTTACATCGCTCAGCCTCCTCTCTACCGCGTGACTAGGAAAAAGACGAGTCGTTATATCCATTCTGAAAAAGAGATGGACGATTACTTGCTTGAACTTGGTACAAGCGATGTCAATGTAAAGATGACTGCAAAGGGCAATGAACCGATCGCAAAAGATGCGCTTAACCATCTGATCGACCTGATTCACGATATTGAGAACTTGATTAACCGGATTGAAAGAAAGGGGATTCCCTTCCGCGAGTTTTTGGCGACTAAAAATGCCCAAGGCCAGTTCCCTCGTTTCCAAGTGCATTTTGCCGATGAGACCCATTATCTCTATTCGCTTGATGAGTTTGATGCCTTACGCCAAAAAGATGAGGCAGAGCAGCGCAAAGTCTTTGAAGAAACGCTGGCATCGATTCCGGCAGCTGAAATCACGGAGGAAATGCGCCAGTTTAAGCCTAAAAGGCTTCCTTTCGTGGAGTTATATGAAGAGGGCGTCTTGTCTGCCTTATCTTCCCGCGCAGAACACTTTGGCGTTGAGATAAAAAGCTATTTCATTCCGGATGGACTGATTCTCGAGATCGTTGATGATCATGGATCAGTCTACCCCTGTTACACCCTGAAAGAAGCAATTGACTATTTTAGGGAAAATGGCCGCAAAGGGATTGAAATCCAGCGCTATAAAGGTCTTGGTGAAATGAACGCCGACCAGCTATGGGAGACAACAATGGATCCAGCGAAACGCACGCTGATCCGTGTGACTCTGCCTGATGCAATCGCAGCTGACCATATGTTTAGCATGCTGATGGGCGAGGATGTTCCTCCCCGAAGAGCCTTTATTGAACAGCATGCCCTTTCCGTTAAGAACTTGGATATCTAAGGTAACCCATGTCGTATACCGAAAATGAAGTGATCGTCCCGCGCAACGTAGAAGAGGAAGTAAAAGAGAGCTATTTGCGCTACTCTATGTCCGTGATTATCGCACGGGCCCTTCCCGATGCAAGAGATGGTTTAAAACCTTCTCAAAGACGTGTTCTCTTTGCGATGCGTCAGTTAAATTTGACGCCCGGAGCCAAACATCGTAAGTGCGCTAAAATCTGCGGCGACACTTCCGGTGACTACCACCCTCACGGCGAACAGGTGATCTATCCGACGCTTGTCAGAATGGCACAATCCTGGGCCATGCGTTACGCACTTGTAGATGGTCAAGGTAACTTTGGCTCTATTGATGGCGATCCACCAGCTGCGATGCGTTACACGGAAGCGCGTCTAACATCCTCTTCTGTCCAGCTAATGGAAGATCTCGATAAGGACACAGTAGATCTCGTTCCAAACTATGATGAGACCAAAAAAGAACCTACTGTTTTCCCAGCCAAATTTCCAAACCTGCTTTGCAATGGCTCTTCAGGCATTGCTGTCGGTATGGCGACGAACATTCCTCCTCACAACCTGCTTGAACTCATCGCAGCGACACTTCTCGTTCTCGACAATCGGAACGTAACGATTGATGAGATCATGCAAGTGATGCCGGGCCCCGACTTCCCTACAGGCGGCGTCATTTGCGGCTACCGAGGCATTAAGGAAGCGTACCATACGGGTAAAGGCAAGATTATGCTCCGCGGCGTGATCCGCGTTGAGGAAATGGAGGATTCAAACGAACGTCAGAGACTTGTGATCGATGAAATTCCCTATGCAATCAATAAGTCGCGTCTGATCGAGCGCTTTGCGGAATTGGTCAACGAAAAAACGATTCCGGGCGTTTCCGATTTGCGCGATGAGTCCGATAAAAATGGCATGAGGATTGTGCTTGAGCTAAAGCGCGGCGAGATTCCAGAAGTGACGATCAACCAGCTCTACAAATACACCGACATGCAGGTTACTTTCGGATGCATCATGCTGGCGCTCGATAAGGGATTGCCGCGCGTCATGAACATCAAGCAGCTCATTTTCGCTTGGGTTGAGCATAGAATTGAGGTGATCCGCCGCAGGACGCGCTTCGAGCTTGCAAAAGCAGAAGCACGCGCTCACATTCTAGAAGGCTATTTGAAAGCGATCGACCACTTGGATGAAGTCGTCAAGCTCATTCGTGCAAGTGACAGTAGAGACCATGCTAAGCAGGAGTTGATTGCCCGTTTCGCATTTAGCGACAAACAGGCAATTGCAGTTCTTGATTTAAGGCTTTATCAGTTGACAGGCTTAGAGCGCGATAAGATCAATGCCGAGTACCAGGATCTTTTGCAAAAGATCGCCTACTACAGGGAAGTCCTCGCCAATGAGTCTTTAGTGCGCGGCATTATCCGCGAAGAGCTTGAAGAGATCAAAAAGGGTCATAAGCAAGGGCGTGTCACTCAGATCGTCGCTGCAGAAAACGAGATGAGCATGGAAGACCTGATTCCGAACGAACAGGTGATCATTACAATTTCTAACGACGATTACATTAAACGGATGCCGGTCGATACCTTTAGAGAGCAAAAAAGAGGCGGTCAGGGCGTTTCCGGCATGCAATTCAAGAAAGATGAAGATGCCATCAAGAACCTCTACGTCGCATCTACTCATGACTATCTCATGATCTTTACAAACTTTGGCAGATGTTACTGGCTGAAGGTGTGGCAAATTCCTGAATCGGGCCGCAAAACCAAGGGCAAGCCGTTAATCAACCTGATGGAAGATTTGCAACCCGGTGAAAAGGTAGCTGCTTTCCTGAAAGTTTCAGGCTTTACCGATGACGCCTATGCCTTTATGACGACGAAGCGTGGTGTGGTCAAGAAGACTAACCTTTCCGAATTCAGCAACCCTCGTAGAAAGGGGGTCAGAGCGCTTGAGTTGGATGAAGGGGATGAAGTGGTTGCTGTGAAGCTTGCCCATGAAGGCCAGCAGATCATGTTATTCACTTATCATGCGATGGCTGTGCGCTTTGACCAGTCTGACGTCCGTTCGATGGGTAGAACAGCCCGTGGCGTTCGCGGCGTGAGTTTGAAAAGTGCAGAGGATTACATTGTTGGCTGCGAAGTGGTAAATGGCAATGAAAGCGTTCTTATCGTTTGCGAAAATGGTTTCGGTAAGCGCTCTAACGTCGAAGAGTTCCGTCATACTAGCAGAGGTGGTGTCGGCGTCCGTTCCATTCTGACAAGCGAGCGAAACGGCAATGTCGTAGGCGCTTTATGTGTGGATGACAACGATGGCGTCGTGCTCATGAGCTCTTTAGGGCAAACAGTCCGGATCTCGATGAGGGATGTGCGCGTGATGGGCCGTTCGACTCAAGGGGTCAAACTGGTGAACCTAAATAAAGAAAAAGACTATCTGATCGCCTTGCAAAAAGTCGATGGGGAGGAGCGTTCTCCGGATGAGCAACCTTCGGCAGAAGATGCCCAGGAAAAGTAATAAACCCCTGTTCATCACCTTTGAAGGAGGGGATGGAGCCGGCAAAACCACTCTCATCCTAAGCCTTAAGCAGCGGTTGGAAGCAAGCGGAGCTAAGGTCATATCGACAAGAGAGCCGGGCGGCACTCCGGTAGGGGAGGCGATCCGCTCGATCGTGCTCAACAGCGGTGAACTGAAAGTAGTTCCGAAAGCGGAGCTGCTCCTCTTTTTGGCAGCGCGTGCAGCTCATGTGGAGGAAGTGATCCTTCCTGCTTTAAAAAGTGGCGCTTTTGTCCTGTGTGATCGCTACAATGATTCGACGATTGCCTATCAAGGCTCTGCACGGCAACTGGGCGTTTCTGAAGTCACGGCTCTTTGCGATTACGCCACCGGCGGTTTAACTCCTCACCTGACTTTTTATTTAGATTTGAATCCCGAGCTCGGCTCCGAAAGAATTCGCAAAATGGCGCGTGCTCAGGATCGGTTTGAGAAAGAAAAGGGAAGCTTTTCTCTAAAGGTAAGAGAAGCTTTTTTACAGCTTGCTAAAGAATCACCTGATAGAATTAAAGTTTTGGATGCCTCTCAATCGCCCATGACGGTGGTCCAAGAAGCGTTATGCCACCTGGAGAAGTATTGTGGATCGCTCACTGTCCCGCCTTCTAACTAGAAACTTGATTCCTAATTCGCTTTTACTGGTAGGAAACTCTCAGGAAAGGCTTAAGGAAGAAGCTCACGCTTTTGCTCGTGCCCTTTTAGGGATTGAGAGCGAAGAGCACCCGGACCTCTTGCTGATGGCACCGCAAGGAAAAACGGCTCAGTACTCTGTCGATACTTTGAGGCAATTTAAAGAGGAGGTGTATAAGACTCCTTATCTTGCTCGTAAAAAAGTGTTTGTCTTTGTTGAGGCTGAACGCATGCCGCCCGTCAGTGCAAACGCCCTTCTCAAAGCCTTTGAGGAGCCGCTTTTATCGAGCCACATCATTTTGTGCTCTGTGAAGCCGGAACTGCTTTTACCAACAGTGCTTTCTCGCTGCCAAAAGGTGTATCTTCAAGATCGCGAATCAGTGCCGCAGCTACCCAAACAGTTTCTTGAGATTCTGTTTCAGGCAGAGGACTCCTCATTTGCATTTCAATTGGCACGCATTGAAGAGCTTGTAACCTGGATGGAAACGCAGGCCGACCTTAGCTTAGAGTACGATGAAGGAGAAGAAGATGCAGGCGCCTACCAAAAGGAGCAAGCTGAAAAAAAACGTGAAGGGGTGCGTTCTCTTAAGTTATCTCAAATGTTAAACTCTCTTCTTCTGGGAAGACTTTACTGGGTTAGAGACCTACATCTTCTCCAAGTAAATGGCCCTGAAACTACTCTGTTTTTTCCGCAGCAAAAAGAGAGATTGCAACAACAGTGCCTTCGACAAAAGTTGCCTTCTCTTGAGCAAATAGAGGCTCAAGTACAGAAAGCAATCACCTCTTTTGAGCGTTCAACTCCTCTTAGTCATGTCTTATTTGATTTTCTTATCGGAGAAGAGATTAATGAAAGAGCGCCTTTTCAGCGCAACTGAAGGTGCAGTTTTAACTACTGCACCTGGCATAATTTTGGCTGCATGCGGCAAGAGGACCTGGCTAGCTACCCCTCAAGGGCTCTCATGGTATTTTCCCGATTTTTTCTTAGAACGCAACCCGCGATTTTTTCAGCAGGAAGAAACTTTTAACATTGAATTAGACTTGCTCCTATCTGATCCTCAACCTCAAAAATTTGAGTGGAAATGTTATGGCCTGGAGCAGTTTAAGAGTGCCTTTTCAGAATTGACGGAAATTAGAAAGGCGGTTCCCTACCTCTCTTATAGAGCTCAAGGAAAAATCGATCCGGTTAAACTTATCAAATCTGCCCTTATCTATCTAAAAAAAACTCCCGGCACTCATTTGTATGGATACTGGAGCCAATCAGAAGGGATGATCGGAGTCACTCCGGAAATACTATTTGATTGCTCGCACGGCGTATTGCAAACTGCAGCGGTTGCAGGAACCACATCAAAAGAAAAAAGCGAACAATTGAAGAGAGATCCTAAGTTAAGAGAGGAGCATCAATTGGTCATTGAAGGAATCCATACAGCACTTGAGCCTTTTGGCAACCTCGAAGTTGGCTCTACAGAGATTCACTCATTTGGTCGATTGGCTCATCTTGTGACCCCGATCACACTTTATATGAGTGGATCGCTTGCTTTTGAAGAGTGTGCAAGCGCCTTGCATCCAACTCCAGCGCTTGGAACGTTTCCTAGAGAAGCTGGAAAGCAATGGCTTAAACAATATGCAACGAATTTGCCTAGAAATCGCTTTGGGGCTCCTGCTGGCTATTGCAATCTTGGCTCTGGAAGGGGTAAATGCGTTGTGGCCATACGCAATATTCAATGGCGGGGCGATCAACTTGAAATTCTTTGCGGATGCGGGATCACAGCACAAAGTTCATTTGAAATGGAAAGGGATGAAATTTCCCTTAAATTTGAAGCAGTCAAGGAGATATTCCAATTATGAATTCTATTCTTGCAAAGCATGTGATCGAAGAGCTATTGCGTGCCGGAGTGAAGGAGTGGGTTCTATGCCCCGGAGCAAGAAACGCTCCGATTGTCCAATTGCTGATTCACTCTCGATTTCCGATCTCATATTGGCCGGAGGAAAGATCGGCTTCCTTTTATGCTTTGGGTAAAGCAAGAAGGCTGAAAGCACCAGTTGCAGTAGTTGTCACTTCAGGAACTGCTGCAGGGGAGCTTTTGCCGGCAATGATGGAAGCTTACTATTCCGGAGTGCCGCTTGTTGCCGTTACGGCGGATCGCCCGAAAAGATTCAGGCATAGCGGCGCACCGCAAACAGCTGAGCAAGTCAATCTTTATGGCGTGTATGCCCCTCTTGAATTTGATCTCGAAGGGGATGAACTGTTGCAGCTGCGCGGATGGTCTCAAAAGGGGCCCTTGCATCTTAACGTCTGTTTTGAAGAGCCTGCCAGACAGTCTGAAGCGACGCTTGAAGAGATAAAGGAGTTCTATCCGAAATCAAAGGCGATGCCGCAGGACATAGCGCCACTATTGAATTTCATGAAGCGTTCAAGGCAGCCTTTGATCATTGTAGGGGGTCTTGATAAGGAAGAGCAGCCGGCTGTTTTTCGTTTTCTAATGGAAATGGGCGCTCCTGTCTACTTGGAGGCTCCATCTGGCCTTCGCGAAATGGCGGATTTGCAGCGTTTTCGCGTTTATTTGCCTGAGTTGAACCACTATGATGGAGTATTAAGGATCGGGAAGGTGCCTACACATAAGATTTGGCGCGATCTTGAAGCGAAGAGGGATTTAATTGAGCTTCTCTCTATTAGTGGACAGCCTTTTGCAGGTTTAAGCTGGGCAAAACATCAGCAGGTCGATCTTGTCAAGTATTTGGAAGCGGTCGAGGGGCCTTGTCGTACATATGAGCGGTCTAAGGAATTCTGGGAGATGCAGAAATCCTATGCGGCAAATCTTCAGACACTTTTGGCTGAAGAACCCTTGTCTGAAGCCGCCTTTATCCACCGCATTTCTCACCAATTTCCAAAATATTCCCACATCTATTTGGGAAATAGTCTGCCGATTCGAGAGTGGGATCTTGCAGCGTGCAATGAACCGAGAGGCTATGAGGTCAACGCCACAAGGGGATTGAATGGAATTGACGGGCAGATTTCAAGCTTTTTCGGGCTTTCAGATGCCGGAAAATTCAATGCAGCCATTATTGGCGATTTGACGGCTCTCTATGATTTTGCAGGCTTTTGGTGTGTGAAACAATTGTCCAACCTCCCTTACTGTGTGTTCATTTTGAATAATCAAGGAGGGAAAATTTTTTCCGGAATGTTTCCTGAAGCAGAGATTCAGAATTCGCATCAGCTTGCATTTAAACCAATTGCAGATTTTTGGGGCGTTGAATACCGTCTTTTTGATGACATTCCCGAGTCATTCGATTTTTCAAAACGAGGGATTGTAGAGCTAAGACCCAATGCAGAATCTTCAGCCAGATTTAATCAGAAGCATGCGTGCATGATGCAAGAGATTAAGGCGATTCATTGAGAATGGGAACACTATTTTGCATACCGGGGTTTTTAGGACAAAGGAGTGACTGGGAGGGCATCGATGCGCAGTTCCCTCCAGAAAACTTAAACGCTTCTGATTTAGTCGCTTGGGCAAAAGAATTTAATAGCTTCGTAAAGCAATTTCCAGCACCGCGTGTGCTTTGCGGCTACTCACTAGGTGGGAGAAAAGCTCTTCATGCATTGATCGATAACCCCTCCCTTTGGTCTAAAGGGGTCCTTCTTTCTACCCACCCTGGCCTTGTATCTCATGAGGAACGCTTGTCAAGAGTAAAACAGGATCATGAATGGGCTGCCCGCTTTTCCAGTACCCCTTGGAGTCCGCTGATTCAAGATTGGGAGTCTCAGGAAGTTTTTAAGGGAAGCTTGCGGATAGAGCGCCCTGAAGGAGCTTATGACAGAAAGAAGTTAGTTTTTGAACTGAGCCATTTTTCTCTTGGCCTTCAAGCGGATTTAAGAGGAAAAATTCAAAAGTTGAATATCCCCCTCTTCTGGATTGCAGGCGCTTTAGACTCAAAATTTTCTGCCCTTGCTCTCGAAATGGAAACTTTACATTCTCTTTCCAAGGCCACCCTTCTTCACAAAGAAGGGCATCGGTTCAAAATCAACTTGATCTTTGATCTTTTGCAGATATAGAATCCTGCAGAGGTTTTATCATGCAGAAATGGCACACAATAAAAAATTATGAAGATATTCGTTTTGAGGCAAGCGGGGATGGTATCGCGAAGATCACCATCAATAGGCCTCATGTCCGAAACGCCTTTCGCCCGGAAACGGTGAAGGAGATGCAAGACGCTTTTGCCATTTGCAAGGAGGACCCTGACATTGGGGTTGTCATCCTTACAGGCGAAGGAAAGGAGGCTTTTTGCTCCGGTGGCGATCAGAAAGTCAGAGGAGAGAAGGGTTACGTAGGTCATGACGGAGTGCCCCGCCTCAATGTATTGGATTTGCAAAAGCAGATCCGTTCCTTACCTAAGCCGGTTGTGGCGATGGTGGCTGGTTATGCAATCGGAGGAGGTCATGTGTTGCACGTCGTCTGCGATCTAACGATTGCTGCTGATAATGCTCAGTTTGGTCAGGTAGGCCCTAAAGTAGGTTCCTTTGACGGAGGACTTGGAAGCAGTTATTTAGCTCGTATTGTGGGACAGAAGAAAGCGCGCGAAATTTGGTTTTTGTGCCGAAGATACAATGCACAGCAAGCTCTTGAAATGGGTCTTGTCAATCATGTCGTTCCATACGAAGATCTTGAAAAGGAAACATTAATCTGGTGCCGCGAGATGCTTGCGCACTCTCCGATGGCATTGCGCTGCCTTAAAGCATGTCTGAATGCTGACTGCGACGGCCAGATAGGTCTTTTAGACCTTGCAGGTGATGCGACCCTGCTCTATTACATGTCTGAAGAGGCTCAAGAAGGCAGAGCTGCCTTCATCGAGAAGCGAAAACCAGATTTCAGCAAATTTCCAAGGCTACCATGAAAAAAACACTCTCGATAAAGCCCTATAGCATCAAGGCATGGATCTTAGCATTTCGGCCAAAAACATTGATGGCGGCGGTTGTGCCGATTACCGTGGGTTCTTTTTTGCCCGGGCAACCTTTTTCCGAAATGGACTGGAAAATCTATTTCTCAGCTTTGATCACAGCCGTCTCTTTAACCATCGGAACTAATCTCGTGAACGATGCACTCGATTTTAAAAAGGGGATGGATACAGATCAGAGGGTAGGGCCTATTAGGGTTACGCAAACAGGACTGCTTTCAATGCAGGCTGTTTTAGCAACAGGAGTTGCTGCCCTTCTTTTTGCCCTTCTTTTTGCAGCTCCGTTGATCTTAAAAGGAGGCATCGGGTTTTTATTCATAACTTTGGTCGCAATTTTGTCGGGCTATCTTTATACAGGAGGGCCTTATCCGCTGGCTTATAAAGGTTTAGGAGAGCTTTTCGTATTTGTTTTCTATGGCTTTGCTGCCACTTGCTGCCCTTATTATCTTCAAAAGGGTAGTTTAGATCTTTCTGCAATCGTGGGATCCCTGCAGATGGGATCTTTGGCATCGGTACTTTTAGCGATCAATAATCTCCGCGATATCAAAGAGGACACTCTAACGGGGAAAAGAACGCTGACAGTGTACTTTGGAGAAAGTTTTGGTCGTGCAGAAGTCTCTCTATTTTTACTTTCCCCATTTATACTGAACTTGTATTGGCTCTTTCAGGGAAGGCTTTTAGCCTTTTTTCTGCCATTAACGACAATATTCATGGCCGTGAACATCATTCGCTGCATCTATAAAACTCCTCCGGGAAAAATTTATAACCGCTATCTCGGCGAAGCAGCTCTTTTGATGACCTTATTTGGATTGCTTCTTCTTTTGGGCGTGAGGTAGTACATGCGCTTTTGGACATCGGATTACACCTTAAAGTATAAGGACAACGACTCTATCCGCCAGGGGTTTTTAATAAAGGTGCAGTTTCAGTCCGGTTTAGTTGGATATTCAGATTGCCATCCTTGGAAAGAATTTGGAGATTTAGGCTGCGAGGATCAAAAAAGTGCCCTCAAGTCCGGCCCTCTTACGCAATTGCTGCTTCGATCACTCCATTTTGCACGAGAGGAGGCTCAAGCAAGAGCTGAAAATCGATCTCTCTTTGAAGGTTTGAAAGTGCCGAGAAGCCATTTTCTAGTCAGACACGCAAATGAGGGAGGGGAGTATCCTGTAAAAAAAATTAAGCTTTCTTCGACTACATGGCGGAAATTTATCAAAGAAGCGGACACTCATACGCTTTGGCGCATCGATTTTAACGCTTCTTTAACAAAGGAAGAGTGCAGCTCTTTTTTAGAGAGTGCAAAACAATTGAAGATTGACTTTGTAGAGGACCCCTTTCCTTCGCATAATGGCTCCTGGAAGGAGCTCGAAGAGCGTCATGGAGTACCCTTTGCAGCGGATTTTGAGGAGGTTGAAAACCCCTCAATTCTTGTTTGTAAACCTGCGATCAAACCGTTGCCAAACTTGCGATTGAGGAAAGTGATTACGAGCTATCTTGACCATCCTATTGGCCAATTGGCAGCGTTATATACTGCTGCAAAAGAACCTTCCCTAAGTGATGAGTGGGGCGGTTTTATATCTCATGTAGCATATGCTCCAAATCCTTTTAGTGAAAGACTATCAATAGAAAATCACCGTTTGAAACCGCCAGATGGGATTGGATGGGGCATGGATGATCTGCTAGAGGGGCTTTCTTGGAAGTAGATTGGGAATCGGATCGCACTTTTACGCTTGCAAATCCCCGTTTACCTGAGACAGCTAGCCGACCTGAAGGGGGATTTTCAAACCATGTTTGGATTGCCACCTCCGGCACAACAGGTGCGATCAAATGGGCGGCTCTCTCTAAAGAGGCCCTCCTCCTATCGGCCCAAACGGTCAACACTCATTTTCAAATTGATTCTAAAGATATTTGGCTTAATCCATTGCCTAGCTTTCATGTAGGAGGTCTTGGTATTTGGGCGCGCGCCTACCTTTCAGGATCAAAAGTGCATGTTTTGGAAAAATGGCACCCTGAGGTTTTTTGTAAAATGGCGGAAGCTAAGCAAGCTACACGAACTTCTTTGGTGCCCACGCAGCTATACGATATTTTGTGTGCAGGGTTGCAGGCACCTCCTTCACTCAGTACAGTGATTGTAGGAGGAGGGGCGCTTGATGAGAGGCTATTTTTTAAGGCTTTAGAGTTGGGGTGGCCGATCGCCTTGAGTTATGGCATGACGGAGTGCGCCTCTCAAATAGCCACATCACATCCAAAAGATCCTCGCATGCAAATATTATCGCATGTCGAGATCAAAGATTCTCCTGCTAAGATCAAATCGAGAGCACTTCTTACGGCTTACTGGCAAGAGGGGGATTGCTGGGACCCAAAAAGAGAGGGCTGGTTCCATACAGAAGATCTGATATCTCTTGAGGGTAATTTTTTGCAATTTCAAGGGCGCTTAGGAGATTGGATAAAAATCTCCGGCGAAAATGTCAATTTTGCTCTCTTGCAGAGAAAGTGCGAATTTTTGTTGAAGCAGCAGGGAATCGACGGGTGTCTAGTGGCAGCAAGCGATCCTAGGTTGCAACACCGTTTGATCTTGCACTTTGTCCAAGATTTCGATCGAGCTCAACTTGTCAAAGATCTTTTTAATTTCGAGGTGATGCCGTATGAGCGCATTGCATCCATCAAACAGGTATCTTCCATTTCCCGCTCTCCACTGGGAAAGATAATTAAATCATAGTTATTTCTGTTTTTTGTTATTATTAATAATAAACGGGGGTTATTATGTCGAGTCCAAGTCCTATAGTTACTCCAATTCAGACAAATCAGGAATTGATAGCTGAGATGCAGCAGGACATTAAAGGGTCTTTGCTAGGACGGCATGTCATGTGGCTCAACAAAGAGAGAAAGCCTGCGGCAGCGGGCGCAGTTAAGGCATTGATGGCTATAGAAACAATTTTGGCTGCCATTAGCCTTGTCGGCATTCCATTGATCTGGAAAGGAATGCATAAAATGGAGCGCATCCAAAGTTTAAAGCGCCTGGAAAAATCCTCTAGTACCCCTCAAGCTCCTCCCAAATCGGCTATCGAAATGAAAACGAAAACTCAAAGCTTTAACCACATTAACGACTATTGTATTCACGATGGGGCTCTTTGGGTTAGACCGAGAGAGAATCTGGACGCAGATTGGCAGATGATCTATTTCGATGAGACAAAAAATGGCGCTAAGCCCGAAGAACTTCAGGTAGACGGTGCAAACTTAATGATTCTTGATAGCGAGCGTGTATTGCATTACAAAAAGGTACTTCTTGAAAAGCGAGACAAGCAAGGCAATTACAGTGTCACTGATATGAGCAGAAAAGACAATTGGAAAGCGGCTTGGTATTCCTTCCCGCTGCTCCGCCGCTTCTACCACCTATTTAAGAAAATGCGGCTCAAAATCCCGGAAGATGCAAAAGGGTGGGCGATGTCTCATCGAGGCAAATACAACCTCCATTTTGAAGATGCAATGGGAAGAAAGCATCCTGAGTTTGCAATGGTGACGACTCTCTACCTTTTGCCTAAGGAAGGGAATTTTATCTACTATGCCGACCCTTATGTGATGCGCGGTTTTTCGCGCAAATTTAAAGGCCCTGGAGAGCACTTTAAGGCGCAAAAAATTGCGGCGAGTGCTTCTATGGTGCTTTTACAGGGAGTTGAGGATGGAAAGACAGTTTTCTACACACGCCTTGCTGATTTTGATGCCATCGGCAAAAACCCTTTCTTACCGGGCTTCTACTCTAAAAAAGCCTCTGCAAGTAAAACCTGGGCAAGGTACGAAATTCCTCTTGAGCCTGGTGCAACGATCGAAGGATCGATCACCATCTTCCAAGACGGAGAAGGTAACAACGCACGCTGCCTGCGGATCGAAGGGACAAATAGTCAGGGCAATAGGGGATATTATCAAAAGGAAATTTCTGAGGAAGCCTGGGTTTTCCATGTAATGTGAATTTTTGATGGGAATTAATCTAAAATTTTTGTAATATCGCACCTAAATTTATTATAGGGCGATTATGAAAATTGAAAATAAGATTAGCGCGTTCAAAAAACTTGATTATGTTCCTGTTGTTTCCACAATCACCAATGCGATTCATTTAATTCAGAAACGCAGATTTCAAAAGTGCCAGCTGGCCGCAGGTGAAGTAAAATATCGAAACTATGTTTTAAATAAAAGGAAGGCGGAATGTATTCTACTTCTGATCCCTCTTTTCGGCAATCTGATTGTCGCAGTCAAAAGGCTTGTCAAGATCTCTCAAAGGTCTCCTCATGACAAGTTGTTAAAATTCGCAACTTCAGGCGAAGTGGAAAAATTTAAAGCTCAAATCGGAACTATTGAAGATAAAGCACAAAAATCAAACTTAGAAAGAGAATTATTCAAAAGCCTTATCCAACTGTCAAAATTTGAAGAGCTTCATGCCTACTTGGGTGAGGATGAAAAATTCTTCGAAACATATTTTGAGACTGCAGATCGTCTTGGAACTGAGCACAATTATATTGCCTTTAGAGAGTATTGCAAAAACCGATCAGAAGATCTGCCTGATAAAGTTAATTCATTTATGGACAAACGCATTTTGCGACAGGCGTTGCAAGATCCTAATTTTGAACCTTTAGCATCATCTTACAAAAGGCTCTACGGCGAAGCGTGGGGTTTACATCTTGCTCTAAAATTTATTGAAGTTGGAGCTCTTAATGGAGCAATGGAGGTTCTTCAAAGCGTTCCCGTACCTGAGAATTTTGATGCAGCGTCTTCAGATTTAAATTCAAAGGTTTATGTTAAATTTCTGGCAAAGTGGTTTGAGCAAAATCCGCGGAGTGAAATCTCGTGCCCTTTGTTAAGCAATCTTGATTCGCATGAAATTAGAATTAATTTCTTAATCAATGCGATGAGTGCAGTGGAATCTAATCAAGCGGCTGAACCTTATCTGTGCGAAATGGTTAAACTGGAGTTTCAGCAGCGGTTTATGATTGAAGGGTATGACAGTTTAGGGGAGCAGCAGAAATTACAGTTTCTGGATTTGTGTCGACATTTTGCTGAATATCACGCCAATGATATATTTAATTATTTAAAAGAGGGCAAAGATGCTGAAGCGCGCACTTCATTTGATGCAAAAGTTAAGGGTTTTGAAGGCGCTGTCTTACAGCTTTCGCATGCTGAACTTGACCCAGCTGTAAATCTGATTTCTCTTAAAAATAGCTTTGAGGATCATTTATTTAATGGCAGGTTTGCAAGAGCTGTTTATCTTGCAGAACAGATTCGAGCACAGAACCATGTGGAAGGTGAAAAGGCATTTAGAGATCTTGCTGTAAAATATATTGGAGTGGGTCGACTCGATAAAGCAGAAAAGGTCATGGCATTTGGAAGGGTAACTTTTGCGCCATATGTGCGATATATTGATATCAACAAAGCCGTTGATCTGGCTGAAAAAGGAAAATTTGAGGAAGCGAAGCAATTGCATGGGTTTCAGTTAAATGCAGATGCTAATTCTGTAGATTTTATTGGAATGGCGCGGATTCTAAGCTATTGGTTTCAGGCAGACTCTTATAAAAATATGACTCATTACTCCAATGTATTAGAAATTTTGTCATGTGACAGTATTCCTATAAGACATGCTTTGCTGCTTCATATTGCAAAGGAGTACTTGGACAGTGAAAAAGAAAGAGAGTGTGAGCAGATGCTCTCCTTTTTAGTTCAATCTGTCATTGAAGTGGAATTTAATAGCTCGGCACCTTCAGCGAATCTGAGTAATAATGGAGAATATGTGGCGGCAACCCAGAGCATAGCAAAATGGTTACTTCGAAAGCATCGTGCATTCATGGAAAAGGATCTAGACATTTATTTTAAGGACTCTAACGATAAATTATTAGAGATCCTAAGCGACATCATGGACAACTTAAAAGTATTTGAAAAATATTTTGCTTGATTAGCTTATTTTTTGACGATAAGTCGAGTGGCAACCCCACCCAAGTGGTGTTTGCACTCGACTTTTGTGAAGCCTAGTGTTGCAAGTTTCCCTAAAAGCGATTCGGGATCTATGAATTGCTGAATGCTCTTTGAAAGATATCCGTACGCCTCTTTCTGTTGAGTAAGGAGGCCTCCTAAAAGGGGAAGAAGGGAATTGAGATAAAAGCCGTGTAGTCTTTTTAGAAGAGAGTTTTTCGGCTCTGTGAGCTCTAGGATGCAGAAGGTACCACCGGGTTTTAAGACGCGGTGCACTTCGCTAAAACAGGAAGAGAGATCGCAGATGTTTCGCACGCCATATGCAACACTTACAGAATCTACAGAGCGGTCAGGAAGGGGAATAGCAGCTGCGTCAGCTTGGATGAATTGAAGAGTGTGCCCTTTCGATAAATAGGAGTCCTGTTTGGTTTTTGCAATCGCCAGCATTTCGGGGCAAAAATCGAGAAGAATTGCCCTTTTAGGAGAGTGCTGCCGATCGAGCCAGCGATAAGCAATTTCTCCCGTTCCCGCACAGAGATCGAGAAGAGTTTCGCCGCTCAAGGTATTTGCAAGAGCGCTATTCCAGAGCCTATGCAATTGAAAAGATAGGATGCCGTTGGTCAGGTCATACCGTTTAGCTACTTTGCCAAACATCTGTTGGACATAGGCGCCGTCTCGATTTTTGTAGGATTCACTCATTGCTTTTTCTGCTCATCCTCAGGTCGGCAAATTGAACAGCCTTTTGTGGGTGTATCGCAGCTGCCACCTCTACCGCAAGAGCCTTTAAGTTTGGATTTACCCGTTAGCAGCCAGCCGATGGCAAGACCAAGTAGGGCAAGCAAAACAATAATGGTTGCAAGCAGGATTGTGAGGAGTGTTGTTGACATCTATGATTCCTCATCGTAATCATCTTCATCAAGATCGAGGTCTTCCTCTTCGATAAGAGGCTTGCTTGCTGGCTTTGAAGGCTTTTTGGAGGCAGGTCGAGCCATTTTAACCGGAACGAAGTCTACCCAAATAGGTGAGCTCCATGCCATATGGCCATCTTCTTGAACTGCCCTAATGTAGTAGTAGACAAATGGGGGACTTTTGTCTTTCGATTTTATCGAGATCTTTTCGAGCGGCTCCATATCATCGTAGGCAAATTCGAAGGCATACCCCTCTTCGGGCTCATAAGTCTGAATCACTTTGCCATTGCGGATGATTTCCACTTTAATAAGATCGCTTGTGCCTGCGACAAATCCTGTTAGGTGACGGTTGATCATTAGGCCCGGCTTTTCAACGGTCGAGAGTTCTTTGCCCATTCCATTTCCGGCTAAGTCAAGCCCGAGCAGGATTCTTTCTCCTGTTGTCGCATAGCAGGAACGGTTGTAAAGAGCGTCTGCAAAGGCTTGTCGGGTATGTTCAGGGGCAATGATGGCTGTGAGCCCTGGCGGGTACTGCTCCTGGCCTCCCGCGTAAAAGTCTGCGTAAATGCCTCTATCATCTAGTCCGCCCGCAACAAAACCAAAACGACAGTTGTTTTGAAGGGCTTTTTGGATTGCTCCTTCCGGGTTCTCCTGAACTCCCTTTTTACTGCTTGTAGTGATAGGAGCTTCATTGCCATCCTTCTTTGAGCGCTCTGATGAGCCCCAGGAATTATAGATTTCTACGACTCTTTCAAATTGGGGATCCCAATTTTTGAAATCATACTCAAATCCTTTAGCCATGGTAAAGGAGGGGATTGCGAGCATCTCTTTTGGAGAGTAGGATTTGTAGAGTTTATCCAGGTTCGTTCCCTTATTATCTTTCTTTCTCGGCAGCTGCTTAATCTCTTTGAAAAAGAGCAATTCGCGGATGCCTTCTTTTAATGGTGCGCCAATCCATTGAACTCCTGTCAGAGTGATAAACCGGTCATCTTCGTTAAATTCCGTTAATGTTTGTGCGATCGCTTTCCACGATTCAGGTGCGGCTTCTTCTGAGTCCTCAAAGGGGGATACGGCAAAGAAATTCATCGCCTTTTCATCTCTGAAGTGGCGCAAGCAGCTATCGATATTTTCAGTGGAATCATGCCGTTCAGATTCCCCATGAAGCGTTCCCCAAAACAGATGTTTGCTATTGTCATTAAAGCATTTAATGGGGAAGGAGCGGAATACCTGTTTTGTTTTAGGATTGTAAAGGCGGATTGTGTAAATACCCGCTTCATTGAAATAGAGGTTCGGCAAGGTTATAAACCCTGTTTCCGGAACAAAGAGCTTCCAGTTAAGGTTTTCTCTGATGTTTTCGTAGGAAAGCTCAACAAGCGTGTCTTCAGGAGCATTATTGGTAAGGTTTCCAAATTCATCTTCAAAGCGGAGAATAATATCGAAGCGCTTATTTTTAACGACGAATGAAGGGGTTAAGAGACGGATCGTGTGAAGTTCATTGCCCCTGATGTCGAGTGTAAATACTTCCGGTTCGCCATATTTTCCTTTTCCGGTTGGGTCGACAAAGAGGTGGAAAGGGCGTCTTCTTTGCGTGTTTTTTTGAGCACATGTTCCATGTGCGGCTATCTCTTTGGGGGTGAGCTTTGGCGATCCAACCACGACCGTAATTGTTTCACCGGCTTCGATTTCAACTGGAAGGACGAATTCGAAAAGCGGAGTGACGCTATTTTTCGCTTCGATCTCTTTGCCCTGTACGATTTTTTTATTGGGCAGAACGAGATAAATGACATTCGAAGTGTTTTTGAGATTGGTCGAAGGGACCTCCCAGTCGATTTCACGCCCTTTGCTCAAAAGGTCGAACTTGATTTTCGTCCCCTTTGGAAGGTATGTAGGAGTGAAGACAAATTTCCAGGTAGATACCTCTCCGGCAGTCGCTATAGAGGGTTCGCAATAACAAATGGAACGGCGCATCGGATTAAACTCCTAGGGAACGATTTCTGTAAATGGGGATTATATCTTTTCCTACATCGCATAGTCAACGACTCGTTTTTCTCGGAAGAGGGAAACTTTGATTTTTCCAGGATAAACAAGCTCAGTTTCAATTCTTCGGGTCAGTTCTCTGGCAAGAGGGATAAGCTCATCTTCATGCACTTCTTCAGGATGGACCATGACGCGTATCTCTCTGCCCGCCTGGAGGACGTAGGCTTTATCGACCCCTTTTAAGGTGTGCGCTAACTCTTCCAATTTGTACAATCTTTGTATGTATTCCTCTATAGCATCCACACGGGCGCCGGGTCTTGAGGCGGAGATTGCATCTGCAGTAGCGCATAGGCTTCCTTCTAAGGTGATCGCTTCGATTTCGTTGTGATGGCAACCAATCCCGTTTGCAACCGCAGCTGTCTCTCCATATTTCAAGGCGAGATCGCGGCCAATGAGAGCATGCGTTCCTTGCATTTCATGGGTAACGGCTTTTCCGACATCATGGAGAATGCCGATCCTGCGTGCAAGGGAGGCGTCAAGCCCAAGCTCTGAGGCCATAAGCCCCATCAGATGAGAAACTTCCAGGGAATGCTCCAAGACGTTCTGGCCGAGGCTGTAACGGAATTTTAATTTGCCTAGTAAAGTTGTGAGTTCCGGGTGGAGGTTGATTGCGCCGGCACGCAAAGCGGCATCTTGCCCGAATTGATGGATTTGCCTCTCTATCTGTTTTTCCGCTTTTTCTACGGCTTCCTCTATGCGTGTAGGATGAATCCTTCCGTCTGAGATGAGGTCAAGAAGACATGCCTTTGCAATTGCTCTTCTGACGGGATCGAAGCAAGAGATGACGACGGTTTGTGGCGTATCATCCATTAAGAAGCTTGCTCCGGTAGCCTTTTCTAATGCCCGAATATTTCTTCCCTCTTTACCAATTATACGACCCTTCATTTCATCGGAGGGGAGACTAACAGTGCTGACAGTGGCTTCGGAAATGGTACAAGAGGCAAGGCGGTTTGAGGCAGTTACGATTAACCTTGCAGTGAGCTGTTCTATCTCTTTTCGGGTCTCTTTTTCGGCAGTTGAGATCCTCTTTGCTTTTTCGTGCAGAAGCTCACCTGATAGTTCGTGCAAAAGCAGGGCTTTTGCTTCTTGGGCATCCAGGCTAGAAACTTGCTCAAGAGTACGGATCAACTGGGCTTGTTCCTGGGCGATCTTTTCCTTTTGCACTTGCAGATCCTGCTGCAACCTTGAGATCTCTTCCGATTTTTTTTCCATTTCGGCAAGTTTTTTGTCCGTAAGAGTTAGCCTTGCATCCAGCTTGTCTTCTCTTTGGCGAAATCGCTCCTCTTCGGCATTTAGATCCCTTTTTTCCTTTTCGCAGCGCTGTTCAAATAGCCTTTGTTGTTCGAGAAGCTTCTGTTTTGAGTCGAATTCTGCTTGTTGCAAAATAGAATTAGCTTGAAGTTCTGCCTTCTGGATAATTTTTTGTGCGATCAGGTGGGTTGTTCCCTGCTTTTTTGTAAGGATCAGCTTATAAAATAGAGCTCCAAAAGCACCTCCTGCAAGGGCAGCAAGGGAAAGCGATAGATAGAAATCATCCATGAGTTGACTTTGTGGTTATTTTTACTTTTTCAACGCGTCGGTCATTTGATTTTACGACTTCTAGCTCTGCTTCATCAAGCTGAATTTTAAAACCTTTTTTAGGGATTGCTCCTGCACAATGAAAAAGATAGCCCCCGATAGTGTCATATTCACCCTCTTGAGGTAAGGAGAGTCCTAGTTGCTCTTCTGCATCGAGAAGGGTAAGGCGTCCATCTACAATCCAGACACCCTTAGATAGCGTTGAAATATAGGATTCTTCTTCGTCGTATTCATCCTCGATCTCTCCAACGATTTCTTCAAGAAGATCTTCTATTGTGACAATCCCTGCAGTTCCGCCATATTCATCCACCACGACGGCAAGGTGGCTCTGCTTTTTCTTGAATTCTTGTAATAGATTGGAGATTTTTTTTGTTTCCGGTGTATAGAACACAGGCTTTAGAAGCTCTTCGACAGAGCCTTTTAATAACTCTTTGTCATTTCCTGAATCTCTATAGGCGAGAAAGTAACCCAATAGGTCGCGGTACATTAAAATCCCAGCGATATCGTCGATGGTTTCTCTGTAAACAGGCACTCTGCTATAACCCTCTTTTTGTAGAGCTTTGGCGGCATCCTGGATTGATGTTTCGACGTTGATGCTAAAGACATCTATTCTTGGAACCATCACTTCTCGGGCAATTTTTGTCTGAAAGCGCACCACTGATTCGATTAACTTTTTATCGTGGGCCGTAAGTTGTGCATTGAATTCTCCGCCTTGGATGATGTCTAGAATTTCCTGCTTTAGTTCACCCATCGGTTCTTGAAAGAGTTGTAGTGTTGCCTTAGACCCATATTTTTTGAGCAACTTGAATCCTGCAAAGCAAAAGGGAGAGGATAGAATGAGATAAGGGGATGAGGTAGGGCAGGAAAACCAAAGTGCTCTCAAAGGATTTCTGTCTGCCCATGCCTTTGGAGCGTAGTCACCGAGTAGGTAAAAAAGAAGGATTGCGAATACTAAAAGAGGGATCGAGATCCAGAGTGAGGCTAGGTACTCTCCCTCTGTTCCTAGCCATAAGGAGAAAAAGAAAATTGAAAGAAAGCGGCTAAAATTGAGAGAGATGACTGTAGAAAAGGGGAGCCCTTCTTCAATTGGGCTTGTAATTTTCTTTGCTAAAGGTAAATAGAAAAAAAGCTTTCCAAGCAACCGGAGCTGTCTTTGAAGTTCGAGCCTTTTCGTTCTTTTTAATGCTTGATTGAGAGAGGAGAGCGAAAAGACGCCGAAGAAGAAAAAAAGAGATAAAAATAGGAATTGAGCCGTCATTGAATGAAAAGCTTTGCCTTGTTGAGATGATCCATTGCTTTTGCCTCCGCTCGGCGCATTTTTCGTTTGTCTTTTGTATTCATATCATCATAGCCAAGCAAGTGCAAGAGACCATGCACCGCATATAGCGTAATTTCTTTGTAGAGATCGGATCCGGTTTTCGTTGTAAGCTCCAACGCTGCTTTGGGACAGACAAAAACATCTCCTAAAAAGATGTAGCCCGGTGCGTTAGGGGAGTCGATAGGAAGGGTGATGCAGTCCGTAGGAGAAGGATCGTTAAAAAATTGATCGTGAAGCTTGCAAATCTGTTTTTCGGAAACAAAGTGAAATGCTATTTCGTCGCAGTGGAGTGCATAAAAATCAGTTAGGCAAAGCATGACTCTTTTTACAGAGGCTTTCTGGATTTTTACATCTTTTTGAGAGTTGTAGACTGAGATTTTCAAGAGATTTAGTGTTTAAGTGCCGGGCAGAAAACTGCCCGGATTTAAATTACATTGGGATCGGAGTCTTAGGTAGACCTGTGACTCTTTTCTCTTTTTCGGCGTCGAAACGGCCAAGTTTTTTCAACTCATCAATGCGTTCAAAGCGCTTCAGTACGTTGCGTTTTTGTGCGCCGCCAGTTGATTTTCCAAAGCTTCTATGTCTTGACATAACAGTGGTTCCTTATTTAATTTTTGGGATGAACGCGCACTGCGCAGCTTCGCCTGAAAGTGCATTCATATGTTCTTTAAAACCCGAAGCCAGCTGGTCCTTTTTTGCCCCAGTTTTTGGGGATGGAGGCCTGCATTTCCTGGGGGAACGGCTTCGTCTTTCGTTTTGCTTGCTGATGCGGACCATGGTGATAAACTCCTATAGTTGCGACCATTTTATACAGTAATCTAATTCCCTGCAATAGGAATCCTTGCCCTTCTTCGTGAGCGCTTGCGTTTTAGTGTTTCGATCTCAAATTACCGTAATTTATATAGAATTTATTTTATTTCTCTTGTTAAGAAATGATTAAAGTGTTAAGATAATTACTTAATTGAGGTGAAGGGGTGTTTGATTCTACAAGTCGTTACAAGGATAAGATTCAATCGTGCAGCGATGCGCCTATGAACGCCTACCGGCAAGATCCCTGGGCGATGCAGGCTCACCGAGCCTACCATACTAAGACAAGGGATACAGTCGAAACGAGCCAGCAGAGGCTTGAGCGCAACTTCATGGAGCGATTTAAAAATGGAGATTTCTCTATTCGAAGTGGTAAGATGCTGCTTTTGGCTCAATTGAGTAAAGGCATTGTAGTCATCCTTTTTTTACCGCCTTTTTTTGTGTTTGTTTTGGCCCCGAAGTGGGCTGTAAAAACAGTCTTGCCTGTCCTTTCAAAGGCACTTGAGATTGCAGGCGAGAGTGGATCCCGTATATTTGCCAGGGTTTCTGCCTGGAATGCCGATGTATTTGCTTTTATCCAACATAGACTTTTAAGCAAATTCAAAAGAAAGAGTAAAACTGTTGCGAAAGTTAACCGCTCGAGGAAGATAGTCTCCGAAAATACCTACAAGAAACTAAAGTTTCTGATGCATCAATTTCAGGAGTTGCAGAAGCGCTGTTTGACTTTCATAAAAAGAGTTCAAGAGACATTCCAAGAACTAAGGTGTAAAGTGGTTTCCTTTGCAAAGATGCAGCTTCAACGCTTGAAGAAATTTGCTGCTTCCACTGCCTCTAAAAGCATCGAAAGATTCCGCGAACAGGCAAAATCTATCGGAGTAGCCATTGCGGTTAGAGCGCAAGCATTGGATCGCTATCTTTCACAAGTGATCGCTTATGTCGCCAGGCCGGTTTTTAAGGCAATAACTGTTGTCATTCAACCTATTTCAACAGCCATCTTTTTTGTTTCTCGCGCTGCTATAAGTTATGTCAATGGAAGTGTTGTCGCTCCTTTTCAGAGTGCTTTAAAGTATGTTCAAAAAACGTATAAAGTGATTGAGAGCAGTTTTAAGTCTTTTTTTAACGCTATTGTATCTAGAATTCCCTCTTTGCCTTCATTGCCCTCTCTCCCTTCGTTTCCTGCATTAAACTTAGCTTGGTTAACGGCTCGCTTTTCGCAGATGCAAAATGCTCTTTTGGTGCGTTCAAATCAATTGATTGAAAAAGCAAGAAAGGCCTCTTCCATCATTGCTCAAATATTAACGCGCGCTGCTAAAGACTGTCTTGCAAAGGGGAAATCTCTTCTGCTTAAGTCTAAAGGAGTAGCCGTTCTTGTAAAAGGGTTGCTTTTGGAGATGCTTGAGCTATCAAAGCGAGCTCCCGGTTTTCTTTGGAGGTTGCTTAAGGAGCTGTTAAGAGTGTTTATGAAGGCATTCAAAAGAATGTTTTATCTGATGAGAGTTAGTTATGCTCTAACTAAAGTTCTTTTGCGCTATTTTTGGCAGGAGCTGGATAAATCACTCCGCATGACACAATAAATTTTATCGCCTGCTCCACGCTAATCTTTGTGAGAATCACTTGATCTTTCGGTACCATAAGAATAAAGCCCATAGTGGGGTTCGGTGTGCCTGGGACAAAGATTGAGACATGTGCTTCAGTCTCATTGGAGGCTTCAAGAATTTCCTGCTCCCTCGTTATAAAGCCTAATGCAAAAGCATTTTGGTGTGGGAAGGGGACTTGCACCACTTGGGAAAAGCTTGGCGTTTCCTGAGACATGAGACTCTGGATTACATCTTGAACTGATTTATAGATTTTATTTGCGAAGGGGATGGAATGGGCAATTTTATCTCCTAATCTAAAAAGGGCATTCATCAAAAATATTTTCCCCAAAAACCCTACAAAGACAGTGGTTAGAAATAGGATGAAGACGATGCAGATTTGGCTTAAAAGGCGCAAAGTGTCTGGTGATTGAAGTTGAGATGGGAACCAGTCTGAGGCATTTAGATAAGCCGCGATCGTGCTTGCAAAGCCCATGAATGGAGCTGTGAGCAATCTTAAAAGTAGCATTAGAATGAACCAGGTAACCAGAATCGGTAAAATGACAGCTAGCCCTGTTAAAAAATACTTTTTCATGGTGCTTTGGAGATCCTCCTTTGCGCTTCTTCCATGCTGATTTTTTGGAATCCGGGTGAAAGTACGCCGCAGGAAATCACATATTTAAAGGCATCCTCAACTTTCATGTCGAGATAGATCAAATCGCTTTTGGGATACAACACTAAAAAGCCCGAGGTTGGGTTTGGCGTTGTTGGAACAAAGACTGCTGCAAATGTCTCATTTGGATTTCCAAATCCTGGGATATTGTCCTGTGTTAGCAATCCGACGGCTGTCGTCTCTTTGTTAGGAAAATGAACTAGCACAACCTGTTTAAATGATTTGGTGTCGGATGTGAAAACGGTGTTAATGACGTCTTGGCTTGCTTTATAGATTGTGCTAATCAAAGGGATCTTGTGGATCAGCCAGTCCCAAAAGCGCAAAAGAGAGGCAAAGAAGAAATAGCGAGCGAGCATGCCTAAGGTTACGGTAATTGCAAAAAGAAGGACCAAGACGGCAACTTGACTGATGAAGAATTGCACTTGTCTTCCGGAAATGAAAAAAAAGTCTTTCTCAAGCAAATCATACTTATCTAAAAAGGCGGCCATCAATCCGGCAAGAGGCTCTGTAAGTAAGTTGAAGAGAAACATTAGAACACCTAACGTGACCGCAAGGGGCAAAAGAATCACGAGTCCCGTTATGAAATATTTTTTCATCTCACTTACCTCCGCGAGAGTTGTCCATGAACCAGAGCGCTTCGCATGTGATTAGGTCAACACCTTTGACGATCACGCGGATTTTATCCCCGGCAGCATAACTTTTCTGGGTTCTTTGGCCAAATAATTTAGAGCTTGGCTCCTGGTAAATCCAGTAGTCAGAGCCGATCTCAGAAATATGTAAAAAACCCTCAAGCATCAACTCGACAATCTCAAAAAAGATTCCAAAAGGCTTAATCCTGGTGATAATGGCAGGGTATGATTTTTTGGGCTCTTCATCATGCATTGTTTTGAGTAGACGCATTTTTTTGAGCTGCACGACGCTGGATTCCGCCTTTGCTGAAAGTCTTTCCCTTTCCGAGCAGTGATCCGAGATTTTTAAGAGAACTTTTTCATCGTAGGGTTTTTCAAAAAGGAGACGGTGGGCGACAAGGTCGACGTAGCGTCTGATCGGGCTTGTGAAATGGCAGTAGTGGGTGAGTGAGAGTCCGAAATGTCCGATATTGACAGGGGAGTAGACCGCAAGGCGCATGCGTCTAATATAACTTGTAGCAAGATATTGCCCGTAAGGGGTCACAAGAGCCTCTTCAAAAAGGTTCTGGATGTCTTGAGGAGAGGGTTGGAGGGGAAGTTTGAATCCAAAAGCAGCTGCGAGTGCTGAAAAGTCGCGCATGTTGTCATCAGAGGGCTGATCGTGCACTCTGTAGGGGAGGCCTTTGCCTTCCTGATCCAAATGGCGTGCGACTGTTTCATTCGCTTTAAGCATGAACTCTTCGACCAATTGATGAGTGATATCATACTCGACATAATCGGTTCCGGTGGGGACTCCATTGGCATCGACCATGACCACAAGCTCAGGCATCGCAAACTCGACGCTGCCGCGTTTATAGCGCTGCTTTTTTAGCAGGCCGCAAAGTTCAACCATCAGATGAAGAGATTTTTCATGAGGACTTTTTAGTTTGCCATCTAACACCTGTTTCGCTTCTCTGTATGTAAAGCGCTTTTTGCTTTTGATCACGCTTTTGCAGACGCGGTAGTTTACCATCTCGCCTTCTTTATCAAAGGTCATGAGCACGGAGACAGTTAAGCGGTTCACTTTAGGTTTTAAGCTACATAAGTTGTCGGATAACTCGCTTGGTAGCATTGGGATGCAGCGTGCCGGAAAGTAGGTGGAATTTGCACGATGAAAAGCTTCTTTATCAAGAGCTGTGCCCGGGCTAACGTAATGGGACACATCGGCGATGTGTACGCCCAGGTGGTAGAGTCCCTTTTTATCTTTAATGAGGTGGATGGCGTCGTCAAAGTCTTTGGCTGTATCGGGGTCGATGGTGATTGTTTCAAATTCGCGCATATCTTCGCGCTTTGCAATTTCCTTTGTAGAAACTGATTTCCCAAACTTTTTAGCTTCCTCAACAGTATTTTTTGGAAAGCGGTAGGGGATTTCAAATTCCTCAAGAGCGGCATCGATGTCGATTGAGGGGTCGTCGATGTGGCCGATCGATTTGGAGAGCCTCGCAACGGTCTGTTTATTCTTTTCTCCCCACTCGATCACTTCCATCACGACTCTTTCGCCGGGAGTGACCTTTTGCTTCTTGATCTCTAAAAGTACGGGCTCTTCGCTTTTCAGCATCGGAACATGGACGGAGGCGTATTTTTTCCCAACGGATGTCACAGTTCCTGCAAGATGGGTCCTGCTGCGTTCGAGGATGGAAAGCACTTTTCCCTCTGGCCCCTTTTTACTCGCCATCGATTCCGGAAGAATTTCGATTTCCACCTTATCTCCATCGATTGCGCCCGAAGTCAAATGGCGCGGAATGAAGATGTCTACCGGAAATTCGGGAGCATCGATAGAGACAAATCCGAACCCTCCGCGGGGATTGATATGGATCTGCCCTGTCTGGCTAGTAGAGGAAGTATCTTTTTTCTTGGCTCGCTTTTTGATTTTTGTCATAATCTCTAGATCTTATCAAAGAGCAGGATATATGCAATACGATCATCGATCATTAGAACAAAAATGGCAAAAATTTTGGGAAGAGAAGAAAGTATTTAAAACAGGCGAAGACAGGTCGAAGCCTAAATATTACGTTTTGGACATGTTTCCCTATCCTTCAGGCTCAGGCCTTCACGTTGGACATCCTGCCGGTTACCTTGCAACAGACGTGATGGCTCGTTATAAGCGTACAAAAGGCTTTAATGTCCTCCACCCCATGGGTTGGGATAGCTTCGGTCTTCCTGCTGAGCAGTATGCAGTGCGTACAGGAACCCACCCGCGCGACACGACGAAAAACAATATCGACACCTTCCGCAAACAGATGAAGGCAATCGGCTTCAGCTACGACTGGGACCGCGAGATTGCTACGAGTGACCCCACTTATTATAAATGGACGCAATGGATTTTCAGCAAACTGTACGAAAAAGGTTTGGCCTATGAAGCTGTCCAGTCTGTGAATTTCTGCCCCGCTTTGGGTACCGTCTTAGCCAACGAAGAAGTTGAAAATGGCGTTGCCAAAGAGGGAGGATTTCCCGTTGAAAAAAGACCATTAAGGCAATGGGTACTCAAAATCACAGCTTACGCCGATCGTTTGATTAAGGACTTGGATCTACTCGACTGGCCGGACAGTCTTAAGCGCTTGCAAATCAATTGGATAGGCAGAAGTGAAGGCGCGAAGGTCGATTTTCCCATCTCGGGGCATCAGGAAAAGATCACAATTTACACTACATGTCCTCACACTCTTTTTGGCGCAACTTACATGGTTCTTGCTCCAGAACACCCGCTGGTCGATAGAATCACAACGGCTGAACAGGGGGAGGCTATTAGAGCTTATCAAAAAATCGCATCTCAAGAAAACGACCTCGATAGAACCGATTTGAACCATGAGAAAACTGGGGTGTTTACAGGCGCCTACGCCATCAACCCTGTCAATGGCGAGAAAATCCCTATTTGGATTTCAGATTATGTGCTCATGAGTTATGGAACAGGTGCCATCATGGCCGTTCCTGCCCATGATGAGAGAGATTTTGCCTTTGCGAAAAAGTTTTACCTGCCGATTCGCCATGTGATCAATCCTGAAGAGCATATGGGTAACCCCGCTGATGTATGGACGGGCGATGGCGTGATGATCCATAGCGCAAATCAGGAGATCTCCCTCAATGGTTTAGACGTTGAGCTTGCGAAAAAAACAATCACTGATTGGATTGAAAGAAGAGGACTTGGCGAACGCGCAGTCAACTATAAATTGCGCGACTGGCTTTTCTCCAGGCAGCGTTATTGGGGCGAGCCCTTTCCTATCCTTCATTATGAGGATGGAACTAAGAGGGTTCTTGACTTAGATGAGCTTCCTCTGTGCCCGCCTGAACTGTCCGACTACAAGCCTTCAGGGGATGGGCAAAGCCCGCTTGCTAAAGTGACAGAGTGGGTAAATGTCGTGGACGCTAAGACTGGAAAAGTGGCTCGCAGAGAGACAAACACCATGCCACAGTGGGCAGGTTCCTGCTGGTACTACTTGCGCTTCATCGATCCGCACAATACAACTGCTGCTTGGGACAAAGAGCTTGAAAACTACTGGATGCCCGTCGATCTCTATGTGGGCGGTGTTGAGCATGCGGTGCTCCACCTTCTTTACGCAAGATTCTGGCATAAAGTCCTCTTTGATTGCGGCCTGGTCTCCACTTTGGAGCCTTTCCAGACCTTGAGGAATCAGGGGCTTGTCGTAGCACGCTCCTATCAGAGGGAAAACGGCCTTTATGTCGCACCTGAAGAGGTTGAAGAGCGCGATGGAGCCTATTACCACAAGCCCACAGGAGAAAAGCTGCGCTCCCAAATCGATAAGATGTCGAAGTCAAAGCTCAATGGCGTAACCCCTGATGAGGTGATCGAAGAGTTTGGTGCGGATTCCTTGAGGCTTTATGAACTGTTCATGGGGCCGATGGAAAAGGAAAAGGTATGGAATACCGATTCTGTCACCGGTTGCCGCAGGTTTTTAAACCGTTTTTACGAGATGGCCTTTGGGGATAAAGTAAGGGATGAGGAGTCCGCCGAAGCCACTCGATTGATCCATTGGCTGGTCGATGGAGTGACAAAAGATATTGAACTGATGCAATTTAACACGGCGATTGCAAAGATGATGCAGTTCATGAATGATTTCACAAAGCTGCCCTTCTATCCCAAGTCTGCCATCCTCAAAGCAGCGCAAGTGCTTGGGCCTTTTGCACCGCACATGGCCGAAGAGGTGTGGAGCGCCTTTGGAGGACAAGGGCTACTTTCCAACGCAGCGTTCCCGATTGCCGACCCCACACTGCTTGTTCAAGAGACGATCACCTACGTCGTGCAGATCAATGGCAAAGTGCGCGGCAAGTTTGAACTGCCTAAGGATGCTCCAGAGGAGGCAGTGTTAGCCGCAGCCAAGCAGCACCCGCTGATCCTGAAGTATTTGGATGGGAAGTCGGTCGCTAAAGTGGTCTTCGTGCCGAATAAGCTATTGAGCCTCGTGCTTGAGGAGTAGTAAAAAGTTCGTTATGAGAAAGATTAATTAACGCTGAGGCGGGGAGTCGGAGAGGCGCAGAGAGAGCATTTAAAAATCTTTTAACTCTTTGTGTTACAAAATAAAAGAAAAGTTTGGTAAGTCGCAAGCTTCGATTTTTTTTTAACACAAAGAGGAACACAGAAGACTCAAAGGCACAAAGGTTCAATAAGAGCCTATTTTACGATTGCCAATTAATATAGCCACTGCCTGGGTGAAAAGTGTAGGACTTGAGACGATCTGAGTTGTCAATATAGTAGTGAATCCCAACGGGGCCAAATGGGTAGACGTAATGATTTTTACTAAGTGCATTTATTGGCTCACCGTGCTTCTTAAGGGAATGCATTCCTTTCATTACAACTTTGCTTATTTTCTCGAAGTAGGGGGCTTGGATTTCACCCTGACTAGTGATCACTTTAAAAAGGCGTTTCAGTTCGTCGTGATTTTTTGACATGTACATTCCTGCATGACGGTCGACTGCACCTGGAGTTATTCCTTGCTCACGGAGGCATGCAGGTGTGTCAGAGAGGCCACTTTGATAGTGTATCATCAAGGCAACAGATCCATCTTTGTAACCTAAAAGCTGAAACCTTTGGACAAATGAATCAGCTTGGTTGCTGTTGAAATCCAGGTAGCGTCGCAATGGCACATTCTCTTTAGCAATCGTCTCTTTACTGAAATATTTCCAATTTCCGCTTTGATGAACATATGAAACCATTTTGCTTCTTCTTGTTTAATTTGCTGAGTAGGATAGAGTGCGGTTGCGACATTGTCAACTTGAAATCAATCTTTGTGGCTTTGAGCCTTCTGCGTTCCTCTTTGTGTTAAAACTCACCTTACGCACATAGAGTGGCATTTGGGCTTTGGCTCAGCCGAAATACCGCTCTATGTGCGTAAGGTGAGTTAAAAAATCACAACTTGCAGATGAAAACAGCGCCTGGATTCTGAATGGCTTTTTACTTAGGGTAACGGCTGACTATATCTGCTAACATGGTGGCATATGATTTTACAATCTGTTGCGTCGGTTCTCGATCGGGTTTAATGGCGTGTTGTCCTAAGGCGACCACTTTATTTATTTTCTCAAGGTAGGGAGCAGGAATGTTTCCAAGCTTTTTGATAATATTAAAAAGGCGTGTTGTGTGATCCTTATTTTCTGATTTATAATACCCTGTTAATCTCAAAAGGTCTGTACTGAGATCAATTCCTAGCTCTTCGAAGCATCTAGGAGCATTTCTATAATGGTCT
>CAZSDA010000017.1:30383-48516 GCA_964605535.1 uncultured bacterium
ACTGAGATCAATTCCTAGCTCTTCGAAGCATCTAGGAGCATTTCTATAATGGTCTCTATATTTGATGCTAATGGCAACGGAGCCATCAACGTAACCTAAGATAGAAAAGGCCTTGATGAACGAGTCATTTTTGTTGCTAATGAAATTCATTCGCCGCCGTAGATCATTATCTTCTCTTACACGGTCGTATATCTCGTCTTCACTGCAGTATTTCCAATTTCCGCTTTGATGAACATATGAAACCATTTTGCTTCTTCATGTTTAATTTGTTGAGTAGGATAGAGTGCGGTTGCGACATTGTCAACTTGAAATCAATCTTTGTGGCTTTGAGTCTTCTGCCTTCTTCTTTGTGTTAAAAAATAAAATCACAACTTGCAGATGAAAACAGCGCCTGTATTCTGAATGGCTTTTTACTTAGGGAAACGGCTGACCATATCTGCTAACATGGTGGCATATGATTTTACAATCGTTTGCTTCGGCTCTCGTTCGGGTTTAATGGCGTGCTGTCCTGCAGCGACCACTTTATTTATTTTCTCAAGGTAGGGAGCAGGAATTTTGCCGAGCTGCTTGATAATTTTAAAAATATTCCGTAGCTCCATGACATTTGTTGTTATATAAAAGTGATCATAAATGTTTGCACTGAGATCAATTCCTAACTCTTCGAAGCATCTAGGAGCATTTCTATAATGGTTTCTATAATTGATGCTAATGGCAACTGAGCCATCTTTGTAACCTAAGATAGAAAAGGCCTCGATGAACGAGTCATTTTTGTTGCTAATGAAATCCATCTCTCGGCGCAGATCATTATCTTCTCTTACACGGTCGTCTATCTCGCGTTTATTGGCGTATTTCCAATCGCCGCTCTGATGAATATATGAGACCATTGCTCTCCTCGTGTTTTTCTGTTTTACAGATTCCAGAATATTAAGATTTCGATGAGATAAAGCACAAGGATGAGCGCTGTACCTAAAGCTACAGTAAGAGGTCGGTTTGCTGGCTTGGGAAAGAGCCAGAAGCTAAAGGCCCTAATTGCAAGGGGCATGCAGGGGAAGGCTATGAGTAAGACACTTAGAGTGTTTCCAATGAATGTCGCAAGGGAGTGGTTGAGTTTTGCTGTGAGAGGGGAAAGGTATTGAATCTCGAGCATGACGATTGGAAACAGTACGAGGAGCACCAGCATCGTTTGCTGCCAGGTGGAGGGCATCTCTTCGCTTTTAGCAATCGAAGAAAACCAGCCGGCAAAGGGGGAGACGATGCGGTTTGTCTCAATCGATGACACGAGAGGAAGGCCCTCTTTAAGCACTTCATGGCGCTCTTTGGAGGAGAGCCAGCGGTCGAGGTGGTCCGCAGTATCGAATTGCAAAAGAGTGATCCAATATTTACTGCCTGAAGTTTTGGGGGACTGGATGTAGACGCCCCGGAAGCCTTCGAAAAGGGCTTCGACTTGATGGATTTTACTGCAAAAACTCGTGAAGGCGGCTTCCTTTCCAGGTGATACTTCTGCAATGATCACCTCAGTGACTCCTTCTTGAATAGCTGTTTCCTCTTCTATTTGTTCCGATGCTTCTTTCTGGTTTACAAGGGAAGCAAGCTGCTTCTTAAGCTGCTGGCATTCTGGAGAGCTTTGCCAGGATAATGCATTTTCACGGGTATTAAAGCGCTCTACGACTACCCAGGAATTTTCCGATTTCGAAAGAAACTCGAGGCTGATGAAACCATTTGCAGAAGCAATCGTACTGTTACAATGAGCTTGCCAGCGCATGAAATCCGGCCCAAGTTCAGGCCGGATTTTGAAGGTTGAGGTGATGATGATGGGGTTTTTAGTAATGTACATGGTCGGGTTCTGCTGCAAACTCTTTCCAGACTACAATAGCTTCAGGACGCATCTTTTCTTCCCATTTGATTCTTCGTTTAGAAGGCTCTTTGCGCAACTCTTCTAAAATGTCGATATCTGCAAAATTTCCATATTTTAGGGCATCTTGCGTTGTTGAAGCGTAATAGATGTGATCGATATGCGCCCAATAGGCTGTTGCCAGGCACATGGGGCAGCACTCAGCACTTGTGTAGAGTTCGCACCCTTCTAGATGGGGTGTGCCTAATGTTTTGCACGCCTCTCTAATTGCATGCATTTCAGCATGCCATGTGGGATCATTTTGTTTGATCACCTGGTTATAACCTTCTCCGACGATTTTTCCGTCTTTGACAATGACAGCTCCGAAAACGCCGCCCGATTTTTCAATCAGTGATGCTTGGCGGCTCAGTTCAATTGCCCTTTTCATGAATTTTTCTTCAAAAGCCATAGTCCCTCCTTCTTTCCTCTTGCTACCTTTTAGATACCATGAAAGCTCATTTTTGTCGCTAAGCTTAATTCTAAAGTTCTGTACAAACACTCTGCAATTATGGTAGAACTCATTCGTCGTAAAAATAAGGAGAACATACGATGTCTATATCAGTAATTAGAGAAAAATATATTGCCCCAGTCCGTGAAATCACTGATCCAAAGGCGTTAAAAGCATCAATTGCGCAGTTGTCTTCTAAGTTAAAGAAGTTCAATACAAGTCTCGCCATGAATGAAGTTAAGGATTACAAAATCCAGTGTAAAGAATTGTATACGGATTTAAAAAGCATTAAGCAAATAGTTAAAAGCAGTGGCGTTGAAGAAGCTGTTCTTAATAAATACCTCGAAAGAGTTAAAAACATCAAATTGGCAATAGTTGACAGCCATAGCAAAAATATCGAGGCTATTTCATCCGATTCTGAAGAGGAGTATTCCTTTGATGGCAATATGGAACAAATGAGTGATGATGATCAACTCCCTAATGAAAAGAATATGGAGCAACATTCAAGCGATAGCGAGGAAGGCCCGATTCAGAAGCCTATCAATGTGGATTTACCTGCAGCGGAACTTGACGCATTCAACCAGCAGGTGCAGGAGACTGAAGCAGCTCCAAAGAATATGGATTCTTCTTTAAAATTTTTGAATATGATGAACCATCTGATTACCTTAATGCAGGGTTTAAAAGAGGCCCCTATGACAATCACTTTTCCAGAAGAGGAAAAGAGGAATTGTAATGTGGTTTGTCATGCAAGTGTCGAGAATAGAAATTCCGAAGGAGACGTTTTAGCTTTAAATTTTGTTAAATACGGTAAAATTTCAATAATTTCAAGACTCGATGCGATCCAAATTGAATATGCCAATAATTGGGAAAAGAACACGCAGATTGAATTTTTGGCTAAACTCGCGAATATAACCCTTAAAATGCATTCAAATTATCGGACTACACAAAGGCAAATACCTGGTTTTATAGAAAAATATGCATCTAAGCTCCAATTGAAAACACTTTATGAAGGTTTTACGATAGGGCGTTACGTGCGTTCATGTGGCCTTTTTGGAGCTTCTATTAGATTGGAGGAAGTCCGTTGTCAGGGGGTCGATTTTTATGTATGGGCAAGAAGAATTCCAGCATTTGAGAAGGATTTTAGTCAAAGCGCTATCGCTCAGCAGGTGAATGTAAAGTCATCCGTGATGATGAGCGCTCCTGAAACGATTGTTCTTAATATTCAATCTAAGGAAGCGAATAACAGTAGAATGGCAGATAAGAAAATTGGAATTAGATTTGATGCTGAAGGGAATGTGCATACGATTTACTTGGATTCGGAGTACCCAACGCTCGATGAATTGATGAATCAGGCTCATCTTGTAATTAAAAATTTGAAAGAGATTATTCAAACTATGTCTTAAATACCTGATCGCGACCAAATCTCGCTTCCACATCTCTTAAAAAGTGTGGAAGCGACTCAAGCGTAATAACAAATCGAACTGCAATTAGGCGCTTGTATTCACTTGTGGTAGCCGCTGCCCTTTTGAATTTCAAAGGCGCGGTAGATCTGTTCCAGGAGAAGCAATCTTGCAAACTGATGGGTGAAAGTCAGTCTTGAGAGGCTTATTAATGGCTCCTTTTTGAGGGCGGAAGGCAAACCCTCCGCCCCACCTATGACAAAGGCTACGGAGGCACCCCCTTCGACGAGTTTGTCCATGAGGAATTGAGAAAATGTCTCGCTTGTGTATTCTTTGCCCATAGGATCTAAAGCAATCAGTACGCGCTCTTTTTTTATCATATGCAGAAGTTGGTCGTCGTCTTTAGGAATGATGATCTCAATTTCTGCGACGGGTTTTAGCCTTTTTGTGTATTCAGCAAGGGCAGCTTCAAGCCATGCTTCTTTGCTTTTGCCCGGAGAATAGATGCGGATCTTCACCTTTATCTATGCTCTTTTCTGATCTTATCCATGGTGCGCTTTTCATCGCGCTCTTTGATCGCTTCTCGTTTGTCGTAAGTTTTTTTACCGCGACAGAGAGCGATTTTTACCTTAGCTCTTCCCTGCTTGAGAAAGATGGAGAGGGGAATGCAAGTAAGGCCTTTTTCCTGGACTGCTTGGGAGATTTTTGCGATTTCCCGCTTATGGAGGAGAAGCTTGCGGTCGCGCTTTTCAGGATGATTATGTAAGTTGCCGAACCTAAAAGGGGAGATGTGGCATCCTAAGAGCCAAGCTTCGCCTTCAAGCACGCTCACATAGGCGTCCTGGAGGTTTCCTCCGTGGTCTCGCAAGGATTTGATCTCGGTTCCTTTTAAGGCCAAGCCTGCCTCATAGGTATCGAGAACTTGATAATCAAATGTAGCACGTCGATTAGAGACGAGTTCAGAGGGCTTTTCTTTCATGATGAGATCTATTATAGCGCCTGCCTTCGATTTTTGGTAGAAATGCTTGACCTGCCGGGTAAAAACGATGTATTTTATTGCAAAACAGTGCAGGTATTCCATGAAGTTTCTGATTCCCACGCAAGAGTTCATCTACCTATTGAATAAGGTGCAGAATGTCGTTCCACAAAAACCTGCACAGCCGATTCTGTCGACGATTCTCATCCAAGCTGCAGGCGGAATGCTGACCTTAACAGGTGGAGACATGAACGTATGTGTGCGCTGTGAGACAGATGTCAAAATGTTTGAAGCGGGAAGCATTGCATTGCCTGCCAGGAGGCTTGTTCCACTAGTTAGAGAGCTGACGACACCTAATTTGGAGATCGTTGTGGCTGAAGGAAACGTGGCTCACCTAATTGCCGGAAGCTCAAAATTCAAAATTGTCGGTATGCGCGCCTCCGACTACCCCAAGCTGCCTGAAATGACAGGCGCAACTTCCTTAAAAGTTCCTCAGAAGATATTGAAAGACCTTCTTTTCCGGGTGAGTTTTGCAATTTTGCGCGAAGAAAATCAAACTGCGATCACAGGAGCTTTGCTGAGGATTTCTCGCGGCCAGTTATCGCTTATGGGAACAGATGGAAAACGATTGGCACGCGCTCATGCCGAGGTGCAGTGCGACCCGGCATTTTCAGGGAGCTATGTCGTTCCATATAAGGCTGTGGAAGAGATTCAAAAAAACTTGAGTGAAGAAGGGGATGCCGAAATCCTGCTTCTGCAAGATAAGATTGCGGTTCGTTCAGGCAGCTGTACGATGATCACAAAACTATTGGCTGCTGAATATCCCGATCTTCACCGCGTGATTCCGGAAAAAAGCGATTTGATTATCACATTGCATAGAGAAGAGTTAATTTCTCTTCTAAGACAGGTTTCTCTATTTACCTCGACAGAGCATCATGCCGTCAAATTCACCTTTACCCAAGGCGAGTTGCACCTGGCTGCCAATACGATGGATGTCGGTGAGGGAAGGGTCAGCATGCCGGTCAATTACAGAGGGCCCGAATTCCAAATTGCGTTTAGCCCCTCCTTTTTTCTAGATGCTTTGCGTCATACGACAGAAGAAACTGTCACTTTAGGGCTGACAGATTCTTTTAATCCCGGCGTATTAACCGATCAGGAAACGGCATCGCAGCATCCACACGGGGCAAGTCCGCTTTTCGTAGTGATGCCTATGCGTGTTCACAATGCTCTTACATAAGCTTCTCGTCAGAGATTTTCGTCCTTTTGAGCAGCGAGAGCTATTACCTGGCCCGGGTGTCAATTTAATTGTCGGAGCAAATGCTGTCGGTAAAACTTCTCTTCTTGAAGCTCTCTACCTGTTGGTGACAGGAAGCTCTTTCAGAGCAAAACATGCTAAAGAACTTGTGCGCGAGGGTGCGGAGGGCTGTCAGGTCGAAGCTCATTTTGAAAAAGCTTCCGTGCCCCAGCAGCTGCACTACACCTATTTTCAAGAGGAAAAACGGGTGCGCCATAATGGCAATTTTTTGCCGCATGCGGGCGGCTTGCTTGGTCTTTTGCCGGGCGTGCTGCTGGCCCCGCAAGATATTGAACTCATTCGAGGAGCGCCTCTTGTGCGCAGAAGGTATCTGGACTTGCAGCTTGCGCAGGTCGATCCGCTCTATGTACACCACTTGATCCGCTATAAAAAGGCGTTAAAGCAGAGAAACGCTCTCTTGAAAAGAGGGCAAACGAAGTTGCTCGGCCTTTTCGAGGAGCCTCTTGCGCACTCTGCATCCTACCTCGTTGGTAAAAGATTGGAAATTATCCGATTTCTTGAGGAGCGCGTCTCCAGGAATTACAGGGAGATCACAGGCAAGGAAGACATAGTCACTTTAGCTTATCTCGGCTCCTCGGACTGCACGCCTGCCTATTACCTCCAGGAGTTTCAACGCCAGAGGAAGCGTGAGCTTGAGGTTGGGCATACGCTGACGGGGCCGCACAAGGATGATCTTGCCCTCTTTTTAAAAGAAAAAGATGCAAAGTGGTTTGGTAGCGAGGGAGAGGTGCGTTCGCTTTCTGCTGCATTAAAACTTGCGGAATGGGAAGCCATTTGCGAGCAGACAGGTGAGAAGCCTCTACTTCTGATCGATGATTTTGCCTTAAGTTTCGACCAGAGCCGTGCTCATGCTTTTGCTTCCCGCCTTACTGAACTTGGTCAAGTTCTTATTACTGCTACTGATGATTGCAAAAATAATTTCAAAAATTTCAACATAGAACTAGTTTCTTAATATCTCTTTTTTATATAATACTTGTATGTCAGTAGAAAATAATTCAAATGTTTGGCGCGAACGGTTTACTGGTGAAATCGCTGAGCGGTTAGAGCTTTTAAGCCATAGGCTTGAAAAAGGTCAATACTTGGGGGTAAAAAAGGGAAAGCTTTGCATCCGCGAAAGTAAAGGCTTTAAAAATACATTCCATGAAATTTTCCACCGCAAGCACGAAGAGAAGAAGGTCAAAAAGCTGATCACTGCCACTGTACAGCATATCACTGCTTATTCCAATCAAAAGACATCGTTACAAAACGACTACCGAGAACTTTTCTTTGTAAGATTAGCAAAGCTTTCTGAAAAAGTGTTCGACCGTAAAGCAATTGATCGCTCCTTCCAATATATGCTTCGAGAGGAGATTAATCGCGAAGAACCAAGAGAGCGGCAGGAAGTTTTGCAGCAAAAGGTTGAGCGCGTCAAACTGGCTATCGATTTAGGTGTGGAACTTAAGCCAATTGAGGCGGGAAACAGCGGCTCCTATTTTGCCGTCGATTATACGGGAGAAAAGTTAGGCGTTTTTAAGCCGGCAAGTGAAGATTCTCTAGGCGTCTCCTCTCCCAAGTTGCGCGCGCGCATTAACCGCTTTTTTCTGACAAAGATCATGAAGATTGATACTGCCAAGCCTTTTTGGGCATCTGAAGGGCATGTAGCAGAGGCGATGACTTCGAAGCTTGCCGAACATTTGGGAATGACAAAAGTCACTCCGGCTTCTAAAGCGATGACATTAAAGAGCGCCTCTTTCCACTCAGCTAAAAAGGCGAAGGAAGCACAGGAAGAGGTAGGTTCCTTCCAGGAGTTTATTCCCGGAACCACTTCTTTGGATAAGAAGTTTAAGCTCAATTCGATGGGTGCCTTCTTTGGAGGGCTTTCCCTAAAACTCAATGTATGGCGTTACAAGGACAAAATTTCGCAAGGGATTAATCGAACACAATTTGAACAGCTTGCCATTCTCGATTACCTGATCTGCAACCGCGACCGTCACTTTGAAAATATCCTGATGTCTGAAGAGGACATGCACCTCATCGACAATCAGCTAGCCTGGCCAAAGGCTCACCCCGAAAAGTCAGATGCTCTGTATCGCCGCAATCAATACAAGTGGGAGGTCTTTCCGCAAGCTAATGATAAATTCGATCCTGGATTGAAAGAGCAATTGGATAGGCTTTTGACCGGCCCTAATCTTCAAAGATTACTCCAAGAGCTGCAAGCCGTCAAAGTTGAGGGGCACAGCAACAACGCTTTTGATGCACGATCTATCGATCCCGTCACAAACAGGATCACTTCCCAGCAGGAAGAATTTCTTAAGCGGGTTGCCGTTCTGCGACTTGCCGTTGGCAAGAAAATGACCCCCAAACAACTCGCACAAATTCGCTCTCAAGAGGAGATCGACGATTTCTTGCAACGTCTTCTGCCTCAAGGACGATCCGTCCATGACTTCCTTGGCTTACCCAATCCGTAAATCGGAGCGTTATGGTTGGCTTGGATCTATCAATATTGCTTCGATCGCTTCCTGCTCTTCATCGGCTAGACTGAAAGCTTTTAAATAGGGGCGAATATTCTCTCTGAAGCCACCAGAGGCTAGTCTATGAGCAGTCTGAAATTTGCCATGATTCCATTCAATGGTATTTAATAATTTTAATCTTGACTCAGGATCAAGAGCTTCAAACCAAGCAGCCATAAGTTCAGAAAAATTCTCAGGAGTTACGTCATGTAATTTCTGAATAATTTGGGCGCGATTTTCAAAGGGGACGAGAAGTTTTTGGAAATATTTTCTTTTTAGAAATGAAGTTGTGAAAGCAGCTTGGTCCTCATCTCCCTTTTTGAAGATGAAACAAAATTCTTTAAACACTTCAAACGATAAATGTTGCGTTGCAAGGCGAGCTAGCTTAAGTTTTTGCTCTTGCGAAAACGAGGCAAGGGGCAAATGCTGCCAAGATGTCTTATACCCGTCTTTCGACACAAGTAGCCTGGCCAGCGCAAAAAGATCATCAAGGGACAACTGCAAAATATTAATTGAAGGTGCGATACATCTATGCATGATTCCCTCGGGACAACGAACTCTCCCCAAACAGCCTTGAATCAACTCGAATCCGCCTATTCTATATTCAGGGTTCTCCTCCAACCAATATTGGAATTCAGCCTTATTTGAATTTTCTATTTTCTTCACCCATGCTTTAATCCTGGCCTCGAGCATTTCTTGATCCGATCTTTGTCTATAACCTTCTTTCATGGCAATTTTGCACATGGGTACTTTATAACATTGTTTAATGACAGTTCTTCTCCTCGTAAGTTCGTCATCAATTTGTGAATTCTCAGCATGAGGATCCATCCGTAAAGCGGACAACAGATCTTTCTTTTTCACATAATAGGTTTGCCACACTTCAGAAACAGTAAACACCTTATGCGGCCTGAGGCGTGCTTCATAAAGAGCATAAGTTTTAAGCTCGCGGGGTTGCATGTCCGTATCGTTAAGGAAGTGCAGAGTTCCTTTCACCATTTTAAACAGTACATGATGATGAGAAGTAGGTTGCATGAAAAATCTCCATTGTATTGTGAATGAGTATATTACAGGATACTTTACTGGACAGGGGCCTCAAGATCAAGGAATATTGCAGGTTGGTGCCGCCGTAGGGAATCCTAAACTCTTGTGATTCGTTGAGCGTTATGGTTGGCTGTGATCGATCAATCTGTCTTCGATTTTGCACCAAGCTCTTAAGGGGTTAGAACGGTAACGCAGAGCGAGTCAGTGGCCTTCGGCTTCCCCTATCGGGAAATAACACGTTAGTCGGAGAGAAAGCTGAAAGTATGTTGTGCATTGAATAAAAACATGATGGGCAGGCGATCCTGCCTATCCTGTTATTTTTTACCTGTTAAATTATTGAACGCTTACACTGTCAAAGTCGAGAATTGTTATTTAGGAGATTATACGGAAATCATGAGTTTTCCAATTATTAACTCATAAAAATCCTCAGCGTCTCTCCGTCTCTTGCGCCTCTGCGTTTCCCCTTTTAACTCCTGGACTTGGGAGTTAAGAGGAACTGCGATCCAACAATATTGCTTCGATGATATCACGCTCTTCATAGGTTAGACTGAAAGCTTTTAAATAGGGGCGAATATTATCCCCGAAGGCACCAGAGGCTAGTCTTTGTGCAATCGGAAATACCTCACGTTCCGAGTCACCTAGAAGTGTATTTAATAATTTGAACCTCGACGAATGATCAAGAGCTTCAAACCAAGCAGCCATAAGTTGAGAAAAATTCTCGGGAGTAACCCAAAATAAATGCATAGTAATTTCGTCTCGGTCTTTAAAGGGGACCCGAAGTTTGCGGAAATATTCCCTTTCTAGAAAGGGGACTGTGAAAGCGGCTCGGTCGTCATCCGACCGTTTAAGTTCGAAACAAAAGTCATTAAACTCCTCATATGAGAAATGCTTCGCGGCGAGGCTGGCTAGCTCATGTTTTTGCTCTTCACTAAAGGGGATAGAGTATAAGTGTATCCGTGAAGCCTTGTACTTCCTTTCCGAGACAATCAGCTTGGCTAGCTTAAAACGATCATCTGGAGTCAATTCTAATATTTCTATTGATGGAGCGATAAATCCATGCATGATCTCTTCAGGACGCTGAAACCTCTCCAAACATCTTTGAATCAAGTTGAATCCGACCGTTCGATTCTGAGGGTTCTCCTTCAACCAATCAGAAAATGCCCCTGGTCGTGAAAATTCTATTTTTTCCATCCATGCTTTAAAAGTTTCTTCCCTGGAGGGGACATGCGCTTTAGGTTTTGAATCTTGCGGAACTGTAATCCCGTACTTCAAACATTTTTTCAAAAGTATGTCCCAGCTGCCTTCAGCAAGACGTAATCTTTTAATGTTGGGCATGATTTCATTCAAAGAGGAGTTTTTTCTATTTTTCAGAACGGAGGCTATAAGACGAACCTGCTGGTCCGCATCAAGGCCGAAAATATTCAAATTTTCTAAAATGATTTGCCAATTGTTGTTGTTTTTCGCAATCGCCTTCATTAAGAGTTTGATCACAAGCTTTTGGTCTTGAAAGATATCCTTCAAATTATAGAGGAGGGATTTAGGCTGATCTACCTGATCAAACACCAATTTACAAAGTTTAAGCTTTTGCTCGCGGGTCCATTGATCACCGCGCATGGTGTTGTTGACCAAAGCGGACAGATCGGTATGTGTAATCAAATCTTGGAACACTTTTTCTTGAAGGTCTTCCGGGAGATGGCGAATTAAAGGCTTTGGAAAAAGCTTGGCAGCCCCATGGCGCAGTAAATTTTCAGCAATTGTTTGCCTAAGATTATTTAGCTCTATCTCTTTCAGATTTAGTTGGTTGAAACTTCTCAGCTCTTCTGGTTGTAGATTGAAAACAGAGATCATTTCGGAAAAGAGAAGCGGATTGTGTTGCGCAATTTCTTTTGCAAAAAGGAGTTGATAATTTCGGCTAAACTCCGGCAACCGCAAGCATTGATTGAATATTTCTATAGCAAGAGTAGAATCTTTTTTCTCAAGAATCTGACGAATGGGATATTGGATCCAGTCGACAGTTCGGGAAGGAGCCCCTTGAAGTAACTGACTCAGCTTTTCAGCATCTATCTCTCTACGTGGTGTAGAACGGAACCCCCCCAATATCCTTCTCCATAATAGCTCGCATTCAATCAAGGAATTCTCAGCATCGGGATGTAACTGTAAGGCAGCGGAGAGCTCTTTTTTATTCACATAGAAGGTCTTTTTCCCTTCATGAACTGTGAACACCGCATTTGGCCGTAGTCGCGCTGTTACCGAATAATGAAACTGAAGCTTACGTCCTTGGTCTTCCACGTTGTTACGGAATAGAAGATCCCCGTTTACCATTCTAAACATTTTAGTATTACTAAAAGCGGGTTGCATAACAATCCTCCAGTTATTAATTTATTATAATTATGTTCAGCTATAAAAACAACTTAATTCATTCAACGTTAGTGCGTTTTTTTAGGTAGGCGAGCGTGGCTTGGAGCCCCGTTTGGATCTCTGCTTTTATAGGTTCCTGGGTGTGATTTGCAAGCGTTATGTATTGGTACGCATCATCGATATTGGAGCAGGTGAAGTGCCGGTGGGATCCACCTCCCTCGCGGCTTAATTCTTTGTACCCCATTCTTTTATAATTTTTGATGAGCCCATCTATCGTTTTGAGAGGAGATTTCTTTTTGCTGAAGCTTTTCTTTATTTTCCTTTCGTTTTCATCTTTTGGGGAGAATATGCTTAATTCTTCGTCGATTTGCTCTTTGAGAAGTTTAATGGAGGCAGATAGCCGCTCATCGGCATCCGGTAGAGGGGTTTGCTTCAGTTGCTCAATGGTGCGCTGTTGAATCGCAACGAGGTTGAGTAACTCTTTCATTTGCTCTTGGTTCGCAAACTGCTGCTTGAGAAGCTCCTGAATAACTGAAGATTCGGAAGCGACCGCCCTTTTTTGCCGGGTAAATTTCTTGTTGATCTCTTGTCGGAAATTTGAGTCGATTGCTTGCAGCTCGTTCACAGTTTGCGCTCTTTGCAATTGATCACCCCGTTCTCTCCATAATGATTGAACCGTATTCATAGACTCTTCTGCGTTGCGTTTTTTCAAGGCAAACTTTTCGTCAGGAGCAGGCATCTCCAAGTAGTGGTTTCTTTCGAGCTGTAAGGTTCTTTCCCGTTTTTTAATTTGCATTGCAGCATAGGTTTGGAGGAGGTCTGTCTGCAAATACATCAACTGTTCAGAAAGCTCTCTTTCTCTTTCATTTTTCGATTCAAGCAGATGCTCGCGCACTTGGACGTAATGCTCCCTAACTGTTTCTTCAATCTTTAAGGGATCGATAGAGAATGATCTTTCCGTGAGCCTTTCCAAGATGCAGGTCTTTGGGTTTTTAAACGCCTCCTTTGCTTGATCTGCTTTCTGTAAGAAGGAGTTGGATCTTATTTTAAGTTCATGATAAGTGCTTAAGAACTCTTCTGAACAGTCTGCTAAAAGTTCTTCATTTTGGATCTTGACCTTGCACTCTTTCCAACTCTTCTTGCATTCATTTCTGAGGCGATCAAACGTTTCGATCCAATCGAAATTTTCTGAGGGAACAAACTCCTTTAACAGGCTCTGGATTGACTGAGGACTATTTTCAGTTAGAAGGGCTCTTCTTTTGAGTGATTTTTTTAGGCTCTCCTCTTCACCTGAAGCGATTTGTGCATTTTTTCGAGGAGCATTTTTAGGCTTGAAAATCTCTGAAAATGTATCCTGGGCCTCTTTCCAAAATAATTGACTTCCTCCTTCCAACCGTAAAATTGCCGCACCCCATTCACGAAGAAGTCTTTTTTGTTGCCTGAGTGTTTTATCTTGAGCTACTGATTTAAGGATTTTCAGGGTTTGATCGGAGGGAGAGCAATATTGCAGTAGAAACGAGGGGTTTTGTTGCAGTTCTATCCAAATTTTCTTAGAAATTGCTTTCGCATCGTTTTCTAACAGAAGCTCATCCAACCGCTTTTCAGGCAATGTCAGTTGGGGGATTTGCTCTTTCTTGCTGATTTTGCCGAATAGAGATAAGCGAGTAGGTCCCTTACCTTTCTTGGTGTCTGAAGCGTTTTCCTGCTGAGGTTGATTATATACTATTTTTAATAAATGATTTTCTAGATCGGTTTGTCCAAATTCGTATGCAAGGTCTATAGGATGTAACTCCAAGTAGGGGCCAGGTGCTCCTTTTATAGGCTCTGAGGCAGAAGCTCCCAGTGCGATCAGGCGATCCACGATCTCGATATTTCCTACAATTGCCGCGAAATGGATGAGTTTAAATCCTTTATATTCCTGATTTTGGTTTGCGCGAGCTAGCAATAAAGGGTTCTCCTTACAATGCTCAAGGAGTTTAGAAGTTTCCTCTCTTCTGCGTAAAAGGGCAATCTCCAGTGCATTGAATCCTTTATTACCTTTAAAGTTCTTTAAATTCTCTCCTTCTAAAGTTAAAAGGGGATCGGCTCCATTTTTGAGAAGTAAATCGATGATTTCGTGCCTTATTTCTCCTCGATGAGGATCAACAACAGTGAAGAGCAGCTCTTGGAGTAATTCTTGTTCAATAGGAATGAAGTTTGATTCTAAAATATCAAACAAGCACTTAAGTGAATCCGGTTTGTTTAATAAAACTGCATGGACCATAGTCTCTTTTGGAAATCGTTGTCGCACAAAAAGATAGTTTAAAGTTGCGATTTGTGTACTTTCCAACGCGCAAAGGAGCGGAGAGCGGTCGGTGAGGGAATGTTGCAGAATCGGCCCCAGGAGTTCTTTTTCTTGTGCTTTGTATTCTGTAAGAACATGTTCAATAAATCTCACTTCTCCTGCCATGGCGGCGCCGCAAAGCGCCCATTGAAGTAGGGGAAAGTTCGGTTTTTCTCGGGAAATTTTTTGAAGATATTCAAGATCTCCTAAATAGCCTGCGATAAAAAAGGCGATATTGATGACCGGATCGGCAGAGTCTTTATGGTATTGTTTTCCTAAAAATGATGATTTTTTAATAATGTCAATTAAAGGGAGCTGCTGAAATAATTTAACGTTAGAATTAAATTCTGCCTCATCGCGTCTTTTTAAGCTGTCGAACATTTGATAAATCGCATCCGCGTTGCTTGAATAGGCGATCCATTCGACTATGTTTTGGTTGACATCCCTATTTATTTGGGGGTTATTTTCAAGTTCTCGCTTAAATTCTTCGCGATCCCCTTGATAGGCATAGACAAAGATTTTAGAAATTTTTAAAAATTGATCATTCTTTTCATGAATCCAGGCAACATCTTGTCCGCCTGTAAATATTTTTAATAAATTAATCATGGTTTTTTTAGCGTATTCTATACTAAAACATTTTTAATGTATATATTTATTTACTAGACTTATTGCGTAATTAGAGTTTTTGCTATTGTCTCAACCTTTACAGGGGTATTTTAGAAGATTGACAGGCTTAAAACGCGAATGCAGGCGATTCTAAACTCTTGTGAATCGTTGAGCGTGATGGTCGGCTGTGATCGATCAGTATCTAGTCGGTGTTAGTGCGGTTTTTTAGGTAGGTGAGAGTGGCTTGGAGCCCCGTTTGGATCTCAGCTTTGATCGATTGCGTTCCGTGATTTGCAATTGTTATATAATCGAACGGTTTGTCCATTTTTAAGTTAATAAAGTGCCGGTGGGATCCTCCTCCCTCGCGGCTTAACTCTTTGTATCCCATTCTTTTATAATTTTTGATGAGTCCATCGATCGTTCTGAGAGGGGAAGTTCCTTTGCTGAAGCTCTTCCTTATTTGTTGGTCATATTCAGTTTGAGGATTGAATATGCTTAATTGCTCTTTGATTTGCCCCATGAGGAATTGTAGAGATGCGGAGAGCCGATCATCAGTTTCTGCCTGAGCTGTTTGTTTCACTTCTTCAAAAGAACGCTGTAGAACCGCAACCACATTGAGCAACTCTTTGATACGCTCTTGATCAGAAAATTGCTGATTGAGCAAGTCCTGAATGGCTGAGGATTCAGGGGTCTTAGTGACCGTTTCAGAGATGGTTTTCTGTTTGAGCTTTTTTCGGTACTCCGAATCAACAATTTTAAGCTGTTCTACGGTTTGAGCCTGTTTTAATTTTTCAGCTCTTTCACACCACAATTGGCGAATTGCTTCAATGGTATCTTTAGCCTTGCGTTTTTCCTCGACAAATTTTTCAACTGGAGCCGGTACTGTTAAGTAATTGTCGCGTGCAAGTTTAAGGGTGCTTTCGCTCTTTTCATGTTGCATTGCAGAAATGGTTTGGGTGAACTCAGTATTCAAACGACTCATCTCTTCAGTTAGCGTTTTCTCAAGTTCCATTTTCTCTTGAAGCAGCTGCTCACGCACTTGCTCGTAACGCTCTTTCACAGTTTCTAGAATTCTGGTAGGATCGATAGAAAGTGAGCCCTCTAATAACGCTATTTCGATCAGTTTTTTGGGATCACTGAACCTTTGAATCGCTTGAGATGTTTTCTCCAAAACCAAATTGTAACTTTTTCTCATTTGATCGTAAGAGTTTGATAGCTCTTCTGAACACTTATTTAAAAGATCCTCATTAAGCACTGTCGACTTACAAGCTTTCCAATTCTGTTTGCTTTCATTCTGTAAGTGATATAACGTTTCGGTCCAATTAAACTTTTCTGAGGATACGAACTGCTTTAAAAGAGACTGAATAGCCTGGGGAGTATTTTCGGATATAAGAGCTCTCAGTTTGAATACTTCGATTAATTTAAGATCTTCAGGAATAAGGGTATTCCTATTTTTTCGGGGTGCATTCTTGGGCTTGAAAATCTCTGAAAATGTTTCCTGAGCTGCTTTCCAAAACGCAAGGCTACCCCCCTCCTGCTTTAAAATGGCTTCACCCCACTCTCGAAGGTGTCTCTTTTGCTGTTTGAGGTTTTGATCTTGAGCTATAGCTTTAAGGATTTTTAACGTTTGATCAGAAGGGGTGCAATATTGAAGTAGAAATTGCGGGTTTTGTTTAAGTTCGAAGTCAATTTTCTTAGTCAGCGATTTGGCATTGTTTTCTAAAAGAAGCTCTTCCCATGATTTTTCTGGTGGGCTGAGTGGAGGAGTGCGCCGCCTCTTGGTTCTTTTTCCTAATTGGGAAAGAGGAACAGGTTCATCGGCTTCCTCAGAATTTGATGGGTCTTGAAGGAGTAGTTCCGAGACTTTACGGTTTAGATCATCGCACGTTTTTTGATGATTGTTTTTCAGTTCAAGCTTTATTTGGTTTGTTTTGCTTGGATCAAAATAAAGAGGTGTTAAGGATAATTTTAAAGTTTTTATTAGATTTAAGTGCGATAAATTGAGTTCCCCTAATGCATATAGAATAGAAGACTCATGTCTTTGATCCAATGCACAAACGATTTTATCATAGTTAACAAGTAAATCGGGGAAAAGAAGAGAGATCTGCTTCTCAGTATAACGAGTAAGTGATACCGATTGCTTTGCAATCAATTTGTATTTCTCCTCATCAGCGTTTCTTGCTTCAATCTCTTGATTAAAGTGAAACTCGAAGATCATTTTTCTATCTTGGTCGTTCAAATGGTTAAAAAGGAGAGTGATCATTTCAATGTCTGATACTTCTAATGCAAATAGGAATGCGGGCCTTGAGTTCAAAGTTGTCATGGGACTAACACCATGCATTGTGATCAATGACTTCGCAATGTTGTAACGTCCCTCACTGATTGCGAGGTGGATGGGTTGATAAGTATCAAACAGCTCACCAGGGGCTTCGATCTGTGTTGATGGCGAAGCTCCAAATTCGATCAGGCGATTAAAGATCTGTTGAGTTACTAGATCACCTTTTACATAAACTGCTAAATGAATGAGTTTAAAGCCAAAATAATTAAATTTTTGGTTTGTGTGCGTTAATAATAAAGGGTTTCCCTTACAATGCTCGAGAAGTAGCCAAGCTACCGGTATATTGTGTATAATGGCAATTTCGAGTGCATTATACCCTTTAATATGTCTAAGGTTCTTTAGATTCTCTCCTTTTAAGGTGAAAAGTGGATCGGCTCCTTTATTAAGAAGTGTCTGGACGATGGTCGTCTTTGATTTTCCTATAGTACTATCAACAACGGTGAATAGCAGCTCTTGAAGTAATTGTTGTTCAATAGGATGAGACCGTGATTCTAAAAATTCAAACAAGATATAAAGTGAGTCTGGTCTGTTCAATTCTACTGCTTTGAAAAACATCTCTTTAGGAAAATTTTGTCGTTCGAATAGAAAGGTTAGAGTTTCTTTCTGCTCGCAATCGAGGGCGCAAAAAAGCGGAGAGCGGTTGGAAAGAGAATGTTGCTTGATGGGAGCCAGGAGTTCTTCTTCTTGTTCTTTGTGTTGTGTAAGCACATGTTCAATAAACTCCCTTTCGCCTGCCATGGCGGCGCCGCAAAGCGCCCATTGAAGTAGGGGGATGTTGGGGTTTCTCTGAGAAATTTTTCGAAGATAATCTAGATCTCCCAAATAGCCGGCTATAAAAAAGGCAATATTGAAGATTGGGTCGCCAGACTCTATGCGGTATTGTTTGCCTAAAAATGAGGATGTTTTAAGTAAATCGACTAATGTGAGTTGTTTGAATTGTTCAACATC
>CAZSDA010000018.1:0-38929 GCA_964605535.1 uncultured bacterium
GAATTATATCAAAATAAATATTAACCCGCAATTATTTCACTTTTGGCCATATTTTATTGATCAATTTGTCGTACTCAAGAATAGCTATGCCTTTCAGGTAATCATCACTGAGTCCATTTGCGGCAATCTGACGTTTAAGAAATATTCTTAAGTCTTTGATGAGAGCCTCTTTAGTCTTTTTATCGATTCCGGGGGAGGAGGGAAAGGCGGCTTTGTATTTTTTTAAGTGGCTTAAGGCAATTTTTCGAGAAAATTTTTCCAGATGGGCGATTTGCCTATCAAGTTTTGTCGTGAGAGAATGGATCTCTCGGTGTAGCGCACGCTCTCTGTTGAAGAAAAGATTGCCCAATGTTTGGCGTCTTCGGAGCGTCGGAACATCTTCAGGATGAATACCGTATCCTCGTGTCGAAGATTTTACAAGAATCGCCTCTGCTTTTTGAAGTTTTATTAGCTTTTCTTCGAGATTTTTTAAGTGTCTTACTCTCAGCCATAAGGTGGTTGCGGAATCTGCATGAACGAGGCTAATTGCCAGCTTAACCAGTTGATTGCGAGTAACTTCGTAAGTTTTCCCCTCAATTTCCAAATGCACTTTTAAGCTTTTGCCTTGAATGCGCAGAGAGGATCGATTCACAGCCTCAGTGAATTGATCAAGGGAAGAGAGCTGTTTTTGCAAATGTTTAATTGCGACCATGATTCAAAATGAGAGCAAGTTAAATGCCAAAATTTACCGTTTAGGCCCATTTTTGGATAATCGGAAATCTGCGGCCGATGGAAAAGGCCTTTTCACTGACGCGGAGTCCGGGCGGGGCTTGCCTGCGCTTGTACTCATTTTGGTGTATGCGTCTGATGAGATCTTGGACAAGAGAAAGGGGGATGGTGTGAGCCTGAGAGATCTCTTCAGGAGATCGGCCTTTTTCAATATAGTCTTTTAAGACGGTATCGAGAGTTTCGTACGGAGGAAGAGTATCTGAGTCCTTCTGATTCGGCTTTAGCTCTGCAGAAGGCGGTTTAACCAAGGTGTTTTCTGGAATGACCTCTTTGGAACGGTTGATCCAGCGCGAGAGGGAATACACTTGTTCTTTGGTCAAGTCGCTGATGACGCTAAGGCCGCCGCTCATGTCGCCATAGAGAGTGGAGTATCCCATCGCTAGTTCGCTTTTGTTGCCGGTACTGAGAACGATATAGCCATGTTTGTTCGAGAGCGACATCAGAATCATCGAGCGGATCCTTGCTTGCAGATTCTCTTCGGTAGTGTCAAAAGGTTTGCCTTCGAAGTAAGGGGTGAGAAGATCGAGGTAGGCTTCGAAGGGGCCTTCAATCGGAATCACCTGGAAGCGGATGGCTAAATTTTTGGCAAGGATAGAGGCATCTTCAAGACTGCTCTTGGAAGAAAAGCGCGAGGGCATTGCAACGGCTAAAACGTTTTCAGGGCCAAGCGCCTCTTGCGCCAGGCAGGCAACGAGGGCAGAATCGATGCCTCCCGATAGGCCAAGGCATGCCTTTTTAAACCCCATTTTTCCAAAGTAATCCTTTAGCCCTAAGACGAGCGCTGCGTGCAGTTGTTCCATTTCGTCTTCTGGAAGGCTTTTAAGGGTTGAACTTTCACTATTCACTATTTCGAGGTCCTCTTCAAAGCCTTTTGAGACGTGCACGATTTTTCCTTGGGGGCTCATGAGAAGACTGTGCCCATCGAAAATCAAGCTATCATTGCCCCCGACTTGATTGCAGAGAGCTAAAGGGCAGTTAAGTGTTTTGGCCGCTTTTGAAGCTACGGAGGCTCTCGTAGACAGTTTGCCTAAGTGGAAGGGGGAGGCGGAGAGGTTAAAGGCGATATCCGGATGCAATGCTTTTAATTCATCGACAGGGTCCTTTTCGTACCCGGGCAGCTCTTTAAGCCCTGCGTGCTGCCAAATGTCTTCGCAAATGGTGATGGCGCACTTTTTGCCGGCAAGTTCCCAAAGACGGATAGAGCTTTTTGCGGGCTCGAAATAGCGCCTCTCATCAAAGACATCGTAGGTAGGTAATAGGCTCTTGTCCTGATAGCCTAATAGGATTCCATTTTCGAAAATGGCAGCAGAATTGAAGAGCGGTTTTCCTGCATGTGAGTTGTTTGTTCGGAGAGTTCCTATGACGGCTGAGATCCCTTTTGTTTCTGGCGCGATCTCTTGAAGTGCAGCTTCTGTTTTTTTGACAAATTCGTGCAGGAGAAGAAAATCCTCAGGAGGATAACCCGTGAGGATGAGTTCAGAGAAGAGAATGAGATCTGCCTTCTCATTTTTTGCTTCGCGGATTGCCCGTATGATCTTTTGGGTATTCCCCAAAAGATCACCAACGATTGGGTTCAGTTGTGCAAGGCAGATTTTCACAAGTTAACTTCCAAAGTCGTCTAAGATGATGCTGTCTCTTGGAACGCCATAGTCGTCGAGGAGTTTGAGTACCGCTTTATTATGCAAAGGAGGGCCGCAGACATAGTAGAGATTATCTTCAGGATAATCCATCCTTTTGAGTTGCCCTTCTTCAAAGGCTCTGAAAAGGAAGTTTGTCTTAAGAGGGTCTGTTTTGGGCCATCCCGCTTCCACGTCTTCAGGAAGGGGTTCTGAGAGCACGAGATTGTACTTGAAATTTTCGGGATGGGTCTTTTCTAACTGCTTATACTCTTGCTCATAGATGTTCTCTTTAAGAGAGCGGGCGCCATACCACATCGTGACTTTGCGTTTGGTATTTTCTGTATTGAAGAGATGCAAAATGTGGCTTCTTGCAAAAGAAGAGCCTGCACCCCCAATAAGGAAGATGAGCTCCCTATTGTCATTGACCATGAAAGATTCACCGTAAGGACCGCTTAAACGCACTGTGTCTCCCGGTTTCAGTCCAAATGTATAGGAGGAACAGATACCCCATGGAATGTCCTGAGCCATTTTTCCGGCAACAAATGGTGGAGTGGCGATGCGGATGTTGAAGATCAACTTCCTTCCTTCTGCGGGGTATGAGGCCATCGAGTAGGCTCTAATGATCTCGTTAGGAGGGGCGGGAAGGTTGCTAAAGTCGATAGGGATGCCGAAAAGCTTAAATTTTTCCCAATCTGGATAGTAAATGGGATCCATGGTCTCTTTCCACTCTTCCGTATTCGTTTTGAAGGGAGGAACGTGGAATTGGAGATAGCCGCCCGATCTATAGGGGACCTCTTCGCCTTCCGGGATCTCGACGATGAGCTCTTTGATAAAGGTGGCGACATTTTGATTGCTTACCACCTTGGCAGTCCACTCTTTGACGGAAAGCGAGTGCTCATCGATATGCACATGGAGGTCATGCTTCACTTTGGTTTGGCAGGAAAGTCTCCAGCCCTCTTTTAGCTGCTTTTTGTTGAAAGTGCCGATATCGGTTTCAAGAGGGTCTGAGGCCCCTTCCACGATTTGTACGCGGCATTGCTTGCAAGTCGCCTTTCCTCCGCAGGGCGAAGGAACAGGAATGCCGTGGCTTGTCAGAGCTGATAAAAGGGTGCATCCCCCAGCTGTGCTAAAGGAGAGTTCAGCACTGTCATTGATATCGATTTTGCATACATCGCTTTTTACAAGCTTTGCCTTGGTGATCAAGATCAGGCTTGCAAGGCCCACTCCGATAGCAATGAAGGCGCTAACCGCGTAAAATGAGAGAATCGGATCGATGCCAAGACTTGCTAATGTATCCATTTGATTGAAGCATAAGACTCTTTTTTTCCTAATTCAACACCTTTTTTTTTCCTACTATGGCATCTTGAGGCGATGGAATTGGTCAAATGGTTAAAAGGCCTGCAGGAAAAGCAAAATGTCTCTCTTGCTTTGGGAAACGAATCGGGCGATCTCGATTCCGTTGCGTCAGCTCTCTGTTACGCCTATTTACTAAGGGATCTGGTGTCGATCGTGCCTGTCATGAACTTTTCTCAAAGTTCTCTTGCATGGCGAAAAGAGCTTCTGTTTTTGTTTGAGAAAATCGGGTTGAATCCAGTTTTACTCAAGTTTAAAGAGGATCTGCCTGCCCATCCTCAGTCGATCTATTTGATTGATCATCATGAACTCTCGCCTGACCAGGAGACTTTTAGACCGTTTGTTGTGGGCATCATTGACCATCATCCTGGAAAAGTCTCATCCTACCCATCTCTAAAAACGTGCCATATCGCTCCATGCGGATCGACAGCTACTTTGGTTATGGAAGAGGGAAAAGATCAGAAATGGCCTAAGGACTGTGCCTTGTTACTTTTAGCTGCTATCCTTGTCGATACGCACGCCTTAAAAGATCCTGTAAAGACCACGGGCCGCGACCGGCTGGCTGCAGCAACTCTTTTGCCATTAGCAGGTATTGAAGATATGGAACGTTTTTACCAGGAGCTGCAAGCGCTTAAAATTGCGCTTTCCCCTGAAGAGGCATTGAGGAAGGATGTGAAGCTTTTCCGTTCAGGCGCCTTAGTGTATGCGATCGCGAGCCTGCCTCAAGGTATTATGGTGGATCCATTGCTTGCTGAGAAATTCAGAAAGGAGCTTCAGGTTCCGGTCCTTTTTCTCTTTCAGCCTTTTCAAAATGAGAAAAGGTTAACTCTTTATTGCTCTGATGTCCACTTAAGAGACGCTATTGAATCCGCGCTTCCCTTTTCGTCTCTTGCAAAGGGTGACTGGGGAGGGGTGTTTTCTGTTCCCCTTGAACATTCAAGAAAGACAATAGTATTGGAGTTTGATTTTTCTTCTAGTTTAATACAAAAATTGGTAAATTGATTATTAAATTATAATGGCGGTTGCATGTTTAGGTTTATTTTTTCAATTCTATTCATTTCATTTTCATTAGTAGGTGTAGAGCCCGAAGCTATCTATTTGACTTGGGAAAACAGCCCTGAGTCTAGCATGGTGGTGACATGGATCCAAAACCACTCGGGATTTACCCCATTCAAGGTTCGGCGCGAGGGTGAAGAGGGTTGGAAAGAGTTATCGGTCCCGGCAGTTGCCATCAAAGATGTCTCATCAATGTATATGTATCGCGTGAAACTTGATGATCTAGCTTCAGATAGTCGGTTTGAGTTCCTCATCGGCTCTGAGCCTAAGTCCTATTATTTTATGACGATGCCAAAAGAGCTTACTCGTCCTATCCGTTTTGCCGTCGGTGGTGATATTTATGATGATAAGATCGAGTATGTGGAGGAGATCAACCGGATCATTTCTTGGCACGACCCCGATTTTGCTTTGTTAGGAGGGGATATTGCTTATAGTGCTTCCCGTGTTTCCTTCCTGAATGGAGAGCCTGAGCGCCTGATCGATTTTCTAAAAAGTTGGACCAAATCGATGGTCAAAACCGATGGAACGCTCATTCCTCTCATCGCTGCTATCGGAAACCATGATGTCAATGGGCGTTTTGGACGTGACCCAAGTGATGCCAGACTGTATTATCAGCTCTTTGCCTTTGGAGGGAAAGCTTATCGCGTGGTCGATTTTGGAAGCTATCTTTCTCTCTGCATTTTGGATTCTGGACATACGGCGCCAGTTAACGGCGCTCAAGCCAAATGGTTGGATGCAACGCTGGGAATGAGAAGAGATGTGCCCTTAAAATATGCTTTGTATCACGTTCCAGCCTATCCCTCCTATCGCTCCTTCAATGAATCGCATATCACAGCTGTTCGTGAAAATTTTGTGCCTCTTTTTGAAAAATATGGACTAGAGGCTGCTTTTGAAAATCATGACCACGCTTATAAGCGCAGCCGTTTAATCCGCAAGGGTAAAGAGGATCCAACAGGAGTTCTTTACATGGGTGATGGCGCTTGGGGTATTCCCAATCCACGCAACCCAAAGACTCCGAATGAGGCGTGGTATATTGCTAAGAGTGCTCAAAAACGCTACATTCTACTTGTGACGATTGACGGAAAAGAACGAAAATATGAAGCTTTCGACTCTGACGGGGTCGAATTTGATAGCTACACTAGGTAAATGTGCAATATTAGGCGCTGGCATTAGCGGCCTTTCTCTAGGCTTCCGCCTGGAGACCGAAGGGGTTTCCTGCACCATATTTGAAAAGGAGGCACGCCCCGGAGGATGGATTCGTTCCGAATCAACAGGTGATTTTTTCTTTGAATTGGGCCCGCGGAGCTTGCGCTCTCAGGATAGTGCAGAAACACTGAAGCTTATAGACTGCTTAGGTTTGAGTTCCAAGCTTCTTACAGCTCCTCCGGAAGCATTTGTTCGGTATGTTTTTTCGGAAGGAAAGCTTCAAAAGATGCCCGGGGGATTTTTTGAAGCCCTTATCTCTCCACTATTTAGACCGCATTTGCTGACTTTCATCAAGGAGGCTTTCCGCAAAAAAGGCAGCGGCGAGGATGAATCGGTGTTTGATTTCTTTGCCCGGCGCTTTTCCGTTTCATTTGCCGAACAATTCATCGACCCCTTTATGAGAGGCGTATTTGCAGGGGATTGCAGGAAGCTTTCCATGAGGGCCTGTTTACCGAAAATGGTGGAGATGGAGCAATCGAAAGGCTCTTTGATCTTGGCTGCTTTTTCAGCACCTTCAACAGGCAAATCCGTTCTTTATACCCTTGAAGGAGGGCTTGAAACAGTTATAAAGGCACTTGCAGAAAGATTAGACGATAGACTGCGTTTATCTTGTCCGGTCGAAAGCCTTAAGTTTTCTCAAAAAGGTATTGAAGTGTGCTGTAATGGAAAAAAGGATTTATTTAACCATCTCTTTTCAACACTTCCTGCACACGCTCTAGCTCCTCTATTGCCAGCTTCCAAACTAAAAGATCTTCTTTTGGAAATTCCCTTTCAATCTGTTGCAGTTGTTGCTTTGGGATATAAAAAGAGCGTGAATCCGCTCTCCGGGTTTGGCTACCTTGTGCCCTCCAAAGAAAATCAGGAGATTTTGGGGGTTGTTTTTGATTCCTCTTCCTTTCCATTTCAAAATCGCACATCTACTGAAACGCGCCTTACTGTCATGCTAGATCCCAAAGATAGGAACGAGGATGAATGTTTAGCGATTGCGCTAAAGTCCGTCAAAGCGCATCTTGGAATTGCCGAAGAGCCTGATTTTGCAAGGAGTGTAGTTGCTTGCAAAGCGATCCCTCAGTACCCGGTTGGGTTTCCGGAAAAATTGAAAGAGATAAAGAAGGCGTTACACGAATTTCCAAGTCTTTCTTTATTAGGAACTTCATATTTTGGAGTTTCTGTGAACCAAGCGATTTGCGGTTCAATGCAATCCGACCTTTTCAAAAATCGTTGATCTGAAGACAATTGGGTTTTATAGCAAGAGAGTACAACATGTTTGATAAATTCACCAACCGCGCCAAACAGGTCATTAAGCTCGCCAAAAAAGAAGCACAGCGACTGAATCACAATTACTTAGGAACAGAGCATGTCCTCCTTGGCCTTCTTAAGTTAGGCCAGGGCGTTGCGGTCAATGTCTTAAAAAACTTGAACATCGATTTTGAAACTGTACGCGCCGAGGTGGAAAAATTGGTGGGTTACGGTCCTGAAATTCAGGTCTACGGCGACCCGCCACTTACGGGTAAAGTGAAAAAAGTGTTCGAGTATGCCAATGAAGAGGCGGCCAATCTCAACCATAATTATGTAGGAACAGAGCATCTATTGCTTGGTTTACTGCGCCAAACAGATGGAGTAGCGGCTCAAGTACTTGAAAACCTCAACGTGAACTTGAAAGAGGTGCGTAAAGAGGTATTGAAAGAGCTTGAAACCTTTAACCTGCAATTGCCTCCGATGGGAGGAACAGCTCCTCAAATAGGTGCAGGACAACAGGGCGGTGTGACCGGCTCGACAGGCAAAAGTTATGAAAAGAGCTCAAGCCCAACAGATAAGATGCCTGCTCTAAAGGCGTATGGACATGATCTGACTGAGATGAGCCGTGAAGGAAAATTGGATCCTGTAGTAGGCAGAAAAGATGAGCTTGAGAGGCTCATTTTGATCTTGTGCAGAAGAAGAAAAAACAACCCTGTTCTTGTAGGAGAGGCAGGCGTTGGTAAAACTGCGATCGTTGAGGGATTAGCGCAGGCTATCGTAAAGGGCGATGTACCTGAAAACTTAAGAAAAAAGCGTCTGATCACGTTAGACTTGCCTCTCATGATTGCAGGGACCAAATACCGCGGCCAGTTTGAAGAGCGGATCAAGGCTGTCATGGATGAGATCAAGAAGAATGGCAATATTCTTCTTTTCATCGATGAATTGCACACAATTGTTGGCGCAGGAGCAGCTGAAGGTGCTATAGATGCCTCTAATATTTTGAAGCCCGCTCTTTCTAGGGGCGAAATTCAGTGCATCGGAGCAACGACAGTTGATGAATACCGCAAGCACATTGAAAAAGACGCAGCTCTCGAAAGGCGCTTCCAGCAAGTTTGGGTCAATCCTCCCTCTGTGACAGAAACCGTAGACATTATTCAGGGCATTATCAAAAAGTATGAAACCCACCATAAATGCCTTTATTCCAATGAAGCAATCGCTGCTGCAGCAATGCTTTCAGACCGCTATATTCATGGGCGCTTTCTACCGGATAAAGCGATCGATTTGATCGATGAAGCGGGTGCTAAGATGCGCATCTCGATGATGGAGCGCGTGCCTGATTTCAATGACCTTGAAAAGAAGATCGAGGAGGCAAGGTTAGCCAAAGAAGATGCCATCGGCCATCAGGAATTTGAAAAGGCAGCTAAGTTACGCGATCAAGAAAAAACGTTACGCGAAGATCTTCAGAAAAGCCGGATGGAGTGGGAGACTAAGAAAGAGGAGCATGTCGTCATCGTCGAAGATGAAGATGTCGCAAACGTCGTAGCTCGCCAGACCGGAGTTCCCGTAAGCAGATTGACAGAGGGTGAAACGCAGAAAGTGCTCAATATAGAGGAGCATTTGAAGGAAGCGATCATCGGTCAGGAAGATGCTGTAAAAACTGTTGCGAGGGCAATCCGTAGAAGCCGCGCTGATATCAAAGATCCAAACCGCCCCATCGGTGCATTCCTGTTTTTAGGCCCTACAGGCGTAGGAAAAACGCTTCTAGCAAGGCTTTTAGCCGTCAATCTGTTTGGAGGGGAAGATGCACTCATTCAGGTCGACATGTCGGAGTACATGGAGAAGTTTGCTGTCAGTAGAATGACGGGATCTCCTCCCGGTTATGTAGGGCATGAAGAGGGCGGCCAGCTCACAGAGCAGGTCCGGCAGCGCCCCTATTCGGTTGTTTTATTTGACGAGATCGAAAAGGCACACCCTGATGTGATGGATATCCTTCTTCAGATACTTGAAGAGGGGCGCTTGACCGATTCGTTCGGCAGAAAGGTCGACTTCCGAAACACGATTGTCATCATGACATCGAACCTTGGAGCGGACCTGATTAAGAAGTCCACAGAGATCGGTTTTGGCGCTCTTGAAGGCTCTCTTGACTACGCTCACATCAAGGAGCAGATTGAAAAAGCTGTCAAAAAGCATTTCAAACCAGAGTTTTTAAACCGTCTGAATGACCTTGTCATCTTCCATCCACTTAACAAGGAGCAGTTGATGGAAGTGATTGGTCTTGAGCTCAACAAATTATTGAAGAGAATCGCCGGAAGAGAAATTTACCTCCACCTGGATGACAAAGCTAAAGAATTTCTCGTCGATAAGGGCTTCCAGCCTGAGATGGGGGCGCGTCCATTGCGAAGAACGATCGAACAGTACCTTGAAGATCCATTGGCAGAAAAAGTTCTTGCTCATCCAAATGAGGGGAGAAAGTGCCTTGTCACCGTCGAGGGAGATCACATCGTTTTACTGGACGAGGAAGTTTTTCCAAGAAAAAAGCTCTTGGAAAAAATGACGCAGATAGCCGCTCAACCAACTAAAAATTCCTGACAGGTGGCACTAGCTTGCGATAGCAAGGCTGCCGGTCAGCCTCTAAATTTGCTTGTAAGGCTTTCCGAGGGGCTTTCGAAATATCTGCAGGATAACGCTGAGGTTGGCGAAAATCAACAGAGGCTTTCAACGAAAGTCGTTTCTGAAGTCATGCGGAAAATTCGTGAAAATAGCGAGGTAGGGCATCTTGATCTCCTTAAAATAGCTAGAGCAAAAAATGTGAAGCGCGATGTTCGTTCAGCTATCACCAAGGCGATCGCTGAAAGGGTATTAAACCTTTTTAATGAGGAAAAAGAGGTTGCGCAAGCAGCGTTTAATGTGCTTTTAGATCTCGTTGAAATTCAGGCAAAGGATGCTGATAGCGATTTTGCCCCCATTTTGGAAAGGTGTTTATCTTTCACCTCTCACTCTATATACAACGATGAATTCAAATGTGGATTTCAACCCAATCTCAAATCTCTCATCCGTGCTCGTAAGTGTTTTTTGGATTTTGAGCTGTATAGGCCATTACTTCCTTTCACATTGAACCATCCTCAAGTGCCTGACGATGCGCTGAAAGGGATAAGTAATGCATTGGATTGTAAAGTCGACTTTCTTTTTGGTGTGCTTCTCATGGAGCGTGCATCACCTTCTTTGCGCAAGAAGGCCTGGATTGAATTATTGAAGGTCGACAGATTGGAAACATATCCTATACCTTTGAAAATTCTTTTCGTTCAGCCCGATCTTCCTAAGGATCTTCAGTTCTTTTTTTTACAAAATTTCACTCAACAGGCTACAAAGCAAACCCATTCAGAAAGCTATCGATTGTTTTTCTTAGAGGCTTTGTTAGAATGGATTATTGAGTGGCCCCAATTAGAGGAATTTGGAAAGCAAAGAGTGGAATGTCTTGCTCGCCTGATTAGCCATTGCCCAAGGATGGGATCTCATGAGGGAGTGAAAAGGTATGAAGAGCTCCTCCTTGAGACTTTGCAAAGGTATTGTCCTGAAAAGAGTGCCTCTATTTCTCAATTTGATGAAAGCCTCTTTGATTTTATGAGAGGGGCAATCGATGATGAATCGCAGTCTGAGAGGTTTAGGAGCCTTTATGCAAAAAAAATCGGGCTCTTTTACGTCATGAAGGGGTGTGATAGGCTTCCTTCCTTTCGGTCAGTTGTTGAAATGATTCAGGATCCTAAATTAAGGGCTCTCGCAGAACAGTCATTAATTTGATGTTACGTTTTATGCAATCAGGTTTTAATCTTCGTCAGGAGAGGGGATTTTGCTCTCCCACGCTTTGACAAATTCAAGAAGCGCTTCCTTTTCAGGCTGCTTTTGCAAAAGGGAGTTGAACTCTTTGTTCTGATAACTTAAATGGGCAAGTTTGGCAAGAAGATGCAGATGCCGTTTGTCATTGCCTGCAGAGAGAAAGAGGAGCGTATGAACCGGTTCGCCATCGAGCGCTCCATAAGGAATGGGCTCTTTTGGGAAGACGACGGCGATGAAATCGTGGTGAGGATTCAGGATGCATTCCCGCGTGTGGGGAACGGCAAGACCATTATTGAGCGCTGTGGGCTGTAGATTTTCGCGATCAATCAGAAGCTCAGCCCATAGATCCGAGTCGAAACCGTGTGTCTTGGCGAGCTGCTTTGTTGCATTACGGATGATCTCCTCTTTTGTTTTTCCGGGAACTGCGTGGAGAGTTTCTCCTTTGTGAAGAGCACGGAAGAGCGAGAACTTTTGGGAGCCGGCAGTTGCAGCTGTATGGTGGTCAAAGGATTTTTTTTCTGAAGTGGCTTCAAATGGAAGATTTCGAGGCTTTTTTTCCTGGCGGTAGTTCATGACCCAAGATTCTATTTCCAATTTACTGAAGCGATCTTGACCCTGAATTTTGTAAGCGGGGATTTGCCCTTCATCAAGCCATTTGCGGACTGTGGATTGAGAAACGTTTAATAGCTCTGCAACGTCTTTGATTTTCAAGTCCATAGCCGACCCGCTTAGTTGAATAAATTGATGATATCTTCCGCAGAATTCAAAGTTAACATTTTTTTTCGCAGGGCCTCGTTTTTTAGCTTCTGAGTGAGCTCCGATAGCAGCTGTAGGTATTCCGTTTGTTTATTGTCAGGCCCCCCAATTAGAAAAACCAGGCGAACCGGGACATGATCAAGGGAGCCCCATTCTACACCTTTCGATAGAATGCCAATCGCGATAAAGAAGTCTTCGTAACCGGGAAGTTTTGCATGGGGAAGAGCAACCCCCATTCCTATTCCGGTAGAGACCAGTTTCTCTCTCAGGAGAATAGAGTCGTGAAAGAGAGTGCTGTCTTGAAGTTTTCCTGCCAGATCCAGTCTTCTCACAAGTTCCGCAATCACATCATCTCGTTTCTCTGCTGAGGAGAAATGGATGAGATTAGAATCTAGACATGAAGAAATTTTGACCATGCACATTCATCCCGATCTTTTGTCAAGGCCAGTGTGTCCAAAGCCGCCCTCGCCTCGTACTGTCGCGGATAGAGTCTCTATGGGGATAAATATTCCTTGAACTACGGGCGCAACGACGATTTGAGCAATTCTCATGCCGGGAGTCACAGTAAAAGCTGTTTTTCCTAAATTAATCAGGATCACTTTGATCTCGCCTCTATAGTCTGCATCGATCGTCCCTGGTGTATTGAGGACGGTAATCCCTTCTTTCAAGGCAAGGCCGCTTCTCGGACGAACCTGAATCTCAAAGCCAGCAGGGATTTCAGTCCGTAGGCCGGTGGGCACGAGAAGGCGTTCACCAGGCTGGATAATAAGAGGCTCCGAAATATGTGCTTTGACGTCGGCACCTGCGGCTGATGCCGATGCATAGTGAGGGAGACAATCCTCATGTTCAACTGTAACGGGAATTTCAATCTGTTTCATTTTTTGAGAAATGTTAAAAGGCTTGTCAATTTTTGTTTGAGTTCGTGTCTTAGGACGATACAGTCAATCATTCCATGCTGCAAGAGAAATTCTGACTTTTGAGCTTCGGGAGGTAGTTTTTGTCCGATGGTCTGTTCGATGACGCGGGGACCTGCAAAACAGATCAGAGCATTCGGCTCTGCTAAAATGACATCTCCCAGAGAGGCAAAAGACGCTGTGACGCCCCCTGTTGTGGGATTTGTCAAAACAGAGATGTAAGGAAGGCCCGCCTCAGAGAGCTTAGCTAGGGCAGCGCTTGTTTTGGCCATTTGCATGAGTGAAAGAATCGATTCTTGCATCCGTGCTCCGCCTGAAGTAGAGACGATGATAACCGGAAGCTTCTTTTGGATGGAGAGCTCGATCAATCGGGTCAATTTTTCTCCAACAACAGAGCCCATTGAACCGCCCATAAAATTAAAATCGAGAACGGCAAGAGCGGAAGGCGCGCCCCCAATGGTGCAGGTTCCGGTGGTCGCAGCTTCCTGATGGCCCGATTTTTCCTTGGCAGTTGTCAGTCTTTGGGAGTAAGGCTCGGTATCCACAAAATTTAATGTGTCTGTCGCTGCAAGATCTGTAAAGAATTCCTGGAAGCTGCCTGCATCTGCGAGGAGCGCAATCCTTTCATCGACGGAGAGGCGGTAGTGGTAGTTGCACTTTGGACAGCAGTTGCAATTTTGCTGCAGTTCATTTGCGTGGATTAACTCATTGCAGTGGGTGCACTTCAACCAGCCGCTAAAACCATCGCGCTTGGTCGTCTGAATTTTAATCTTTGGTTTTGATCTGGAAAACAATCCCATGCGACTATTTTATCCTCATTCTTCACTTTTAACAAGGGAAAGTTGAAAGGCTTCAGCAAACGCCATGCTCTCCTCGCTAGACATTCCAATAGGATAACTAAATTCTTCCATCGCCTCTGCTAACCCGGGTTGTGGCAACAGAACGCTCTTCAGCAACTCCAGATCAGGTGGTTTTAAGCAGAGGCTACCTTGATGGAGAAGCCCTTGCTTAGTCCGACGTTGTGCGGCACCCGCTACCTTTTTTCCGCAAATGAGCAGGTCATAGATAGTGGGATGCGCCATGCAAAAATCGGAATGTGGGGAGAGCCCTTTATTATCTTGGAGCTCGGAGGGCGGCAGGCGCTGAATACTTTGAAGGGCTCTCAATAGAGCTGAGTGGATCCTGTAATACGAGTCGAGCGCGTTTTTTCCGAAAAGCGGATGCGATGCGGGAATGAGGAGAGAAAAAGCCAGGTCAACGTGGTGGAAAAGGACACCTCCTCCGGTCGGTCTTTTCCCGATTAGGATGTTCTTTTTCCTAAGTCCTTCATAATTAAAAGTTTTTTCCGGATCAATGAAATACCCATAGGTAGCTGAGATTCCTTTCCAGGAATAAAAGCGCAAAACTGGCGGCTCATCATCCTGTAGTTCCTTCAATGCCCTTGCGTCGCGGTCCATGTTTTCTTGAGGATGCAAAGGTTCTCCCTGGACAATTTTCCATGGGCGCTTCATTTTACTAGACTCGTTTGGCCATTTTTCTGAATCCTGTGTACTATGGAGGCTTGCTGCTCTTCTACTCCAAGGGAATAGGAAATCGTTCCTTTTTCTTCATATTTGAATTGAAAAGGATTTTGTTTAGAAAGAGTCCATGAGCCTTTGAGTTCCCCATAAATGACTGCTGAGATGGAAGACTTTTCCCCTGTCAAGGTGCTTTTTTGCCTTTCGATAATCCATGTAGAATCGACGAGGATTTCGTCCCCTTCGATTTTACGTACAGTATATGTTGTGGTGGAAAAATAGGGTCTTGTGTCGGTTCTTTCTTGAGTGATTTGAAACCCTTCCCCTACTTTAAGCGGTCTGGAGACGAGTTCGATTAGCTGGTGGAGGGGAGATACAAAAATGCCTTCGAAAAGAGGCTGTTCGAAGAGCTCAAGATCCAAAAATTGTTTGGCAAATGGCTCTTTAAATAATGCGTAGGGAGGGTTTTTGATGAGAGTTAAGTCGATGGGCTTATTTTGAAAGTGGGCAAACTGGATAAGAGGAGTGATTTGGCCAGGATTTTTCAAATCGTTTTCGATCGTTTTGCCTGCCGCTCTCATTTCTAACTTCATGTTGCGAAGCGTCAGTTGCACCTCAATCGGAAATTGCAATTCATCACGCTCGTGATGGTTGAAGAGAAGTTCTGCTCCCTGCTGTTGATGGAGCAAAATCGTTACGGGGGTTTCCCCAAGGTTCCAGGTGGAAGTCATCTCGAGAGTTGAGTTAAAAAGAAGAGGCTCTTCTGCAATAAGGCAGCATTGCAAAAAAAGGCTAACGCAAAAGAACCGGATGCAGGCTTTCATGTAATTTCTCCCCAAATACATATCCCAAAGATTTTAGAAAATGGCAATAGGGGTCTTTTTCGACGTGCAAATATTGGCTATGTGCATTGCCATAGGCGATGAGAAGGAATTTTCCCGACTGTTGCGAGAAGCTCTCCAATAAGTCAGGGGCAGTGGTTGGATTCAAAAACATTCCCGCCCCTGGGATAAGATCGAATGGCGTTTTGTCATTAGCTGCAAGACACAGTATAAGGGCTCCCTGGAGGGAGCTTACGCAGGATCCCTCTTGAAGAGTTAGATGGGCTGGGCGTCTTTGTAAGAGCAACTCATCAAATGCGATTTTAATGGGTTTTCTTTGGATGAATTCATAGGCTAGGTTTGCAAATTTGCCATTCAGGATGATTTTTCTCAGCTTTTCATCCTGTCTCCACAAATCGCGCGGCAGCGCAGCTTTGCCTTTAGCTGGCAATTTTGAGGAAAAATCGTTTAAAAAAGTCAGTTCCTGTAGCGTCAAAAGCTCGCAAAGAGCAACATATCCTTGCTTGGCGTAGCTATCTCTTTGCTCTAAGGTGATCGAAAACTTCATAGGCAACTATTCTCGCCGATCTTGCCTAAAAAAGTCTACTTTAAAATAGCTTCATTTCGATAGAATGCACGCATGACAACGATGGAAGAACTCAAAGATAAACTCCCTCATATTGAAGCAGTTTTGGGGTATTCTTTTTCAAATAAGGATCTATTAAGCCTCTCATTTGTTCACAGGTCTTATGTCAATGAAAATAGAGCAGTTCTTCAGCATAATGAACGTTTAGAATTTTTGGGGGATTCAGTGCTTGGTCTTTTGGTGGCGGAGCATCTTTATCGTCTTCTTCCCGACTTAAGCGAGGGAGAGCTTTCGACGATGCGGGCACGCCTTGTTGAGGCCTCCTCCTGTATGAATTACCTTCTCAAACTCAATCTCCAGACCTTTGTCTTGCTTGGCAAAGGGGAGCGGATGAACGACGGCCGCGGCAGGGAATCGATTCTTGCAGATCTTTTTGAGGCAATTGTGGGAGCAATTTATATCGATGGAGGACTCCAAGCAGCGCGCGAATTTTTATTCCAAAAATGTTCTGAGGAGATGAATGCAATCTTGCAAGCTCCTTTGAGCAACTGGAAGGCGCTCTTACAAGATTTTTCTCAAAAGAAATTCCAATCGCCTCCGGAATATAGGGTGATTAGCGAAACGGGACCCGACCACAGCAAGCTGTTTCTTGTCTCAGTAGAAATGAATGGCATCGAATATGGCAGAGGTGAAGGAAATTCCAAAAAACAAGCACAGCAAGCGGCTGCGGAAGAGGCGTTGAAAAAGCTAAAGGCGGAATAGGTGGCTAAACAGAAGACAGTGTGGAGCTGCGAAGGCTGCGGGCACAATCAGGCAAAATGGAGCGGTCAATGTCCAACCTGTTTTGAGTGGAATACTCTAAAGGAAGAGGTGGAAATTGAGCTCAAAAGCCGCTTTGAATCTGCGTTTGGAAGGGAAAATAAGCCGATGCGGCTTAAAGAGGTTTCTCTTCATAAAACCCCTAGAATTCTTTCAGGAATCCATGAATTTGACCGTCTGATCGGCGGCGGTGTCGTGCCGGGTTCATTGACTCTTGTAGGGGGCGATCCGGGGATTGGCAAATCGACTTTGATGATGCAATTATCCTATCAATTGGCAAAACAGGGGCTCACCGTTCTATATATTTCCGGAGAAGAATCTTTAGAGCAGACCACTTTGCGTGCTTTAAGGCTGGGTGTGGATACCGATAATTTACTGATTCTCAACGAGACCCATTTTTCTCAGATAAAAGTGCAGGTGGATGCCTTGAAGCCCGATGTGCTCATCGTGGACTCTATCCAAATTGTCTATAAGGCAGATCTTCCGTCTGCGCCCGGATCTGTCACCCAAGTGAGGGAAACAACGACAGAATTCATGCACTTGGCAAAAGGAAGAAACATTGCCACCTTTCTGATTGGACATGTGACAAAGTCGGGTGAGATCGCAGGACCTAAGATTCTTGAGCATCTTGTGGACTCTGTGCTCTATTTTGAGGGAGATAAACAGCAGCAATTCCGCATGATCCGCGTTGTCAAAAATCGCTTTGGAGCAACCGACGAGATAGCGGTATTCAGCATGCATGAAAATGGTCTCCGCGAGGTTGCAAACCCCTCGGAAATCTTTTTGGAAGAGCGAAAAAAAGGCGCAAATGGTTCAGTCATCATACCGACTCTGGAAGGAACAAGGCCCATTTTGATTGAGGCGCAAGCTCTCGTGACAGACACTACCTTTCCCAGTCCCTCTAGACGCTCGACGGGAATCGACCAAAATAGGCTCTCACTTTTGCTCGCGGTTTTGGACAAGAGAATGGGGTATCAGCTCCATCGCTGCGATGTATTTGTCTCGATTGCAGGAGGCTTGAAAATCATTGAACCTGCAATTGATCTTGGAATTCTCATTTCTGTGACTTCCTCGATGAGAGGAAGAAGCATTGATACAGAAACAGTTGTTTTGGGCGAAGTGGGTCTGGGAGGAGAGGTGCGCTCCGTACCACGGGTCGAAAGTAGAATCAAGGAGGCAATTCAGATGGGTTTTAAGCGCTGCATCATGCCCAAGAGGAATTTGAAGGGCATTTCCTCCGAACTTGCCAAAAAGATCTCTCTTATCGGTGTCGAGATGGTTGAAGAGGCAGTAGAAGCACTCATTCATGGATAAAATTAAGGTGGTAGCTGCGGCGAGAGCCTCGAAGCTATCGCGCGCTCAATTTGAAGAGATCCAAGAGCTTTTGCCCCATGTCGAATTTCAATCACAGTTTTTGGAAACTACAGGCGATATCGATCTTGTAACTTCCTTGAGAAGTTTGGATAAAACCGATTTTTTCACTAAAGAGCTAGATCAATTGCTTCTAAAAGGGGGATGCAGAGTCGCTTTTCACTCCGCAAAAGATCTTCCCGAGCCTTTACCTGATGGAATCAGCGTCATTGCTCTGACACGCGGAAAAGATCCTGGTGACAGCCTCGTTCTTAAAGAGGGGGAAACCCTTGAATCCCTTCCTAAAGGAGCACTGATCGCCACTTCTTCAGAGAGACGAGAAGTTGCTGTAAGGGCGCTTCGAAAAGATCTTAGCTTCTGCGACATCCGAGGCACGATTGATGCGCGCCTTAAGCAGTTGGAAGAGGGAAAAGTGCATGGGGTGGTGATTGCTGAGGCTGCGTTGATCCGTTTGAAGCTTGAAAAATTGAATCGCATTCGACTTCCGGGTTCTACAACTACTTTTCAGGGGCAGCTCGCTGTCACTGCTCTCACAGGGGATAAGGAAATGGCCGAACTATTTCGCCCTCTCGATGTGCGCCGTTTTCCAAAAGCTCTGTACTTTGGTCCTGAGCTTCCCCTCCATCAATTTCAGGACCGCTGGCTTTTTCATTGCCCCTTAACCAGGGTTGTGCCTCTGCCCGCGATCGGCCTCGATGAGGCTTTTCGGAGATCTTCTCATCTCATTATAACGAGTAAAACTGCGGCTAGAATCATGCAAAAGCGTTTCGGAGACAAGCTTTTTGAAAAAGAAATTGTAGCGGTAGGATCTGCAACCGCTTCTCTCCTTCAGACAACACATTTTCCTAAAGAGGAAACGCAGGAGGGACTGTTTGATTTACTTGCATCCCATCATTTATCCGAAGCAGAACTTCTTTATCCCCACTCTCTTTTGGCCAGGCCTTTTCTTAGAAATGCATTAATAAGAGAAGGTTTAACTGTGAATGCGATCCCTCTTTACACATTAGAAAAAGATCCGCTGACAGATCTACCTGATCTCAGCTCATTCCAAGAGCTGCTCTTTTCGAGTCCTTCTTCCGTTGAGGTTTTTTTCTCTCTTAAGCCCTCTCTGTCCCCGAATCTTCGGTTGACGGCAATAGGGCCTATCACAAAAAGCGCTCTTGAAAGATATCGCTATTCTTAACTTATTCAAAGCGATTTAGTTGTAGTTTTCTCGGAGTCTCAATTTACTCTGTAGTCTTTAGTTGTTAAAAATAAGTTGATTTTATTAATCATTTGAATTATAAATTTAGAAAAAAATTGGGGTTTTTATGTCGATTAATTCAGTTGGGCGTGAACTGTATTCAGATAAAGCGTTTGTGTTTGATGATTTGCACAAAGAGGAGAACGCATTAACTCTGCTAGTGCAGCGAAATGCCGCAATGATCGAAAAGCTTAATGAAACGGTAAAACGAAAAAAGGAAGAAAACGGAAGCCCAAAGAAAAAAGCCCGAAGATTAGGTGGGGCAGAAGATGAAATAGCTTCAGATTTATTTGTTGTTTCAAATTCTAATGTTCAAGAAAATATGGTACCGCTTCCCGCTTTACAGAGCGTTAAAAACGAGCTTTCTTTTGAGGATGAAGTATTCTTAGAATCTATGAAGGATCTTGAATATGCAGAGCTGTCAGAAGGAGAAAAAAGCTTATTGGATGATCTTTGGAGTATGAAATCTACTAATGATAATCAGAAGTGGGATTCCTTAAAGGAATCCCCTAAAAAAGTTAAGAGCTGGATAAAAATCTTCAAATATTATCAAAATCAAAGAGCGAGCAAGAGAAAATCAGCACTCGACAAGTTAATGGCGCAATCCAAGGTGCATACTATATCGAATGCAATTTTGCTTTGGTGTGCGCATGATCAAATCCCTGCAGATAAATCTTTCAGTTCTGAAATAAAAATTTTCGAGGAGTTTTACAAAGCAGGAATTTATGCACAGAATGCTCAAGTTCGCGCAATTGCCTACCAATTCTTAGCCGATGCTTACTGGAAGGGGTTTGGGACATTGCTAAATCGTGAGATCGCAAGAGAGTACTATCAAAAATTGGAGATTATGGGGGAAGTCCTTCACTTGTGCTCACGTGCTGACCAATATTTACTAGGTGTTGGGGTTTCTCTCAACTCTGTCGCTGCATTGGGTCTTTATGAAAAAGCCAAGGAAAAAAATGCGCTTAGGGCGTATCAGGCACTTGGATATTACTACTGGAATCATAAGAATTATAAGCTGGCAGCTAGCTTGCTTTTTTTGCCGGCTATTTGTGGAATGAAGTTACCAATGGTTCGGTTTGTCGAATGTCTTAGAATTATGGGCTATCCAATTTTAGCGGGAAAATTGGATCGCGTACGTTCTAATTAACCATTTTTTCGATGGGTGGTAAATTAGGAATTGAACCTCTGGATCGTCTTTTCGATCTCTGTAGGGGCGACACTTACATCCCCTGAGAAGGCGCTGTCTAATGAAAGAATTAGAAAGAGCATGAAGGAGATCGTTCCAGTTAGAAGTGCAGTAAGAAGGGCGTGAGCGAAAAGGCTTTCGATACTAAAGAAATACATGAAAAATATCGTGATGAGGGCCCCTGAAACTAAAAGAGTCCACATCATGCTGCCAAGGGACTGTGTAGTATTGAAGAGGCGGATGATTCGATAATTGGCAAGTTCATTCATTCTAAGGAGCGATTCTTTAAACCAAGCCATCTCCTTATCATTTTGGGGATCTACCTTGTAATATTCCTTCCAAAGAGAGAGAAGGCGGTCATACGCTTGCGAGCTCTCTTTTTGGGCCGCCATCATATCCCACTCTTCGTTATAGACTAGTTCTGCGTAAGACTTGATTTCACGGCGGATTGCATTGCGTGTGGCCTCGGGAAAGGTTTCCGCATCGCGGTAGAGTTGTAGCATGACAGCGGACTCTTCAACGAGATTTTTTTGAATGGAGTTGAACCTGTCATTCACATTGACGACGGTAAACCCAAGTAGCACTGCGTAAACGACACCCACAATTCCAAATGTAAATCCTGCCACATCGTGGTTGTTTTTGCGTGTCTTTGGGTTAATCGATTTATGGGTGATCCATAAACCAAGCAGGGCAAATAAAATGCAAATGGCAACGAATAGTGATCCGCTGACCATCCAGGGGAATCCGAAGATGTCTTCCATTCCTGAAGAGTAACAGAATTTACAATTCTGTCAACGTGTGTAATAATTATATATATAATATAATAAATACATGGCAATTAATAGAATCACAACTTCGGGCGGCGACTCTAGTTATATTAACCGGTCTGGGGCTATAAAAAAACGGCGCGCCCGAGAGGGGGACATTACCTTTGGGGGTGATCCGCAATTCACCGTCCGTGCAAAGGCAATTCTAGGCGCTGATGCAAGCCGAATGCAAAAATTGATCCGGAAACATTTTTATGTTCGCATGGATCTTGATGGATTAGGACAAGTAGATGTCAATATCCGAAGCCTATCAAAGCGGCTTTATTTGAATAAAAAATTGATTCGCGACATGGCCTCCGATGCCAAAGGAATTCAAACTTGGGCTGAAGACATTTCTAAAGTGCTGAATGGATATAAAACCCTCTTTGAGCAGTATAAAAATAGCTCTTGGCAGTTGTTTAAAAGAGAGGGCCTCTCCAAAGGGACCCTGATGAAGGTCGTTAAGCTTGGGGTGGAACTACCTCAAAACTCCGAAAGGAAGGTGCGCGTCGGAAGGCACCACTTCTTGATTAGCAAGGAAGGCGACGCGTTTCGTGCCGAGCGTTTTAGCCATGTTTTGGGCCGGGGGACTTTTGGAAAAGTCACATTGTTGAAGGCTCTGGGACAACCGAAAACAGCTGTAATCAAAACCGCAGAACCTAGTAGGTTGATTGATCGGAAGGACGCTGAAGATTCCATAGAGAGAGAATACACTGTTTTAGAAAAAGCGCATCGTTCCCAGGCGGTTGGACTTAGAAAAACGGAAAGCGGGGAGCTGATTGGCATCATGGCAAAACCGCTGAAGTTCTTCAAGATTGCGGGAGTGATTCTCAGTTCTTTTGTGGGTGTTCGTTACGAAGGCACCCTTAAGAAGCTTTACCGAGCAAAACCGGATGTGAAAAATCAGGTGGCTCATCAGCTTTTGCAAGGGCTTTCCAATTTGAAAAAGCTTCAAATTGCCCACCTCGATATCAAGCCTGAAAATGTGTTTGTAAAGAAAGATGAGCGGGGAAATTGGATCGCCCATATTGCCGATTTCGGAGGCGTATTCGCTTTGGAAGAGGGTAATGTCACTTCATTGAATAAGAACTGGGGAGCTACAATGCGTTATGCAGCACCTTACGTTGATTCATTCGCCTCTGAAGCAGTCCAAGGGAGTGCCGCTATGTTTGATCCAAATACTTCGGAAAACATCTATCGTTGCGACCTTCACTCAATGGGTCTCACTCTCTATGAGCTTTATACCGGGAGGCAACCTGAGCCCTCGAGGTTGTTTGGAAGGAATTTCGCAGTGAAAGAGGAATTTGTACGTAGAGAGCTCGCCAAAGCTGGAGCTCCTGAATACCTTCAAACTGCGATTCTTGCCATGATTGCGCCTAAAGCCAAGCACTGTTCGATAGATCAGATCCTAGCAAATTTTCCTCTCTAATCCAGAAGCCTGTTCCTAATTCAATTGTGGAAAAATTGATTCACAAAATTATTGACATTGTACATTTGCAAATGTACAATAAAAGATAGGCGAGGCAGTCATTTACATGAAAAGGCGAGATCTTGAGGGGGAGCTAACTAAATTTGGCTGGTGGTTAGAACGTCATGGCGGATGTCATGATGTGTGGTCTAATGGAAAGGAGTTTGAATCAGTCCCTAGACATGGCGAAATTAATGAATTTTTAGCTAAAAAAATTCTCAAGAAGGCAAAAAACAATCCGCCAAAAAAGGAGATGTAATGGAACTTGTGGGTAAAATTTGGAAAGACGGTAAATTTTGGTTAGTGGAAATTCCCGTTATTGATGTTTGCTCTCAGGGTCGTACGAGAAAAGAAGCCTTAGAAATGATTGGGGATGCTATTATTGGACTTCTTAACTCATATTTCCCTGCCAATGATGTCAAAGATCTTCGATTAGAAGTTGTGGATCACAATAAGAATGAGATAGGGGTTAAGGTTTCTCACAGCAATATCATGCTGTCATTTTCTCTCATCCGTCAAAGAGAAATAAGCAAATCAACAGTTCGAGACGTTGCTAACAGATTAGGTTCAAAGTCTCCAAACGCCTACGCTCAGTATGAGCGGGGTAGAATGCGGATGACATTAGATCAATATGAGCGTCTCCTAGGTGCTGTAAATCCACAAAGACAAACCAGCCTTTTACTCGGGTAAAAATGATAGAGCGGTCAACTTATACATGATTCTTCTAAGCTTGTTTTGACTCGGCAATCGCCTGGTTTAAGGTCAGGCAAAGAGAGTGGGGCTGCAGTGTTTTAGGTAAAGTTGAGCGGGCAATGAGCGCTGCATTTTTCCCTGTCACCTCTGAAAGGATCAGACGGATTCTTTTCTTTTCGCACTGTTTAGAAAACTCGATTAAGGCATGTAGGCCGCTTGCATCGATGAGAGGCACTTTGTGCATGCGTAAGATGAGCGTTTGAGGCAGAGGGCGGATCTGGCTGAAGATTTCGCTTAAGGATTGGGAGCTGCCAAAAAAGAGGGGGCCATCCAGTTCGAAGAGAACGACATTTTCCGGGATTTTGTCTCGCGCCTGCAGTAGAGAATCCTCTGCGTAGGGATCCTCTTTTTCAGTGAGGGTCAATTGGCACCCCTTGACGCTTGTGGCGTCTGTCATTTTTTTCATGAAAAGGACAGCTGCGATCAGGACGCCTGCTTGGACAGCGACAGTCAAATCGACAAAGATTGTGAGCAAAAAGCTGACGATGAGTATTGTGATATCACTTTTAGTGGTTTTAAAGATCGCTTTGATCTGTTCAATTTCACTCATGTTCCAGGCGATGTAAATCAAGACAGCTGCCAGGATCGTGAGCGGGATTTGGGCGGCCCAGTAGGCAAAGAAAAAGACTAAAATAGCCATCGTGACTGCGTGGATCATTCCGGCAATGGGCGTTTTAGCTCCAAGGCGTATGTTGGCAGCAGTTCTCGCAATTGCACCTGTTGCGGGGATGCCTCCAAAGAGTGCAGAACCGATGTTGGCAATTCCTTGAGCCATCAACTCAGTGTTGGAACGATGGCGGTGTCCTGTGAGTCCGTCAGCAATGACAGCTGACAGGAGCGATTCAATTGCCCCAAGAAGGGCAATCGTGATGGCATCGGGAAAGACTGCTTGCAGCTTGTTTAAAGAGAAGTCGGGAAAAGAGGGGGGAGGAAGATCGCTCGGGATGGTTCCGAATTTCGATTCAACCGTCTCGATAGGAAATTGAAAGTACCAAGCTGCGAGTGTGCCAAAAAACACCACAAAAACGGGTGCCGGCCATTTCGGTAGATAGCGACGCATTCCGAAAAGGAAGATCAATGAGAGTGCACCAAGAGTGAGGGCTGTAGGATTAAAGCTATGGGCATTTTGAGCATAAGCTTGCCATTTGTCCAAAAATTCGATCGGCATGCTTTCCATTTGAAGGCCGAAAAAATCTTTGATTTGCGAAGAAAAGATGATTAAAGCAATTCCGGCAGTAAATCCCGCCGTCACCGAGTAAGGGATAAATTTTAGCATTGCACCTGCCCTTGCAAGGGCAAAAGCGATCATCATCAACCCAGCTAAAAGAGTGGCTAAGATCAACCCATCGACACCATGGCGCATCACAACGCTGTAGATGATGACGGCAAAAGCTCCTGTCGGTCCTCCGATTTGGACTCTGCTGCCGCCAAGGAGAGAGATGAGAAAGCCTGCAATGATGCCAGTAATCAGCCCCTTTTCAGGAGAGACGCCTGAGGCGATTGCAAAGGCCATCGTAAGGGGTAGTGAAATGATGCCTACGGTGATTCCTGCTAACAGGTCATTTAAAAAGGTGCGGATCGAGTAGCCCTCTTTGAGGCATACCCAGCTTTTTGGGGTGAATTCACTAAATCGTAGCGACATGAGACATCAGCATAACAGTCTTATCACTAAAATTCAATCTCTTGCTCCGTTGCAAAATATCAAAATAGGGGGTATCGTTGGGAACGCACGTTTAGTCGAGGAGGAAAAATGGCAGCTGATATCGGTTTGATTGGATTGGCCGTCATGGGTCAAAATTTAGTGATGAATATGAATGACCACGGCTATGTCGTTTCCGTTTTCAACCGCACAACCTCTAAAGTCGACGATTTTTTACAAGGCGCTGCAAAGGGTAGTAAAGTCATAGGAACTCACTCTTTAGAGCAGTTCGTCAAAAGCCTTAAGCGGCCTCGCAAGATCATGCTCATGGTGAAGGCAGGCGATGCCGTCGATGAGTTTATTGAAAGCCTTTTGCCCTATCTTGAAAAAGGGGACCTGGTGATCGACGGTGGCAATAGTCTTTTCACGGATACCACGAGAAGGGTGCATGCTTTGGAGTCAAAAGGCATACTTTTTATTGGTTCCGGCATATCGGGAGGAGAGGAGGGCGCTCGAAACGGCCCTTCGATCATGCCCGGGGGTAACGTAAAAGGCTGGCCGCTGATAAAAGACATTTTCCAATCGATTGCTGCGAAAGCAGATAACGGCGAACCGTGCTGCGACTGGGTAGGCGAGGATGGCGCCGGACACTATGTCAAAATGGTGCACAACGGAATTGAATATGGCGACATGCAGCTCATTTCTGAATCCTACCATTTGCTTAAAGAAACGCTCCATCTTCAAACAGAAGAGTTGCAGGATGTCTTTGCACGTTGGAATAAGGGCGTATTAGATAGCTATCTCATTGAAATTACGAGCCAAATTTTTGGCGTCAAAGATAGCGATGGAAAACCCCTTGTCGATAAGATTTTAGACGTTGCAGGACAAAAAGGCACCGGTAAATGGACTGTCAGCAATGCTCTCGACCTCGGGATGCCGCTTACGCTGATCAGCGAGGCTGTTTTCTCCCGCTTTCTCTCGTCGCTTAAAGAGGAGCGTCAGGAGGCTAGCCGCGCCTTTGCTTCTCCTTCAACATCCTATCAAGGGCATAAGGAAAACTTCGAAAAGGAGATCCACGATGCTCTTTACGCTTCAAAAATCATTAGCTATGCGCAAGGGTTCATGCTCATGCGTCAAGCTTCGCAAGAGTACGGCTGGAAGATCAATCTAGGTGCTGTCGCTCTCATGTGGCGTGGCGGGTGCATTATTCGCAGCCGTTTTCTTGGCAAAATCAAAGAGGCTTACGATAAAAACCCTCAACTTGCAAACCTTTTGCTGGATCCCTTCTTTAAAGCGGAGATCGAACGCTCCTCAGCCGGTTGGCGCCAGGCGGTCGCCCAAGCAGCTCTTCTTGGCATCCCCTCGCCGAGCTTTAGCACGGCGCTTGCCTTTTTCGACGGGTACCGCTCCGCCAATCTGCCTGCCAACCTTTTACAGGCGCAACGCGATTACTTTGGCGCTCATACGTATGAGCGGAAAGACCGGCCACGTGGACAATATTTTCACACCAACTGGACGGGTTCAGGCGGCAATGTCAGCTCGTCCTCCTATAATGCATAGAATAAAGGAATAAAATGATCTTAAGATTTCCGGATGCTGACACGATTGCAGTTGAATTGCAAAAAGGGCTTAAGTCTTTCCAGGAAAATAAACAAGTTAGTACTGATGTCGTCGTTAAGATTGCAAAATCGCGTTTTGCAAATCAAAGCATGGATGAAACGGCCATCCGAGAAGCCTCTCGAACTGTGATCGGCGGCTACTTAATCACGCAGAAAAAATTTAAAACATTCGATGTATCTATTTGGGGAGCATTAAAAGAACTTCTTGCAGACACTCTCATTCAGTGTGCCAAAGAGCATTCTTCTAACAATGCCCTTACGTAAAAATAAGTCTATAAGAATAGCTTATCAAGATAATGTCTTGCATCCACGATAGCGACCCCATTGTCTTGGTATTCCTTTTTCAACTCTTTGACAAGTTGGAAGGCAGGGAGTTGGTATTTTGAATGAAAGTGCTTAATACCAGGGGCAGCGATTCTATCTGATATTTTTGCTTCGACAATGCTTTCGATACTATCTTCCTTGATAATGGCAAAATCGACCTCCTGTTTCTCTTTGGTTTGGAGATATTTAAGTTCGTAAGTCTTACCATAAGCATCGGTTTTTGCAAAAATATCCTTAAGGAGCGAGAGCGCAACCAAGTTTTCAAAACGTGCTCCTCCATCTCCCTTTACAAGGGCAATGTCAAAGAAGTACAGCTTAGGCTCCTTTAAGAGGCTTCTAGCGATGTTGTTTGAGTAGGGCGTGATTCTAAAGATGATGAAGAGCGCTTCTAGTATTTGGATATATTTTTTTACTGTATTGGGCGCGATTTGGAGGTCTTCTGCAATAGAAGAATAGGAGAGTGGAGCCCCTACCCGCTCACGCAAAAGATCGAAAAGCAGTCTGATCGATTTGACATTTTGAATGTTTTCAAAATTTAACACATCCTCTCTTAATAGACTGTCTACATACCCTTTGCGCCACCGGTCAGCTTCCAGAGCATCAAGAGCTAAAAACGGTTCGGGAAAGCCTCCCCGTTCCATAAATCGGTCCAAAGTGTAAGGAGTATGCATTTGACTACACTCAGAAGGTGACAGCGGTAGGAGGCGATGTAAAAAATAGCGGCCTGCAAGTGAGTCGCCCGCCTCTCTAAATACATCTAAACGCGCACTTCCCGTTACGAGTATTTTTTGACCTGTTGGTTTGGTGTCGAATATCCCTTTGAGATAATTTTTCCATTTGTCCATTTTGTGGATCTCATCAAAGATGAGAAGTTCCGTGGAAGGCAGCCATGATTCATTGATGAGTATTTTTCGGTCGGAAGCGCTATCGTAGTTCAAATAAAGAGTGTTGTTGAAGTTTTTAGCGATAGATTTTGCAAGCGTCGTCTTACCGGCTTGACGGGGTCCAGTTAAAAGGACCATTTTTTTTTCGAGATCTTTCAGTATCGCTGATTCTTGAGCTCTTTGCATAATGACTATTTTGCATAATTTTGCAAAAAAGTCATGACTATTTTGCAAACCTCTGCAAAATAGTCACCCTTGATTACCCCATATTGTGATAAACGGCGTCTACGTCATCTAAGTTTTCAAGCCATTCGATCAAAGCGAGATTGGCAGCACCGGTCTCTTCATCCACTTCTACATACGATTTGGGGATCATCTGGATCTCCGCTTCGTCGACGGGGAATCCAAGCTTTTGGATCGCCTCCTTGACGGTATAGAGGTCGACAGGATCAGTGAGAATGGTGAAGAATTCCGCATCTTCTGAGAGAAATTCTTCGGCACCAGCTTCCGTTGCGGCCAGGAAGAGCTCATCTTCCTTGGCATGCTTTTTTTGAATCTCGATCACGCCTTTGCGGTCGAAGTTAAAGGAAACAGCTCCTGGGGTTGCGACAGTGCCTCCGCGTTTGTTGGTGGCGATGCGCATATCGGAGGAGATGCGGTTTTTGTTGTCGGTCATCACTTCTGCAATAATGCCAACGCCGCCGTGGCCGTACAATTCGTAGGTCATTTCGGTAAAGTCGGCCTGGTCTTGGCTTGAGGCTTTCTTAATGTTGCGGTCGACAATGTCATTCGGCACATTGCTTTCCTTCGCCTTTTGGATAGCTAAGCGCAAACGGGGGTTGGATTTAGGATCCGGGCCGCCCAATTTCACGGCGCTGATGATCTCTTTAGCGATTCTTGAAAAGATCTTACCCTTTTTTGCATCTGCTTTACCTTTGCGGTGCTTGATGTTTGCCCACTTGCTATGACCTGCCATCTTTATCCTCGCTGCATATGAAATAAATAATCGCTGTGCTGTTCAATCCAGCTCTGTGCTAAATCGAAATGTTGATACTCTTTTTCTTTTGCTTTGAACTCTTTGCTGTGAACTCTATGGATCCCTTTTTCGTCGTAGTAGGAGCGGCAGACGTGATGCACCATTTCATGATAAACCACATAGGAGACGACGTAATCTGGAAATGAGGGGCTATCCAGCAGTTTATTGATTTTGATAAGGCGCAGATGGTCGTGGTAGAGGCCAAAAGTGAGGCGGCTTTTTGCTTTTGAAGAGGCTTTGCCAAACCAGGTGATGTAGAGATCAAGTTTTGACTGGAAATACTCATCGTTCAAAGAGTCGTAAATTTTCTTCAGATTGTAATAGGAGCCTTGGGAGTGCAGTTTGCTTAAATCAAGTTCATGCGAGTAGTCATATCCTTGAAACTTTGTGTCGATGAAGGCGCGCACCGTCTGGGGAATTTGTCCATTTTCTTTGCGCACATAGCAGGCAAGTTCATCCATGATGTTGTGAGGAGCATCCAGAAAGAGCTTGTGCATCGACACCGTGGTGGCATCGGGATCCCATCTCACGCTCAGCATGGTCGAGCGGTTATTATTGATTTTGATTTTGACAGGTTTTTTCGCACCCTGTTCTACAAGTTCTTTAAAATGTGAAAATGACATAAGTTATAGGTATTTTTCCATAAATGTGCGGCCCACATAGGTGCCGTCGGTTTCTTTGATCCATCCTTTTTGCATTCCAAACTCGGTAAATCCGAGTCGTTTGTACAGCCTGATCGCAGGGTTGTTTGCATACACTTGGAGGTGAAGTAGCTCAATTTTAAAGTTCTCTTTGGCAAGCTTTGCAAGCTGCTCAATTAGGTAGCCTCCGATGCCGCGGTTACGTTGCTCAGGATCTACAATGATTCCAAATTCGCATTGGTGTGCAAGCTTCTTATAAGGTTGTAGGTAAAGTGTAGCTAAACCCACCGGAACGCCATTGATGGTTGCAGTTAGGCTGCAGCGCCAGCGGCTGAATCCTACCCAGTGCTGCACAGCATGATCAATCTCCACATCGTCAGCCATCGGAAACCAGCGCAGCACACCGGGCTCTCGTAGCCACTGTCCAAGCTGCTTGCCATCGCTAAGTTCTGTAAATCGAATGCCTACAGGAGGCTTTTTGATTTCTTCTGTCATCCGAACTCCTTTAAATAGGCGTTTACAAATTCATCTAGATCGCCGTCCATCACCGCATCGATGTTGCCGCTTTCCACTTTTGTTCTAGTATCTTTCACTAGGGTGTAGGGTTGAAAGACGTAATTTCTAATTTGGCTTCCCCAGGCGATCTCTTTTTTCTCGCCACCAAGTTCTTTAAGTTGCGATTCCCTTTTCTCAACTTCCATTTCATACAATTTTGAACGCAACATTTTAAGGCACGTCTCGCGGTTTTGGATCTGGCTCCTTTGTGTCTGGCAAGAGACTACAACGCCTGTCGGGATGTGAGTCATTCTTACTGCCGAGTCCGTCTTGTTGACGTGCTGACCACCTGCTCCTGAAGCTCTATAAGTATCTACGCGGAGATCCTCAGGCCGGATCTCAACCTCAATATTTTCTTCCACTTCAGGGGAGACGTCAACCGAGGCAAAGCTTGTGTGCCTTTTGGCATTAGAGTCAAAGGGAGAGATTCTGACGAGTCTGTGGACCCCCTTTTCTGCTTTTGCGTAACCGTATGCAAAATCCCCCTGAAAGCGATAGGTTGTGCTTTTGATGCCTGCGACATCGCCTTCAACGCGGTCGATTAGCTCCACCTTCCAGCCTCTTTTTGCCGCCCAGCGCTGATACATTCTGGAGAGCATCTCAGCCCAATCGCACGCTTCTGTTCCGCCGGCTCCGCTATTGATGCTTAAGTAGCAATTCATCTTGTCGAGCTCACCGGAAAGCATTTTCCGGATCTCCAGATCGCCGAGCTCTTTGTCGACGGTAGTTAGCTCGGTTTTGAGATCTTCAAGCAGGGCGGTATCGCCAATCTCATCTGCTTCTGGGAGTAGAGCCTTAACGTCTTCAAATCGACCTTTTAATTTCTGAGCAGGCTCAGTCCAAGCCTTCAGTTGGTTGACCTCATTGATGACGGTTTGCGCTTTGCTGTTGTCATCCCAAAACGCGGGTCCTTCCATTAAACTCTGTAATTCTTTGACTCTTGCTTCTTTGCTAGCTAAGTCAAAGATACCTCCACATATGCAAGAACCGATTTTCTAAAGATTCGATGAGGGCCGATGTTTCTGCGTTCATTAGATCTCTCCTTGGCAAGGTAGGGTAGAGAATAGCGGCAGAAGATTAAAAAGTCAAAGTAAGTTGGATGTCGCAAGAGGGAGCAAAGGAGTAGCTCCAGTGCCAGGAGGGCTTGCCAATCTTTTCAAGAATAAACTTTACGTTTTTTCCCTCTTGAATGGCGCTCATGCGGTGGCCATCCGGGACTGTGATTTGGTGCGACCCTTTAAAGTGCACATCTTTGGCGTAAAATTCGCCATTTCCCTCGATGGTAATTTGTAAAGATTCTTTTCTGGAAAGCTTCTGTTTCCAGTAATTTTGAGGAATGGAGCGATCGATGCCAAAATTTTCTATTTTGACATTTTCAAGATAGCATTTTCCTGCTTGATGGCTGTATAGAATTTGCTCTTTGCTGTTTCGATGTCCCATAATGTTAGAAGCTTGAATAATTAAGCTGCCTTTTAAATTAAGGCGCTCGATCATCAATTCTGCGATCTCAAGAGAAAGTTCAGAGCCTTGAGAGAGGGTGCCGCCTTTGATCTTTTGCCGGATGATTGAATATAAGGGCCCTAAAGCGGGATGGTAATGGAAAACATAGGAGGGGCCTTCCAAAAGAAACTTTTCTTCGGTTGCTAGCTGAGGCAATTCAAATCCGCATCCTTTCAGCAGCTCTTCATGATTTTGAAGGAGTTGGAAATAGGCGCCTTCGGGAGTTTCCAAAATTGGAGATCCTTTTTTGTAGCTTTTTTTTGTCGTTCCAATTGTTTTAAGGCGTCTATTGTAAAGAACGAATGTGGGAAGTATCCCCTTCTCAAGTTTGGAGATTTTTCTTTTCGATTTAGTGATAATTGCATCTGCGATGTTTTGCATGATCGATTCCAGCCTGCCTGCCGTTTTCGAAGCGGCATTGGGGAGGTTGTTTTTTAAATTGATCAAGAGGCCGGGGAAGGGGATCTGTTTGAGAGCTTGCTGGAGCGTCCTTAAATTGGCAAAAAGAAGATTTGTGTTGCCGGGATAGAGGGAGTAGGGACTTTTGGGGGAGACAGGTTGATCCTGAATGCCTCTAAGCTCAAAATCTGTATATTCTATATTGCTGATTTTATATTCAGGTCCCGATTGTGTGGGGTGCTCGAAAAGTACGATCATTCCTTCAGCGCTATGCACGATGCGTTCGCAGGATGTAAAACCAAAAGAGCGTTTTTCCTTGCAGCCATACCCGGGAAGCGCAAGAAGTAAATTGTCCAAGCCTGCAATGGGGTTGTTGATCTGACGGATTAGAAGATGATGCTTATTTTGTCTTTTAAGCCATCGAAAAGCGCCCTGGTTTTCAGCCATTTTCCAAAGAACGCCATGCCCACCTGGCTTCAAAAAGAGCTGTCCCGGAGCCTTTGTGGTCCATGTTCCATCTTCGTAAATGACAGGCGAAAGGGGCTGAGTGATGAAATAATAGCTTGTTTTTGGCCTGCCAAACCAATCGTTTTTTTCCAGGATTGCGGAAATGTGGATATGGTTGTTTTTTTCCTGAGACGTCATCAGGGCGACCGGGACTTGTATCCGTTTTCCGGTCAGCTTGAAGTGTAGATATTCTCTAGCCTGAAGGTCTCGCACAAGCCCTTCAAGGAGCGTATGACCATCAAAAATCAGTTCAGCTGCCGGAAGAGGTTCTCCGGAAACTTCATCATGCAGGTCGAGCCTATCGGCGGCACCTGCAACCGGATAGATTTCAGCCATTTCATGAAGTCTTTCAATGCCTTCTTTTACAAATAGAAGTGACTTTTTTGGATCCGCTTCCAGATCAAAGCCTGGAGCTCTCTCTATTTCACCATGTTGCACTTCACAACTACTCTCTTTTTCGAGAAGCCTCTTCAGGAATTGGTAGTGATAACCGACAATTCCACCTATTGGTGAGTAGAGATTTTCTATCTCTCGAAGTTCGGTCAAAAGCCTTTTACATAGATCCCTGGATAGGGGTTTTCCTTGAAATACCGATTCTGCTTGTCCAATGGCGCAGAGTGAGGCAAGTAAAAGAGAATCTTCGGTACCTAGAGCAATTGTTAGTAGAGATTCGCAAGAAGGAAGAGTTTGTTTTACGCGGGGCAGAGTAATAAGAAATAGGAATTTTTTTTCGTCGCTATTTAGTTTTTTCAATTTTGCCACGATCGGCTCGAGCTGTTCCGTTTCGTGTTGTAGATTGCAGATTTGATCCATGTAGGAGGGGGTTTGCATAGCTAACGGCCATTTTGCCATTTGTAATCATTGCAGGCAACTTCTTTTTAAAAATTAAATTATTCCATAAGTCATTGAGTTGCAAAATTTTAAATTTTGAATTCAATGAGTCTCGTAGAGAGTTTTTCCTGAATTGGTTTGACTACAAAATAGTGAAGCGACTAAAAACAACCAATAGTGAAAGACACTAGAAAACCAAAGGAGTAATCCATGCCCACAGCAAAGAAACAACAGTCCGCCTTCATGAGACCGGTCGGCGTAAGTGATGCACTTGCAAAGATTGTTGGAAAAGGACCTTTACCCCGTACTGAGATCACAAAGAAGGTCTGGGAATATATCCGTAAGCACAAATTGCAAGACACAAAAAACAAGCGCATGATCAATCCCGATGAAACCCTCGGAGCTGCTCTTGGAACCACGAAGCAGACCAATATGTTTGAAATGACGAAATTGCTTTCAAAGCAAATCAGAGAACCACAACTCGCTTCTCGCTAAATCTATCTCGGCGTGCAAGGTTTATTCCTTGCGCGCCCCCCCTTAATCCGTTACAATTTCTGTATGAAATCTCTTGGGCCGCTCCTTTTTGACCTATTTTGCGTTTCGACCGTCATTGGCATCTGGCCGCGCTTTATTGAGCCGACGCTGCTTTCAACGACGCGCAAGGATTTGGTCATAAAGGGGCTGAAAAAGAAGATTGAACTCGTACAGATCAGCGATCTCCATATAGGGGACCACACTACAGAGACTTTTTTAAAAAAAATAACAGAGGGAATACAGGCTGAAAAACCCGATATTATTGTTCTGACGGGAGACTTTCTCTGTTATGGCGTTTTGAAGCAAAAGCCGCTTTTTGAAGCCTTTCTTAAAAGTTTACAAGCACCTTTAGGAGTATTTGCGATTTGGGGTAACCACGATTATAGCGGAGGGATTACCGTCAATAAGTTTGGGGAGTATGATCTGGCTGAAAAGGGATCTACGGTGGCAAAGGGTTTTAAGCTGCTCTTTTCCAAACAAAAGCTCAAAGGGGTCTCAAAGAATGCTGCCCGGCAAGCAAGTATAAATCCTGAATTACTAATGCTATTGGAGCAACAGGGAGTGACAGTTCTTGAGGACCGGACAGTGCAGGCAGGAGGAGTTAATCTCACAGGGGTGCGCGAATACATGACCTCTCAAATCGACCTTCGACAAGCCTTCGCTGATTACGACTCTTCGCTTCCAGGGATACTTCTGGCGCATAATCCCGATGCGATCCCTGACCTTCTAAATACCCCTTCACAATTGATTTTTTCAGGCCATACACATGGCGGACAGATCAACCTGCCCTGGTTTAGAAGCAGGTTTACTTTGATGGAGTACCCTCGCTACTTCACCGGTTGGATGGAGGAAAAGGGAAAAACGATTTATATCAGCCGCGGCGTGGGCAGCGTCATGCCTTTTCGCTTTATGGCTACGCCTGAACTTGTCCATTTTACATTACTTCCGGAAAGCTAATATGAGAACAGAAGCCATTTTGCTTGCAGGAGGCAGAGGCCTCAGAATGGGCGGACCGATCCCAAAGCAGTATTTGCTTTTAGAAGGCACGCCGATAGCGCACTACAGTTTTAAGATCTTTGAGGAGGCCGAATCGATTGAGGCAATCGTCGTGGTTGCGGAGGAAAATTACCATCCTCTTTTCACATCGAAGAATAAACGGGTGAAATTCGCACTTCCCGGAGTGCGAAGACAAGACTCGTTAGCTAGCGGCATGCGCATGCTGGATCCCGAAACTCAGTTTGCCTGCATCCACGATGCTGCCCGCCCTTTCTTGAGCACAGATTTATTGGAATTAGTGCTCAAAGAAGCCTTTGAAAGGGGAGCCTCTGCGTTGGCACTGCCTGCGAAAGCGACAATCAAAGAGGTCGATGAGGATCAGATGGTCATTAAAACATTGGATCGCTCTAGACTTTGGGAGTTGCAAACCCCTCAGGTTGCAAAAAAGGAATGGCTAAAGGAGGGGCTTGAACGCGCCTTTAAGGAAGGCATTACGGCGACAGATGATCTTGCTCTGATCGAACTTTTGGGCCATCCCGTGAAATTGGTCAAGGGGAGCGAGCGCAATCTTAAAATCACGACGGCAGAAGATCTGATGATAGCTAAAGCACTTTTAGCCGGAAAAAATCATGCGTTATAAGCTTCTGATTTCCTACGATGGCACCCACTATCACGGTTGGCAAGTGCAGTTCAATGGCATCTCGATCCAGCAGAAAATTGAAGAAGCTTTAACTCTCATCCTGCGCAGCAAGACGAAGATTACAGGTTCGGGAAGGACAGACGCGGGTGTGCATGCTTTAGGCCAAATTGCTCATTTTGATAGTGACTTCACGCTCGATATACAGGCTATTCTCCACTCCCTTAACGGTCTCTTGCCTTCTGACATCCGCATCTTATCTTTAAGTGAAGCGGCAGATGATTTCCATGCGCGTTACAGTGCGAAAGGTAAGATATATGCCTATCATCTCTATTTGGAACGAGTCTTAAATCCCTTCAAAAGAAATTATGTGTGGCATGTGCCTTTCATAAAGAACTTACAGGCAATGCGAGAAGCGTCTTTACAGTTTGTGGGCACTCACGATTTCACCTCCTTTGCGAACGAAGCGCACAAAGGAACAGCTTCATACGACTCTCTACGAAGGATCGATCGTATAGATTTCATCGAAGAGGAGGGGGGGTATTCCCTTGAATTTGAGGGGGAGGGTTTTCTTTACATGATGGTGCGGAACATGGTCGGCACATTAGTTGAGGTAGGGGCAGGAAAGAGGACTCCTCAGTCAATTGCAGAAATATTGCTCAGGAAGGATAGGAAATGCGCCGGACAGGCGGCTCCTGCACAAGGGCTATTTCTCGTTAAGGTGCTCTATTGACAAGTTCCGTCAGCTTTTTGAAACGGGGCACTCCTTGAGCATTGAAGGCTGCAATCTCAGGGTAATTGATTTCCGTCACAAGAACGCTTTTTGCTCCGCTGCCTATCAAAGCATTTAGCCCTCTTGGGGTATCTTCAAAACCGATCACCTTGTCTCCAGGATGGGCGTGGCGGGCAATCGCCAGCTTGTAGCATTCCGGATTTGGCTTCGGGTGAGAGTAGTCGTGCCTTGTAATCCAAAAGGGGATGCGATTAAGGATTGAGTGCTGCTTTCTCACGATAGCGACCAATTCATCAGGCGAGTGAGTGACGACGGCGTGTTTGATCTCCCTTTTTTGGAGCAAGGAGAGGAATTCCTCTACTCCCGGCATCAGATGAGCGCCTCCTTCTCTTAAAGTCTCTTGAATGAGGCGTTGTTTCTCGCGGTAAAGCTCCTCCCAGGGAGTTTTAGAGATAATAGGGTATTGAAGAGTGATCTCTTCGCGGAATTTTTCAGAGGCGTAATGGGCAGAGCGGCAGTAGCGTTCAAAGTCCCAGTCAAACGGGATCCCTCGCGCTTCAAGCATCCTTTTGTAGGCATTGTAATGCAGCTCTTCCGTATTGACGAGAAGACCGTCAAAATCGAAAAGAAAGAGCTGATAATTTTCGATCCAATCCATATGTGTTGCAAAATCCTTCCCATCCTAGCAGAATAGAAGCGATGATGAAAGGCAAAATGCACTGGGCACTTCTTTTTCTACTTCTAACCTCATGCGGATCGAGTGACTTCACAAGCGAGTCTGAAATGAAGCGGCGCAATCAAAAGGGAGAGTTTATCTCACGAAAAGAGGGGGAAAAACTCACAATACCCGAAATGCGTCCTGTAGAGCCTCCGCTTTATTTTTGGGAGACAAGTCAGAAAGGGGCCCTCCCAAAAATCACAAAGGAGTATTTCCGGTGTAAGGGCAATCCCTTGAATCCCGTACGCATCGAAGAGGTGAGGGGGGAAAAGGTGCGTTATTTCGATTGCGGAGGCAGCGATAAGCACAGCTTATGTCTGCGCGATCAAAAGGAGTGGATCTTTCCGATCCTTCCGGAGGTGCTCAATTATATCCAGCAAAAAACAGGCAGACGCGTTGTGATCACAAGCGGCTACCGCTGTCCGGAACATAACGCCTATGTGGATCCTCATCCCTCAAACCAAACCTCCAAACATATGATAGGGGCCGAAGTGGATTTTTACGTCCAAGGCATGGAGCACAAACCGGAAGAGGTTGTGAAACTGATCATCGGTTACTATAAAGATCAAAAAGAGTACCAGGAGTTCAAGCGTTACGAAAAGCCCGATGCTCAGGTTTCCACGCAGCCCTGGATGAACAAAGAGTTATTTATCAAAATTTACAAAGCGACTGAAGGGAGAAACTTCGATAACCGCCACCCCTATCCCTACATCGCCCTACAAGTGCGCTATGACCGCGACAAAAAGGAGCGCGTCGTCTACTCATGGGACTCAAGCTTCCGTGGTTATCTCCGCTTTTAATCTATTTAATTCTTTTTGGCCCGCTTCACTTAATTGAACGGAGCTTAAATATGCTACATCGAGAATTTTGGGGTCGTTGCGATTCAAATTTGGATTTTCACTCAAGAACTTCTGAAAAGCTTCGGTCTTGCTGTATTCATATATCCTGGTTTGGTATTCAATGTCCTTTGCCCGGTCGTTCAGTTCCGCCTGCTCATTCATTCTGACTTGCTGAAGTTTCAGTCGAGTGAAAAATCCTCCGAAAAGTAGGACAACACCGAGGGCTATCCCTACTGGCAAAGCTACCGCTAATGCAACAGCAGTGCCGGCAACACCCACCCCTCCAACTCCAAGCGCGATCTTGTTTCTGGTTGCTTTTTGCTTAGAATATTTCTCTTTTTGATCCCGCATTTCAGCTTGCATCTTTTTAATTTCTTCAGCTTTAGCCTGTTGTTGTTCTGTGACAGGCGCCAGAGTTTGCGTCATCGCAAGTTGCTGCCTGATTTTTTTGGCGATTGGCTTAAACATTTCATTATCGGCGATCTGCTTTAGTGACCCACTCATTTTAGGATCAGACGCCTGAGCTCCTGCCTTTTTTGTGAGGATTTTGGCGTATTGCATATAGAGCTTTTGATCTCGCTTTTTGAGGTTAGAAAGTGGTATGTATATTTTTCCGTCATAGATTTTGGCCGTTTCCGTTTGGTTTGCAATCGCATCAAGGGCTTCCTTCATGCGACCGATGTCAGTCTCATTAGCTGTTTTAGTGCCTTTCTTCAACGCCTTGATTTCTGCCTTGATATCTCCCCTAAATATTTTGCGGAAGCTGTCTCCACTAAAGCCAACCATAAAACACCCCCTTATCGATCCCGAGAGGTGCAAGATTCGTGCCAAATTACTAAATTCTCCTTTCTTGAAAACCCCTCTCTTGCTAAAATCCTATTCTGATCACAAGCCGATGTGGTGGAATGGTAGACACGGTAGACTCAAAATCTACTCTTGGCAACAAGGTGCTGGTTCGAGTCCGGTCATCGGCAATTCACCGGAAACATTTTCAGAAATGAAAGCGTTTCCGGTTTTTTGATTGTTTTTCATTACTCACATAAGAAAAAGAACTACAACGATTTTTGAAGGGTAGCTTCTTTTACAAAAAAACTACAGTTGGCCAACAGTAAGAATCCATGTAAAGCTAGGTGCTGAGGTTTCGTTTTAGATTATAGTTCACCGATTAAGCTGCTGATGAGCATTTGAGCTAACCACTTCTCATATTCATCTGAGGGCC
>CAZSDA010000019.1:0-38553 GCA_964605535.1 uncultured bacterium
GGCAACAGGTTGTTGCCCAAATTCCATGGGGCCATAACATCCTTCTCCTTCAAAAGCTTGAAACTCTTCAAGATAGAATCTGGTATGCCCATAAAACGATTGAACATAATTTGTTTTTCAATTGTGAAAAGATGGTCAGTCCTATTTGGAGTCCCTTTAACTTCCTGTCAGATAATCCTCTGCGCTCGATTAGAAGAAGTCAATAAACTTGGAATCTTAATTCGGCTCCAACCACAAGTTCTAAATGCTTTCTTATCTGAATAACACTCAATAGGGTATAACTACTGCCATGAACTTACTACAACCAAGCTCTACCGAAGAATTGATGCGGTTGCTCCTGGAACGAGAAGAACGCTGTTACTTTCGCGGACAAACTCCTCACAATAGAATTTTGAATTCCACCCTTGCTAGAGAACTCCGAAAGGAAAGTTCATATCTTCCCCCAAATTACATACCCGAATTACCCCTTCAATCTTGGACTGTCAACAACCTTGTCCAGTACCATTTAACCATCCTTAGCACCTGGGAACCTAGCGAAGAATTATTGTCTCATCTAAACGGAGAGGGTGATCCCTACTATGAAATCATTAGACATGTCCAGCAAGAAAAGCTGAAAGCAAAAATCCACAACGCTATACCCAACCAATCCACTCCCGCAATTGAGTTTAGTACTAGCAGTACAACTGCTTTATTTTTTGCTACTTCTAAAGAAAATGAGGATGGTGCAATTTTTTGCATTGATAAATCCTCAATAACTCACTCTCCTTCTTATATACACGCACTTGCACAAATGAATTTATTGAAAGTAATCTCACCCTGTGTAATCACACCTGCTACTAAAATAAATGATCTCGACAATCCCAAACCAAAGCGGCAGGCTGCTATCTACATCTTTCAGCGAGACCTAAGACATCCAATTAATCATCACTTAACAATAGAAAAAATCATTATTAATCGAAATCTCAACAGCGAGATTAGGATCAAATTAGCAGGATTAGGAATCAATGAAGATTACATTTATGCCAGAGACTTTTCATCCTGACATATTGATAACAGCTTCTGACGTTCTTCAGTGTGAAAGATGAGGGCCAGCCCTGACCCTAACATCTCAGCTCCTTGATTCATCTAAGTGGCGTCCTACCTCGTAGGCAAGGTTTGGACCTATTTGCTGACTGATTGCCTCAGCAAGTTTCTCCGCAAACCACTCAGGGCGGTCATATTGAGGGCCGATACTTGCCATACATAGGGCTGATGCCTGAGAACAATGAATTTCACGATTACTCACCAGAGATCTCCCAACAAATCGCAGAGCTTCCATTAACGCAGCAGCCCTACCTGCATCATTACAATTTGATATTTTCAACGCCGAGATTACATGAGATGCCAAAGCCCATGCATCTTCAATCGCCGCTTTATTATCTGAATGAAACTTGAACGGATCTGGTGACTTTTCGAGCTCAGCTAGGTAAGAAACTCTGTCGCCATCAACATCATTGGCAATCTGATCCACGGAAGAGATTAAATCCAAATGATATTGACCCAGTTTTCTTTTTGCGGATTCGTAATCTTCTTCCTTCCAATCCGAAGGAAGTGCGATTGCTTCATCAAGTGAGTTACGGACTTCAGCCTCTGTTCTTTTAGAAAACCGATACCTCATGGGCGAACCCACCCATAAATAAAAGATCTTGTCAGCTTCACGCTTAAGCCGTTCCTTTTTTCGGAAACGAGCCTGTTTTTCAGCATTTGATATTATTGCCATAAAAGCCCTCTTTGGTTTTGTAACTTATGTGCAAGGTAACGTAACTAAAAAGACAAAATCTGTCAAGCAGACATGTCAATCATCCACGATAAGCAGGTATTTAGACCAAGGAAAGGCTAATTTTCTCCCATTGAAGAGTTCTGAATGCGTCTCTCCACCTCAATTAAATTAATCAAAAATAGACTCATTGACGAGAATTTTTTGAGTGTATAGTGTAAGCTTTTTTTTAACTAGTGAGGGGTCATGTCGCTTAAAATTGATCGTTCAGAGTATCTTGAAGCTCAAGTTCGCAAGTTTGGCGTTAAAAAACAGACTATGTGGACAAATAATAATTCTACATATGCACAGAAAGCGTATGTGATCGATCTGCTAGACCATGATTTCCCGGAGAGAATAGCTAAGCTTGCAAAAAATATATTTGAGTATAACAAAAATAGCGGCGATCGGCCGATAGTTTTAGTCCCTGTGGCGGGCTGGGACACAAGTAAGGTCGTCACAGTTTCTCCTAAAAAACGACTCCTGGAAGAATACGCACAATCGTTTTCATTGTTTGCGCAGAATAGTGCTGAAAATGCTGATATCATTTTAAGATTTTCGCAATCTTCTCAAAGAATGGAGGTTTTACAAGAAGGAAGCGAGTATTATTTTAGATTTACTCCCGGAGTAAGAATCACAGATGCCGACGAGTTTTTATTTTCGCATGGTCTAGCTTTACCTCCCAATATGACTACTCTGCATGTCGCTTCCCTTGCAGGTGCTGCTGCAAATGGTTGTTATGGTCCTGCGGGACATATGGGGCCAATGACCCGAAATATTGTCGAAATGAAAGTCATTACGCCCGATGGAAAACACTTAACACTTTCTAGTAAGGAAAACTCCGAATTGTTCAAGGTTTTCCAGGATGGACATATGGGTGCGGCGTTCATTGTGATAGAAATGACAATGAAAGTTGAACCTGTCTTTTTCATGCAACAGCATCACATTCAGTACCAAAATGTTGAGGCATTAAAAGAGGCTATGTTCATTAGCAACCCGATTAAAAAAGATCATTTTATCGCCTGTTTTTTCCCTGTAGAAATGAACCATACCCAAAAACATGTTTCACGCTACCGCATCACTACATTTGAAAGAACCCAAGAATCTCCAAAGGATGAACTTTCAACAACGAAAGAGCAAGATTTCCATGATTGGATAAATCTAATGAAAACGGAAACGGGCGAACCTCTTATACAGGCAATTACTAAAAATCCAAATTTACATAAATTTTTGCCATTTATTCTCAAAATGGCGGCCTTAGAAACTTATGGAAAGTCTCAAGAAAGTTTCAGAATCGATTATTCACACCGTATCGCTCATATATTGAGAACTTATACCGATCTTCCTATTGCTGTGATCAATTGGTTGATTCCGGTAAAGGACGCTGATCATGCCAGAGAATTGCTAATTCAGATGTTCGAAATCACAGAAGGATTTTTGAAGGAAAAATCGAAAGTTCATGAATACCCTCTACTTAATGCATTCTCACGCTTCCTAAAAGGGGTTCCTGACCCTGATGGTGTAGGCGGTATAACACCAACTGTAACTGATCACCCCGATCAGAGCATCCTCTCATTCGAATATGTCACATATGCACCATTAGATAAATCCCCAGCTTTTAAAGAATTAGTCAGCTTGATTGCTAATCACTTGACTACCAATCATCTCAAGTTCCACTATCACCCAGGCAAGACTCATCCCGAAAATGTACGTTCTCTTAAACAAATATACACAGATGCAATGGACCAAAAGCGACTTGAAAACTTCCAAAAAGCCATCAATGCCTTGCATGGGGGTATGGACAACATCCGGTTTTCGCCATTTTTAACACCCGGTAAAAAAGAATATCTCGGTTATGATTTATCAGAGAAAAGGCGTAGGGCAATGCCTGTTTTAAATGAAAAACCGGCTAATGAGTCCTTGGACAGATCTCAAATAAGTGCCTTGCACAGAATTCTGCAGATGGCCCAAGAAAATGATAGCGAAAAATGGGTTAGAAGAGCCACCAGGCTTCTACCGGAGTAGATCGTCTGCATGAATTTTAAAGGAAATTTGTCATGACCAGGCAAAGAGGTTTCCAATTATTTTGTGGGTTGCTAAGCTGCCCATTTTAAGCACGGAGGGATACATATGGTGTTGCGAATGACAGCTTCTGCTTCTAGAATATTCCAGCGTGGGATGGCAACGAAAGTTCCCTTATTAAAAGCGAAAGACCAACGGGTTGCGCTAGAGCCTTCTCCAAGGGAGAAACTTGCGCAAATCATGACAGAAAGGACATCGCTTCCACTCGAGGCAACATCTCTTGCTTTCTTGCATTACATGAAAAGACTTGAAGAAAAGAAGGGAAGCTCTCTATCCCCAACCTTTAAGATCACAGCCTGGAAGCTTGTACACGCTTACAGCCTGGAAAAAACACAGGAACTATTTCGCAGAAGGATTTTAGAGGATGTTTTAGTGCACCTAACAAGAGAAGAAACCGTCAATGCAATCCAGACGATTGAGGGCGATAAGGGCGTAAATCACACAGGTTGGCAAAAGCTTGCTCTATTAGGTCAAATCTATAAAGAACCCTTGCGAATCGCCGAAATCCACGAGGCCGCCTCTCACTGGGATCGCTGGTCTCATGATTTAAGATCTCTTATAGAAAAGGAGCTCCTAAAAAACGGTTAACTTTTTGAAGATACTTAACATACTCTCTCGCTCCGCTAAAGACAGATGTTGAAAAAAAGCTGCATCTACAGCTTCCACTGCAGGCAATGCCTTTTTAAGGATATCTGAGCCGCTGATCGTCAAAAGGGGATTTTTGGCTCTTCCATCCGTCGATTTTTCACGCGAAATGTATCCTTTATGCTCCAGACCTCTGACAATCTGAGAAACAGTATTTGGATCAAGACCCGCCATTTTGCCGACTGCTGCCTGTGTCACACGCTCGCCGTCTCGAGTCAACCACCCTAATGCCGCAAGAATAACAAACTGAGGATGAGTCAGACCAATCGATTTAAGGATACGCTCAATAGATCCGCGCCAGGCAGTACTGACGTGCCACAAAAGAAATCCCGGACTTCCCTCAGGAACGTTGTGGCTACTGATTTTCTTAAAATCGACATTTTTCTTCACAATCAAATCACCATCGCATTTGCAATCAACTGAAAGTCCGCTTCAGGGATCTCAAAACAACCTCTTCTAAAAGGAAATCCCCATTTTTTCTCATCTTTAATAAAGGATAAACGATTGAGAAGCGCATGTATAGAAATCTCTCGACATTTCACAAAGGCGACATCGCGTCTCCAGGGAGTAAAATCTTCGCCCATTGCAAATAAGTAGGGCTGACCCTCGACAATTTCACCTATTGCTGTGAAGCATTGGCAAGGCTCTTTTACTCCAAACCTTATCGTTGGAGAATAATAGATCAACCAATCTCCTTGCTGCATCCTTTTTAATGGATCGGCTTTTCCATGACAAACCTGCGCAAAACCCCCTGAAACGCCCTTTTGCACATGCTCTTTTGAAGCCACTCCAACCCAAAATCTAGCCATCACTTCTCCTCGTGGAGTTTGTAAACTCTGATCCTATGCCCATCCGGATCAAGAACGACAAATGTTCTTCCAAAATCCATGTCGGTAGGCTTTTGAGCAACTGTAACCTGTTTTCTTCCCAACTCCTCGTAAAGAGCATCTACATTTTCGGATGGGAAACATAGCTCAAGGGCCCCTGCAGGCGCATCCACCCTTGGCTCTGCGGTGTATTTGGACCATAGGCCGAGCATGACGCCATTTTTCAATGCAAACATCACAAAAGTTGGTGATTCCTCAATGGGCTTTAAATTGAGTATATCCTGATAAAACAGGCTGCTTTTCAGTGGGTTTGCAACAAATAAGAGCGTAAATCCCAATGTGGGGTCAATCATATTTTGTCTCCTCAATCCGGTTTGACTTGATTGAGATTATACGTATACGTATCATTTATTGTCAAAACAAAGCTTCTCTTAGCGCGAACTGAGGGGCGATGTTTTATCCAAAAGTCAGTAGAATGACCTAGAAGATGAAGCTAAAAGGGATAGAGCACACTTTTTGATAATCATCCTTCTTGATGGCATTATCACACCTTTATATTAAAGGTATTAAATCGTGAGGCTCCTAGGCTGATGGGTCTTCCTCCGGGCAGAGCTGAGGCTAGGTTTTTTAACTCTCTGCCCCTTCTGAACTGCTCGGCTCGTGCGATGATCTCGGGCAGTATGAGTTCATGTTGAGGTTGTGCAAGAGCTCTCGATAATTGGCGGAGAGGTGGGAGGTCATAACGTTCTGCAGCGTCTGCTATTGTTTGCACATCTTTTACACTTGTGTGTATGGATAGATAATTGATACAGCAGTTTAAAAGATCCTGGTTCTGATGACGATATGCAAATTCCAACAATTCCATGATTTTAAGGTCTTTCCAGGCTCCTTTGAGCAGCTCATCCAATAATTCCTCCCCACCACTAAAAAGCAGTACAAGATAGGCTTCCACGGTGGTTGCACTAAAATCAGGAAAATCAATCGATCCTGTTAAGTCTTCTTTCATCCTACTTGAAACAATAGAGGTGATCATATCTCCTGATTTTAAGAGAAGTGCGCGATGGGTAGGAACGCATTTATTCCCAATACAAGTAATTGTAAAATCACACTCACTCTGAAATTGATCCACGCATGATGCTTGAGGTGAGTCTTTGTAGGGTTTTAGGGGCAAAGGATCTATTTTGTATGGAGGGGTAGTTTCTTTCTGTTTCAGTATGTCAAGGGCTTGAGCCAAGTTTATATTCTTATAGAGGGCAGCATAAGCACTGTAGTCCTTTCGCAAAAGAAATCGCTTTGCTAATTGAACAACGGCTATTTCTCTTAAGTCTCTTGGGCTTTCTAACTCAATGATGTTTTTTCGATAGGGCAGTATTAAGTTTTCAAGGCGAAGGGGTGTAAAAGACATAATGGATTCCTTTATGTAAATGAATTCTACCGCAGTCTTTGGTAGCTTTTTAAGGCTTCTATGGCTCCTTCCATCAAAGTCATATTATCCTTATCCGTGGGTTCACGTTTTAGAAAAGTACGGCCATTGCTTATTATTTGGTTTTCCTGAACAGATACAACGATCAGGTCATCTCGTTCAAAAGCAATAGCAAAGGCACGCCTTGCATCACGCCTCTCGTGAGTAGAAGCATCCATCATGGTTGATCCTTGAGGGATATTCAGAATTCCCACATAGACAGCACCAAACGGCTCGACCTCAACCTTTTGCTTTTCCACGACTTTTGTCCCGGGCAATTGTTTGTTAATGAGGTCGTACATGAATTCAAACGTCCAATTTAACGCATCATCTTCGGACAAAGATTCTATTGCCTTTAGCCTTACGTCCGCAATCCGTTCAAAGCGGATCAATTGGCCGATATCATCCTGGAATGTAACCGCAGTGATTGCTCCGGTTGCATCGCAGGTTTCATTCATCACGGGGTTAAAGGGGCTGATTAATCTTTTTACTCTAAAAGTTTTTGAAGGATCTACATAGTATTCGTTTGAAGGATTTGACTGATAGGATGTTGCAGTACATCCTGTAAAGGCAAAACAAAGCATAATGAGCGTCATCAATTGCAACATATGGCTCTCCTGGTAGCGCGAGAGCATAGCAACAATCTCATGCACTTTCAAGTATAAACATGTTACAATACCTCAAAAAAGGGGTTCCATGTTTCACTCCGCAGAGTTAGAGATCATTCATTGGATTCATGAATTTAGAGGCCCCCTACTCGATGGTTTCTTTACATTCTTAGATTTCTTTGATCGGCAGGAGTTCGTTTTCATCCTCATTCCGGCTGCATGGCTTTGCCTCGGGTGGAAATGGGGCATGAGGCTCTACTATATTCTATTCCTTAACAGCCTCGTCAACTATTCCCTAAAGGAATTTTTTCATTCTCCCCGCCCTTTTCATCTGGACCCTGCCTTGGGAGTTATTCAAGTGGGCGGATATGGATTTCCGAGTGGAGCAGCCCAATTGGTCATTCTTTTATCGGGCCTTTTGATAAGTTATTGGAAGAGCTTTTGGAAGTGGCCCCTAGCTTTTGTGTATATAGCAATGGTTTCTTTCTCCAGGGTGTATATGGGCATTCATTTTCCCACTGATATTGTCGCAGGATGGGTTGTTGGCTTTGCTCTTTGGGCACTCTTTATGAGCGTTCGCCCTCTGATTGAGGTTCAACTTGAAAGATGCACACCACTCACCCTCTTTCTAATCAGCCAGCTGATTCCTGTTTCTCTGCTGTATTGGCAGTTCTCTCCCTCTTTTTTGCATGCTTCTGCCTATTCTATGGGAATAGGTGCAATGGGCTTGGGGTTGGGTGTATTCCTGAATTATAGTTGCGGCTGGTCTCTGGATCCTCCCAAAACTACAAGAGAATATGCTCTAAGAGCTGCCATAGGAATCATCGGCACTTTTCTCAGCTATTACCTAATCTCACTATTTCCTCTTACTAAAACACCCCTTTCCCTCTTCTTCAAATATCTTTTCGTGAGCCTTTGGATCACTTCAGGCAGCCTTCTAGTGTCTCGCCAATTAATAGGAAATAAGTTGGAGCCAGGGAGAGCATGATGAAAAAAACAAGGAAACAGATGCAAACAAGATTTGAAGGATTGCCTTATCAAACGCTCATTGCAAGCGTATTGCATAAGTATGCTGCGGGTCACTTACGGTAGATCGAAGCTTTTCAAATTTTGCTTCGAGTTGGAAAGTGCAAGGTGGAGCAAGTCAGGTTTCAATTCCGCAATTCGTAATCGCCTGGCATGACAGCGACCAGGCAGCCATTTTTCCAAAGGGAGACCAACTCTTTGTTATTGAAGCGTCCGAAGGCCACGCAGCCCATTGCAAGCAGATTGATTTCAACATATACAAAAAACAAAGCTCGAATCAGCCAGACTGGAAATAGCCTTCCAAAAATCACAAATGCGGGGATGGTATAGAAAGCAAATCCAATTAGTAAGGCCGCAAGCAGAGTAAAAAAACAAATCGCTAAAGGCATCTTAACGTTTTTTGATACAAACTCTATGACTCGATAGAGAGGCTGAAGGAGGCGCGTCCCCCATTTTTCTCCAACACTCATCTCATACGGCTGATGAGATTTTTCAGCAGAAAGCAGCTTGCTTGCAAATGCAAAGGCAAGTCCCTCCCTCCAAGACCATGAGCGCATTTTATGCAACCGTATCCCGCTCATGATAGTGCTTCATCAACTGCTGATTTGTAAAACGACCTAACGCTCTCATACCAATTCCAAAAATGGATATTTCGCAAATCATCCACAAACAGAACCTGACATAACCCCAATGGATCTGCTCAAAAATCCATTGAAAAGTATTTGAGAGCACAGTCCAAGTATCTGAAGGATAGAAAAGAAGGGCAGCAAGAACCATAGCCACTATCGTAAAACAAACTGTAAGAAACCTTGGATCAAAAAACGTTTCCAAACAGAAATCTTTAAAATCATAGACAAACCAGCAGAGCTTATCGCCAATTTTTTCAATTTGATTTAATGGCAGACTTTCCCTTACTCCTGAAGCCTCTTTTCGAAGGGCAAAGCGCAAATTATTTTTGAAACCAGATGCTCTCATCAACTATCCCCTCTTTCTGAAAGCAAAGAGAATGCAACATCTTTTCTTTGAATTCAATCTTTTTTTTACAGTTACCTGACCTGTTATAGAAAGAACATGAAACGTTAGAGGGGGAGAAAAACTGGCGATTGGCTACTCTAGACTCATTTGTTGATGAGAAAGCCACTGCAACAGCTCTTGGTCGAAGAGGCCTGACTCCTCAAACTGAGGGGAATGGCCGCTTTTTTCAAACAACCGCGGCGTCAGATTGTGGAATTGCGGCTTTAATGGCTCCCAAGCAGTCATTGGAGCCACGATATAATCATACTTGCCCATTGCCAGAAATACCGGCTTGTGAAGGTCTTTTAAACCATTTGCCACATCTAAATCGCGCAATATAACGCCGTAGAGGTCATCAAAATGGTCCATCTGCAGTTTAATCCCATCCCAAAGAGGCGCAGAGTTAAAATTGTAATCGTACCACGCCTGTGGGTCGCGCGAAACATACCACTTGATAAATTGTTGAGAACGGGATAGTCCAGAAAAATCATCTTGAAGGCGGCTATTTAATGCAGCCTTTCTCTCAGACGATGCTGTCTCTGCCCAAGACTTTGCAGCCCATTCCGCGTACTTCGAAGATAGGTTAGGAGAAATGCCAATCATGACAACGGCTGAAACATGGTCGGGATACTTTTTAGCGTACTCCAGGGCTAATAACGCGTGAGCAGAATGGCCGATCACCACCACTTTTTTTAGGTGCAATTCTTGGCGCAGCCGTTCGATATCATCGATATAGGCATCTAAACCGTTTATATCTTCTTCTTTTGATATGGGTTCTGCAAAACCGCGCCAATCCACAAAAGCCATTCGAAGATATCTTCTCAAGGCTCTTGAAAAACTTTTCGGATAATAGAGAGCACTGCCGATGACAAGGGTAGGGATTCCAGCACCTTCTATGCAGTATTTAAAGAACGCTTCCCGACATAGAATAGAGCCTTTTTCAATGCCCACGATGTTTTTCCTTTTTCTTATCTTGCCGAAGTGCAAATTGTGCATCCTTATAAGCTTGCTTTTCCTGGCTGCTTATGCTTTTCTTCAACTTTTTCTGCTTTTCCATCTCTTCTCTCATGTAATCTTGAGCTAAGGTAGAAGGCTTGGAAGTTTCCCGCATGCGCTCCATCTCGCGGCGCACTTCGCGCTGCACCCGTTTAGGATTCATCCTCTGAATCTGAATCACAACATCTTTTTTATGCCCAAAATTCAATTCTTCGTAATGGTTGAGAACAAATTCGTGGACCTCCACATCGGAAGGCTCTCCCCCAAAGATATGACGCGCCACCGCATAACCTTCCTTATCGGTGCGCTCAAACGTCCCAACCCAGTATTTCTTCTCAAAAAATATTGTCGCTTGAATCAATGCCATAATAGACTAATCTCCACTGTGATTGACTAATATTTGTTCGATCACATCAAACTCCTCAAGACTCAGACCAGTTACATAGGGAAGAATTTTCTCGCCAAAAGCCCCCCTTGCAAGTCTTTCAAGCATGTTGAAAAGGTGCCCCTCCCGCAGATAATATAGCCCCTTCATTAATTCGATTCTCGACGAATGACCAAGCACTTCAAACCAAGCAGCCATGAGTTCTGAAAAATGATTGGGCAATAAATCGCGGATTTCCACTACAACTTTCCAAAGTTTTTTGGTGGGGACCCGATTTTTTTGGAAGTATTCCCGTTTCAATAATGCAGCCATGAACCGTTCTCTATCAGGACATCCTGCAAGAAATCGCCATACATCGTCTAAACAACCTCTATATGAAAAATTTTTCGACCCAAGATCTGCAAGCGTGAGCTTTTGTTCCTGTGTAAAATTAGTAAAATCTGCAATATTTGGTAATGCCCGTGAACAATTATCTTTCGATGCAACCAGTTTTGCAAGTTCAAAGCAATCTTCAGTATTTAATTTCAAAATTACAATTGAAGGAACAATATATTCACTCAGCACCTCATCTGGAAGCTTAACTCGCTCCAAACATCCTTGAATGAGCTTAAATCCCCACTCATTGAAGTACCCAGATTTCCATTCCAACCACCTGCGGAATTCACTAGGTGATAAACTTTCTATTTTCTCTATCCATATTTCAATCATTTTGTCAAAAGTTGGGGGTGGGGGCCTATTATCTATAAATTCTTGAATCTTTTTCCTAAGACCTAATGTAAGCTCTTGCATTTTAGGATCGGCATATGAAATCGTAATAGGCTTTCGCAATTCAAGTTGAAGATGCAGCGGAAGACCAAGAGTTGAATCAAACGGAAAAAGCTTTGCGGCCCCATAGCGCAATAAATTTTCAGCGACTCTTGCCTTCAATTCTACTCCATCCAAACTGAGACAACCAAATCCCTCAAGCTCATCTGCCTGCAACTTAAAAACGCCTATCATCTCTGAAAACAGAAGCGGATTTTTCCGGGCTATCTCTTTTGAAAGCATAAGTTGATCTTTTCGCCTAAAATGCTGTGTGAGTAAGCATCGGTTATATATCTCTATAGCGAAACTTGGATCGGCTCTATCAAGGATCTGTTGCAGTGGATATCGAATGAGATTAATCTTATTCTCAACATTGGACATGTCTATTGTGTGAGCCGCGCGGAATCCACCCACAATCCTCCTCCACATGAGCTCGCACTCGATATGAGAATCTTCTGAATCCCGATTCAGCTCTAATGCTGACAGCAACTCATCTCTATCTACATAATAGATCTTTTTTCCTTCATGAACTTTAAAAGAGGAATTGAAAAAGTCATTGACCACACTATAAGACTTGAGAATACACCCTTCTTTTTGTACACCGCCCCAAAAGTGAAGTGCTCCATCTACATTTTTAAACATCTTATTATTAGAAATAGGCTGCATATTAAATCTCTATTTTTTGATCGAGTATAATCGTTAAAAAAATAGGAGTCAAAAGAGATATCTTTTTCACAAATACATTTCGAATGAAAAATCAGGATCAACCCGTAAATAGAGGTTTGTGCACGACAGTCGACAACATGGGATCTATTGCATATCACTTACGGATTTGTCTGCATCAAAAGTTTGAAACCGGAAACATTAGGGGCGCCGTTAGCCTTAATGGCAGCATTCCTTCCTTCGATCAACGCTGGATCGGAAATCGCCTGAATTTTCACATTCGAAAAATTAAAGACTAACTCAGCACGCGCTTTACGGCGTGCGACGAAGGCATCAATCAGACCGGGAATGTTTTTCTTTAAATCCTCTTTCATAAGCTCCTGAAGCACATAGGCATCCTCAAATGCCTGCGCCGCACCATTCTGCAGCATAGGACCAAAAGCGTGAGCTGCATCTCCCAAAAGTAGCACGCGAGAAAAGGAGTCGAGCTTATAGCGGACACTATGACTTTTTTCCATCATATGGGTATAGAATTTCTGGTCGTACGAAAAAGCAGCAAGCGCCTGAGGAACGACTCCTCCAAATGAGGAAAATGCGTCTTTAAAACTAATCTCTTCCATGCTTTTGCCATCATTCAGAAGATGGCCATAAAGATAGGTTCTGCCTCCAGGAAGAGGATAGAACATGATCAGCCGATCCCCTCCTACCATATACGTAGGAGTATCCAACGGCAAGGGGGCCTCTATCACCGTTCTCCAAACAAGCAGTCCAAGAGACTCAGATAGCTCTTCAGGATGCGCCTTTTTTCGTAAGGCAGAATGGATGCCATCACATCCCAATACGAAATCATACGCCTTTGCTGAGCCATCAGAGAATGTGACATACACATGCTCTCCCTCCTCTCTGAAATCGACCACTGTCTTTGAGGATTGGATCACAACTTTTCCTTCCAAGGCATTTAATAGGCAGTTAAGGATATCCTCACGAGATAGCGAATAGAACTGCGCCCCTTGAGGATGAAGATTGGTCAGGGAAGCCTTCGTAAGGAATTCTCCTTGATCATCGGTGAATTGCATCTCTTCCACAATGATGGCGGGAGGCGCAATCGCAACACCCAATTTTTCTAAGGCCCAGCTGGAATTTCCAGGAGTGCAAAACCCTGCCCCATCAAAACGGGTTTCTGCCTCTTTTTCAATGAGGTCTGGCGTGATGCCGCAATTGAGGAGAGCCTTTGCGGCAGCAAGACCCGCAGGACCCGATCCTACTATCAACACACTGGGATTTACCTCGTCCGCAGCTACATTCGAAAGGATAAACATGCTCAAAATCAACGAGAAAATCAACTTCATTATATTCGGGGAGACCCCGGCCTTAAGGCCGGGGTTTTTCAAATCAAATTTTGGAACGGGCTTGAAACCCGTTCCATAAAAAGGAATTAAACAATCCCACCCCTTAAGGGGTGGGTATTTCCTATTTTTCATAATATCTCCGCGGCAAGAGCTGCCAGTTCAGAACGCTCTGTTTTATCAAAATACATATGGCCATAAATCTGCCGGTCGCTAAAACAGCCGACGAGATAAGTCAATCCGTTGGAATCCTTATCCAAATAGGGATTGTCAATTTGAGTAGGGTCTCCGGTAAGCACAACTTTTGTCCCTTCGCCCGCTCTTGAAACAATCGTTTTAATCTCATGCGGAGTGAGGTTTTGCGCCTCATCAATAATGATATACATCTTAGGAAGGGAACGGCCGCGGATATAGGCAACCGCCTCCATTTCTACTCTGTCTTTTACCCAGTTAATTGTCTCTTTGGAATCGTGACCCACAGACTCGCATAAAATTTCCAGGTTATCGTAAATAGGCTGCATCCAATTCAGAAGCTTTTCCTCTTTAGTTCCCGGCAGATACCCTATATCTCGGCCAAGAGGAACGACAGGCCTACTGACCAGAATGCGATTGTACACGTTCTTGTCAAAAACATTTCTTAAACCGCAAGCAAGTGCCAATAATGTTTTGCCTGTGCCTGCCTGCCCGATGAGAGAGACGAGCTTGATATCATCGCGCAAGAGAAGGTCGATAGCGCAACGCTGTTCGACGTTTCTTGGTTTAATTCCCCAGATAGGTCCCGATTTAAGCAAAGGTTCAATCCTGCCTCGATGCGGATCGTGCTTACCCACAGCAGAGGAGTGTTCAGGAGATGTCATGATAAAATATTCGTTCGGTTTTGCGCGAAAATCTCGGTCCTCAAGAAAACCGTCCTTATAAAATAGATCGACATCCTCTTTCGGCAGCTCAATTTTTCGAATGCCCCGGTAGATGGAATCATAGGCAAACTTCAGGTTTTCATAATCCTCCGCCTCGATGCCAATCGCCTCAGCCTTAATCCTCGCCGCAAAGTCCTTAGAAACAAAGACGACTCTTTTTCCAGCCTTTTGCAGGACGTAGGCCGCAAGAATAATCCTGTTATCGTTGACTGAAAGGGAAAATGTGTAGGAATTATCAGGCTTTGATTCAAGTTCGATTCTAATGAGAGTGCCGGTTGGCAAAAGAATACCCTTGTGCAAGTCTCCTTCACCTAAGGTGTGCAGAGAGTCCAATTGCCTGAAAGCACAGCGGGCGTTTCGACCCAGTTCACCTGGAATCCTCTTCATTTTGTCCAGCTCTTCAAGGACGGTGACCGGAATGACCACCTCATTCTTCTCAAATTTCATCATCGCTTCAGGGTCGTGCAGCAAAACGTTTGTATCGAGAACGAATGTCTTCAAGCTCCACCTCAAATCAAATATTTAATTTTTGGATGATATCTGCAGGAATGGATTGGAATCAATGGAATCTTATCTTGCTATAAATTTAGCACTCGTATACAATGAGTGCTATGATATGTGACGATTCGATCTTTAGCTTCCCTCCCTACCTCTCGACATCGTGGGAACATGTGGCTGCAGTCAGCATGCACACCTCGGGCCGAGTAGAAATTTCCTTAAACAATGGCTGCTGCGTACTGCTGCCTGACATCAATCCTGAGCAAACAGAATTGATCTTCCAATGTCACAAAAGACATCTTTCAAAGAAAGCCTCTGCGGAAGGGCGCTTGACCCAAAAAATTGGAATGGGACTGGAATTTCCCGGCTCAGGGGCGATTCCACTCCAGCACAACCCTCTCGAAGCGGAAGGCAGCCAACTTCCAGAGGAATTCATTGAAAAACTCGCCGAGATCACAAAGGCCACCCTGCCCAAAGAAATGCTAGCCGAATTTGTCCCAGAACCGCATTGCCACTGCACATTTTGCGAAATTGCCCGCGCGGCAAATCCCGGAATAGAAGAGCTCGTAGAGATCGCCTCCATTAAGGAGGAACCTGAACTCCCCAAATGGATAGTCCAGCAAGTCAGTGAAAAATTGTACAATGTAAGCAACAGCAAAGACCCTGCCGAATCTTACAGCGTGTTTCTTGGACAGCCTATCGGCTGCACATGCGGAAAAGCTGATTGCGACCACATCATTAGCGTTTTAAAAAGTTGAGAATAATATCCTGAATCCTTACTATCTGTGAATTTGATAGGAGTACATTCATGGAACGATTCAAAACCACTTTAAAATTAGCCCTTCTTTCAGCTTTTACTGCCTCTACAGCCCTTTATGGAGAAGTCGATCGCACAGATAACGACTCTCTACCCAAACTAACAATAGATCAGAACTTCACAGGGTTTACGGGGAAAATCTCCAAAAACAAAGTCAGAATGCGCACAGGACCTACGCTGGAGGCGCCCGTCGCTAGAGAGCTCAATAAAGGAGAGCTCCTGATTGTTGTGGGCGAGACCGAAGAATTCTATGCCGTACAGCCTCCTAGCGATATCAAGGGCTATGTATTCCGCACATTCGTTCTCGATAATAAGGTTGAAGGGTCAAAAGTCAATGTCCGCATCGCTCCCAATACAGAAGCACCTGTCATCGGACAGTTGAGCAGCGGAGACCCTGTTGACGGCGTAATCAGCGCCCTGAACAATAAATGGCTCGAGATCACTCCTCCAGCAAACTCTAAATTCTATGTGGCAAAAGAATATATAGAAAAAATTGGAGATCAACACTTCATGGCAAAAGTTGCGAGAAGACGCGACGACGTGAACGCTCTGCTCAATTCCACTTATGCGATCAGCCAGCAAGAATTTCAAAAACCGTTTCCCGAAATTAAACTGGACCGCATCCAAACAAACTACCAGCAAATCATCAAAGAGTATCCAGACTTTCCTGAGCAGGCAGCTCGTGCCAAAGAGCTCCTTGAGCAACTGCAGGAAAATTATCTGAAAACCAAAATCGCCTATCTTGAATCAAAAGTTGAAAATAGAAGCTCAACGGCTTCTCAGAAAGAGCCTATCGTTGCCATTCAGGAAGTCAATTACCCTGAAGTCCTGACGCACATCAACTACTGGAAACCACATGAAGAGGCCCTCTATGCAGAGTGGTCGAACTCCAATCAAGGAACGCAAGAAGACTTCTACAACTCTGAAAAGCAGTCGGCACAATCGGTCACAGGAGTTCTTGAGCCCTATTCCAGGATGATCAAGAACAAGCCAGGCGACTTCATGCTGGTCGACAAGTCCACCCATGCGCCGATCGCCTTCCTCTACAGCACCTCAATCAACCTCCAAAACTTTGTCGGCAGAGAAGTGACATTCTTAGTTTCTCCTCGCACAAACAACAACTTCGCCTATCCTGCCTACTACGTTCACTCGACAAAATAGTTGCCCTCACTTAAAGGCTCGCCTAACTAGCGAGCCCTCTTAATAACATCCTGATTTTGCCGAAACTAATTTTATTACTATAATAGAAATAAACTCGCAGGATGTTATGCAATTTCGTATTTCCTGGATGGAATCCAATCGCCCAGAGTCGCTCCTATTTTCAGACGAAGCTGCCTCTCAAGCTTCCCCTTCTGTCAACATTTACGGCAGACGTTTCTTCCTCAATGCAGCAGATTGTCAGAATGCTGAAATCATCCACAAAGTGAATACGCTTCAAAATACTATTTTTTCCAACATCGAGCAATTTGCAAAAAGTCTACAAACAGAGGCCGTCTCAAAATTCGTACTGCACAAAGAGACGGGAGAGAGAAAGTTTTTAGAAGAAACGGTTCCAAAGATTGAAATGGCTAGGATTGAGAATGCAAATGCGCGCTCACAGAGTCCCTATTTTCGATCCAATTCTGTTTACCCAAGCCAACTGCATCCGCTTTATGCAGCATTAGGATCAAAAAACCATGAATGGCTAAAGCAACTCGCAATGGACCCTTACCTCTTGCTAATCAATGAGAAATTTACGCTGAATCTTCCGGACGGAACACAGCAATCTGTCTCACCTCTGGAGTACGCAGTGCTTGCAAATGATCTGGAAGCCTACAACCTCATTTTATCAGCAGCTGCCTTCAATAAAGAAACGCCCCTTCCTCTAATGGCACTAAGGCGCCTGGGAGTGGATAAAGCAACCCCCTACATTTTAGCGTACGTCGATCGCAAACCCAACCTGATCGATCCCTCCTTTTACCGAGGAGGCTTTGAAGAGATGGAAAGAGAGGGGTTTTCAACAGAAGCCATTACCGCCTTAAGAAAATATTATGAAGCCAATGTTTTACCATATGACCAAGGAACTCTTTCCACAATTGGAGCCTTGATCGGCGGTATGCTCACGAAGGAGTTGAATTCCGCCGAATTCCTTCAATTCAAACACATGGCAAAGGCCCAATTTCAATCATCACTTACAAATCTGGACGCTATCGAGTCAAATGATACAATTCTCTATAGGATTTGTGCTTTTGTAGCTGGCTTGGATTTGATTCAGCAAGAACAATTCCCTAACTGGGAAGAGAAGAAACCGATCGTCTACTCCATATTAAAAAAGATTCTCCAACAGGGAGAGTATACGATGAATGAGAAACTCTACGCTACTTTGAAAGAGGATTTGCACGATATTTCCCCAAAAGAACGACTGGAAGAGTATCGTAATAGCCAATTGAAACTGTATCCTTTATCCGATCAGCCGATAGAGAGCTACACTTCAAGGGCAACTAAAAGCAGCAAGAATCTGGTGACACTCCTTGGCAAGCCGCAACACATCACTCAGCAGCTGCAAAGCGGACAGCAAGAAAGAGCCTGGAATGAAAAGATTGAACTTTCAGGCGGCAATAAACTCGAATATTTCGAATCCTTTGTCGGGCAACTGCTATTAGGGGAGGGCAAGCTGAGCTTTGCTACCGAATACATCCTTTTCCAGTATCTTAATCAAGCAAAACTCCATCGTGGAGTCCAAGACGCACACCATATAAGGGAACTTACGGAAAAAATCAATGACGGCAGCAACATCGTCTATCTTAAATTTAAAACACCTGGACATACCCAAGCGCTGATTTTTTACAAAAACTATTACATTCTATGCGATCGCAGAGTCCTTACTCGTCATGGAGAAAAAGTCGATGGCGCCAACATCAAAATCTATTCTTTCAAGATGAAACTCATTGAAAGCGATCTAAAAAAGATTCTAAACTGCTCTCAGGAAAGTTATGAATTATTAGATAGACTTAATACCGAAATCGGCGCAAGTCTTCAGCATGAACTTCCACTCAAACCTCAAAAGCATAGCAATTGCTCCTGGGCCTCAGATATTGCTCCCGCACTACTTGTAGCTAATCAGCTTGAAAAGAACCCTAAGGCACTTCTTCAAGAGGGACGATTCGACAAAGAGATCGAAGATGAGATGCACTCACTAACCCATTATGCAAAATACGTTGCCATCCGCGACTATGTTCTAAAGCACCGTTTAGCTTTGAGCGAGTCTGTAGGCGACCCTGATACGGCACTGACGGGAAAAGCGCTTCTCTATACCCTCTTCAAATGCTCTGTAAAAAGTGAAGCCTCCGACCCTCACTACTTGCAAGCTTTAGATGAGCTCATCTATTCCGGGCTTGCAATCTCTCATGAAACTGTAATGATGACAGAGTACTCTCCTGCTGAGAAAGAAAAGATGCTGTCCTTTCTTTCAGAAAGGTATTCGCTAAAGGGAATTTCTACGTACCTCAAAGAGTTAGGCTATCCTCTGAACGAGAAATATAACGATGCGGAAGCCTTTCTCTTCTACCTTTGCAATCCAAGGCCTTCAAATGGAGTTTGGCCTAATTCTCTACTGTTTTAGCTTCTTCTTCAGGTGCGATCCAGGCAGGTTTAGGGCGCTTTTCAATATATTTCACTTCTTCAAGCGGCTCTGAGACAGCCTTCAGTTCATTAAACTTGCGGGCAGATACTAGCACGCGCGACTCGAATGAGCCCATCGCCTTATTATAAGAGTCAACGGCTTGCTGAATTCCCTTTCGCATTCCGTCAAAGTGTTCAAGCAGAGTTGCCAGGCGGCCATGGAGCTCTTTTCCCAATTCAGAAATAGCGCGCGCGTTTGCAGCAACTGCTTCCTGCCTCCAACCGGATGCAACAGCTCTTAAGAGGGAAATCAGAGTCGTAGGGGTTGCCAAAATCACTTTTTGTTCAATGCCCGCCTCAATCAAAGTGGGGTCCTGTTCAAGAGCTGCACTGAAAAATGACTCGCCGGGAATGAATAGCACGACAAATTCGGGCGCCTCCGGGAACTGCTCCCAATAGGCCTTTGAAGAGAGTTGATTGATATGCGTCCTCACATGCCTTGCGTGGTCTTTCAGTTTAAGAAGCCGGCTTTCTTCATTTTGCGCTTCAACAGCTTCAAGATAGGCGTGAATGGGAGTTTTCGCATCCACGACGACCACTTTTTCGTTGGGTAATCGGATCGTCAAATCGGGACGTTGCCTTTTGGCGTCTTCGCCGGCAATCGTCGATTGCTCTGTAAAGTCGCAATAGGCCACCATACCCGCTAGCTCGACAACGCGTTTCAGCTGAATTTCACCCCATCTACCTCTGACATGAGGCGCTCTCAAAGCCTTTGATAGCTTGGAGGTTTCCTTGTTCAGATCGAGGCAAGTTGTATTGATTGCCTTGACCTGTTCCAGAAGACCCTGATAGGCTGCTGCCTGCCCTTTGTCGAGAACTGCAATTTTCTGATCGACTCTTTGAAGGGATTCTTTAAGAGGATTTACCAACTCTAAAATTGCCTGATGCTTCAAATTGAGATCGCCTTTAGCACCCTCCTGAAGCTTTTCAAATCGCGATTCAGCTAATTGCATGAAAGAGTTTGACGCGTTTCGCATCACATCGCTTGAGAGCGCTTTAAACTGCTCCGCCATCCTCTCTTTCGCATCCTGCATGAATTGCACCTTTTCATGAAAGGCGCCAAGCTCGCTATTCAATTTGACGGTTAAGTCGCGGTAATAGAGCAATGCAATGATAGCAGCTATCAGCGATGCACTCAAAATATAGATGACCATCTGATTTGCCTCCCAATAAAAGATCGATTATACTTCGAGACAAGGATTATACAACAAGGACTCTTCATGCATGCTGCGACTTCACGACTTTGGCTTTGGCCCCTGATATTTCTTTTAATCTTGGCGCCCTTTCTAACCACCCTTGATTTGTCGATATCCCGTTACGCCTATTCAATCGGAAACCACCCTGTCGATCATTTCATCTCCCACCCTTTTTTCGATTTCCTGTTCGATTACGGACCTCTGCCGGCGAATATTCTAGGCGGGATATCAGCTCTGATTGTCCTTGCCTCCTATGTTTTCAAGAAGTTGCGCAAGTGGCGTGCTCCATTCCTAGTTCTTTTGTTGACTTATGCAATCGGAGCAGGTTTTCTCATCAATGCAACATTTAAAGAATATTGGGGAAGACCAAGGCCCAAGCAGGTCGAAGAGTTTGGCGGCACGCAACAATTCCGCCCTTTCTACTCCCCCAACTTTTTTGCTCAGCCACAACCTTCAAAATCATTCCCCTGCGGCCACTGCGCGATGGGATTTTACTTTTTTGCAGTGGCACTTGTGGGCCGAAGAATCAATAGCACCTTTCTTTGGTACGGAGGGCTTACACTTGCCTTTGTCTTAGGTCTCCTGCTGAGTGCTTCCAGAATCGCACAAGGAGGTCATTTTTTTAGCGATACCCTCTTTTCAATGCTGATTATGTGGTACACAGCGCTTGCAATGGACACCCTCGTTTATGCTGCCGAGGAAAAAACTTGAAACAACTCACCCGCTCTCAGAAAAAGGTTTTGGATTTCATCAGCGGACACATTGCTGAGCAAGGATTGCCTCCAACTTTTAGGGAAATTCAGAAACAGCTCGGATATGCCTCCCTGGGCACTGTATACTCCCATATCAGGAAACTTAAAGAGCTGCAACTATTACATCCCGGAAAGCATGTCAGGATCGGGTTAACAACCCCTCCTGAAAAAAATGCTCCCGCAAGCACCTTTCAGAATAAACTGGACATCGTCGGCAATATTTCCGCAGGCTTTCCTTTAGAGATGGCGAGAGAATCTGAAGGCTATTTCATCCCCTCCCAACTCATCACTCACCGCGAAGCTTGCTATCTTTTGAGGGTCAAGGGGGATACATTGATTGAAGAATCTCTCCTGGATGGAGATATCCTCATCGTCGAAGCAAGAAGCGACCCAAAAGACGGAGATCTGATCGTGGGCCTATTGCTAGAAAGTGGAGCCATCATCAAGCGTTATTTCCAGGAAGAGCCCTTTATCAGGCTTGAAAATAGCACGCGCCGTTACGAACCTCTCATTTTACATGCGGAAGAGCTGGAAATCCTCGGAATCGTCGTAGGAGTGATTCGAAAAACTTCGATTTAATCCATCTTAACAATTTATTAATATCATGTCGGAATGAGGCCACTATGTCTGTTGATATAAATTTTGAGTTGCTGACTCCGGAAATTCGGAGGAATATATTCAGTTCGATTAACGATGGAAAAACCCTTGCAATTGTCCGAACGACATGCAAAGAAGCCAAAATCTACATCGATTCCCAGAGCCCTTTAATCGAAGAGATCAATGATAATGCCTTCTCACAATTTAAGCTGTGGCAAGAACAGGCTATTGCTGAAGGGGTGGCCCTCGAAAAGGAGAATGAGAAGACGTATCTCGCACATTGTAAGAAGCTTAAACCTTCATTTAGATTCAAACAAATCTCCTTTAAAGTCATTTTAGGTATTACAACAGGACTTCTCACCGCAGGTCTAATCGCTCTTGCCTTTCTCGTTGGGAATATTGCTCTGCCTCTTCTGGGGTTTGCCCTAGTCGCTATTCCGATCTTTCTAGGATTATTAGTTTTCGGCACTGTTAAAATGAATAGTAACATCGACAAACAATTTTCATTTTATAAATTCATCCCTAATGAACATGAAAAAATTAGATTAATTAAATTGTTCGTTGATGATTCTATCTCAGCAATTTGTGCCAACCAATCCTTAAAGAGACTTTTGCATCAAGCCAGCAAACTTGGATTTATCAAGCCGGAAACAGCAAAATTTCTTAAGGGGCTGATCGACGAAGTCAATAACAAGAATCGCACGGCAATCCAAGCGCAGAAAGACTGGGAAACCTGGAAACATCAAAAAAAGGTGATTCAAAAGCTCCCCTATCTTTCGCGCTACAGAAATGGCTAACCCCTAGTTAGTTGACAAGTTCTTTCGATATGTCTACGAAAGTTTGCCTTCCTTTCGTGCTTGTTTTTTTGATCTCTTTAGCCTGGAGATCAAATGCACGAAGGTCCACCATTCTAATCGTTTGGTCCTCATATGTCTTAAAATAGTAACGAAGGGCATTCGGATCGCGCACACAGGTGACAAGTGTGTAATCTGTATGGACCACGCCGTCGACAGTTTCTCGAGCTATACCAATTGGAATATCGAACTGATTCAGAATATGGAAGATTTGAAACACTGCCTCTTGGGCATTTTCTGAAGGAGTTGCAGTAAGTGCAAATATTGAAGCACGCACAAAGCGGGAGGGCGGTGTGAAATCTCCGGGCAGCCCCACCATGCCTGAACCTTGACCAAAAGGTGCAAGAGTCATTCCGGCAACCTTAATAGGAGCTACATTGTTTGGAGATAGATTGATGAAGTTACGCAGATTGGTCAACTGCCAGATAATAGTCGGAGAATTGGTGATTGTGCCTAAAGGATTTTCATGCAATTCGAGTTTGCCCTTTAATGGCTCTATCACAAGGCATTTCCCTTCTTTGTCATAAACGACATAATGGAAAGGAGGCGGAGTATTGCCCCAACCCTTGCCGACTGTAGGAGCGATTACCACATCTTTAATACCTTTTACCACCTCATCAAGAGTGGAAAACTGCGTTAAAATCCAGTTAGGGAAATCGATCGGAGAAAGCGAACGGCTTTTATTCTCAGCTGTTGTATCGACATAGCTTGCGTAACCCGGAAAGTAAAAGGTTCCAACAGAGAGGCCCGCCTCGTTCATTCCATCCATGAGAGCAGGATAATCAAAAGCAATGGCTCCGACCGCCGCATATTTTGCTTTGTAGCTCATGCCTGGACCACTTGGAGTGGCAGCCGTGAATTGATACCCTCTAGGGATCACTGCGACTGAGGTGTCCACTTGAATCCCAAATTCTAAGGTCCTTCCGCTAACGGAAGAACCGTCCTTTGCATGCAATGCAAGGCCTGTACAAGCCTCTGCCATTGAAATAGAGACTGTTAAAAGAACCGCTAAAATACTTTTCATTCTATCCCCCCTTTTTACTCTTCTAGATCCTCCTCCGGCTCAGGCTCAAAATCTTCGAGCGCTTTGCTTCTCCTGCCCGCAATCACTCTTGCAATCGATAGCGACCATGCGATGATCACATAGCCCCAAGCAACTGTCAGAAACGTCAGTGGGAAAAAATTTAAAATGCCATAAAAGAGAAAGACAGCTGCCACAACAGTAAAAAACACTTTCTGAAATGAAGTCACCCTAATATGCAATGTTTTAAGGCTAGGAAACTTCCAACGGCTCACCATGAAATAGCCAATCACGATCATCGCAGAAAACAGGACCCAAAAACGTAACGTTTCAGAACCCAAACCAATCGCTTTACCCTCTTCTGAAAGAAAAAACAGGTTCAATGAAACAATCGCAGCCGCTGCGGCGGGAATTGGAAGCCCGGTAAAATTCTTTTTCGCGCTTTCATCCGATTCTACATTTTCCTTAGGCTGTAAGTTCATCACATTAAAACGCACAAGCCTTAAAACGCCGCAGACGGTGTAAACCATGCCCGCCAGAGTTAAAAGAAAGGAAAATTCGGTTCCGGGAGCGAGTGAAAGGCTTTTGATTACAATCACAGAGGGACCAACACCAAAGGTGATCGCATCGGCAAGCGAATCAAAAAATCCGCCAAAGGAGCTCTCCGCGCGAAGTATCCTTGCCACCGCACCATCCATTAAATCTGCAAAAGCAGCTAAAAGAAGAATCCCTGCAGTGACCATCAAAACGTGCAGATCGACTGCGCCCACAGGGACCATGCTCATGCGAAAAATGACGAAAAGGCCGCAAGTTAAAGCAAATGCGGTGATAATATTAGGTAAAACAGGAACTTTCTGCATAATGTCACTATGCAGGAAGAGAGCAGTTTTTTTAAACCCTTTCTTGTGGAATTACCCTAGCTGTTTTATGATCGATCCATGAATTCTACATCTTTCCTACCCGGCACAAAATACAATGGTTTCCGCATCGATAAGGCGGTAAACCTATCTGAACTCAAAGCACACCTTGTTGAGCTGACCCATGAAAAGACTGGAGCTTCTGTTCTTGCCATCTTAAATGATGACCCTGAAAATGTTTTTTGCCTTTCCTTCCAAACCCTTCCCGATTCGTCGAACGGCGCCGCCCACATTCTTGAACATACCGTGCTTTGCGGGTCAGCGAAATATCCGATCAAGGATCCCTTTTTCGCTATGGGCAGAAGAAGTCTAAACACCTTCATGAATGCCCTGACGGGGTCAGATTTCACATGCTATCCTGCCGCAAGCCAAGTCAAGAAGGATTTCTACAACTTACTAGAAGTGTACCTGGACGCCGTATTTCACCCCGAATTGAAAGAACAAAGCTTTAAGCAAGAAGGACATCGACTGGAATTTGAACAGCTCGAAGAGGGTCAAAAAAAGCTTGTCCGCAGAGGAGTTGTTTACAATGAAATGAAGGGAGCGATGAATTCAGGCAGTGCGCGGATGCATGAAGCACTTACCCAAGCGCTCTTTCCCGATGTGACCTACGGAGTCAATTCCGGCGGCGATCCCTTCCACATTCCAGACCTTACCTACCAGGAACTTCTCGACTTCCACAAAAAATACTATCATCCAAGTCGATGCCTCTTCTACTTTTACGGCAACATCCCTCTTGCAGAGCATCTCGATTTTATTTCTTCACACGTCCTTGAAACATCATCGAAGACCTCCCCGCTTCCTCCCATCCCGTTACAACCTCGTTTTCGCGAAATGAAAAGAATCGATGATTCCTATCCCGTCGCCCCCGACGAGGAGACAAAAAATAAAACCCTAATCTCTTTTGGCTGCCTTACCTGCAAAGGAGAAGATCAGGAAACGTGTCTTGCACTAGATATACTAGAAATGGTTCTGTTGGACACAGATGCATCTCCATTAAAAAAGGCGTTATTGCGTTCAGGCCTGTGTAAACAAGTTTCCTCCTATCTCGATACAGAAATTCATGAAGTTCCCTTTGTGCTCAACCTCAAAGGATGCGAAGCTGCAGATGCAGATGCGCTCGAAAAAGTGCTTTTTAACTCTTTGCGCACAATTGCGAAGGAGGGCATCCCCTTAAATGCCATTGAAAATGCGATTCATCAGGAAGAGTTTCATCGGAGTGAAATCAGCGGAGACCACTATCCGTTTGGATTATCTCTTTTCATGCGCTCTGCTTTGGCCAAACAGCATGGAGGAGACCCTGAAAAAGGGCTTTTGATCCACGAACTCTTTGATGCTTTACGCGATAAAATTGCTAAAGAACCCGATTATTTTTCCTCGCTCATCCATCGCTTTTTCCTGGATAATCCGCATTGGGTAAGAATCGTTCTCAAGCCTAATCCAAATCTTGAAAGAGAGGAAGCAGAACGGGAGCAAGCTTCTTTAGATGCATTGGAAAGAGGCATGAGCGATGAAGAAAAGCAGCGGATTGAAAATGAAGCTCTCTCATTAAAGGCATTTCAGGATCTACAAGAAAAGGCAAACATCGACCTTCTGCCAAAAGTGACGCTCGAAGATGCCGCAAAATCCGTGAGAAGCTTCCCGCTTAAGCAAGAAAAGCTTGGAAACCTCAACATCTTCCATCACGACTGCTTTACCAATGAAATTTGCTATGCAGATCTTATGTTCGATCTGCCGCCTCTTTCATTCGAAGAGCTACCCTACGTTAGGCTGCTCACAGTCCTCCTCCACCAGATGGGTACAGAAAAAACCCCTTACGAACCCTTTTTGGACTCATTACAAGCACATACCGGAGGGATCGCCGCTTACTTAACTCTTCAAGTACAAGCTGAAAATGAAAATGCATTTAGACCCGCCCTTGGAATCAGAGGCAAATCTCTATATAGAAAGATGGACAAGCTTTTCCCCCTCCTCAATGAGATTGCAACCTGCCCTGCTTTCTCGGATGAGGAGCGCTTAAGGGAAGTGGTGCATAAACATCTTTCCAACCTTGAAAGCGGCTTTAACCAGAACGCACTCCGCTATGCAACAAGCCTAGCCTCCTCCGCTTTAAGCCACCCCAATCAAATCTCAGAGTCCTGGTATGGGCTCCGTTATCTGCAGACTTTGCGCGAAATTGAGAAGCAAAATGATTATCAGGCTCTCGGCGTTAAACTCAAAGAAATGGCCGATAAAATCCTCTGTAGAGGAACCCCTGATCTTATCCTTGGAATGGACAAAATCGCATTTGAAAATATAAAGAAGGAGCGTTTCTTTGGACTTGCAGACATTCCTGTAAAGCCTAAAACCCCCTGGAATTATTCCCACCCACTTTCAAAAATCGACGACCAGGCAGTTCTGATTTCCTCTCCCGTGGCTTTCCTAAGCCATGTTTTCAAAACTGTCCCCTACGTCCATCCCGAAGGTGCAGCTCTCCGCGCCTCCTCCCATCTTTTAGAAAACGTCGTTCTGCATAAGAAGATCCGCGAAGAAGGCGGAGCGTATGGAGGCGGAGCCGTCAGCAATGGCGCCTCAGGCAACTTCTACTTCTACTCCTACCGCGACCCTCACATCGCCTCGACACTTAAAGCATTTGAAGAGTCAATTCATGCGATCGCGAGCGGTAAATTCACTGCAGAAGACCTCGAAGAGGCCAAATTTGAAATGATCCAAGACCTCGACGCACCGATTCCACCCGGCAGCAGAGCAGAAGTGGCTTATAGCTGGATGCAGTCAGGAAAAACAGAAGTTGTCAGACAAACCTTCCGCGACAAGCTACTCAAGCTCACACCCAAAGAGGTTGCCAAAGCTGTTGCTGAACTGATCGTACCCAAGTATCCATTTGGCAGCACCGTTGTCTTCGCCGGCAAAGGTCTTATCGAAAAGGAAAACAAAAAGCTTAAGAAGCCCTTTCAAATATCTTAAGATTTCTGACCACCTTAATGTAATTATTAAATAAAAAAGATACTTTTTTTATTTACAAACAATTAAATTTAATGTACGCTGAAAAGGAAAGAAAGGATTTTTATGAAGCCGCTTTCACTTTTATTTATTTTATTCTCATTATTTATTCCATTTACAAGCCTTCAAGCGAATAACGAAGATCTCTTCTCAATAGTTGAAACATCAAGAAAAATGGCAAGCCCTATCGCCTACGCTGTAGAAATTGAAAGACCCGATGTTGTGAAATTCCTGATCGACATGAACGAAGATGTCAATCGACCCACTCCCGGGACTCCGGTTTATTTTATAAAATTTGGCCCACCAGGCAATGAACATTATGACGACATTGCTGATGAACCTGGAAAAACACCTGTTGAAATTGCGATAGAAAAGAATAACCTAGAGCTACTAACCATTCTTCTATACGACCATCCGACAAACAGTGCGAACGTGGAATATGAAGTGTTGAGATATCATCCGCAAAACCTCAGAAAGTTTAAGAACGGCTTCGCAAGCAGCGAATACTACCCTCAAGTACGTTCTTCTCCTCTTATCATAGCCATGAAAGGAAAGAATCATGTGATTGTGGATATGATCATGAAGGCGTATCGGACACTCGATAAATTATCAGATGCCTTTCCGTACGTTAAACGAGAAAGTAATAAGGACTTCATGCGGTTCTGGATTGCACAAACAGTAAAACTATGGAAAAACGAAGAAGTCGAAGTCCCCGAAGAGGTCGCGGAACTGTTTCTCACAAAAACGTTGAATCAATCAATTCAAGAGCACGATTATGAAACGCTATCTCTCCTAACAGAGTACGGCATGCTGATCAATAAAGAGGAATTTCAAGCAGCGATTGCCACGCAAGACTCTGATTTAATTGCTTTGCTTTTTAACAAAGGGCGCATGAATCCAAACTTTGACCCTGCGGAGATGTTATTAAACAATCACCTAGATCATCTCATAGACCTTTCCGATCTAAAAAATCTCACTTCTTCAATTGCAAGATTGGATCGCATAGACCTACTCGAGTCAGTCATTGATGAGATGGATGAAACCATGCGATTAGAATGTTCTCTTATCGCAGCAAAAGAGGGCTCTATTCAAGTCCTTCAATTTTTATCTTTGCTTGCGGTGCCCATGGATCAGGCTCTTCTTCAATCGATACAATCAAACCAGCATGAATCTTTTTTACTGCTCATAGAGCAACCGTTAAAAGAGGACACAAGGAGTGATGCCATCACTCTGGCTTATCACTTGCATCGGTACGATATGCTAACGGCGTTACTTGAGCACAACTAAAAAAATCATAACTAAACCAAGAAAATATCTAATGTTTTATAATTAGAGCCTTAGGTAAGGAGTTTTTTATGCTATCTCCACTGAACAATAATTTTAAATTTTGGAAACTTACGGAACAAGGTGCTCTTTTGCGAGAAAAGGACGAAGCGCGACTGGAAAATGCATTGAACTACCTTCACACGCACAGACAAGAATTGGATGAACAATGGGGAACTCCCCTAGCGGAAAAACTCATTGAAGTGATCGATCACACAAAGATATTGCCCGAGAAGGCAAAACTTAAACAGCTCATGCAAGAAATCCGCGATCATATTCTCCTCAACAAGAGAGAAACTATCTCACTTAGGGGAGGAAATCAGGAGTTAATAGTACCAAGAAGCACATTGATTCATCGAGCTTCAGTCTTTAAAGAGATGCTTGAATCGCACATGGTAGAAGCCCTGACCAAAAAGATTGAACTCAATGAGATTCCAGCTGAAGTCATTCACCCATTTTTTAAATACCTGGAGACGGGAGCGTGCGAAATTACGGAAGAAACAGTACTTCCACTTATACAACTGGCAGACCAATACGACTGTAAACCGCTTCTTGCACTGTTGGAAGCCTGGTTCATGGATGCAAATATTGCATCTTTATCGTTAAAGGATTGGCTTGCCATCCATGAGGATATTGAAAGATTCGAAGATCAAAGAATTATAGCAATTGATGCGATATTGATTGACCGACTGAACTGCAAAGAGGGTATGGCCCATCTTAGCCCAGACCAAATAGCCGAAGCTAGATACGAGCTACGTGATGAAGAGTTAACAATCATTGGATCCTCTAAGGAAGACATTGCCAATAAAATTGTAGAGACCGGACTTCAACTCCTCAAAAAAATCTTGTTAGAGGGCAACCATGGACCCCAATTGCTCTCAGAAGCTAGACGCTGGCCCTGCTTTCAAGAGCAGGAAGCAACACAATCATTGAAGCGATTACACTGGAACCTTACACATGAAGAGCCTAGTCAAAGAGTCAAAGAACGCGTTTACAACGGATTATTAAAACTGGACGATACAGAGTTAGAACTCCTCGTAGAAAGCTTGTACGGCAGCATCATAAAACGAGAAAGAACAGAGGCGCAACGCATCAAAAACCGTTTAGATTACAAAAAATTATTTGAAGAAAGCCATCAAAAGAGAGTGAAGTCCGAGCTTAAAATACTCATGAAAAGCATCGAAAAGCGCCCAGCCTCTTCCTGGCACGAGGCGACTCAAGAATTTCAACAATTCCTTAAAACGCAGGATTTTTTAAACGAAGCTGAACTAGCAGAAATGGGAAAGATGGCAGGCAAACGCTTACTTCTCGAGGCTTCTCAAATGAAAAATAGGGCTCCAAACCTTACCGATTCTCAATTAGAATGGCTAGGATTGCATCGTACAGATTTCGATTCCGAATTTCTATTCCAACAACTAGCTAAAGGAGAGCAATTTAAGCTTAATGCAGAAAAGTTCAATACGTTGGTAGAATACGCTCAAAGAGTCAAAAAGCCTGAACTCCTTGATGCTTGTGTAAAGTGGGTGGGTTCTGAATCAGCCAATTTTGAAGATTTTCCAAAAATGATCGCCTTTGCCAAAGAAAATAAAATCACTCCTCTTCTTCGAGCACTTCAAAACTCATTGAACTTCTGGACCATGACAGACCTCCACTTGGCCCGGCTTTTTCCTCTACTACAGAAAAACCCTCATGTCGTGCAGGAGCTTGGCTTTACTAAAGAAAAAATAATGGCTGAGCAAATTCTGCGGAATGGGCTTGAGAAAAAGGATAAACAATTATTCCTTAATGCTCTGGAAGGAAAAAGCCGTAATGCAGCTTTCATCATCGGCATGATGATTATGGATCAAAAATCTCCATTTAAAGTTCCTGAATTTCAATTAGAGCGTTCAGTGGAAATTTTATCCAAGGCTACGCATTGGGAGGGCAATCAGGAGATTGAAATGGAAAAGATCTACTTGGCTTTAGGGGACGCCTACAGCTGCCTCTTAAAGAGCAAACCAACTGCTCATACAGCTCTTCAGGCTCAGTTTGCCTACGCCGAGGCTCTATCCAGAATGGCGGAAAATACTCCCATCGCTAAAGAAGTCAGTAACAAAATGCTACTGCTTCAAAATGCCGTACAAAACGATGTCTATAGCGATGAAAGCCTGCAACATCGCCTCGTCAAGTCAGATTTCTGATGCAGATTCGATGATGGCGCCGCCGAGGCACTCATTGCCTTGGTAGAAGACAACCGACTGCCCGGGCGTTACAGCGCGCTGCGGTTCGTCAAAGAGGACCTTGAGGCCTCCATCGGAGAGAATGTCGACAGTACAGGCAAAGTCCGGCTGGCGGTAGCGCACCTTGGCAGTGGAACGATAGGGGTAGACAGGAGGCGTACCGGTCACAAAGCTCGGCGGAAGGGTAACCAGACTCGAAGAGTAAAGAAGCGGATGCTCCTCTCCCTGAACGAGGACAATGCTGTTTGCGGCAAGGTCTTTTTTAGCGACAAACCAGGCATCGCCCGGGCCTCCGATTGCAAGACCCTTTCTCTGTCCCACAGTGTAGTAAGGAAGCCCTTGATGCTTGCCGAGCACTTTTCCTTCCGGGGTGATGAAATTTCCCGGTTCTGCTTTAAGATGCTGGCTTAAAAACTCGCGAAAGTCGCGCTTTCCAATGAAGCAGATACCGGTGCTATCTTTTTTCTTCGCAGTCGAGAGATTGGCCTCAAGGGCTATTTTGCGCACCTCTGCTTTAGGAAGATGGCCGATCGGAAAAAGCACTTCTTCAAGAACTTCTGAACGCACCTGGCAAAGAAAGTAGCTTTGATCTTTGTTCGGATCCAAACCTCTTAAGAGGCGTGCCTTTCCTTTAGTTTTGTCCACCTGGGCATAGTGCCCGGTCGCAAGAAAATCAGCCCCAAGCTCCTTTGCTTTCGCATAGAATGCTTTGAATTTGATCTCTCGATTACACAAAATATCAGGATTAGGAGTTCTCCCTGCAAGACTTTCGCTTAAAAAGTCAGAAAATACCTCTTCGCGGTACTCTTTTGCAAAATTCACGGTGTAATAGGGAATGTCTAGAGTGCGACACACATCGGCGACATCTTCAAAATCGATGGCGGCAGGACAAATCCCATCCTCTTCCCAATTCTTCATGAAGAGGCCGATCACTTCATGCCCCTGCTGCTTCAGCAGGTAAGCAGATACGGAGGAATCGACGCCGCCGGACATGCCGACTATCACTTTTGCCATTACTTATCTCTTTAAAAATGAATAGATTTTATCAAAAATAAAGATTAACGTCCAACGATGACGGCGGTGACGGTGATATCGTTTCCACCCATGCTCACCATCATCCCCCTGGAGTTATTTAAATGGGCTTGATTGGAAGCTTTGCCTGTGAATTGCTGCCAAAGGTCAACTAACATCCTGACGCCGCTTGCTCCCGTGGGATGGCCAAACCCGATAAGCCCGCCTGAAAGATTGACGGGCAATTGTCGATTTTTAGATAAAATCCACTCAGGCGCTCCCCCTGGAGGTGCAAGGCCGATCGCCTCCAATGAAAGAAGCCCTGAAATAGTAAAGCAATCGTGAACTTCAAGGCATCCCAGATCTTGAAGCGATATCCCAGCCTGCTTGAATGCTTTCTCTGAAGCTAATTTTGTTTGCGTGAAAGCTGTGAGATCCTCAGGAGGTTTTGTGATATCGCCTTCCGCCTCCCCGATTGCAAGGATTTCTATCGCGTTTTCCTTTTCAATTCCAAGCTTTTTTAACCCCTCTTCTGAGGCAATCACTATAGATGCGGCCCCGTCTGTGACTTTTGAGCAATCATAAGGATTGAGAAAGGGGAGAAATTTCTCAGGATTAGGCGCAGTCATACCCAATGCAATGAGGTCCTTTGAAGAATTTTCAAATTCTTGCGCCTTTGGGCATTGACGGGCATTTTGAATCGCATTAGCGTACCAAAGCGCCATCGCCTCGCGGGCTCTTTTTTCTCCATATTTGTTGAAGTAAGCACCTGCTCGGTTAGCGAAAATGCCAGGGAAAAAGAAGGCATGGCCCTTTTTCCTTTCCGCGCTATAGTAGGCAGCTCCAGCCAGAATATCTGCTCCATAAAGCGCTTTCACTCCATTTTGCACCTCGAAACCGGCAACAAAAACGGTATCGGATAGGTCTGAAAGAACACTTCGAACAGCTGTTGCGATTGCACGTCCCCCCGTACCGCAAGCCCCCTCAACGGCTGTACAAGCCTTTCCTTTTAAGGAAGGAGCCATGAATGGCAAGAACCCCGGAAGATTAGCCTGCTTTAAAAAGCGCCCCGACATAAAGCTTCCGATCACCCCCTCGTCAAATTCTTGGGAATTAAGCTGATCGAGGGTGCCTTTTGCAGTCTCAAGGAGGTACTTTTCAAATGAAGGCATAGGTAGATCAGGATTGAACTCTTTTCGTCCCGGACCAAAAAAGAGAGAAGTGGCTCCGGCACAAGCATAGACCTTTTTTCTAAAAGCACCCATCAAATCACCTCATGAGGGGCATAAAGATGATGAAAACCCTCTTTAAGAACTGTTCCTACATCGTCAAGAGATGCAGCTACCTTCTCTTTGACTAAAAGTTCCTCGATCTCCTTTGAATGGCTCAAAAAGTCGATGCCGGAACGCTCTTGCTCTCCATGGCTTTTCAATAAATTCTCAAAATAGGGTTTTAAAGGGATTTTTTCCTTTAAGGCTTTTTTCCAGGTCATCCCCCCTGAAGGTTTAGAAAAGGCAGGCAACGCGACATATCCTTGCGTTTTTAGAGAGAAAACTTCTACCGGCTCTGCCTTTTCATATCTGAAGATGCCATCTTTTTGGCTGCCATCTGCTTCCTGACCTCCCCTAATGCCTGCAGCGTAAAGATCGGTTAATAGGTCTGCTCTAAAAGAGGCATCGGGAAGATTTTCGCGCATGATTTCTAAAAGATTCTTAGCCACGAAGAGTCCCACGTAGTCGAGCAGCTGGAAGATACCCATGGGACGCAGTAAAACATTTCTTGTGACGTGATCCAGAAAACATAGATCTCTTTCCTGATCTTTTATAAGGCTGCACGCGTATAGAATTTCGCGAGCAAAGTGACCATTACCGATAAATCCTGCTCTATCTTGGGACACAATGGCAGTTTTCCCAAGCTTTTTTGCAAGTGCAAGAGAAAAGTTCATCAGTTCTTTTGATGTATATTTACTAGGTATGATCTCAAGTAGTTTCTGAACAGGCGGGGGATTATAGAAATGGTATCCGATCAATTTTTCGTTTAACCCGCTCTTTTCTGCCAAAAGATGGATCGGAATCGAAGAAGTATTGGTGAACACCGCTTTAGGTTGCATGGCAGCTATTTGCTTCAAGAGAGAAACTTTCACAGACACTTCCTCAAAAGCAGCCTCAAAAACAAGCTCAGACCCTTTTACATGCTCAATTTGAGAGGAGCAGTCGATCAAGGCCATTGACTCGTCCAAAAACTGGTCCACCGCCTCTTCATTGCTGACGATAGAAGCACGATCAGCAAAGCGCGTGCGTAAGCTAATGATATTGCGTTCAGCAAAACGCTTTAAATGCTGCTTTAAATAGGATTTAAGATCGAAAAAGCTCTCTTTGTCGATGTCGATCAGGCACAAAGACCCCTTCTGATCGCTTAAAGAAAGTTCATAGAGAAGCAACAGCGCGATGCCTCGGCCCATTTTGCCTGAAGCGCCCACCACTGCAGCAGAAGTAAAATCGGTCACAACCTAAAATCAGCTCCCAAATAGGTGCGCTTCACCTCTTCATCGTGAATCAGGGCATCCACAGTCCCGGAACGAATTGCCTTTCCCTCGAATACGAGGTAACTTCTGTCTACGATCGAAAAGATCTCGCGCGCGTTATGATCCGTTATTAACACACTAATATTTTTCCGAGAAAGAAGCTTAATCAATTCTTTGACTTCCTGCACGGAGATCGGGTCGATATTTGCAAAAGGTTCATCGAGCAGCAGAAAAGTTGGGTTAGTCACAAGGGCCCTTGTAATTTCAAGCCGCCTGCGCTCCCCTCCGGACAATGTCGAGGCTATTTTTTTCCTATGTTTGGAAAGATGCAGCTCACCAAGCAGCTCCTCGAGCTTACTCAGCCTCTCTCTTCTTCGCAAAGGCAGACTTTCCAGGATAGCTAAAATATTATCTTCTACAGTCAGCCCACGGAATACGGAAGGCTCTTGTGCGAGATAGCCCATCCCCATTTTTGACCGCTTGTGGATTGGAAGATAAGTGACATCCTGGCCATTAAAAAGTACCTGTCCCCTATCGGGCGAGATTAAGCCGATAGTCATGTAAAATGCGGTCGTTTTGCCAGCTCCGTTTGGGCCCAGCAATCCTACGACTTCTCCTTGACGCACCTCAAAACAAAGTCCATCGACAACCTTTCTTCCGCCGTAGGATTTTTCTAAATTTTTAACGATAAGGCACGGTTCAGAGTCCATCTAAAGAAAACCTCTTTTTTAGCTCAGTGAGCTCATCCTCTTTGAAAAGAAGACGCATTTTTCCAATCGCACGCACCGACACCTTTTTTTGAGGGTCGAGACTTAAAATTAATTGAGGCGCGGTGGCTTGCATTCCATTCAAACGGTCGTAAAAGAGAACGCTTCCACGCTCTTTAGCACTCAATAACAGAATCCCTTTCTCAAAGTCTAGTTCCGCTTCATCAGCCAATGCATATTGCGATTGGTAAAGAAGGCGGATATTCCCCATTAGAATGAGTTTTTCCGGACGCCTCTTCCCCTCTTTTTCTTGAAATGAGAGCCTGGCACGATCGGCAAAAATCTCACCTCGCGGATCTTCAAGATGAATCTGCAGCTCTTCAGAGACCACTCCATTGGTAGACGGGCTATCAATCGCAACCACACCGTCCTTGACCACGATCTCTCCATAAGAGGTAATGGTTCTCTTTTCAGGCGCAAAAATGGACAGTACGCTCTTTCCTTGCAGAACCACCTTCTTATGGTTCAAATCCGCAACTGCATTTTCCATCGCAATCTGCTCTCCGGAGGGCAAATATAGAATAGAACGACCCTCCATCGTGACTTGGCCTTCGCGCGTCATCACAGCCTTTCTACCGGACAAACGGTCGCCTTTTGCTGTCTTAAGTTCCACACCCCCTATCGCTTCCGCTTTTTCAATCCAGGGAGCCTTTTCGTTAAGCGCGATCTCTAAGCGGTCGCACTCCAATGTGGAAGCACTTTTAAGGTCTGTATAGAGAACGCGATCTGCATCAGTCCCCTGACATTCTAAAATATGCCCCTTGCAATCCAGATGCACAAAAGGGCTCTTCATCGCATGAAGATCTTTAAAGCCACCCTGCAAACCGATCGCAAATAAATCTGAGCTTCCCTCCTCAAAAGAGACAGTCAGCTTTTGCGCGTTGGCTTCAAAAAAGGGTGTGATGTTTGAAAGATTGGGCACGGAATGTCCAGGGACTTGGTAGCGTTTCAAGATTACATTCTCTGCCGCCAGAGACTTTTCTTTATAACGAAAAAGTGCACTATCAGCTTGCATGGCAGCCACAACCTGTGCATCTTTCAGGAGCTCCTCCTGATAGAGCAAGCGGACGCCCTCCATCTTTTCCGCTAAGGAGGTGCCCTCTTCCGATTGAGAGTAGAACAATTCGGAAAAATCGCTTGAGATCTTGCCAAAGCGCCTATCTTCACCCTCATTCAGAAGAATCGTCTTCTCTGCCCCCTGCCTTTTCTGCGTGGAAGCGCTAGCCTGCACATCTTCTGAAGGAGTAGCCGTAAAATCAGGAGCCGGACGCATCAGAAAGAAAAATAGAGTGCAGGCTACCACAACAAGCAGCAAAAACCAACTGAATACGACTCCTTTAAATGCCACTTATCGCCCTCTGATGACCGCATATAGCTTCGTCACTACATCGAGAAGACCAGGAAGTTCCTTAAAGTCTAAAACAGTCGCACTATCGCTCAAAGCCTTAGGTGGATTTTCATGCGCTTCAAGGAAGAGAGCATTAGCACCAGCAGCAACTGCGGCTTTCGCAAGGATGGGAATGTATTGTCTATCTCCGCCAGAAGTGGCGCCATTGCCTCCGGGAAGTTGCACACCATGAGTTGCATCAAAACAGACGGGCACGCCTAGACTTTGCATCATAGGGATCGATCTCATGTCACAAACCAGGTTGTTATACCCGAAAGTTGCGCCACGTTCTACGAGGATCACCTTGTCATTTCCCATCGAATGGATTTTATCCACGACATTCTTCATGTCGAGGGGCGCCATGAACTGCCCCTTTTTCACATTGACCACAGCGCCTGATTGAGCAGCAGCCAAGATCAAATCTGTCTGACGGCATAGGAAAGCTGGAATTTGCACCATACCGATCGCTTTACCGACAATTTCCGCTTCCTCCGGAGAGTGGACATCTGTTATGACAGGCAGATCGAAAGCATCTCTAACTTTTTCCAATACCCGCAGCCCTTTTTCAAGGCCCAAACCTCTAAATGAACTTCCCGACGAGCGATTGGCTTTGTCGTAGCTTGCTTTGAAGATAAAATTGATGGGCCGGCTGCTAAAGATTTTCTTCAAAGTTTCAGCCGAACGCATGGCGTGTTCTTCGCTCTCCATGACGCAAGGACCGCACATGACACAGAGAGGCTCCTCTTCACCGATATTAAAATCTTTCACAGGCACTTTCTTCATAGGGCAATTCCTCTAAATTATCCTTAGGAGTATACCCTCATTTCCGGTTTCTATCAACGAAACTTCCGGAAAAAGATTGAAAAGAAGAGACAGATTGTCTATACTACTGGCACATTGGACTGATAGCTCAGTGGATAGAGCACCCGCCTTCTAAGCGGGTGGTCGCAGGTTCGAATCCTGCTCAGTCCGTTCCATCTTCTGCAAATTGCATTTAATTAATCAGCTGTTTATAACTATTTATACTATTGATATTAATTCAATCAGGTATTGGTCCCAGCAATGCGTTTTCCCAAAAGCCAGAATTCCCCGTCGCTTCATTGACATTGTTTGAGTTGGCCTGGGGCGATAAAGTATTTGGGTTTGCCAACTGATTTTTCTCGTTTAATTCCTCCAAAAAATGTCGCCTATCTGTTACAATTAAATTGTGGATGAACACTTTTCCATTGAATATTACGAGACAGATACTGGGAAATGTCCTTATCTCGAGTGGGAGGCTGAGCTGACAACAACATTGCGTGCTCAAATTCGCAAAAGGCTAAATCGTGTTCGCCTTGGAAACTTTGGTGATATTGATCATATCGAAGGCAGCATATTCGAACTTAGAATTCATGCTGGAGCTGGATATCGAATATATTATGCAAAAAAGGGCAATAAAAT
>CAZSDA010000020.1:0-29598 GCA_964605535.1 uncultured bacterium
AGCGCCTGATCAGAATCGAACTGACACTCGTAGCTTGGAAGGCTACTGTTCTACCATTGAACTACAGGCGCGTAGTGATGAACAGATTAGCATACTCACTTAATTTCGCTCAACTGAATTCCCTAATGTGTTAATCTCCCCTCGAATATGGCTCGCAAAACAAACCGCCAAGACAGATTTAAGACTTCCCTTTCCATTCCGGAAAAGGCAAGTTTTGTCCTGAATTGCATTATGATAGGCCTTCTAATCATTGCATTCAGAATTTGGCACCTTCAATTCGTTCAGTATGAAGAAAAATTTGAGGAGTCAAAAAAACCGCAAAGAAAAACATCGATCGAAGTGACGAAGCGAGCCTCTATCCGAGATCGATTTAACATACCTCTTGCGATCAACAAAAACACATTCAAAGCAAGCGTAGCCTATGCTCCCATGCGTCAAATTCCTGCAACAGCTTGGACTAAAGACTTGTCAGGAAAGAGAATCAAAACATTTCCTAGAAAGGAGTACATTTCTGCTCTTTCAAAGCTGCTTGCTGATGAGTTGGCTCTCGACTCAGAACGGGTTGAAGATTTGATCTACTCGAAAGCTGCACTATTTTACAACATACCCTACACGATCAAAGAGGGAATCTCTGAATATGAATACGCCAGGCTGAAAGCACTAGAAAAAGATTGGCCTGGACTCATCGTACAGAGAAACTTCATCAGGGAATACCCGAAAGGCAAGTGCGCTTGCGATATCATCGGATACCTCGGCGCCATTAGCAGGGAAGAGCATGAAAAACTTGTGCGGGAACTCAAAGGATTAAGGGGTTATCTCAACGAATGGGAAAATGGAAGTGACGAACCGCTTCCCGAAGGGTACTCCTCTACAGCTGCGGTCATGGCTAGGATGCAAGAATTGGAAGAGCTTGCTTATACTGCGCAGGACTTTGTTGGAAAAACAGGGATAGAGGCTCTCTTTGAAGAGGAGCTGCGAGGGTTTCAGGGAAAACAGACCTATTATGCAGACTCCAGAGGCCATCTTCTCAAACTTCTTCCCGGAGCAAAAAAACCAATACCCGGTAAAAGAGTATTGCTCTCTATCTCACAAGAGCTTCAGGAGTACGCCGAAGCCCTGCTAGCACAGAATGAAGAGCTCCGAACGGCCCGCATCTCAGGCCATGGCGTCAAAGCGACCAATCCAAAACAACCCTGGATTAAAGGCGGAGGCATTGTTGCAATGGATCCAAAAACAGGAGAGATCCTTGCTCTTGCCACCTATCCACGCTTTGATCCAAACGATTTTATCCCTTCAACCAACGCTTCTGAGAGTCAAGAAAAAAATAGCCGTATCAGACAATGGTTTGAAAGCGATGCTCACATTGCGGATCTTTGGAACCGAAAACGGCCGTTAGAGAGAGAGCGGTACAACTCTGACAAACAGGAATTTTACCTTGAGGAAAAACCCCTCACCTGGAACCACTACCTCGATGCCATCCTTCGGGAAGATGACCCTATGCTTGAGTGGTTTAAAAGAGAAGGAAAGATTAAAAATATTGTCGCCATCCTCAAAGCAGTTGAGAATAGCGCACCGCTTGACTGGTTTAAAACTTCATCAGGAAAGCAGATCAGCTTTGCAGATACCCCCTACCGCAAATTGCTCTTCTTAGATTGCTGTCAATTAGCTGTCGATCAAAATCGCTTTTCCGAAGAGCTCATTAAGAAAGTCGGCCTCAAAACAATTGATGAGCACCGCGAGGCAGAAGGGGCCTTTACAAACTTAAAAGAAATGATCAAAGCGCGTTCTAAAGAGCAATTTCACGAAATCGTCTTCAAGCCTTGGAGAAAAGAGAATGAAAAGAGCTTTCTTAAGGAAAAACGAGAGCTCGAAAAGCTAACTAAAAGCTATCCTAAACCCTATCTAGACTATCTTGATGAAAAAGAAGCCGAATTATTTAACCTCTTTTGGGAGCAAAACCAATGGCAACTCTCCCTCGCACTATTGAAAGGCGAGCCGGGAGATGTGCCTGAATTTTCAAAAGAGTTCATTCAGTTGCATGCGGAACTTGAAGAGGGCGCTCATCCGGCAGCTCCCTGGCATGACGCCTATGTGCTGCTTCAAAAAATTGCGCTTCCGCTCTCCTCTTCCCTTGCCCTGGAATATTTACAGAGCCTACGCTCTTACAACGACCTTACAAGACCTCTCTTTGGAACGTATAGGCATTTACGGAACCGCCAAGGACCAAAGCTCGAAAAGCATCTGGCTGCAGCTTTTTACCCAACTTTTGGCTATGGCTACAGCCGTTCAAACGCCTTTAGGCAAGCTGCAACTCAAGGCTCTATTTTTAAATTGATCACCTCCTATGAAGCTCTTGTGCAGCAAAACGAAGAGCTATTGAGTAAAAACAGGAAAATGCAGCATTTCAACCCCCTTGATGTTACGGATCGAATTTTCAAGGTGGGAGACCAAGTTCAAGTCGGGCTTACCGCCTCAGGTAAACCTATCCCTCAGATGTACAAGGGCGGAAGGATCCCGCGAAGCAGCAAATCCAACCTTGGCAAAATGGATTTAAAGCATGCTATCGAGACCTCAAGCAATCTCTACTTTTCTCTTTTAGCCGGTGATGTTTTAAAGCAACCGAACGATCTTATAGAAGCTGCAAAAAAATTTGGCTATGGCTCCAAAACAGGCATCGACCTGCCGGGAGAGATTGCCGGCAAACTTCCCAATGACCTTGAAACGAACCGGACCGGGCTCTATGCCACAGCAATCGGACAGCACTCCCTCGTCGTCACCCCTTTGCAAACTGCCGTCATGTTATCCAGCCTCGTCAATGGCGGCGAGATTTTGAAACCGCAAATTGTGCATGCACTTGCAGGATTGGATAAAGACCGCTTAGAAAATCGGTTTAATACGCCCTCTCCCTTTCCCCATCAAAAGGCTCTCGCATACCTAGGCTTAGACTTTCCTCTTTTCCCTAGACAGCCTGATACACAGCTTAAAGGTGTTGTAGAGCGTCAAATCAAAATTGTCTCAGATACAGTGCCGATGCCCGAAGAGCTAAAGCAGTTTCTTTGCGATGCCATGTACCGCGTTGTCCTCAAGACACATTCTGAAAGCCTTTGGTCACTCTCAAAACTCTATAGCAACCATCCCGAAGCAATCAGCGACTATATAGATTTAAAAAACCAGCTGATCGGCAAGACGAGCACTTCGGAACAGATGGAAAGAGTCGACTTAGACGAAAAGGAGGGAACAAACCTCTACACCCATGTATGGTTTGGAGGCATCTCCTTCACAGACGAAGAGCCGAACTCCTTCGAAAAACCGGAACTGGTGGTGGTCGTCTATCTCAAATTTGGCGCCTACGGCAAAGAAGCCGCACCCGTTGCGGCCCAGATCGTCCGCAAATGGCGTGAAATCAAGGCTTCGCATGCCTCGACTCAGTGAGCGTCCACATGGCTGACAAATACCAACGGTAGACGCAATCAGCGGTCTAATTCTGATAACAAACAATTAGCTCTTTCTTGGCGCGGGTGGCGGCTGTGTAAAGCAGCTGCTTTTTTGTGGAAAGAGGGTCCTTGCCGAGGATGAGTGCTACGCGGTCAAATTCACTTCCCTGGCTCTTATGAACTGTAATCGCAAAGGCATACTCAAATGAGGGCAGAAGCAGGGCAGGAAAGCTGCGCCCATCAGAAAAAAGGGCCCGGTCTTCTATGGAGAGCGGCTCAAATGGGGAGTGGCGCGTCAGTAATACCCCAGCCTCTCCATTAAATAACTTGAGGGAGGAGTCATTTGCTGTGATCATGATGGGATAAGGAAATAACTCTCCATTCATCTTCTCGGCGTAGCGGCGCAGGAAAAAGCGGTTAATTGCTTCCACGCCAAAAGGGCCCCTGCGAAGGGGTGTGAGAATGCGAAATGTGTCAAACGATTTTAAGAGGACCTCTTCAGCAAGCGCTGCATCTTCCGGAAATTGGAATTGATTGAGGAATTGATCGATTGAGGATATCTCAAAATGAATCTTTACGGATTCAGACTCCTTAAAACTCAACCCCTGCAAAAGCCCTTGAGCACAGGCCGCAAGGTCGTGACGCTCTGCACGCAAACAGCGCGTCAGACGGACGACGGAAGGATGAGATGCACACAGTTCGGGAAAGAGCGATCCGCACTCGACAGGTGGTAATTGATCGGGATCGCCCAGAAGAATGATTCTCGCCCCTCTTTTTACCTTCTTCATAAAATCGCGCATGAGCATCAAGTCGATCATCGATGCCTCATCAATCAAAAAAAGATCGTAGGGAAGAGCGGACTCTTTGCCATAAGTCAATCGATGTAAAGTCGCACCCTGGATAGACAATCCCAAAGAGGCGTTCAATGTCTTTTCCAAATGTAAAGCAGCTTTACCTGTAGGAGCTGCAAGAGCAATCTTTAAAGAATTGGCAGATGATCTAATCACGGCCTCTACTATTTTTGCGGCAGTGAATGTTTTACCTGTTCCGGGACCGCCTGTAAGAATAAAGAAAGGTGAATTCAAAGCAGTTTCGACAGCTCTTTTCTGCTCCTCTGTCATTTGGCGGTCCTCAGAAAGAGAAATGCAGGCAGGCAAGGCTTGGGATTCTATGGATGAGATGGCATTCAGTATTTCCAATCGCGCTTCGGCAATTCTCTTAAGCGCAAACCGGTTTCCTTCTCTTGCAATGGGATGACCTTCTGACAGATTCTGCGAGCCTTGACGTATGAAGCTTAGGAATCGATCCAAATCCTTTAGTGGACCAAATAGCTCTTCAGGAATAGGAAAAACGGTGTCATTTGAAATTTCAACATGAAGATGCCCCATTCGAGCGGAGGCCATCAGGTACGCGAATAGGCATTTTTCAGGGAAAGTGCGGCCATAACGTTCCGCTGCAGCCTTATCGATCGCTGAAAACTTGCACTCATCCGTTTCAAATTGCTCAAAACTCAAGGAGCGATCCATAGAACCCCCTCATTATTAGGCAAGCCTCTTACAAAGACATAGAAGGCTCCTCCATACTGGAGCTTTTGAGAATGAACGACCTCCAGATACTTCTCTAAAGCATTCCGGTAAAGGGTAGATTGAAGAAAGTAGTCGTGGCGATTCATCTCTTCTATCAAATACTCCTGAGTATAACCAGAAAGAAGATTGCTCTTCCAATCGATGATGAAAAACTTTCCCTGATGCTGGAAGCAAAAATCGATCACTCCTCGGCAGACACCTTTTTCAGATCTGTATGAAAACTCAATTTCTCGGTAAATTTGTTCCTCTTTGAGATCTTTAATGCAGCAACCGGCCTCAGCAAGGGGTTTGGAAATAGCGCTATAGAGCATCTCTGCGATCTGTTCCATCCACTCAAAATATTTCCCCAAAGGAAGTTGCTTATCAAGAAAGGGGTAAAGATCGGCAGCTTGCTTTGCATCTTTCACAAGGCTCCATGGCAGTTTTTCAAAGAGCTCATGAAGAAGAATTCCAGTCTCTTGACCTCTTGGCAGACCCTCACCTTGCAATGTCTTCTTCTCAAAAGAACCTGTTTGTTTAGCTAATGATGTAAAGGAAAACTGATACCTCTCCTGAAAATGGAAAGTTAAATGTGGAGGAGGTATTAAAACCGGCTCTTCCTCAAGAGCTGCAATTTCTGTTTCACTCGGATCTGAAATAGTCTTAAACGCAATCAGTTCGCTTCGTTCGATTTCTTGCATACTGCCTGAAAACAGCTCCCAAGCAGAGGCCTTGCCTGAGTCAGTATTTTTTTTGAATGGATGAAATGGAATGTAGAGTTTTTCCTTGGCTCTGGTCAAAGCAACATAGAGAAGGCGCGCTTTCTCTGCATCGAGCTCCTTTAAATGACCTTCATAGAGAGGATCGCCTTTAAATAGCGCCATCGCCACTTGTCCTTCCTCCGTTCTCACTTTGCTAAAATTCCTATCAGTCTTCGTACGCTTCCCAAGTCCTACAGCAAAGACGCATAGATACTCCAAACCTTTGCTATAATGCATTGTGATGAGCTGGACTCCCTTTTTCTTCATCGTTGCTGCATGAGCATCATCCGCTAAATCGATAGCATATACATGTTTCAAGAGCTCTTCAGGAGCCCTTGCTCCAATGGAAATAGACCACTCGAGAATTGCTTGCAGATGCTCAACAAATTCATCGCCATTTTCTTGAGATAAGATTTGAGCAGTAGACTTTTCAGTGATATCGTAAAGAACTTGAGCTACGCCTATGTCGAGGCATTTCTTTCTTAAAGCGATAAATTCAGCAATCCATTTAAGAAACGTGGGATCCCTTTCTATATCCACAAGAGCGTTCGGATCCATACCAAAAAATTTTCCGCATAAAGCGCGCTTCAAGCGAGCCCTGTCTTTTGGCTTTTCCAGAGCATGAAGAAGGTCGATTAATTCCTGCATCGCTAAGGTATCCCCTAGGGCGTCCGTCTTTTGCTTTTCTGCAGGGATTGAGCAGGAGCGCAGGTAGCAATAGATCTCTTCCGCCTGTTTCTTATCTCTCACCAAAAAGGCGATCTCATGATAAGGAACCTTTAAGTCGCGATGCAGCCTTAATACCTCTTTGGCATAGTATGGAAGCAAATACTCCTCTTTCTCAGCCTCCACAATTTCTAAAGGAGGCTCCTCATGATTTAAAAGTGGCGCCCTTTCACAACCCGCCTCAACAGGCGGGCAAGGAAGATAGGATTGAAGCAAGGGGAGAGGAATCCATTCCTGAGAAGACTGAAAGAGAGTATTAAGAGCTGCAATTAATCGCTTAGAGGAGCGGTAATTGGTTCTTAAGCACTCTTTAGGATTTTCAGTAAATGTTTCGGACGCCTGTAGATAGGTGTAGATATCTGCGCCTCTAAATCCATAAATGCTCTGTTTCGGGTCGCCCACCAAAATGAGATGATGGTTAGAAGTCTGAAAAAGTGTTCTAAAAATCTGCCATTGGAGTGGGTCTGTGTCCTGAAATTCATCGATCATTACGAGTCGAAACTGCTCCTGGAGCCTCTTTCTAAAATCAGGAAGAGTAGCGACTGCTTCCCGCATCTTTTCGATTAAACTCTGAAAAGTCAACGGGCCCTCATTTTCAATCCGCGCTTTTAACCTCTTTTGCGCAAGAGAAAGAAGCCGCAAATAGAGGCACGAATGAGCCGCTGCAAACCGAAATAGCGGAAGCCACTCGTTTAAAAGACTCTCGGCAAATGGAGGAAGTATTTTCACCTTTCTTTTGGGAAGATTATCCGAGGTGAGCATTTCCAACTGATCCAAGATCAATTTCGCATGGAGAAAAAACTCCTCTTTTTTACAATCTCTTATTAAAGAGGAAGCTTTCTCAAAAGCCTCCATTCGCCAATCGTTCACCTTGTTATAAAATGGCTTAAGCGCCTCTGCCTCTTTTTCAAAGTCCCACTCTCTCATTGATGGAATCGTCTGTAAAAATTGAGCAAAAATCTCTCCATTCTTTGGAGTCTCTTTACAAAGAAGATTTTCGCTTAAGTCTTTCACAAGAGAATCGATGAGTTTAGCCGGCCGGCTGTTGCTACGACTGAGCAAAAGATCGATCTGTATGGGCTCAAATTCCTCTTCTACAAGGTCTTCTCTTAAAGTTTGCTCCACAATTTCATAAAGAATTTCTCGATCGAACGACTCTTTGGTAGAAGTTGAAAAGGTGGTGCGGCTTTCAAAGGCCTGCTCTTGGAGCGTCTTATGGCAGAAGCCGTGAATTGTAAAAATTGAGGCAGAATCAAATTCCGCAAGAGCTGCACGCACTCTTCTTTTTAGATCTAGATCCTCACCTATCTCCAACAATTTTGAGTGCAGTTTCGCTCTAATCCTATCTTTTAATTCGGAAGCTGCAGCCTTTGTGAAGGTGACCACAAGAATCTCATTTAACTCTAAAGGTCTTCCCAGCAATGGTGAAGGGGTAATCAAAGCGTTTGCAACGAGTTGTTCGATAGTGTAAGTTTTTCCTGTCCCTGCAGAGGCCTCAAGAACTCTCGAATAGTGGGGATTGTATAACGTCATGACTCTTTTTCCCCATTGAAAAGAGCCCTGCAAACAGGCTCCCAATCCTCAATGATCTCTTCAGGTTTTGGCACTTCATTCCCTCTAAAGAGCCAACGCATTGCATGGTCCACCTTGCCAAAGTGATCCCTTTCAATCGAACTCTTTAAAAGACCGGCTAAGTTGCGGGCATCTCTATCTAAAAGAGGCGCGACCCATTTAGAGAGAAGAGGGAGTGGCTGCAATTTTGCGCGCAAAAAGTGGTCAAAAAGCAATGTCCAATTTGGGGCAGTAGCCTCTACTTTTACAGCGCCATTCAAATAATGAGAATTGCGCTCAACGATCCCCTCAGGGAGTGCATGCAAGACCCATCCATCGATAAACTCCTCAGGTTTTCTTTCAAAGGGATAGATCAAACCTATTTTTGAAACTAAGGGGAGCAATCCCGATATACGCAGCGCTTTTCCTCTATACTCAACCTCAATAGGAGGTGCCTTGATATTTCCCAATTCATCTATTTCTAAGCTGTTTTGTCCGTGAAGAAACTCGATTGAGAAAAGATCCTCCATTTTCAATCCATTGAGGTGCAGCTTCGAAAACAGCTCTTTGAGTTTGGCTCTGTAGCGCTGTTTAACAGGTTCCTTAAAAGGATGAGCGGGTAATTTCCCCTCTGCTTCCTCAAGAGCCTCTTCAATCCCATTTTTTAAGGCGTTTTGAGTGAGTTTGGGCCATAGATACTCCTCCTCTTCAAAATCCTCCCACCGAACCTCTTGAGCCTCATAGGAAGTGCTTTTAACGCCTATTCCTTCCTTCATATATGCACGAATCGGATGCGCTAAAAATGACTTAAGATCCTGAATGGAAAGTTCATCAGGAAGGAGCTCAACATCAAGTTCTGACAATAATTTGGGCTTTTTGAATTGAAAGGAAGGAGCCTTCGTTTTTTCTTTGCAAATCAAAGCTTGTGCGGCTTTAAACCGACTTTGAGAATAGGAGCGGAACGCGCTCTTCTCAGAAAAGTAAAGGGGATCGAACGGCACATCCGGATGGATAAAGGACAAAACTTCTGAGGGAGTTTTTCCTCCAATCGTGTAGCCTTCATCCATGTAATGCAATAACTCCTGAATGAGTACAGAAGGAGCTGGACTTGCTTGTGTTGCTGTGTAAAAGAGGTATAATCGGACTCTGGCCGAAATCAACGCTTCCAGAAAGAGATAGCGGTCAAAGTCTGTGGGCGAGGGCTTATAGCCTGTAGGAGCATACTCCCTAAAGCGGTCCAGCGAATTCAGTGCTGCAGATTTGGGAACAACTCCTTGCGAAAGTCCTAAAAGCGCCACAACTTTTGCGGGATAGGCACGCATAGGAAGCATCGAACAGAAGCGGACAGCTTGCTGTCCTCTTTCTTCATAGGTAAATCCCGATTCTTCAAGTTCCTCGATGAGATAGGTGTGAAAAGCTTGAAACTCTAAGGGAGGATCTCCCGCCTCCCTGCTATTTACTTCAATATTTCTCAAAAGAGAGTAGAGAAAATGGGTTTCATCAGGGCAGCTGTCGAGATCAAAGTAAGAAGAGCATAAATTTTTAACCAGATCCACCCACTCGGAAATCCGTAAAACCCTTTTCTCAATCATAGGAGCAAGATCTCTTGACAGTCCTCTGAAAATAGAAATCCATTTACCTATGAGTTCTGCCTGCGCAAAAGAGGCACTGCCTTCCCAGCAAAGTTCATCTAAAAATCGTTGAGAGGCTTCCTCAAAAGAGCCTGTTTCTTCGAGCCTATCGGATGCAAAGAGGCTCTTGCGATGATTGAGATCGATGCCCCATTTCACCTTCATTTCCTCTAAGAATCGGGAAAATTCGATCCGATCTTCCTCGGTCAACTCCCATTTTTTTAGCAAAAGCGGTTCTTGAAAAAGAGCGAGCACCTGATCTTTTGCAAAGCGGCTGCCGGCAAGATTTAAAATGTCGAGCAAGCCGCGGGCAAGCGCCGTTTTAGAACGCGAACCCTCCAGGATTTGCGCTTTCAACAAGCTCTCTTCCCCTTGGAAAATGAGGCGGATATAAGGTTCATAGAGAGCGACATCCGACACTAATACCACAATCTCTCGCGGTGAAAGGCTTCTGTCCTCATCCAAAGTTTGCACCAAAAGATCATAAAGAGATTGCACCTCTCTAAAGGGAGACGGCGCTGAATGGATCTGAATCGTAGAATCTTTGGGGAAATCAATTTTTTCAGAACTTAAGTTTCTCAAAAGCGTTAAATCAGTCTGAATTGCCTTCAGTAAAGTCCACTCCTCCTCCACTTCTTCTACTCCGGACAGTAGATGCTCCTCATAGGCTGCATATTCAAATGCTTTTTTAGGAACTGCGAAGCGCTCCTCTCCCGAGGCAGTCTCCTCAATGCGATTCACAAAATCGCGACCCAAGCGCCCATTTTGAGATAGCAGGGGATTATTCTCGTCCAATAAAGACTCTAATTCCTCTGAGGAGACTCTCTTGAGAAGCCGCGCCTTTTCTCTGGCAGTTAATAGATCTCCCCAAAAGAGCCGGCAGGGAGACAATAACCAATGAAATACCGGCAGGGAAAGATTTTTAAAATAGCGCTGCTTCTCTCGTGGAAGGAAGCTAAACCCAAAGAGATGCACATCCGTTGAAACGCGAGGAGTGAGGAGACGATCAGAAGACGCCCTAGGAAACAGGCGCTGCCAGAGAGCCGCCTGAAACTCTCGAGGCGTTTCTTCAAAAATCCGCTCCATCTCTTCAGGGGCATGCTCTCCATACTGAACGAAGAGATGGCTTAATTGCTTGGCTAATAAGAGTGAAGAGGTCTCTCGATTTTTTTGACAATATAACCTTACGGGGTCAAAAAGAGGATCCTGCTCATTTTCTTCGAGTATGGATAGGATCTCCCGATAAAGCTTCCAAACGAGAAGTTTTCTATTAAAGGGGCTGGGAGGAGCTCCCGTCAGATCATTCATTCTGGAGAGAGCCGGCTGCAAAAGTTCCACATCAAATCCAAACGCGATTCCATACCTTGGATGGTCGACGATTGCATCCACTACCCACTGTTTCATGGCAAGGCTTGGAACGATCACTATTTTTTTAGCCGATGGCCTTTCGAAAAGCAAAGGGAGCATCTCCTCAAGAAGAAACTCCACGCGATTACTGAAAAAGTACTTTTGATCAACCATGCAAGAAGTATAGCTTGTCCTAAATTAAAGGATACTGTGATAATTTAGCTAAATGAACACAAATAGTATAAACTACTGATACTTAATGAAATCAATACTCACCAAAAGTGTCTCCTCTTTTTTGATACGGAGGCTCTCCTCATTCACCTATTTAAACTTCACACAATTCCTCGTAGCCCTGATCGACAACATCTATAAGTTTCTGATCGTCTATTTTTTAATCTCAATTCAAGGGATTGAAAGCACCCATAAAATCATGGCGTTCACCGGAGCGACCTTTGTATTGCCCTTTCTTCTTTTCTCTGCGACATCAGGAACACTAGCCGACCGCTTCAGTAAAAGAAATGTGATCATCTTTGCGAAATCGTTTGAATTTGTCGTCATGGTCCTTGGGATTGCCTGCTTTTACTTTGAAAGCATCATCGGCTCCTACATTCTTCTCTTTCTCTTAGCGACGACAAGCGCTCTTTTCGGCCCCTCCAAATATGGCATTCTCCCGGAGCTTGTCTCCACGGAAAAAATTTCGAAGGCAAATGGACTGATGACCTCCTTTACCTTCCTTGCGATCATTTTAGGAACTTTTCTCGCCTCATTTGTCCTAGATTACACAAACAAAAACTTCATCCTTGCCGCCTCGGCATGCGCCTGCATCTCCTTAGTAGGCCTTCTTGCCAGCACCTGCATCGAATACACTCCTCCTTCGGGATCAAGGAAGAAATTTAAGCTCTTTTTCCTGCGCGAAATCTTTCACTCACTCACTCTGGCAAGCCATGACCCCAGTCTATTGATGGCTGTCTTAGGTTCTTCATTCTTTCTCTTTTTGGGAGCCTTCGTTCAGCTAAACATCATCCCTTTTGCGATGCAATCGCTTCATCTAAGCGACATCCAAGGCGGCTACCTCTTCCTGATCATGGCGATCGGAATTGGCACAGGCGCACTTCTTGCGGGCAAGCTTTCTGGAAGAATCGTGGAACTTGGACTGGTCCCCGTCGCGGGATTGATGGTCTCTGTCTGCTGTTATTTGACCGACCTCTTTTCAGACCACATCCAGACAGTGATCCCGCTCTTGATGCTCTTGGGTCTTTTTGGAGGGATGTATCAGATTCCACTCGATTCTTTTATCCAGGTCACAAGCCCTCACCGAAACCGCGGCCAAATCATTGCAGCCACAAACTTTTTAAGCTTCTTTGGCGTGCTTTGCGCCTCCATTATGGTCTATTTGATCACAGAAGTCTTCGGCTTCAATGCAGATAAAGGGTTTACCATCATCGGCTCGCTCACCTTGGGCGTCACTGCAATCATCACCTTCCAGTATTTTGACTACCTGACGCGCTTTGTCGCCATGATCCTCTCGAAATTGCATTTCCGGACTACGTTTAAAGGCAAAGAGCTGATCCCTGATGGCCCCGCTCTCTATGTCTGCTACCATCAAGCCTGGAATGAAACGTTGATTCTGCTGGGATCGCAAAGACGGCGCATCCGCTTCTTTATCGAAGATGAAAAAGACCACACAAAATGGTTAAAAAGACTTTACCTGCTTCTGCGCGTCGTCCTAATTCCTGCTCCCGAACCGCTTGAAAACAACGCCCTTTGCTTAAGCGCCATCCGGAAAACTCTCGACAAGGGCATCTCCGTCTGCGTCTTTGTAAACAATAACAATGTGCAAGAGGAGATCGAAAAGCTTAAACACTCCTACTCTTTCCGTGAAATTCTAAAAGGAACAGACTACCCGATGATCCCCGTGATCATTGAAAAGGGAGAGAAGCAAAAGAAGCCTAGAATCTTTAAAAGAATCCTAAACCGCTTCCGCGTCCCTGCCGAGATCTCCTTCGGAAATCCCGACCTTCCCTCTTCCGAGTGTATTGCCTTGGCTACCGAGAGCTAAGCTTAGACAAAAAGGATTTTGCATCCGGTAATATCTTGCTAGTGAGTGATGGTCTTAATGGCTCCAAAAGCTCAATACTATCCTTACAACATTCTAAAGCGCTGTCAGCGTTTTTGGCCTGAAAGTTTCGTAATGTCGCAATCCCCCGTTTCTCCTCTATAGAAAGATCAGTTTCTTTTGAAAGCTCATCAGCTTCCTGTTTATAGTTCTGATTAGCGGTAAAATAGTATTTCGCAGCCTTAAGGAGGTTATCTCCTTTTTCGAGATCCTGCTTCTCTAAGGTAGAAGATTCAATTGCTTTATTTTTATAAAAATCTGCTAAAAATGAAGCTGCAGATGCCCGGAAGATTCTATTTCGGGAGTGTTGGCAGACCACAGCTGCACTCTCCTCAGTTGGTGTCCAACCGGGAGTCTTCAAGAAAAATAATTTTTCTGCGGCAGCAAGCCTCTGTTCCAGAGCCGTTTCAGGAGCATTTCTCGTTTCGACCAAGACAAGATTAAGGAATGCAATTTTATCTCTACCTTTTGTTGCTTTCTCGGCAAGAACGTATATGCGAGCATCATGCTGCAGATTCTGATTCTTACTACGTTCGATGATGTTATAAGCTCTATTGTTCGCAACCTGGGGTTCTTCAACATTTAGATAAGCTATCGCCAAGGAAACCTGAAGATTTGCCTCAACATCACTAAAATTATTTTCCATGACTTTCAGAAACTCATGGGTTACTCTGACAAGTTGATTGAACTCACCTTCTTTCAAGAATTGATCTTCGAACAATTCTCTCATTGATTCATAAAATGCCTTTCCAAATTCCCAAGGTTTATCCAAAATACGGTCTAAGGTTGGGAAAGGCATTTTGATCTCAAACTGCTTGTCTATGCGCTGCACAAATTGCGAAAGTGTCTGATATTTCTTTTTCAGTTCCACCTCATTCATTTTGCTAGAAACCGTTTCCACAGATTTAGATGCTCCAGTAGCGTTAGCGGGAACTGGTTTTGAATCTGCTTGTGGGACCTGGCTTTGAAGTGTTCGATTTTTCTTTTTTTCAGCCTCTACATTTTTGTATTGTTCCAACCATAATTCGTTCACATAATCCAACTTCAACTTCAAGGTATCTGCAAACTTTTTGATTTCGTTACAAATTTCAAAGGCGCCTGGGAGGTTCTTTGCTTGCATCAATCTGCTTAGCGCGTAACCCGCATCAATCTGACACCTAAGAAGCGTATTCCTTTCTTCATCGCTCTGGGACTTCTTGACTGCATTACTATAACTTTCATAGCTTTCCTCAAAGTAAGTTTGAGCACTATTCAAACGTTTATTCTGCTCCTGTTCTCGACCCAAATAGTAGGCAGCGTCTCCTTTAAAGGCATGATCTGAAGTGGTACTATCATAAATAAGCCTAGCGCATTCGATCGCCAATGGATTTAAACCTTCTTTACTTTTCTCAATATCCAAGTAGGTTTCAGCCAGATAAATTACTTTTGGCCGAACTCGACTATTGAGTCTAGGATCCTGTTCATGCTCTTGAATCGACTTCATCAATTGGTAAGTCAAACCATAATACTCACCCTGCTTATCCTCTGGAAGTGCATTGATCTGACCTTCTATTAAAATTACAGCACGATCTGGTTGAGTCATAAAAATTGCGAGTTGAGGCAGTAAAAACTTTTGCGGTTCGGTCTTTAAACGTTCGGCAATCAAATCGTACTTTTCCCTAACAGCGCTTGGGATGGAAACAGAGTCATATGCTGAAACAGCTACGGGAGCGGCTTCTACTTTAGCTTCCGGTTGCACAGCTTTTGAATCTGCAGGCATGCGTGGCTGATCGTGCTCTCCTGTCACAGGTTCTTTATGTTCTACTTTACCTGGATCCTCAGTCTTTGCTTGAGGTTCCTTTGCTTTGGGCTGCTCTGCTTCAGATTCTTTTGCTCCAGACTCGTCCGAGTCAGGCTCTCCAGAAGTAGAATCGCGCCTCTCCTTTTCCAGGACCTTTGAATCTCTGATAAAGCTTCCGATTGGGTTCGGGTTCTGCAGTTTTGATGCAATCTCCTGAATACATTGATTTACAATTTTACCGGATGAATAAATGCGAGGCGCTTTGATTTGTTGCAATTCACTTTTATGGGCTTTAATAAAGCGACGTAAACTATAAATCCCTACATAGCGCTCATCTTTACCATCCAGCTTTGCAACTGCTCCAAATAGACGCAAAAATCGCCCTAGTTTTTTTCCATAGGTAGTAATGCCATCTCCCTGAACTTTTGGAAACTCGATTTTATGATTACTTGCATTTATTTCTACCACAAAAACCTCACTTAATTAAAATATCAATCCAACTGCTGTAATTATAATCAATTAGAAATATAAATACAAAAAAAACAATTAGTCTTTAGATTATTTCCAATCAAAAGAAGAGGATACCTTAGAAAGATTAATAAACGTTAAAGAAAGAAAAAAAGTGAAATATTAACGCAACTTGCCGCTAAATCAGAGATTGAAGGGAGCACTACTCTTCTGTAGCACTTTCTTCTTCCATATTCTCTAAAGAATTATTTGCTAATTTATGACCTTGTTCGGAGGCAAGTTTAAAATATCTCTTAGCTTCCTCATTATCTTTCTTAACTCCCCGGCCCTCTAGATAGCACAACCCGAGTTCATATTGAGCATCATCCAACTCTTGATCGGCAGCTTTTTGAAACCACTCGAAGGCTTTCTTTGGATCTTCTACTGTTCCTTCGCCATTTTTATAGCACAACCCGAGTTCATATTGACCTGAAGGAAAATCATTTTCAGCAGCCTTTTTAAACGATTCAAAGGCTTTTTTTGGATTCTGTTCTGTCCATTTACCCTTTTGATAGTAACGCCCTACGACATATTGACTATAGATATGATTATTATTAGCAGCTTTTTCAAACCATGTTAAGGCTTCTTGCTTATCTTTTTTAACACCTGCGCCAGCTGCATAGCACATCCCGAGTTCATGTTGAGCCTCTGTCAAGCCTTGTTCAGCAGCTTTTTCATACCATTTGAAGCCTTCTGCTGCATTTTGCTTTTTGTCGGCCATTATGCCTTCGCCGCTCATATATAACTCAGCCAATCTACATTGAGCTTCAGCCGACCCTCCCAATGCACCAATATAAGTCATGCATGTTTTAACTTCTTGGGCCTTAGATAAAAGGCTCGGGCTCTTAATATAGTCTGGCAACTGAATGTTGTTTGTTTTTATAAATCGATGCAAGGAAGCCTTGCTGACATACCGTTCGCCGTCCTTTACGGCCGCCCCAAAGATTGAAAGAAGACGCCCCAGTTTTTTGCCATAAGTTCTGATTCCGCCCTTGGGGTCTTGGATTTGCGTAAAATTTATTCTATTATTCTTACCTTCGATAGTCATAGTCACACCATTAAAATTATTATCCACGTTTACTAAAAAGATTATACATAATATACACTATTTTTTCAATTGTGAAAAAAATCTTTAGTGCCTTGCTTAATAGGGAATGGTCAGGCATAAAGCGAGCTATGGGTCCCGAATCGATGAAGCTGCACATTGTCTTGATTTTAGCTGTTGGTCTCGGCCTTGCAGGCTTACTTGGCTACATCGCACATCGGGTAAAGCTTTCTCCCATATTAGGATTTTTACTGGCGGGCTACCTGATTGGCCCCTACTCTCCGGGATTTGTTGCAGATTCTCAGACAGCTGAACAGCTTGCAGAAATTGGTGTCATTTTAATGATGTTCGGCGTGGGGCTCAATTTTCAACTCGAAGAGTTGATGCAAGTTAAAAAGATCGCAGTTCCAGGAGCTTTAGTCCAAACGACTGTGGCAATCTTGCTTGCTTTTGCTCTTTTCTATTTAAGCGGGTGGAGCGTCGAATCGGGTGTACTTACTGGAATGGCAATCGGCGTCTCGAGCACTGTTGTTTTGGTGCGGATGCTTGAAGATAATTTTCTGGTGAAATCCGTTGAGGGTCATATTGCTCTTGGGTGGACAGTCGTCGAAGATCTGATCACCGTCGGGATGTTAGTTCTTTTGCCCGACCTGGTTCCTTTATTAAAGGGTGGCGCCTTTTCACTTTCCGAAGCTCTTATATCTGTCCTATTTATTGGATTTAAGGTGTCTCTACTTTTTGTTGGGATGTTTACAGTTGGACAGCATGCCGTTTCATTCACTCTTTCTAAAGTCAGAGATAGCAAATCAGACGAACTATTTACACTGACCCTTCTTGCACTCACTTTTCTCATCGCGATCGGGTCCTCCTACTTATTTGGAACATCGATTGCATTGGGTGCCTTTATCGCCGGGATGGTCATTGGCAGAACCCACCTTAAGAAGCAGGCTGTCTTTCACTCTCAAAGCATCAAAAGCGCGTTTGTAGCAGTGTTTTTTGTCTCTGTAGGAATGATCTTCAACCCCGATGCCATCATCAAAACTCCCTGGTTGTTCCTTGGCCTCAGTGCGATTGTCTTGGTATTTAAGCCTATAGCCGGGTTTCTTTTTTTAAGACTATGCCATTATCCTACAGCTTCGGCTCTTCTAGTTGCGGCAGTACTAGCGCAAATCGGGGAATTTTCTTTTATTCTGTCAGAAGAGGCGCTCAAATATGGACTCTTGCCCGATGACGGCTATGATTTGATTGTTGCGTGCGCTTTATTGACAATCACCCTCAATCCGATGCTAGTTTCTTGGGCAAAAAAAAAGCCGCCCCATCAGGAGCGGCTTTTTCATCACAACAGTGACAAAAGCAAAGCTTAGAACGCGTAGATCGTCTCAAGTTCCACTTTGGAGTAATGGTGACGTCCACCGATTCTCTTGTTAGCCTGTCTTGATGCTTCAACGATACCATCGATTGAAAGGTTATCGGTGATTGCATAAAGAGCTTCGACTTTCCAGCCTTTATAGTTGGTATAGCCTCTGCCTTGTCTTGTGAAGGATTCGCTTAGGACGTTGCCACGGCTAATGCCAGCTTCATCTTGTTCAGGCATTACGAGCGCTTGAACTACTTGATATTGCACTTCAACAGACCAATCGCCTTCCTTCTTGATTTCGCCAATCAGGAAACCAACGTACCAACCCAAGTTTGCACGGATCTTGTCAGTGCCATGAAGCTCAGGGTGCGTATGACGGTTATGCTTTGTTGCGACGATGTCTGTATGCTTAAACACTTTAGCATACTTGCGGCCATGGTTCATGAGGAACGCGCCATACAATTGTGCAGACTTTCCGCAGAAAAGCTCCGGATCGAAGTTATAGTACATAGTCCACTGCGATACATAAAACTGAAACGCTTCAGGATTATGCTTGAAATGGCCTTTGTTGAAAGGACCATCGTAGCTTGGATCGATATCGCATTTCGCTTTAGCGCAACGCACTCTTGCATGAGGCATCCAGTCGATAAAGGAGTATTTAAAATCAAAGCCGCTATCCATAATATTGATTAAGCCGACTTCGGTCGCCCAAGCAAAGTGGTTCACGCGCTCATCAACGACAAAACCTGCTAATTTGGCATAATACTTAGGAAGAAGCTCTGATGTACCTTCATACTTTAACACGATACCATCTAAACGGCTCAAGAATTGGACGTTTGAATCAAAAACGTAGTAAAGGTTACCTCTTCTACCAAGTTCGATATCCATGCGAGAGCAAGGATCATTCCATAGGCTGTAACCAAAATACGCTTTCTTTAAGCAAAGCTCGTTGCATTTGCCGCTACCAAACCAGCCATTTTTATCGAGGTCGCAAGGAATATCCTGGGAATCCACACCCGCTGCATTGTCATACTGAAGGTGTGCAACTGCCCATGTTTTATCCAAAACATAGTCGAATTTCAGGTTAAATTCGCAGTCAAAGTCATTTCTCGAAATAGCAATGCCTGTTCTTGGATCGATTCTATCCGATCCTCGCAGCACATTTCCACTCTGCGATTCGTTCATATGTCGCCATTCAAAACGGACGTCGCCGCTGATCGACAAATTTTCATCTTTATCTTCGAGAGGAATCTCTCTCTTTGTCTTCAAGTACTCTCTCAAAGCCTGGAAATCTCTTTCGTTCAGCTCTTCGTTGTGGTGGGATCCGTCCTGGACATCTTCCTGTGCAACGCCATAAGCAGCGAAGCCCAAGAATGCCAAAAGGGCAAATAGATAGCGGTTCAACATCATTGATAAACTCCGTAAAAAAGAAAAATACGGATCAGTTTTAATAGATCGCTCGCTTTAAGTCAAACAATATTCGTGCAGCTTATCATAAACGCCCCAAGTTCTATCGCGCCTTGTTCCATTGAGCCAAATCGACCAGCTTCGCATCGGCGCACCTGTGCTTCCTTCGCGGTTCACCCTCCACAATTCAAGGTCTCCAGTCCCTGGGTTTACAAGAAAGGCAAAATAATCGCGCTGCCAATTCGTATCAGCAAACCTAAAAGAGACAGGACAAGCCAGCCGCAATTGTTGCATTCTTTTTACAATTAATTCTGAGTAGGGCAATGCAAAGGAAGTGGCGCCAAACGCCAAAAGCAGTGCAGATTTACACAACTCTCTCAATTGCTTGGAAGAGATCAGGCGACTTTGGCCACCCGCCTCTTCAATGGCGCGGATAACCTCCTTCAACCGTTCAACTTTGTCCTCTGCGCCCGGAAGCGGCAGAAGAATCGCCTCTAAACTCTCTCTCAAATGCTCAACTGGAGTGAATGGGAGCCATTCAAAAAGAGCGCGGTCAATCTCCTCGCGCCCGATAACCATCTGCCCTCTCGGAGAAAGCACGCGATCCTGTTCGATGCCCAACGCAAGAGCGCTGCGAAACTCCATCGGGCTTTTTATGCCATAAAATTCATTCGAAAGGCTTCTAAAACGCAATTCCTGCTCTTTCGGGACTCGAGGGATAAAAAGCGAGATCATTTCCTCCATCATCTCTCGGTCAAGTTCGATCGATTCTAAAAATCGCTTTGAGGGCAGTATGAGTTGATCGCGCACATAGGTATAGGTAAACTGCTCCTGAACCACTGTGTCTCGAAACTCAGGGAAAGAGGGGGAAAGCAGGAAGGCATGCGTGGGAGAGTGCATCAGCAATTTCCTCTCCGGGAAGTTCAAAACTCCCTCTAGAGTCTTGGCTGAAAGCTGCTTAACGATGTCGACCAAGAAAAGGATCAGCTCAGGCTCATTTTCCACCCAGCGCTCCTTTTCAGAGGGCTTTCTGTCGAGGCGAAAATAGCTACTGATGAGAGATCCCATCGTTCCACCTGAGGTGTATGCCCAGGGCTTTTTTTGCACTTTGTCCAGATGATTTAAAGGATCGCGCACCGCAGGAACATTATGGGCTTTTGCCATTCTGTCAAATGCTGTGCGAAGAAATGAATCCCCCTTGACGTGCTGTACGATTTTCGTCACAAGTTCGGAAATGACCTCCTGCAGCCCCTGAAATTCCTCTTTATGAATGAGCTCTGTTTCTGTAGCGACAAAGAATGAGGCGAGAGCGTCCACAAATTCTTCCGGTGTGTAGATCAGCGTCCATTGAGAAGTATTGCTTCTTCCATACTTATAGAGAAGTCGAAACCCTGCGGGGCTATCTTCATAAGGAGCTGTGGTCACTTCATGCATGTCGGGATCGTATATTTCCTGAAAATAGAGCGGAAATAGGTCATCATAGGCCCCCAGTAGATCCGCAAGCAAGTTGGCAAACCGCTTTGCCTTGAAATGCTCGCGGTCGCGAATCTCCTCCAAGCTTCTAAAAGAGTTGCGTTTTGCTTCATAATCGGCTCTAATCCATTGCGCCTCGCTCTCCGAAGAGGCGTTCCTTAGTCTGCTCTCCGCATAGACTAGCTGACTGTAAAGAATCTCATACTCTTGCTGCACTTCTTCCACTTTTCTATTCGCACGGTCGAGAAGCTCTTTAATCTCTACATAAAGACACTCGCCAATGCCTCCCGGCTCCTCAGAGCTGAAACCAAGGCTTGCATACATATTCCAGCGAGTAAAGCCTGGCTTTGTTTCCGCAAAGGAGGCAAGAGTAAACTCCCAGCTCTTCAAAAGAGCGTTCTCCTGCACAGATTTGAATCCCGCTTTAGCTCTTTCAAATTTCGCGAGCATTGAAGCACAAGCCTCGCCTTTTTTCCCCATTCCATGCCCTATTGGAGGCTGCTGCATTAACATGCCGGAAAAAAGTTGCACTTTAGGCCTTTCCAGATACTCCTTGAGATCTTTCTCCTCAAGACCAAACTTTCTCAATAAAATTTTTCTTAAAATTTCTTCGGCATTTGTTGGGAAAAGGGCGTTTGGCATGGGCTGAAGCTCTTCTAACGCATTTATAACAGCTTCCTGCGCTTCAAGAATTCTTTCCTTCAGAGGCTTTACCGAATCAATAACACCTGCCCACTCCAACCCTATCATAAGCCCCGGAGAAAGACCAAAATCAGCAAATAGAGTGGACTCTGCTATCACAGGTTTTCTAAGATCACCAGCTCCCCAGCTCATTGCCAACGGAGCTGCATACTGGACCCCTCCAGCCACGCGTTTCAGCTGGCCTGTCGAAAGAAGTTCATCGAGGTCTCGGAAAAAAAGAGAGGGTTGCTCCCTCTGCACTAATATTGCAGGAGCCGTAGCAAAGCAGGAGCCAACATTTTGTCGAAGAGAGGTGAGCCAAGCAGACACTGCAGCGCGTCTTGTCTGGGCATCGTTTATCGCCGTGCTTTCGGGCAAGAGGAGCGTGTCGCGGATCAGCTGCTCAGCTCCCTTGTGAGAATGAGGTCTTGAAATAGAGCGAACTTGTCTCTGAAGAGATTTGTCCTTTAGTAAAGTTTCAAGGCAAAAGATCATCTGCTCTTGCCGAGGAGCATCATCTTCCCAGCCCGGCCCAAGAAAGTAGGCATGAACTTTTAACTCCTCAATCATCTTAGGCAAAAGCTCTAAGTCCAGTTCACCTGAATCAGTAACCAATACCGTTGCGACCTGTCTTGCAAGGAGCAAGTTTCTCGAGAGAGAAGGATCCTGAAATTGCGATTTCTCAAAGCGGCGCGAATAAGACCCAAACTCCTCGGCGGCAATTTTGCCTATAGGATCGTTTTGCCTGTCTTTTTTCAATTTCCTCGAAAGGGTGAAAAATAGCCTGCGCAAAAAGCGCGGATCATCTCTTCCCACCTTGATTCCGGAAACCAACTCCTGCTCTTCGTTCAAAATCTTATCCCCCTTCTCAATCAGTTTGATTTTTCCTAGGTAAATAAGCTACAATTTTTCTATTGCGGAGATAGTATGAAGATTCAATTAAAAGACCAGTCCACCATTGAACTGCCAGAAGGCAGCAGTGCAAAAGACCTTGCCGATAAACTAAAACTCACCTCGCCTCATCAGGCGCTAGGCGCCGAAATCAACGGCGTCACACGCGATCTATCGACTCCTCTCAAAGAGGGCGACAGGGTGGTATTGTGGAATTTCGAAGACCCTGAGGGAAAAGAGATCTTTTGGCACACATCCGCCCATATTTTAGCACAAGCCATTCTCAGGCTATATCCCAATGCAAAGCCAACCATTGGCCCGCCTATCGACCAGGGATTTTACTACGATTTTGCCGACTTGCAAATCTCGGATGAAGACTTCGAAAAGATCGAAAAAGAGATGCAAGCGATCGTTCAGGAAAATTACCTATCTAAAAGAGAAAGTTTTTCCTCAAAGCAGGAAGCTCTTGAAGCATTTGCTAACAACAAATACAAATGCGAGCTGATTAAGGGATTTCCTGAAGGAGAGCCCTTAACCGGATACCGCCAGGGAGAGTTTTTCGACCTTTGCAGAGGCCCTCATCTCTACAGCCTAGGCAAAATCAAAGCTCTTAAAATTTTGAAAACCTCAGGAGCTTATTGGAGAGGGGATTCCAATAACGAAATGCTCTGCAGGATCTATGCGATCACCTTCCCCGAGCGGACATTGTTGAAAGAGTATCTCCACCAGCTCGAAGAGTCAAAAAAACGAGACCATAAAGTCTTGGGACCCAAACTCGACCTCTTTTCGTTGAAAGAAGAAGCGCCTGGCATGCCCTTTATCCACCCTAAGGGAATGATCATCTGGAACGAACTTTCTGCATTCATGAGAGAGAAGCTTGCGCAGTCAGACTACGTAGAGATTAAAACCCCTTCGATGATGGTAAAAGAGCTTTGGGAGATCTCCGGCCACTGGTTTAATTACCGGCAAAATATGTTCACTTCAGTTGTAGAAGAGCGGGAATTTGCTATCAAGCCGATGAATTGCCCTGGATGCATGCTTTTCTATAAAACCCACTCCCATAGCTATAGAGAGCTTCCTTATAGAGTCGCAGAGATCGGAAATGTCCACCGCTTTGAACCCTCAGGAGCTCTTTCTGGCCTTATGCGCGTACGTAGCTTCCATCAAGACGACGCTCACATCTTTATGAAGCCTGAAGATATTGAAGAAGAGATTCTTAGCGTGCTCAATTTCGCCGACCAGATCTATGGCCCCTTCGGCTTAAGCTACCGCCTTGAACTCTCGACAAGACCTGAGAAAAACACCATCGGAAGCGATGAAGAGTGGGAAACTGCGACAAAAGGGTTGCAAGCCGCCCTGGACCGCACCGGAAGAGCTTATAAGATAAACCATGGCGATGGCGCCTTTTATGGACCCAAAATCGACTTTCACATCAAAGACGCCCTCCAAAGAACCTGGCAATGCGGCACGATCCAGCTCGATATGGCGCTCCCGGAGAGATTTGACCTCGAATATATCGACAAGGATGGAGTCAGAAAGCGTCCTGTGATGATCCATAGAGCAATTTTTGGCTCGATGGAGCGCTTCTTCGGTATTCTAGTCGAACATTTTGCGGGCAAGTTCCCTCTTTGGTTAAGTCCTGCGCAAATTAGGATTTTGACAGTTGCGGACAGACATGTTCCCTATGCTGAGGAGCTGAAAGCAGAATTTGTGAAAGCAGGATTCCACGCAGATGTCGATTCGACTCCCGAATCGGTATCGAAAAAGGTGAGAAATGCACAATTGCAACAATACAATTATATTTTGACAATCGGCGACAAAGAAATGGAAAACCGGTCGCTAAATTTAAGGACTCGTGATAATGTGGTGCACGGCGAGATGCAGCTTGAACCTTTTCTTAAGGCAATTGCCGAAGAAAAGCGCATAAGAAGCTTAACCTCACCCTTTTCACAAGGAACTTAATACACAATGGCGAAGAAGACAATTTCGATTGCTAGTTTTAAGGGGGGCACGGCCAAGACGTCCACTGCCTTAAATCTTGGGGCATGCCTTGCAAAATTTCACAAGAAAAAGGTGCTGATCGTCGATTTTGATGCTCAGGCCAACCTCACTGCAGGGCTTGGCTTCGACCCCGACGAGAACGACAGCATGGCTCCGGTACTACAGGGAACGAAATCGATCGAAGAGGTGATTCGAAAGACACAAGTCCCCAATCTTTCGATCATTCCTGCAGATACATGGCTGGAAAGGGTGGAAGTCACAGGCGCCCTCGCTCAGGATCGCTACTCCCACGAAAGACTACGGCAAATTTTGAGTCCTTTGGATTACGATATTATCATCATCGATACGCCACCCTCACTTTGCTGGCTTACCGAATCGGCGCTTATCGCCTCTGACCACGCACTGATTTCAGCCACTCCTGAATTCTACAGTGTTAAAGGCCTTGAGAGGCTCTCCCAGTTTCTCGACTCAGTAGGCCAAAGACATCCTCTGCAGGTGCTAGGTGTACTCCTCTCCTTTTGGAACCCTAGGGGAAAAAGCAATCAAGCCTTTCTGGATGTGATTGAAACGACCTTCCCGAAAAAAGTTCTCGATGCAAAAATTAGAAGAGACATTGCCATTTCTGAGGCTTCCGTCATCGGAAAGCCTGTTTTTGAGCTCCCTGAAAGCAGGGCGGCAGAGGATTTCAAACAGCTCAGCAAAGAGGTACTGAAAAAGCTATGAGTAGCGTCAATGCACTGATATCAAAGCGCCTGGCAAAGAGCGAACCCTCCACTAAAATGGCTGCTCTGGCTGAAAAGTCAGCGCAAGGAAACCTCTCCAGCTTCAACGGAATCTTCAATGTCACAGAGCTATCCAGAGAAGAACAGGAGCAGCTAGAAAACCTCCTTAAAGAGCACACCCAAAACGATAGACCGATCGAGCAGGATCTGAAACAGCTAATCGCCTTGACCTCTGAGGTAAAAGCGATTAACCACCAGGCAGCTTTGTTGCACGGGGAACGGATCCAAAAAGCGCAGACAATTCTTAAAAATTACCGCGAAGGTGCCTTCACCTCCTGGATGATCGGCGTTTACGGCAACCGCCAAACGCCCTATAACCTCCTCCATTACTTTCTTTTTTATAATGCTCTTCCCAAGGACCATCGCGCCTCGATCGAAGCTCTTCCCCGCCAAGCGATCTACTCCCTTGCAAGCAGAGAGGGGCCCCTTGAGGAAAAGATTTCATTCCTTCTCGAAAACAGAGGGAAAAGCAAGCTTGAACTTCTCCATCTCATGCGCGACCTCTTTCCTCTCAAAGAGCGCGATAAGCGACGAGAAAAACCTCTGATTGCAGCCCTTCATTGCCTTGATAAGGCAATAGACCTACTTAACAGAAGTCGTTCGAAACCTTCCGCTAAAGAGCAAGCTGCTTTTAAAGAAAGACTGACTCTTATACAGTCCTTTTTAAAGGAGTCGTCATGATTGGAACAGGTGAATTGCTGCTGATTCTTGGCGCTGCGCTGATTCTATTTGGGGGTAAAAAATTGCCCGAATTTGCGAAGAACTTAGGCCTTGGCATTCGCGAGTTTAAAAAGGCTTGCAATGGAGAGGAGGAGGCCCCTAAACCGTCCAATCAGGAAAAGCCGAAGGAGTAGCCCCTTTGGAAGAAGAGGAGTGCCACCTCACCCTTTGGGAACATTGCGATGCTTTAAGATCAGCGCTCCTGAAAACGGTGATTTCGATCAGCCTCACGACCTTTTTGGCTTTCTATTTTTCAGACTCTCTTCTCAAGCTTCTAAAAAGCGCCATTCCACCTGAACAACCGCTTCTTCTTCTCTCGCCCCAGGAGGGAATTAGAGGAGTTTTCTCCCTTTCCTTCTGGACAGGAGCTTGCCTTTCCTTGCCCTATTGGTCGAAAGTTTGGCTCAATTTCATCAAACCTGCTCTAAGAGGGAAGGCAAGAAGCCTGCTACCGGCATTTCTTCTTCTTTCGCTCCTCTTTATTACAGGCGGCATTCTTTTTGCGCTTAAGATCACTATTCCTGCTGCAAACCAATATCTTTTTGACTTCAATGACACAATCGGCCTCAATGCATGGAGCTTCTCTCACTATATCGACTATGTCTGGCTGCTTTTGCTTGCTCACGTCGTAGCCTTTTTAGCAGGCGCCCTTCTCCTTATTTTGATCCACCTTCAAGTCATCGGGCCTAAGCAATTGCAGGGAAAAAGAAAACACGCCTTTCTCGCTTCTCTAGTGTTAGGCGCGATCCTTACCCCTCCGGACGTACTGACACAAATCGCTCTTGCAGCGCCTCTCTATCTTTTCTATGAATTAGGATTGCTCTACAGCAGGTTTAGCTCTTTGCGTGGATGTGCACCAAATCGTTCTTGTCATGCTCATCCAGATAAAGACGCCATTCCTCCGTCAGATAACCAAACTCCTCGAGAAGATTTCTAAACTCTGCATCTTTAAGTTGATCTAACGAACCTACGTAATGAAGAGAAACGCTAAAATGGTTTTCATCCACCTTAAAAAACGTCTTGATATAAGAGGACCCGAAGGGAGCTTCTCGAATGAGACAGCCTCTTACACTCTGTGGAATATAATTCCCACCCTCAAAAACCGATGATGCCAAGAAAAGTTTCGTGCCATGATCTACTACGCTAACCGAAATAGGGTTGCCAAAAACAACGACGGTGGAAACCCCATCCTCTTTCAATCCACCGACCCACTGCCTGATCTCTTTGTCGATAACCATGCCGACCTCTCTTGCAGGGGCATAAAACTAAAACCCCCACAAATTTATTATATAATAAAGTGAATTTTTAAAAAAGATAGATCAAAAAATAATAAAATATATTGAAATAATATGCTGAATTACAGTTAAATAATATCAAAATCTCATTGCTTTAACGGAACATCCGTTGAGATCAACTTTGAAACAATACCGATCTATTCGAGTCCCTCAAAAAAAGGGTAGAAGACATCTCTGATAAGGTCATGTGATCTTTGACAAGAGGAGACCAACGTCCAACGAAAAGACCTGCACACCCCATGGCAATAAAATCTCTCTCAACTCTTCTATGTGCTGCTCATCTGTAAACGCAAGCTGTACCTGATCAGTTAATGCAACGCTACCCTCATAAGACACTTCAGCATAACGGATAAATTCGATACTGTCTGATAAGTCAGAAGAAGGATATTTCAAATTATCCAAGGTAAAACTACCAAAAACGATCGGAAAGGCCGTATCCAAAAGTCGTTTTTCTGTTTCGTCGAATTCAAAAGGCTCAACCGGAGATTCTAAAAATTTATTTAACCATGGATTTCTCCTTAAATCTAGCGTGCCTGCCTCTATGTGACTCTGCACCTTTTGCTTAAACTCATCGATGAGTTGAGGCTCAACACCAAGCCTCATCAATCGCAAATAGGCAAGATACAACCTAGGTGAAATCTCAAAACTCGCATCTCGTCTTTGTAGATTTTCTCTAATAAAAAGCACCTCTCTTTCCAAGTTAAATGCAGACCCAGGTTGTTTTGCATATTGAGCGGCTAAAACAAAATGACATAACTTCACTCCTGAAAGAGACGATTGATTGATTCCGCTTGATAAAATCCCCCAATCTAATTCTCCAGAAAATGGAGGTGTTTGATATTCTACCACCAGCTTGCCCGTCGGCATCAAAATCGGCTTTTCTGTTTTGTTTATCCTATTTAGGTGCAGCATGACAGCCAGCGCCGACGAATTAGTCCCATGCAACCAGGTAATATTCCTAGATAGATCATACTTTTCCTCAATTAGCCAACTCCTACCTAAAAGAGGTTTTGCTTCGAGAAAGACCCTCCAAAACCGAACTTTGAAATCATGGCGAAACTGCTTAGACTCCATCAAGCGCACTCTTCTCAATTTGGGATTGGGTTCCACATCCCGCAGAAGCTTAAAAATTAAGTCAACCCCTCTATAATGACTCGAATGATTGCGATCCTTAGCGATCGAAGGAGTCTCCTTAATTAACCTCATGCCCCTCTTAAATAGAATCAAAGCAACACTTTCTCTGATAAATTCTATATAATCCCAATTCAAAGCCACTATTTCCTTTGAATCAGGACTTAATTTGGCCATTCGTTTGAGCTCTCGATGCAACAGTTTCAATTCCAAAAAATCATCCGTACTCATGGCATCTGGATTCCCAGAGATAATTCTCTCCATTTTTTTTCTGAATGAAATAAAATTTTCCTTAAATGGATCAACAAGGCTTACAGAAGAATCTATCCGTGGGGAGATCGATTGAGATTGCAACTTTTTCCAAAGAGCGTGAACACTTTTTACTGATTCTCCTTCGGGCAATTGATTTTGGAGAAATCTTTTAAATTTTTTCTTATTAAGATAAATAGATTGATCGCCAAAGTATACTTTAATTGGTTTATTTGAAGACGAACCGCGATTGTCCTTCTCTATTGGCTCCATGCGGTAGCGAAATCTTTTATTACCTGAAGAGCTGATTAAAAGAACTCTACTGCCCCTCATTTCTACAGAAAACAAATCTTGCAAAACAATCTTCATTTTTTAAGTATACATGAATTACAATAAATAATTAAATAATTTATAATTTTCCAAACGCGTTAACCATAAAGTAGAGATCAAAGAACAGGATCATGAGATGGTTGGATTCGAAAGGAGAATGCTCCCTGAAGATTGCAAGCCCATGAGTTTATCTTCAAGAAAATGTTTTTCCGGTTTAAAAGCCTATCTGAAGGATATCACTTTTACAGCGGGAATCCCTGTGCAATTCAAAAGAATCATCGTAACACACATTGAAGCCAAAAAAGCTGTCTCTCCACGTTCCATTACTACATACCGATGAGCCCTCGTTCCCAGCCAGAGGCCCGCAATGACAATACAAATAGCCGTAAGCTCGATTAACCTGTCGGAATTGATATCGATCTGACAAAAAAGAGCCATAGCCGCCCCTACCCACGCTTCCATAGGAGGGGAATGCGCAATTTTCCCCCGCAACCAAAGAACCGTTCTCTCCCTCAAAGTCTGGAGGGATTGATAATTATCTACCTCAAGCCTACAGACCGGGCAGCTCGGGCGGTTTGGGATCGTTTTGAACCACTGTAGAGCACATGCTCTACACATCGGATGAAGGATATTTTCCGCATCTCCATGTCCCACTGAATCTTGCGCCAATGCCATGAGGCATATTACACACTCCTCTGATTGATTTTTAAGTAAATAGGGCCTAAAAGCAATTGTCATAGATTGTCTCAAAAAAAATAACTAAGTTCACTAATTATGCAAGTTGTATAAATCTTCTCGCATTCCGGAATATACTATCC
>CAZSDA010000020.1:29698-36308 GCA_964605535.1 uncultured bacterium
GACTACTGCTCATTTAAATTGTATTTCATCACCTTGGCATGGGGACTGCTCCTATCCCGTTCCTCATCGTAGACATCTCCCTGAAGGTTGCAGGCCCATAAGTTTATCTCTTGAAGATCTTCAGGGTCTATTGTAGGTAAGCTTTTCAATCTTCTGTTTTGTGAGAAATAGTTGTGGGGACTTAGCCCGACGATCACGGAATCGACCCGTTCAGTTTGCAGTAACGCAGCAATCGCCACACTTGCAATATCTGAATGATATTTCTCAGCCAGAGCGTTCAGAACCGCAAGACGCCTCATAAATTCGCTCCAGCCACAGGCGGAATCGATAAGCAGCTTGTACTTTACAAGGGAACGGTTCTCTAATTGCTGTAAGGTTGGCTCCTCTTTCAGCAACCACTTTTCACTCAAAAACCCTCCAAGAAGTGCGCCGTAAGAAAGGATCTCAATTCCTTTTGCTCGGCAATAATCTCCTATTCCGCGCTCAATGCGCTTGTCAAATAGGGAGGATTGAAGCTGTAGTGAAGCTATCTCAAACCGGCTTGTGAACTCTTTTAAGTATTGACCATTCACATTGGTCAAACCTATGGCTGCAATTTTACCTTTAGCTTTTAGCTTGTTAAGCGCATCCATTGCAAAAAGATAGTTTTTCACATTCCAATCCCACCAATGAAATTGCACAAGATCAATGCAGTCCAGTTTTAAGCGACTCAAACTGCGGTCGATGATCCTTTCTACATAAGCGAAATCTATGCAATCCAAACGATCGATATCGGGTACAAATTTGGTGTGAATGCGCAGTTTCTTTTCAGGGTTTGCTTTGATTGCTTTTCCTAAAAGCTCTTCGACCCCAAGATAAATATCTCCGCAGTCGAAAGTGGTAAAGCCGCAATCAATGGCGTCCTGGATCGGATCTATAGTCACAGGTTGTTGTGAATGACCCTGAGAAAGCTGCCAACATCCTCTGATAATCTTAGCTCTATTCATGCTGTAGCCTTGTTGCTGTGACTTCATGGTGGTAAAACGTCCTTTTTCCTATCCGTGTAATTTTAAAAACTCCTCCGCAATTCACGTCTGGGCAAGCGATAAGATGATCTGTGCTAATCCAGTCATTGGGATCGGTAAACCGCTGCTTGATCGTGATGATCGGAAGCAAAGCTGCAAGGCAATAAATGGGAAAGCTTTGGCCTGGCGGCAACGAAAAGTTTTCCCCGGACAGGATGAAATAATCTCCTTCCTTATGATTGCAGATCATCGGCTTTTGGCCGTTATTAGCGACCTCTACCTTGATATCGTAGAGTTCAAAAGAATCATTCTGTTGCATACATTCTCCTGTTTTAGGATGAAACCTGCCACCAGTGCAGCCAGCATAAAGGGCACACAAATGGCAAAATTACTGTTAAATAGGGCAATACTACCATGGCAAATTAGGGGAGCCAAGGCAGAAGTGAAAGAAGCGCCAAGCGAATAACTTGTCGAAACGGCAGTGTTGCGTGCCTCTCCTGCAAAAAGATCCCCGAAAAAACGGGGCGTGCAAAGAGCGAAGAGCATCAGGAAAAAATGCGTTACGATTTGCGCGATCACGACAGCAAAATATGATGAGGTCGTTAAAGCAATCCCTAAAAAGGGGGAACTGAATAACACTCCAAAAGCGCCTACACTCATCAATTTGCGATATGAAATCACAAACCTGTCTGCAAGATAGCCAAAACAAGGTGGAAGCACAATCCAAAGGCTAAGCAAAAGAGTATTGTACTTGAAAATCTCCGATCTCGAGATGCCCAAATCGTGATGGACCCGTTCATTGAGATAGATCAAAGATCCATAAAAGACTAAGACCATTGTTGAAGCAATACATAAAGCATGCAAGAGCGACTTTTTATCCTTTACCGACTCTTTTGTAATTTCAGAAACTTGTTTGGCACTCACCACATGATATTCTTTCATCAGGGACCGGAAAAGCAAAAGAAAAAACCCTATCGATCCTCCAATCAGGAATGTCACGCGGACTTGATCCACAAATTGGCTGGCTAAAAAGCTTGCAAAAACACCTCCTAAATGGGTCGAAGAGACGACACACGCTCCAAAAAACGTGCGCAACTTAGGATTCAATTCATATGCATAAGTCATCGCTGTGCCATATTCACCGCCCACAGCTAATCCTTGAGCTATACGGCACATAAGAAAAAGTAGCGTTGAAGTCATTCCAAGCACTTCCACGCCGGGAATGAATGCTAAAGCAAGGGTAGCGACTGACATTAAACTCATGGAGCTCACAAGCGATGTTTTCCTTCCATAAAGGTCGCCAATGCAGCCAAAGAAAAATGCGCCAAGCGGCCGAAACAGAAATGCAATCGCATACCCAACAAAGGCAAATAACATCTTCAAGTTTGGATCAAAGGTGCCAACGAATTCTTCTACAAGAGAGCTCGTCAGCAAGCTGACGAGCATCATGTCAAAGTGTTCGAAAGCGACCCCTAGAGCAACAATAATAAAGCTTAAATGGGTTCTATTAATTTGCATCTTCAGCTTCCTTTATCCTAAGGATAGCTTTTTTTACGGACTCAGATTTATCAATCCATTTGTTCACATAAGCTTGTGAACGCATTTTGAAGTTGTTATGCACCTCAATTGACCTTTCTTGATAGTCCTCCATGAGCTGTTCGACTGTACACGGGATAAGCGTGAGCCCCAAAGTTCCGCCTAAACCAGCAAGAGGTGAACTATTACCTACAGCATCGCCTATCCTAAAGATATTGCCTTTCGAACATTCTGAAGCTCTGCGATTGACGATGGAAACAGGTTCAGCAACTACTTCTAAAACTTCAGGCACCTCACTAACGCCTCCAAAATGAAATGCCTTCTCTGCAACATCCTTGATTAAATTCTTAATCTTCCCCTCACTCGGATTTCGATCAGATGTGACAGCCACGTTGACCGACCCGCATTTGGCATTGAAAATCACGTTTGCTATTTGGAGAGTTTTTTGAGCTGTGATAATCATGGAAACCACAAAAGTTTCACTCCCACGATAATTCAGATTTCCAAAAACCCAGTTTTCACCCGAACATACGTTATTAACTACGTCCTCGGAAAGATCCACCATGCCCAATTCTTGAGCCATAGTGGAGTGAGCACCCTCAGCAATAAAAAGCAGGTCCGGTTCAAGAGTTACAGAACTTTTTCCTTGAATCTCTATCTTCGATACCCCTTTCCCTTCCAGTTGCTCAACAATATTGATTTTCGATTCAGCAAGTATCCGAACTCCTATTTGTGCAGCTTTGTGGGCAAGAAAAGCTTGCAAGTCCTTTATTTGCACACTGTATATTCCATCTTCTTGAAAAAGATGATTGAAAGTGGAGGGATCTTTGTCGAGCTCTCCCTCAAATTGCAATTGACTGACATCCGAAGTTGCAATTGCACGGGGTGCGCTGCTTCCAAAAACTACAATTTGATGCTGTCTTATTCTGGAAGCAACAGAAGACTCAAACTCTTCTAAGAGGTTAAACTTTCTAAGAAATGTTTGCGCCTCCCTGTTGAGGTTGATAATATTGAAGCGAGAAAATTCCTTTCTCTTCTCTACAACAACTACATCACATCCCTTAGCCTGCAATTCGAAAGCCGCCGCTAAGCCGGCAGGGCCGGCACCACTTATCAAAGCTAACTTTCTACCATTTAAGCTCCCCTGTGGGACATATTCTTCAACACCAGTAACTTCAGAAATATTGTATGAGCCAGTTTTTCTAACAAACATTTTAACCACCTACTAACTTTTTTAAAAAATCAAAACACAACTGCAATACGCTGCAATTGCAATACAATCAGTGACGGCTGAATCAAATTCAGCCGATTACACAAAAATCTGATGTGGATAAATTAGTATTGGCGCCAACGCCAGGAGGACTTTTGGAATCCGCAGGATGGTAATGCAGCAACAGGAGTTTGCCTTTGATGCTGAAGCCGAACAGACTTTTCACAAGAGAAAAGCTTAATCATTACATACTCTCAATTTTCAGCACAAAAAGTGCCTAACCAAATCTTATTAGGGTTCGCGATTTAAATCAAGAAAAAACCAGCAGAACGCTAATTTTTTTGCCAAAAAAATGGACATAATGTTAACATGGTTGAATCATTGTGATTTTGCAATGAGCAAGCCCTTTGAGGTCATTATGAACAATATATCCGGTGCCAAAAGCACTTTAAAGTCACCCTGTGACACCTATACCTTATCTTTGTGCTCCCTTTCTTCTCGGCATCATTGCCACCATCATTGCTAATTTTTTTCCTATTGCCTGACATCGCTGAATAAGAATGGCGAATTGAATGTTCGATCAACAAATGGTTGCTAAACGATTTTAGCAATTACTGTTCTAAATACTTATTTAGCGCCCCATTTTAAAAGGCTTTAGGACAGGACTTTTTTTTAATTAACAAACATAAATTTATCATTGGAGATACAAAATGTATTATTTTATTTTTTGCATGGTTTCAATCATTTCTCTTACTTCAGTTGCAATGGCTGAAGATTTAATTGTTGGCACGACTAGCGGCTACGCCCCCTATGTTAGCATCAACGAAGAAGGAGAATATGAGGGGTTTGATATCGATATCGCTAAGGCTTTAGCCGATAAGCTAGGCCGAAGGCTGATCATCAAAGATTTTGGCAGCATGCCCGCATTAATTCTAGCCATCAAGCAAAATAAGGCCGATCTCTTGATCTGGTCAATATCGATCACCCAAGAACGGCAAAAACAGATGGCCATGATTTACTATCAAGGTGAAAAGACCACAACTTTGCCGCTACTTTTTTGGGACGAAATTCCCGATAGCATCAAAACTTTAGAGGACATGGCCAACAATCCCAAAGCTGTAATCAGCGTAGAAGCTGGCTCTTTTCAAGAAAATGTTCTTCTTGATGTGGCTGGATTAAATCTTAAACAAGTCGACAAAGTTAGCGATGCCATCCTCGAGGTGAAATATGGCAAGTCACAAGCCGTTCTTGTCGATAACTCGCAGAAAACAAGCTATATGGAAAAATTCCCAAAACTGAAAAGCCTCACGGTTAACCTACCTGAATCTAAACAATCCATGGGCAATGGAATCTGTGTAAACCCAAACAACAAAGATCTCATTACAGCAATTCAAAAAACTGTGAACGAGCTCTTTAGCGAAGGAACAATTGCCGATTTGGAAGCCAAATGGAAGCTTAAGGAGCAACTATGAATCTTACATCATTTGATCTAGTTTTGCGCTCGTTACCACTCTTATTAAAGGGCTTAGTTCTTTCCCTGCAAATATTTGCGATAGCCTCCCTTTTTAGCTTTGTTTTGGGATCAGTAATGGGCTCTTTGACTTGTAGGCGGTTGCGCTGCCGTTGGATTTCTCCTGCGATCGAAGGAGTCACTTTTGTCCTGCGCGCTGTGCCTGTTTATGTACAGCTACTTATTGCCTATTTTGTATTGCCGGATCTTCTTGGGATCGAACTAGAGGCCTTTACAGCAGCAATTATCGCGTTGAGTTTATGCTCTGCAGGCTATACAGCGCAAATTGTGCGCGGCGGTCTCAATGCTGTACCTAACGAACAGTGGGAGGCTGCTTATACGCTAGGCTATTCTGTAATTGCCTCTCTGCGCTATATCATCTTTCCCCAGCTAGTGAGGGGCATATTGCCTGCTTTAACTGGTGAAGTTGATTCTCTGCTCAAAAGCACTGCAATATTGGCTTCGATCGGTCTTTTGGAGCTGACTCGCATGGGAATGAATATCGTCTCGCGTGAGATGGACCCCTTGCCTATCTACTTAGCTGTGGCAGGACTTTACGTGGGAATATCGGCCACGATCAATATTATTTCTAGAAAGCTCGAAAAGAGGTTACGTTATGCTAACAATTAAAAATCTGTATTTAAAAAAAGGATCTCCTCCTAAACAAATTCTGTTAGGAATTTCAGTTTGCTTTCCGCAGGGTGAAATCTCCTTGTTAACTGGAAGGAGTGGCGCAGGCAAAAGCTCTTTAATGCGCTGCATGGCTCAGCTGGAAACTACTTATGAGGGTGAAGTTCTTTTCAACGGGGAGTCTCTGAAAGACTTAGCTGCTTCTAAGAGAGCACAGACTCTAAGCTACATCGCCCAAGGATATGCACTTTTCCCACACCTGACCGCTTTAGAGAATTGCAGCCAGCCCCTTCAGGTTGTAGCCAAGATGAAATCATCTGAAGCAAAACAAAAGGCTTTAGCAGTTATGAAATCTTTGGGGATGGCAGAGTATGCATCTGCATATCCTGGAGAATTGTCCGGAGGGCAACGACAACGCATAGCGATAGCCAGAGCGTTGTCTCTTGAGCCACAAATCTTATTGCTTGATGAGCCGTCGTCAGCATTGGATCCCGATAACAGCAAACAGTTGGCCAAAATCCTCCGAGGATTGGCCTTACAAGGAAAAACCCTTGTGGTCTCCACTCAGGATATGCTGTTCGCTGAACAACTTCAAGGAACATGCTATTGCATCGATAATGGTCGTTTGCAAGCTTCTCAGCACCCGCCCTTAGACTAGAAATCCACCAGCGGCTCCCGCTGAAAAATAGCTCAGATGCTAATTTCTAGGGTTTTTCTTTC
>CAZSDA010000021.1:0-30281 GCA_964605535.1 uncultured bacterium
TAGCTTCTTTGTGCCTTTGTGTCTTTGTGTTAATAAAATGATGTACGAGTGAGCTGCCAGTTTTTTATTTTCGGCACTAGATAACCTCTAGTGCCTTTTTTTTGCGGTAATATCTATACATCCTATTTTCCCAAATAGGCTTGAAATAAATAATTTTATTTGTTATGCTGACACTTATTTTCAAACAATAAGAAGGAAAATATGGCTGTAAAAAGTGTTAAACCTTTGCATGTATTTAATGCAGGTTTTGGTATTACTTATAAATCTGATCGTCTACTTACTAATATGGTGAAGCCTGTTAGGACTACTAAAGCCGATAACTTGATGAAGTTAATTAGTTCTATTCCTATCCTTGGTCTTGGTATGATAATTTTCTTTAAGAAGAACTACGATATTGCTGGAAAGGAACGAGGTCGTGCATTATTAGCCAGAGGGATTCTTTGCGGATTGGGTGTGGGCATTCCAATTGTGCTTGCTCTTGATATCATTGCTTCAGTATCGACTCAAATTCACCAAGCGCGCAAGTTGAGATAAGTTCTCAGTAAGTAATGAGAATTTCACTCATTACGACTAGGCTTTATGAGCATTGTGGTGATTTGGACCTAATCAGAGATTAAGACATCATAACAGGCCCGCCTGAAGCAAATTGCATCGTAAATTTTTTTCAAGTGGGTATGTTTTTTCTTGACCAAAGAATTTTTTAAAGATACCATTTCTTTAAAAAATTGAGGTTGTAAATGAGCGATAAATTAAATGCGTTTAATGCTGCATTTGGTATTTCTTATAAACCAGCTCATAAAAGCATTTACTCTGATTCCATAAAACATTTGAATGTGCGGAAATTAGTTCTTACCATACCTGTCTTTGGTGCTATTGTTGCTATTAACATAGGTAAAGATGAATACTTTCGCGAAGGTAAACGTTTATTTGTTGCACGCGGTTTGCTCTGTGGGCTTGTGGTAGGAATCCCTTTCGTTTTGATTCTCGATTTGATCGCATCCCTGACCACTCAGGTCAGAAATGCGATACAAAAAAGGAAGGCTCAGGGTCAATATATGCCCGTGGTGTGAGGTAGATTTTTACTACCTCCTTGTACTTACTGCATGAGAGCTTTTTTCAGATCGGCGAAGACTTGGTCGGGAGCTTGCTCACCATTGATATTTTGCAGCAGCCCCTTTTTCTTATAATAGTCCAGTAGGGGGGCTGTGTGTTCATGGTAGGTCTTAAGTCTCTCTTTGACAACTTCTGGGGTGTCATCGGATCTTTTTCTTCCAAGCGCTCTTTGAACGATTGTTTCATCGGCAACGTCTAAGTTCAAAACGTAGAGACGCGCTTTTTCAGTCAGGTTTTTTCCAAAAGTTTCCGCTTGTTGAATCGTTCTTGGAAATCCGTCAAGAATGTAGCCTTGTTGGGCATCGGGAGCTTTGATGCGATCGAAAACCATGTCGATCACAACCTCATCCGGAACAAGTTTTCCTGCATCGATATAGCTTTTGGCTTTTTGCCCCAAAGGGGTGTTTTGTGAAATGTTGGCTCTGAAGAGGTCTCCTGTTGAGATATGAGGTAGTTTCAATTCTTCTGCCAAACGAACAGCTTGTGTGCCTTTACCCGAAGCGGGTGCCCCAAGAAGAATGACTATTTTTTGAGGAGGAGGGAGCGTCTCTGCAACAAGCGCAATTGGAAGAGTAAGCGCTAAAAGAGTAAGAAAGCACAATTGCATAGTGATCCTTTGGATGAAGGTGTTTCTTCATATGCTATCATAGAGAGGAGAATATAGCAAATATGCAGTTGACATTTACCTCTCAGGGCATTAGTCTCAATTTTGTTTAAACAAGGAGTGGTAATGTCTAATCATTTAGATGCTTTCAATGTAGCCTTTGGTATTTCTTATAAAAAACCCAGAAGCCTTTATGGGATAAATGAGAGTGCAAAAGTGCTGAATCTAGGAAAGCTTGCGTTGAGCGTACCTATTTTAGGAATTGCTTGTGCCATCTTTGCGATTAGATCCAGACCAGAACCCGGAAGGAGATTACTCGTTCTAAGAGGTTTTATTTATGGATTGGGGCTTGCTCCTATCGGGATTGCTCTTGATCTGTTTGCATCGTTAACGACTCAAGTGCATAACGCTGTCAGTAAAAATCGCAACTACAGCAAGCTTTGACAAATATCGTCTCATTTGTCAATGAGAGCCGCTGAGGCGTAGGAAAATATGGTGCCGGAAAGAAGCGCCATCAGAGGGAGGGTGACAAGCAGTGCGGGCGGAAAGAGAATAGCAAGGGAGATGTTGATGATAGATAGCGAAAGCGTTGTAGCTAAACCTCTTGTGATCCAGCGGTCGTTGGTATAGAGGGCAGCGCCTAAAGAAATGGCAGAAGCTGCGATGAATCCAAAAAGGGGTGAGACGAGGAGCGATATGGCAGCGATCACGGCAGCAATTCCGATGACTGCTGCGATTTTTAAGGCTTTTTTTGGGATGAGGAGTGAAAGCGGTTTTCTTTGTTGAACGATTTGCATTCCGGACATTGGTTCACCTTTTTTAATGGGTCGGCCATATAAGCAGTAAGGCAATATTCACAGCGGCAGAGGATTTCCCTTTCGGGAAGAATTTTGCGTGTTTTTCCTTTGATGTGTTGGTAAACCCACAAAGAGAGAAGGCTTCCGAGCGTCAGCATCAGATAGAGCATGGCAGCAGCTTGAGCTGAAAGTTCAATCATTAAATGAAATCTCCAAAGTGGCAGTGACTGCTGCGGAGTCTGTAATCTCGAGTTTTAACTCTTTAATAAATTGTTCGATGGCTTGGTCGAGGTTTTTGTCTCCGGACCTTTGCATCCATTCGTAGAAGTAAATCTTTCCACTGGCAGGGTCTGCTTCAATTTCTAAAGAAGCAAATAGAGGTTCTTCGATTTTAACAGGCTTAAGTTCTAGAGGGTGCCTAGGCACGATACCTCTTGAAAAGCGGAAAGTAGGGCGGAGCGCTTTTACTGTTTTTGAAGGAATTTCAATCGTGAGTTCGTCGGGAGGTAGCTTAAAGGAAAGGGAGGTCGGGAGCTCCTGTCTTATGGGCTTAGCAAGGAATAACTCTTCTTCGGTCATTTGCCTCGATGGTTGGTTGACAGTCACCCCAGTGGTTCTAATGGAAGGAAGCACGGTGAGTGGCAGAGGAGCTAGAGGGTCAGCTAACATTCCCAATTGAATCTTAAAGAAACCGAAAAATAGGAGATGGGCGATAAGGGCAATGCTCAATCCAATCAGAAGTTCTCTGTTAAAAAGTTTTGGGCGCTCGAGAAGAGCGATCTGGATTTTGGCTCCTCTTTTTTTTTGCGTCCATACAAGCATGTTTAACTATCCTGGGGGTCAGAGCTATCGGGAGTGAAGACAAGCCGAATGGGGCGGTTGAACTTTTGGAGAAGAGAAAACATTCTTAAGAAGGTTCCATATTCGACTCTTCGGTCTACATTCAAGACTAAAGAGGGTGCGCTTCCCGGATGGGCGGAGCTGATTTTTTGCAGTTCTGCGCGCACCATTTCTTCCATAGAGACTAGATCGGATATCGCCTTTTTAGAGCCGACATAAAGGACGTTGTCTCTGTCCATAACGATGAGGAGTTGTGTAGTGAGTGGCGGTGCATCTTCTGCAAGGCGGGGAGATTCGATTTTTAACGATTTTAGGGGAAGGATGTCGGAGGTGAAAACGAAAAAGATCAGCAAAAGGAAGATCACATCGACAAGAGGTGTGAGATCGATGAGAGAGAATGAACTTTTGAGATTAGTTTTAAAACGCATCTTTATTCATCATGATGTCGACCATTTCTGATGAGGAGGTTTGCATTTCAAGGACATACCCTTCTACTCTGCTGACCAGGTAGTTGTAGCCGATCACGGTTGGAATGGCAACGGCAAGTCCTGCTGCAGTGGTCACAAGGGCATACTCCATCGCCTCTCCGATCTGGTTTGCCGAGATGTCGACAAGCCCGCTTGTTTTCATTTCGGAAAAAGCTTGGATGAATCCCACGACTGTTCCAAGCAGCCCGATTAAAGGAGCGATGTGAGCAATCACTGAGAGAATTTTTGCATTTCTTTCGAGAGCAGACACCTCCATCATCCCAGCGATCTCCATCGCATTTTCCATCTGCTCTTTTCCTCTTGTGGCCTTCATGAGGCCTGCCTTGAGAATTCTGGCGATAGAGCCTCCGGTGGTTTCGCATACTTTGATCGCTTCGATCATGTTGCCCTTTTCGATCTGATCTCTGAGCGATAGGATCAATTCATTGGTATCTGAATCCGCCCTCCTTAAATAGAGAAGCCTTTCAATAAAGACGCCAATGCTGATAATCGAGCATAGGCCAATGATGATGAGAATGAAGTTTCCTCCCATGCCATAGGGAAGTAATGATGCAAGACAATTAATTGAACCCATACTCTTGCTCCAGTTTTTTCTTAGCAGCTTCAGCCCATGGTCCGCTTTTTAAGGCAAGGGACTCTAATTGTTTTCTAGCTAACACTCTTTTGTTTTGCTCTTCGTAAAGTTCTGCCCTCATCAGCATCGCCTTCAATCGTAAGGGAGAGACTGCATTGTAGTTTACAACTTCGGAGAGTTGCTGCATAGCGAGGTCCTGCTGTCCACTCTTTTTTAGTGCTTGGGCGCGCTCGAGCATGATCGTTAATAGCTCTTCGTGAGAAAGAGAATCTTTTCCGGTAAGAAGCGCTTTGTCGAGAAGCGGAATCGCTTTTTCAGGATGGAGCTTTGCCAAAGTGTGCAGCGACCTTGCAAAGAGATAGGGGTTAGCATCTTTCTCGGCGATGATTTTCTGCAGCAACCCATCCGCTTCGTTTATTTCTTGTAGTTCAATTGCCGCCAAAGCAAGTTCATATGAGGCCTCCATCATGTCTTGCTTGTTGAGGGTGTCGAGGGTCAACATCTGCCTATAAATATCGGCAGCATATCTATAGTAAATGTCTTTTTTGGCTCCCTGGGAACTAGCGCCAATCGCAGCATTCAGTTTTGCTCTTCTAAATAGAGCTTTTGTTCTTAGAGCTGCCCACTCCTCTTTTTGATCTGCTGGAATTCCATTTTGACTGTCTAGAGTGTCGTACAAGGTTTCAACTTCTTGGAACAGGTCGATGGCATAGGTTTTATTGCTTCGCGACAAAATTTTTCCTTCGGGACTTTTTCTATCCCGCATGGCATCCAATCCGAGCAGATAGAGAGCTTTAAGAGTGTAGGGCGTCTCCGGATAAAGTTTAGGGAGTTGCTGAAGATGTTTCAGCGCTTGTCGAGAGCCTTGAATGTATTCATCGATGGAGTAGGAGGAAAAATAAGCTTCGGGGGCTAGATGAGATTCGGGATAGCGTGTTGCAAGTTCACGGTATAGTTTTTGTGCTTTTGTAGGATCTTGCTCGATTTTTTCCTCACACCTTGCCATCCAATAGAGGGCTTCAGCTGTCGTTTGATCTTTGGAAAATAGATCTTTGGCATCTGCGAAGTGGCCCTTTTTATAAAGGGCAGAGGCTTTTGCATAGTCGGAATCATCCTCTATTTTTGCTGAAGAGTCTATAGGATTGCGCTGTTCACTCCACTCCTTTCTTTCTTTTAAAGTTAGCCTGGGGTTGCTGCTCAGTTGTTTTAAAACCTCGTCAAGAAGTAGCGCTGTCTTTTCTCCCCATTCGGCAAGCTCAAAATTGCGTTTTGGCATCGCCTTTTGCAGCCATAAAACTGCCGTTATGAGATCGCCTTTCTGATAGGCAAGCATACCTTGCGTGTATTCCAATTCATGGAAGGCTGCCGGGTTTGCCCTTAGATCGGCAGGGTCGATTTGGCTGAGCGCGCTCTTAGCTTCTTCCAAACGGTTGAGGGCGAGCAAGGCTTTAGCTGAATATAAAGTAGCAAGAGCTCTCTCAAAAGGTTCTGAGGATGTAGTTTGCTTTTTTAGCGCACTCAGGCTTTCCAAAAAGCTGCCTTGGTTGTATAGCGCAACACCTGACGGCTCTAAATCGGCATGTTCAGTTCCGTTCAAATGGAGAAAAATGAGCGATAGCAGAAAAAACTTCAATTTCATAAAAGACAGTATCGCTCAATTTCCAGAAGAAATCAACAGCCTTTTAAATGTGTTTTGGGGGCGTTTTTCTCGGTTTTGTTTCGTTGAGGGAATATTCTCAAAAAGAGTGCTTCTCAGAAATGAATCAGAAAAATGTTGCACAATATATCCAAAAGATTCTATTCAGTAAATTGTCATGAAAACCTACAAGAGGAGTTGTTACCATGGCTTTAAAAGACACCATTAAACATCTGAAAGAGCTGCTTACAAATATCGCAGCTGATTTGGAAAAGTCGGATAACGGTAATAAAGCTGCTTCACAGCGCGTAAGAACCGGTACCGTAAAATTGGAAAAAATTGCGAAAGCATATCGCAAAGAGTCGATCAAGCATGAAAAGACGACTAAAGGGACCAAGAAATCAAGCAGCAAAAAGACTTCGGCAAAGAAGCCTGTAGCTGCTAAAAAGCCTGCTGTAAAGCATGCTCCAAAAGCAACTAAGCCTGCAAAGAGCAAAACTTTGAAGGCAAAGCCTAAGGCAAAATCACACAAAGCAAAAGCCCGTCCTTTGTCCTTTAAAAAGCCGACGGCAAAATTAATCACAAGAAAGTTTAGCTTCCGTTAATTTTTACCATCACAGCCTTAAAGTGGGAGGCTAAAAGCCTCCCCTTTTCTTTCAAAGCCTGTTCTGCTATCTTTCTTGCATGCGTGAGCAAAAATACACTGTATCTATCGAAACATTGAATCGCGATGGAAAGGGCGAAGGGGCTTTTGAGGATCTTTTGCATCAGCAAAAAGTGGCAGAAGTGCCGTTTTCGATTCCCGGAGATGTCGTCGAAGCTTACTTGAAAAGAAAGCGGTCCGGAATTTTCCCCGGAAGATTACTGACAGTTTTGAGTGAATCTCAGGATGCTGTGAAACAGCGTTGTCTACATTTCGGAAGCTGCGGCGGCTGCACTTTTCAGAGGCTGCCTTACCCCTTACAGCTTAAGTGGAAAGAAGAGAAGGTGTTGCATCTTTTTTCTCAGTTGCTTTCACCTGATGTAGAAAGGCGAGCAATCATTGGTCTTGAAAATCCATGGGGTTATCGCAACAAGATGGAGTTCTCCTTTTCTCAAGATTCAAAAGGAGAAAAGTTTTTAGGGATGATGCTGGCTGGAAGCAGAGGAAAAGTCTTCCATTTGACTGAGTGCCATCTTGTGTCCACCTGGTTTTCTGAAACGGTTGTCAAGGTGAGATCTTGGTGGAATCAGAGTTGCGTTACAGCTTATAACCCTCCAAAAAATCGCGGTTCATTGCGCACGCTGACCTTGCGTGAATCTGCGACACAAGGGGAAAAACTGGTCATGCTGACCGTTTCAGGCAATCCTGAAGATGCACTGGGAAAGAGCGATCTCGACGCTTTCCGTGCTCTATTTCCTGAAGATGTCTCTCTCTATTTGCGCATCCAACAGGCGATCAAAGGACATCCCACCCAATTTTTTGAAATGCATTTGGGCGGCCCGGAATCCATTTGCGAAACTTTAAGGATTTCGCTTGGGGAGGAGAAAACATCTGAAGTGAGGTTTGCAATCAGCCCTTCTGCTTTCTTTCAACCCAACACCCGGCAGGCGGAAAGGCTCTATTCGGAAGCGCTTCGACTCGCAGCTCTGAGAGAGGAGATGGTAGTGTATGACCTCTATTGCGGAACGGGAACATTGGGATGTTTGGCGGCGCGCTTTGTATCAAAAGTCGTGGGCATTGAATTATCACCTGAGTCCTCTTTGGATGCGCGAGAAAATGCGAAGCTAAATGGCTTTTCCAATGTCGAGATCATTACAGGCGATGTAGGTAAGGAATTGTCCGGCAGGTTTTCAGAATCCCCTGATTTAGTTCTGCTCGATCCTCCTAGGAGTGGACTTGATTCCACTGCCATTGAGCAGGTCGTTAGATTGAAGCCGAAAAAAATTGTGTATATTTCCTGCAATCCGGAAACGCAGGCAAGGGATGTGGCGCAATTTTTGCAGGCAGGCTTCAAACTCAATGCGTTGCAACCGGTCGATCAATTTCCGCAAACTCCTCACATCGAGAATATTGCTTTATTGACTTTTCCTTAAAGATGGGGCATCCTTAATGATGAACATGAAAAGGAAGGCCCTATGAAAAGAATCGCTTTTATTTTAGCTTCATTGACTCCTATAATCCTATTTGCACAGGAAGAAGCCCCCTTACCTCCACAACAGGGATTTTCTCAGATGCTGATGCTTTTTGCATTAGCTATGCTGTTTTTCTATTTCATCTTATGGCGACCTGAACAGAAGCGTCGCAAGGCCATGGATGAGATGCGGGTAAAACTTAAAAAGGGTGATCGCGTCAATGCGATGGGTATTATCGGTACAGTTGCAAGAATTAATGACCAAACCGTCGTTTTAAGAATGGTGGATGGTTCCAAAATCGAAATGGTGAAGGCAGCTATTAGCGAAGTCACTCCTTGCAGTGAAGAGGAAGCTAAGAAAGTAGAAGCGGACTAAGCTTTTAACCTGACTTGCCACCTACATCACGCTTGAACATGCCTGCACCTGCCAATTTAAAATGAAAATCCCTAAAGCATGTCAAAGACATGCTCTTCGGAATTTTCCTTTTAACTCGTCAAGTTCGGCTATGTTCAAGCGTGATGTAGGTGGCAAGTCAGGTTTTTACTTGAGCAATTAATTCTGCTACGGAATCTTCTGGGGTGTCGGGTAATATCCCGTGCCCCAAATTAAAGATGTAGCCCGGATCACCCTTCATTTCTTCCAGCATCGCGCGTGCCATGTGTGCGATCGTTTTTCTTGGAGCTTTAAGAGCTTCCGGATCCAAATTGCCCTGAAGGGCCGTGTGCGGTAATTTTTTTCTCATTTGACCTAAAGAGGCGCCCCAGTCAAGGCTGATCGCTTCAACTCCGGTTTGGGCTGCGACTTGCGCGTGTGCAGAAGAGCCTTTGCAAAAGTAAATGAGAGGCCGCCCTATCTCTTTTGCAGCAGCCGAGATTTTACTTAATGGATCTTTGCAGTACTTTTTGAAATGAGCGGGGGAGAGTAGATCCGCCCAACTATCAAAAAGCTGCAGGGCATCGCATTCTTCTTGCTGTTTCAGACAGCTGATGACCCCTTGTGTCAGTTGTTCAATCAGCATTGCAAAGCGATCAGGAGCATTGTAAATCCAGTGCTTTGCTTTTCGAAAATCTTTAGAAGACCTTCCTTCAATCAAATAACAAGCCAATGTGAAAGGGGCGCCGGTAAAACCGATCAGCGGCGTCTCTTTCAGTTCTTGTTTAAGATGGGAGATGGCAGGCTTTAAGTAGCTTTGTCGTTCAGGGTCATAGCTAAGCTTAAGGGGCGTGTCTTCAGTCAATGGGTTGTCGATGATCGGGCCAATCCCTTCGTCGAACCGGACTTTAAATCCCATGGCTTCAGGCAGCATTAAAATATCAGAAAAAAGAATGGCCGCATCCATCCCAAATTGGCGGATAGGAAGAAGCGTTGTTTCCGTAACAAGTTCAGGATGATGGCATAGGTCGAGAAAAGAGTGCTTTGCGCGTAGAGCGCGGTAACTCTTCATGTAGCGGCCTGCTTGCCTCATCAGCCAGATGGGGGGACGGCCTTTATTTTTTCCCGAAAGTGCATCTAAAAAGTGGTTTGTCAAAGAATTCTCTCCAAAATATCTTCTACGGTAAAACCAAATGCTTTTTGCAGTGCCTTTGCGGGAGCAGAAGCTCCAAAATCTTCAAGACAGATTGCAATCCCGTCACGACCTATATAGCGGTGCCATCCAAGGGCAACTCCAGCTTCGATGCTGACTCTTTTTCCTATATCTCCACCGAATATGGATTCTTTGTATTCCTCATTTTGTTTTTCAAAGAGCTCCCAGCAGGGGAATGAAACAACGCGCACCTGTTTACCCATCTTTTCAAGAGCCTCAGCTACTTCAAGAGCTAAATGCACCTCAGAGCCTGTTGCAATAAGAGTGTAGTCTGCCTTGGTCATCTCTCTTTTTATAATGTAGGCACCACGTCCCATCCCTTCATTGTAAGGGCGGTTTGTGCCTACTGCCTCAGGCAAATTCTGCCTGGACAAGAGAAGTGCTGTGGGGCCTTTATATTTAAGGGCCGCAAGCCAGGCCATTTTCACTTCGTTGGCATCAGCTGGTCTAATCACATGCAGATGGGGAATCGCTCTTAAAGCGGCATAATGTTCGATAGGTTGATGGGTGGGGCCATCTTCACCCAGGAAAATAGAGTCGTGCGTGAATTGATAGATCACGTGAGCCCTCATTAGTGCCGCGAGGCGGATAGCATTTCTCATGTAGTCGGAAAAGGTGAGAAATGTGCCGATGAAGGGAAGGATCATTTCGGTTTGGGAAAGACCTGTTGCGATGGTAGCCATTGCAAATTCGCGGACGCCGAATTTGATGTTGCGGCCTGAAAAACTTCCGGATGCGATTAGCTTATACTCCTGCATCATCGTAAGATCGGAGCAAGAGAGATCTGCTGAACCGCCATAAAGATAGGGAAGTTTTTTTGCTAAAAAAGTGATGACGTCTTGAGAAGCTTTTCTGCCTGCAATTGGATTCTTAATCGCGATAGACTTCAAGCTCTCCTCGAAATCGGCAGGCAATTTTTGCTCTTTCATGGCATCGAATTCAGATGCTAATTGAGGGTTTTTCTCCGCAAAGATTTTGTAGTGCTTTTCCCAGCGTTTTTGATTCTCTTCACTTACAATTGCCTTTTCTGCAAAAAAAGTGAGAACGGATTGGGGGATGTAAAATGGCTCCTGAGGTAGTCCAAGAGCCTCTTTTGTAGCTGCTACTTCATCGAGGCCGAGGGGGGAGCCATGCGCTTTATGGGTTCCTGCCTTATTCGGCGATCCTTTCCCGATGATCGTATGTGCGATGATGAGGAGAGGCCTGACTTGCTTCCTTGAGTTGATGCCCTTAAAGAGAGCATCAATTGCATCGAGATCGTTTCCATCGACAGTCAGTACATCCCAACCATAAGCTTCATACCGGCGCGCTGTATCTTCTGAAAGGGTTTCCGAGATTGGACCATCAAGACATATTTGGTTGGCATCATAGATGGCAATCAAGTTATCCAAACGCAGGTGGCCGGCAAGAGAAGCTGCTTCTGCCGTGACGCCCTCCATCATGCATCCATCTCCCATCAAAGTATAGACTTTTGAATCAAAGAGAGGCTCTTCAGATGAATTGAATTTTTCGCTCAAAATTTTGAGGCCAAGCGCCTGGCCAACGGCATTGCCAAAGCCTTGCCCTAGAGGCCCTGTCGTCGTTTCTACCCCGGGAGTTTCGCGCGATTCGGGATGGCCGGGAGTTTTTGAGTGGAGTTGTCTGAAATTCTTGATCTCTTCAAGGCTTAAGTCGTAGCCCGATAGATGGAGACAGGAATAGAGAAGCATTGAACCATGACCTGCAGAGAGAATAAAGCGGTCGCGGTTTGGCCAATGGGGATCTTTGGGATTATATTTTAACTGCACTCCGAAAAGGTAGGCGCCAAGTTCCGCGCATCCCATAGGCAGGCCGGGATGGCCTGAGTCTGCTTTTTGAACGGCATCCATAGAGAGTTGTCTGATCGTATTCGCAGTTTTTTCAAGAGTTTTCTTTAAGTCTTGGTCTAGAGCTGAAATCATGTCATTTCCTTTGATGAAAGTAGATGGTCTCAAAAAGGAAATTTTGGGCCAAGAAAAAGATGGGATCTTTTGCCCGATTGCAATAATTTGTTATTTCTTAGCAAAATATATAAATTCTTTAAAACGAGGCTCTGCATGGAATTCTTCAAAGTGAGACAAGCGGTGGCTGTTCAAATCCCTGGGTACAGTGTCAAGCACGATCTTCTAATCCAGGGGGGCAAAATTGCTCTTAAGGTATTGTTGATAGTTAGAAAGATACGTCTTTACTCCAATCCAAAAAATGCAATTCCTTTAGGCGCCGGGTCTCTGCTGAATGTTGCAATCGGTAGAAAGCCAACGGTTCAGCAGATCGCACGGTTTGTTTTTTTGACGATCTCTTCCCTGCGTGTTGCAGAAGACATCAGCGAAATTTTTTCCATCGGTCATAAAATTTATAGGATGCTTTCCGGCAAAGAGTACATTTTGATTAAGAAGGATCCTGCCTTCAGGTCAAAGAACTGGAAAGTATTAGGCCCTGCAGCTTCTGCTGCACTATCAGATGCGTTGCACAGAGGCAAAGAGCGCCTTAGGTTAACATTTCATTTGATAGCTGAGTTGTTCAAAAGATTGCTTTTGTTGACTTTCCATCTGGCAGACGTTTATGCGGCATTCACCGAAAATAGTGTCTCGGAGGTCGTTGTGCATACAAGCGATCTTTTCCGCCATTTGACGAGTGACGAATATGTTTTGGGTCGCGAGTTAAGGAATTTGGAGCGTACGAGCGATTCCATTTTAGCAAGGTTTAATAGCTCATTCACGACGAAGGTTCTGCTCACAGGGCTGGCCCTTCCCGGAAAAATTAAACGCGCACTTCCTGATCCGCGAGATATTGGCAAGGAGTTTAAGAGCATTTTTTGGGAACATAAACTGATTTTTATGGCGCTTCGGGAAAAGGCCAATGGAGTGAGAAGAGAAGATAGAGAGTACGATTTCTCTCTGGGAGGAAAATCGGTACGGGAAAATCGAGTCATTCGCACTGAATTCAGGGCCATTCAAACCTGACTTGCCACCTACATCACGCTGAGCGAATATACTGTTCAGAATACCTCTTAAACAATAAAACGCAGAGGCGCGAAGGCGCAAAAGACGCAAAGTTTCATGCAAATCCTAAGAGAAACTATCAAAATTAATCATGATTTATCAAAAAAATTGGGAAAAAAAGAGGTTTTTAAATTGTTTTTGAAAAATCTCTCCGTCTCTCAGCGTCTCCCCGCCTCTGCGTTGTGCCTTTAAAATATTGTTTGGAAGCACTTTATTTTCCAGCGGGAATGACTGTCTCTAAGCCAGTTTTTATAACGAGCTCTCGCTACAACTGCAAGAAACAGCTAATCTAGCTAATTTAAGGCCTTGTCAAGGGATTACCCTTGACTTCGGCCTTAACTTCGCCATCTTAACTGTTTTTTGCGAGTTATAGCGAGGATGTAGGGGGCAAGTCAGGTTTCAATTCAGATGATCTTGACTTTGTGGTGGTGAAATCACTGGAAACGAGAGGCGCTTTCGTTTAATATATAGGGATATGCTTACACAAACCATTCGCAACTCATTTTTGAATTATTTTAAAACACAGGGGCATTCTGTAATTGCCTCCTCCCCCGTCATTCCCCATGACGACCCCACTTTGCTTTTTGTAAACGCCGGCATGAACCAGTTTAAGGACGTCTTTTTAGGTTCAGCATTAAGGGACTATACGCGAGCAGCTTCCAGTCAGAAATGTGTGCGCGTTGGCGGAAAGCATAACGACCTTGAAAATGTGGGCCATACGACGCGCCATCTCACTTTTTTCGAGATGCTGGGCAATTTTTCATTCGGCGACTACTTCAAAAAGGAAGCGATTCGTTTTGCCTGGGAAGTTTCAACCAAAGTATTTGGCTTTGAAGAGGAGAGGATCTGGCCTACAATTTTTTTAGATGACGATGAGGCTTTTGAGCTTTGGCGCGCCTATGTCCCGGAAAAGAGGATCACCAGGTTCGGAGAAAAAGAAAATTTTTGGGCGATGGGTGATACAGGCCCTTGCGGTCCTTGCTCAGAGCTTCTTTACGATAGGGGGGAACATTTTGGTTCCGCTAAAAATCCTTCCGAAGATGCCTCAGGAGAACGTTACCTCGAATTTTGGAACCTTGTCTTTATGCAGTATAACCGCGGCGTAGATGGAGTCATGCGTCCTTTGCCTAAGCCTTCAATTGATACGGGAGCAGGCATCGAAAGAGTCGTTAGTTTGAAGATGGGAGTTGACAGCGTCTTTGAAACGGATGTTTTAAGAGCTCTGATTGGCCGCGTCGAAGAGGTTTCCGGGAAAAAATACTTTCCGAACGATCCGATTCTTGCTCCTGCTTTCCGCGTGATTGCAGATCACTTGAGAACTCTTGCATTTGCGATTGCAGATGGTGCCCAACCAAGCAATTTAGACAGAGGCTACGTCTTGCGGAAAGTGTTGCGGCGTGCAGTCAGGTATGGAAGGCAGCTTGGTTTTGAAGAGCCGTTCTTAAGTAAAATTTTTCCCAGGCTGCTTGAAACGATGGGGACAGACTATTCCGAATTGCAAAAATCGAAGGGGAGAATCGAAGAGGTGCTCGCACTTGAAGAGGAGGCATTTTTACGTACTCTTAAACGTGGAGGCGCCCTGTTAACCCAGATTGTAGAGCGCTCCAAAGCCCACCAAGGCATTATTAGCGGAGAAGACGCCTTCAAGTTAAAAGACACTTATGGCCTTCCTTTCGAAGAGATCGCTCTATTTGCTAAAGATTCCAGTTTAACTGTCGACGAAAAAAAATATCTGGAATTAGAAGTTGAAGCAAAGGAGCGTTCTAGATCAAGCCAGAAAGGAGTTCAACAGATCGCTTCGGAAAATCTTTTCGAAGGCTTTTTAAAAGAAAAAGGCCCCACGCAATTTTTAGGTTATGGGGCACTATCCTCCTCTGCAAAAGTTTTGGCTTTGGTTCAAGACGGACGTTTTGTTCAGAAGCTGGATGCAGGTTCTGAAGGAATGATTGTGTTAGACCAGTCCCCATTTTATGCAGAAATGGGAGGCCAGGTAGGCGATACAGGTCGTTTGCAGTCAAGCAACGCCCTATTTTTGATTACTGATTGCGTGGCGCCCTATAAGGGCATTATTGCACATGTCGGGAAGGTTGAGAGCGGTACAGTGAACGTCGGCGAAACCCTAATGGCTCATGTCGACGGCGAACGCAGGCAAAGAATCGCGAACAATCATACGGCAACGCATCTACTGCACTTCGCCCTTCAGAAGGTTTTGGGAGAGCATATTAAGCAGGCAGGATCTGTTGTTGATCCCGAAAGACTTCGCTTTGACTTTAGCCACCATAAAGCATTGTCTGATGAAGAGTTGAACCGCATAGAAGATGTGGTGAATGGCATGATCCGCGAAAATCATCCCGTGCTATTTTATGAGATTCCCTACGAGACAGCCAAAACACGCGATGATATCAAACAGTTTTTTGGAGAGAAGTATGGATCCCTTGTGCGCGTTGTGGAATCGGGGAGTTCCAAAGAGCTCTGTGGAGGAACACATACGACAGCATCCGGAACGATAGGTTATTTCAGGATCGAAAAGGAATCGAGCATCGCAGCGGGCGTTAGAAGAATTGAAGCTGTTACCGGAAGTGAGGCTGAACAATTAGCGCGTAAAAGTGATGAATCTCTTTTAAGAATCGCTCAACAATTAAAGTCGACTCCGCAAAAGCTGGAAGAGCGCATTCAAAAGATGCTGGAAGAGCAAAAAAATTTGGCGCTGGAATTAAAGACACTGAAAGCTCAGGCTTTGACAGGAATGGCAGAGGAGTTCCTAAGCAGCAAAGAAACTATTCGAGATACAGCGCTAATTGCTAAAGAAACTGCGCTTGGGGCTGAGGAGCTCAAAATTTTGGGCGATAGGTTGGCTGATGAAGTTGGCAGCGGGATTGTCCTTTTGGCTTCAGGTGCAGACGGTAAGGCACAGCTTTATCTCCGTCTGACCGATGATCTTGTCAAAAAAGGGCTTCAGGCGGGTGCTATCATTCGTGAACTTGCTCCTTTGGTCGACGGTAGCGGCGGAGGGAAGCCGAACGGGGCTATGGCGGGTGGAAAGTCTCCAGAAAAAATTGCTTTGGCGCTGTTAAAAGTGCGCGACTATGTACCATAGTTTAGACGACGATCCAAGACTTTTACAGGTTGAAGAATTGGCAAGAGAGGGATCTTGCCTTCTTTTCGAAGGGTTGTGGAATTGCCCTAAAGCATTTTTGGCTTCCTTCATTCAGCGGATTACAGGAAAACATCTGCTGATTATTACTGGGGCAGGCGTTGAGGAAACGCGTCTGTTTCAGGATTTTTCTTACTTCACAGACAGACCGATTGTGGAATTTCCTGCCTGGGAGACGCTTCCTTCTGAGAATATCCCTCCAAGTCCGGATATCGTCGGAGAAAGGTACCAGGCACTCGCGAGAATAGGCGCTTCAAAAGAACCGCACATTGTGCTTGCGAGTTTGCAATCCTGTTTGCAGAAATTATTGCCGCCGCAAAGGTTTGCCGAACTTCATTTTGTTTGCAAAACCGGTCAGAGGCTCTCCTTTCAGGGTTTTATCAATAGGTTGGAGAGCTCAGGATACCGCAGAAAAAGCGTCGCCACGGATAAGGGTGAGTATGCGGTGCGCGGTGGCATTATCGACCTTTTTCCTGTTTCTCTGCCTGATCCTTATCGAATCGAGTTTTTTGGCGATGAGATTGAATCCATCAGAATCTACGATCCGATTGGTCAGAAATCGATCAAAAGGGTCGATTCCCTTGAAATCGTTCCGGGAGAGGAGCTTGAATTGCTTTTCAAGGAGACCGCTCTCTCCTCTATCCTCGATTATCTTGGGCCTGATACCATCCTGCTTTTCGATGACCTATTAGCTTTAGAGGAGCGCTACACGCAGCTACTTAATATTTCGGGAGCCGGCCCCCATTTTTTCTCCATAGCGGAGTTTTTAGACAGTGCAAAATCTTTCCAAACGATTTACCTCGCTCAACAACCCATTGAAGAGCTGTCTCCTGTCAAGGTGTCAGAAACTACGAGTGGGTTCTATTCAAAAAATGCTTTTGCTAAGGCTATCGGATTTGAACTGTTTGGTCGAGATCTCGAAGCATTTAGGACCCCTCACCCCTTTACGCGATGTGCAGAGCTTTTATGCGGTGATGAGGACGAACCTGAAGGAGATGCGCTTTTAGAGGCGCTTGCGGCCTTTCCTTATGAAGGCTGGACTCTTCAGCTTCTTTGTGAAAGCGAAGCAGAAGAGGTTAAGGTGCAAAAAATGGTTGCCGAGAGAGTCTTAAAAGGCCGATCGCCCTTGCAATTTAGCCTTGGCTATCTTTCTAGCGGCTTCGCCATCCTTGAAAAAAAGTTTTTGCTCTTTCCTATGACGGAAGTCACAAAACGATATAAAGTCAGGCGCCAAAAGCAGCGCAGCACCTACCATACAGCTGCAGCAGAGGTTTTTGAGCTCAATCCGGGCGATCTTGTTGTCCATTTCCATCAAGGTATCGGAAAATTTTTGGGGCTCGAAAAGAAGCCGAATCATCTTGGGGTGCTAAGCGAGTTCTTTTTGATCGAATATGCGGAAGGGGGCAAGCTTTATGTCCCCATGCAGCAGGCCTACCTCTTAAGCAAGTATGTAGGGGCGCATGAGGAGATTCCTCGACTGCACACTTTGGGGTCATCTCGTTGGAAAAAGACACGCGACCAAACCCAATCAGCTCTTCTTGGATACGCCTCTGAATTGTTAAATCTTTACGCCAAGCGTGAGCTCAAAGGGGGATTCCTCTTTAGAGCCGATAGCGACGATCTCTTGGCTTTCGAACAGGAGTTTTCCTACGAGGAAACGGAAGATCAGCTGCAAGCCATAAGTGACCTTAAGGCGGACATGGCTTCAGGTAAGCCAATGGACAGATTGATCTGCGGTGATGTGGGATATGGCAAAACAGAAGTTGCGATGCGAGCAGCTTTTAAAGCTGTGGTCGATGGGGATAAGCAAGTTGCAGTTCTCGTCCCTACGACCGTTTTGGCGATGCAGCATTTTGACACATTTGTGGAGCGCATGCGCAATTTTCCTGTTCGAATAGGGGTTCTCTCAAGGTTCCGTTCGGCAAAAGAGATTAAAGAGACCTTAAAAGGTGTTGCTGAGGGGTCAATTGACATACTCATTGGTACGCATAGGCTAATCAGTCAGGATGTAAAGTTTAAAGATCTTGGGCTTGTGATTATCGATGAGGAGCAGCGGTTTGGAGTCAAGGCCAAGGAGCATTTGAAAAAAATCACAACGGGAGTAGATTGCTTAACCCTCTCTGCTACGCCTATTCCTCGCACACTTTACATGTCACTTGTAGGCGTAAGAGACATGTCGGTCATCAGTTCACCACCGCAAGACAGACTCCCCATTAAGACTGTGCTTACAGAGGGCTCGACTGCAACGATAAAAAATGCGATTCTTCGCGAATTAGCGCGCGATGGACAGGTATTTTACATCCACAATAGGGTGGAGACGATTTTAGATGTCGCTTCCAAGTTAAAAGAATTGTTGCCGCAAGCGCGCATCGTTGTAGGACATGGTCAGATGGATGCTGAAGAGCTTGATCTTGTTTTCCATACGTTCAAGCAGGGCAATGCTGATATTTTGGTCTCTACCTCAATCATTGAGAATGGGATTGATATTCCCAATGCAAACACTATCTTGATTGACAGGGCCGATCGCTTTGGGTTAGCAGAGCTTTATCAAATGCGCGGTAGAGTAGGCAGGTGGGATCGTAGAGCCTTTGCTTACTTTCTTGTCCCAAGCGTTACACGCCTTCCTGAGCTTTCCAGAAAGCGCCTTTCTGCACTTGTTGAGGCAAGCGGTTATGGGGGAGGCATGAAACTTGCGATGCGAGATCTTGAAATTCGAGGAGCGGGCGATCTTTTGGGGCTAGAGCAGTCTGGGCATGTAGCCTCAGTAGGTTTTCACCTTTATTGCAAAATGCTTAAAAGGACTATTAAAACCCTGCAAGGGAAGCTGCCTGTCTTTACGACAGAGGTAAAAATTGACACTCCCTTTGATGCGCGTATCCCATCAGAATATATCGACGAGCCCTCTTTACGAATGGAATTCTACCAACGCTTTGGGGATGCACTGTCATTAGAAGATGTGGACGCTATATTCTTAGAGATGGAAGACCGTTATGGAAAGGCGCCTCTTCCGGCTGAATGGCTCTATCGCCTCACTCGCCTGAAAGTCTTCGCCCAGACGAATGGCATCCATGAAATTAAAGCTGAAAAGTATACTTTCCGAATTGAAAGGAGCCTAAAAAATAAGAAGATTGAAAAGTCGCACCTTCTTCCTCTCATCAAAAGCCCCCATGAAGTGGAAACTAAATGGATTCCACTTCTTCAGAGATGATTCGATGGATTTGGCTTATCAGGTAAAAGGGAATTGAGAGAAGGGAATATTCCGGGATAATGTCTTAAAGTCAATAAAACAGGGGGGTGTTTTAGTTTGTTGAATCCCCTTCTTTGACGATGTAACGTTTAAAGGATTCATCATTCCAGTGTCTGTATGTACAGGGTGCGCCTTCAGGACCTCCATAGCGCTCATCGGAGGTAAGGGTGGAGGTTGAGTGAATGGTGGCATCCATCGGGGCATCAAAGAAGAGCGCAAGGGTGTAGCGTTCGATTGCGCCTTTTGCTTTGTGAACCCTGTGCTCTGTGGCCCTGATCCCATCGTCTGAGGCCAATTGAGAGAACTCCCCAACCTGGAAGAGGAGGACCTCGGGATCGTCGGCTACCACTTTTTTATAAACGCCATCGCTTGTTGTCTTTACGAAAAGACCCGCCTCAGAGGGCTCAGGAACCAGTTCACCCTCTTGAAAGTAAAAGGCCGGCAGCAGGGCAGTGAAGAGGCCGTGATCAAAGTGGGCTCCGCACCAAAAGGGATTGTCCTTATCGCTTTCGCCGGATTTTTTATAGTGGAGCATTCGACCTAGAGCCGGAGTATTTTGGAGTGAAATGGCTGACTCTCCCTCTGTCAATCCGATCTTTTCCAGGATTAGCCGGCCCGTGCTTGCCATGAGTCCTCCGATCTCCTGAAAAGGTGTTTTTAGATCCATTTCAGAGGGCCAGCGGTTTTCGTTGCAGTTTGGGACAAAGGCATAGTAGGAAATTTTCAGATCGTCGATGACCCATGTTCCATCGGGACGTTTAAATTTTTCCTTTCCTGCTTCGTAGCCCACAAAAAGGTCACCTTTCTCTCTATTTGGAGCGTATTTTTCTTTCGTTGTATCTGAAAGGGAGGAAAATGCTCTTGCCGCTTCGATAAACGTTTGAACCTTTGTTGCATAATCAGGGATTCCCTTAATGCCTACAATTCCGTTTTCATAGAGGGCCTTTTTCAGATTTTTTAAAGCTTGTGCGTCCTCTTCAAGTAAAGCACTGTATGCGATGATGTCGACATTGAGTGTTTCAACTTCCTCTGCAAAGGTTATTGATGTCAGAGCAAGTAAAATTATAGTAAATATTGACCGCATGGCATCCCTACTTTTTTTGAAAAAAAATATAGAGCCATCCTGTAAATGTCAAGTCAGGTTTTAAACCTGACTTGACACCTACATCACGCTTGAACATAGCCGAACTTGACGAGTTAAAAGGAAAATTCCGAAGAGCATGTCTTTGACATGCTTTAGGGATTTTCATTTTAAATTGGCAGGTGCAGGCATGTTCAAGCGTGATAAGAGTTATGATATCCTTTTGTTTTTTACTTAAAACCTGACTTGCCCCCTACATCCTCGCTATAACTCGCAAAAAACAGTTAAGATGGCGAAGTTAAGACCGAAGTCAAGGGTAGCCCCTTGACAAGGCCTTAAATTTGCTAGATTGCTATTTCTTGCAGTTGTAGCGAGGATGTAGGGGGCAAGTCAGGTTTTAATCAGTCGCCCGCGGCGTCAGGCGGAATCATGTCGGGTAACTTAAATGGGTTTGCTTTTCCGCTTTCTTTCTCTGATGGAACGTTGAGAGTGCCCGGCAAGATTTCAAAGTTTGGCGTGAAGACGACTAGGCTTTGCTTCAACTCTTCATAAGGTTTGCGATTTCCTTCAAGTTTTGCCTTCCCGGAAGCGATGAGATCATCCAGCGTGGTTAATCCAATCATTACCTGGTTCAAATCGCTTCTGTTGATTGTGATCGTGAGGTCAGGTTTTTTTGCTTGGACCCCTTTAATGTTTGTTAAAGTGGCATTGCTCATTTCAATTATAAATTTTTCCTCTTGGTCCGGAATGATAAGGTTAATGACAAATTGCATCTTTTCAGCTTTTAGGGGATCTACGCTGATCCCGAGAAAGTCAAGCCAAGCTTCTGTAGGCATTGCACGAATGACGTCAGGGCCAGAGGATCGAGGAGGAACGGTTGAGGGAATTCCCGACCTGAGTTCGTAGGCTCCTTGCAGAAAGCTGTTGCGAACGCTTGAGCTTTCCTGTTGGTAACCAATCTGTTCAAAAGCATCTGCTAAGAGGTTTTTGGCTGTTTGATTTTTGGGTTCAGCAAAGACGAGCTTGTTCAAAATTTCGGTAGCCTCTAAATATTTGCCTTTATCAATTAACTCTTTGCCCTTAGCGATGATTTTATCTGCTCCGCCCATCATCTCAACGTAGAGAGGAGCTGAATCTTGAGGAGAAAGAGGGATGAGAGTCGCCGGATTTGCGTCCCAATAGCCTAAAAAGCGATTGATGACACCGCGACTGTTATGCTTTTCAGATCCATGATAGCTATGTGTTGCCCATTGCTGCTCCAAACTTTTTGGCAATTTGTAGACATTATGGATTTGATTGATCGTGACTCCCTGATTGGCGTAATGCAACACTTGATTGTTTAAGTTAGCATAAGCATCTCTCTGCGCTCTCATTACAGCTTGAATCCGTTCATTTCCCCAACGCGGCCAGCTGTGAGAGGCAAACATCACTTCCGCATCGACGCCAAACTTGTAGAGCGCTTCATTAATCTTTTTTGACCAGTTAATGGCATTACGCACAGGCGCTCCACGCAGTGTATAGATATTGTGAATGGTGGCAGTGATATTTTCAGCAGCCCAAAATGCCTTGAACTGCGGAAAGTAAGTGTTCATTTCTGCAGGAGCCTCTGTGTCAGGTGTGTTTTGAAACACCATCTCCACGCCGTCAATTGTTAATGTTTCAAAGTCATTTTTAATTATTTTTGTCGGCGGGATCAGGCCGGTGCTGCCGTTTGCTATATTTTTCCCAATTGCTTGGTCAACATGGCCGAAGGGGCTACGATCCAGAAGGACGCCATATTGATACTGCGTGCGCCGCGTCATTGCATTGCCGGCAAACACATTTTCAGAAATCGCTGCCTCAAGAAATCCTTCAGGGGCGATCACTTGCACTTTCCCATTCTTCACGTCAGCTTCATCGATTACTCCATGAACACCTCCAAAGTGATCCACATGGGAATGGGAATAAACGACTGCCACAACTGGTCTTTTGCCAAGTTTTTCATTAATGAATTCAAGAGCTGCTCTGGCTGTTTCCTTGGCCGTTAGAGGATCGAAGATGATCCAGCCTGTGTCTCCCTTAATAAAAGTGATATTGGCTAAGTCAAATCCGCGCACTTGATAGATTTTTCCCGGAACCACTTCATAAAGGCCGTAGGCCATATTTAAAATAGCCTGGCGCTGTAGCGAGGGGTTGATACTGTCAAAATCTTTTCCCTGGAGAAGAAAATCATAGCTTTCCATATCCCACGCGATTTGGCCTGCGTCAGCTTTGATCTGTTTGTAGGGAGGTGCTGCAATGAAGCCCTTTTTTGCTTCCTCAAAGTCTGTTTTATCTTCGAAGGGAAGGGTTGCTTTCAGCTGATCGCGCAGTTGGATTGTGAATTTCGAAGCTGTTTTTCCCTGATCGTGAAAATGTTTGTCGGTTGGATTCTTCTCTTCTGCTGCGGATGCAAAGCCTTGGGTTAAGACTAAAAAGAGACTAAACCTCAAAGATTTAATAACGACGTTTTTCATGTTTTCTAATCAGTGGGGTATTCCGCCTGACATCTCCTTCAATTTCATCAGATATACTTAAACAAGTTTGCAGTCTACAGAATTGTTTTTATAATTTAATGATTTGACATCTTCTGTCATTTTTAAGATAGAGAAGGAGAGGTGAGTCATGTCGATCAAAGCTAAGATTTTTGCCTTCTTTACTTTCTTACTTTTAAGTGAGCTGCATCTCTTAGGCGCGAATTCTCCTGTTAGCAAAGATATTGGCAAACCTTGGGGAACACGCTCAGTGGATAGCGAAACACTTCCAGCAGAAGATTTGCCATTTGGCGGTACAATCAACTTAAATGCAGATCAATCGAAGGCTTGGTGGCAGCCGCGCATAGTGCCTCCTCAGGGGGCTCCTAATATCCTGTTGATCATGACAGATGATGTGGGTTTTGGTGCTCCCAGTACGTTTGGAGGAGTGATTCCAACTCCTGCTCTAGATAGGATCGCTGAAAATGGGCTGCGCTATACTCAATTCCACTCTACAGCTCTCTGCTCACCAACGCGTGCGGCTCTAATTACGGGTCGTAATCACCACTCAGCAGGGTTTGGGGTTGTCTCTGAACAATCGACGGGCTTCCCGGGGTATAACAGCATCATTCCGAAGACTATGGCTACGATCGGAGAAATATTGAAATTGAATGGGTATGCTACCTCCTGGTTTGGAAAGGATCATAACACTCCTGTTTTCGTTGCCAGCCAAGCAGGTCCTTTTGACCAATGGCCTCTTGGGTTGGGTTTTGAGTACTTCTATGGATTTGTAGGGGGAGACACGAGTCAGTGGCAACCGAATCTTTTTAGAAATACAACTCCAATATATCCCTACATCGGTAACCCAAATTGGAATTTGACGACTGCAATGGCTGATGACGCCATAAGACATATACAAATGCTTAATGCGATAGCTCCAGACAAGCCCTTCTTTATTTATTATGTTCCAGGCGGAACGCATGCTCCACATCATCCTACTCCTGAGTGGATTGCAAAATTTAAGGGAAAATTCGATATGGGGTGGAATGCTCTTAGAGAGCAAATTTTTGCAAATCAGAAAAAACTAGGCGTGATTCCACAAGATGCAAAACTGACACCATGGCCTGATGATTTGCTAAAACGCTGGGATGATTTATCTGCAGAAGAGAAGAAAATGTTTGCAAGACAGGCGGAGGTATACGCAGCTTATTTAGCCTATACCGATTATGAAATAGGTCGCGTTATCCAGGCCGTCGAAGATACGGGTAAGTTAGACAATACGATTATCATCTATATAAGCGGTGATAATGGTGGAAGTGCAGAAGGAACTCTCATCGGCACCCCTAATGAAGTTGCTATGTTCAATGGGGTCGAAGTACCAGTCGAGCTGCAACTTCAAAAATTCTATGACGTTTGGGGCTCCGATCTCACGTATCCTCATATGGCTGTAGGTTGGACATGGGCTTTTGATACGCCATTTAAATGGACTAAGCAGATTGCCTCTCATTTTGGTGGGACGAGGCAGGGGATGGCAATCTCATGGCCAAATAGGATAAAAGATAAAGGTGCCATCCGCAACCAATTCCATCACGTCATCGATATTGTTCCAACCCTTCTTGAGATTACCGGCATTCATCCCCCTAATGTAGTTGATGGAATTGCTCAAAAGCCGATCGAAGGGGTAAGCCTTGCCTATACTTTTGATAAAGAAAATGCCGCTTCTCCCTCACGGCACAAAACTCAATATTTTGAGATGTTTGGGGACCGTGCCATTTACCATGATGGATGGGTAGCAGCGACCACTCCTCAGAGACCTCCATGGATTGTTTCAGGACCAACAATGGAGGATCCTGCCAATGCCTTTAAATGGGAGCTTTACAATGTTGCACAAGATTGGACTGAGTTTGAAGATGTGGCAGCGTCTAACCCTGAAAAATTAAAAGAGCTTCAAGAACTTTTGTGGATAGAGCTTCAAAAATATCAGGTGCTCCCCTTAGATGCTTCTGTTGCCTCGAGGTTAATTCAGCCAAGGCCAAACATTACTGCAGGAAGAGATACCTTCGTTTACACATCTCCAATCACAGGAATTCCTTTAGGAGATGCCCCCAATTTGCTAAATACATCCTACACGTTGACTGCAGACATTGAAGTCCCTAAAGGAGGTGCAGAGGGAGTTATCGCTACTCAAGGCGGCAGATTCGCTGGCTGGGGATTTTACCTTTTGAAGGGAAAACCCGTTTTTCTTTGGAATCTTGTGGATCTGAAAAGGGTTCGCTGGGAGTCTCAGGAAGCGCTTGCCCCGGGAAAGCATGTGATAGAGTTTGAATTCAAATACGATGGTTTAGGGCCCGAAACTTTAGCTTTTAACAGCTTTAAAGGTATCGGAAGAAGCGGTACAGGGCAATTGAAGGTGGATGGAAAAGTGGTTGCAACACAAAAAATGGAGCGGACGCTTCCTTTAATTTTGCAATGGGATGAAACATTTGACGTGGGATCAGATACAGGTACTCCAGTTGATGATAAAGACTATCAAATTCCCTTTAAATTCACCGGTAAGTTAAATAGGTTAACGCTGAAAATTACGCCCCCTCAAATATCAACCGATGAGCTTAGGCTGCTTCAGAAAGAGGGAGGAAGGAACAATAAGGCAAGTGAGTAATGCGCTTCAAAAGTGGTTCCTGTCTTGTTGTTCGTAGCGTTTACGCATTCCCCTATAGGCGCCTTTTGCATGGTGTTTGAGGGCATGTTGAACTTGCGCTAAGACCTTTGTGCCTAACTCGACATGTTCTTCTGTGTGTTTGGCAAAAACCTGCTCTGAGCTCTTCTTCGTTTTGATGCCTTCAGGGTCTAAGGGCAGGTCGGAAATAAGGAGAAGGGCTCCCAAGGGCAGCTTATAACTATAACTTGCCATAAAGAGCGTTGCGCACTCCATTTCTATTGACTGAGCACGGCTAATCCGAAGCCTTTCCTTGAACGCCTCATTAAATTCCCAAAAACGTTTATTTGTCGTATGAGTGATGCCGATGTGATAAGGAACTTGCGCTTCTTCTAAGACATTTGTGACGCATTTTTGGACGAGGAAGTTCGCCATTGCCGGCACATCCTGAGGAAAATAGAAGTCGGATGTCCCTTCGCCGCGGATGCTCGCGATCGGGACAAAGAAATTGCCAATCTTGTAGTGGCGCCTGAGCCCTCCGCACATGCCCAAAAGAAGGGCTGCTTTAATCGGGAGGAAAGCAATCAGGTCGAGAACGAGCGCTGCTGCGGGACTGCCAATTTTAAAGTCGAGGATCGAAATTCCCTCTTGGGGACAGTGGGCGATTTTAAACATCGAGCCTTCGATGATTTTCACTCCCCGTTTTTCGGCAAAATAATGGACGTAGCGAGGGAAGTTAGTGAGCAAAAGGTAGGGTTGAAAATCTGCGACCGGAGAGCCTGAGTAGCGCTCTAATGTATCCCTTGCGATCTGCTCTTCTCGAGGGTCGTAATCATGAGGTTGAAATTGCGCAGCTTCCATTACTCACTCCAGTTGAATTCAGGTTTAGGTGCTTCTCCCATGAGGGGACCGATGGGAGGAGCTTTACCCTCCAGGCGAAATGCATTCTTGCAGCGGTTGCATGTGACATCTTTGATCCACTTTCCCATTTCGTAAACATAATCTTTTCTGCTTTCGATGATGTAGCCGCATGAGGGGCAGCGGTGGTAGTGCACATAAAGAGGCCATGTATGGGTCATGAGGGGTTGTCCTCCTCAGGGAACGGGCGCTGAGGTTCTATTTGTTTTTCTATTGGAGCGCCATTCCATCCGAAATTTTCACACATTTCACACCCAATGATGCCTTTGCTCGGTTCAACCCTCTCTTTTTTTAAGGGAGTGTTTACCGGATAATCTTTGTATTTTCTTGCCCACATGTTGGCTTTCTTATAAAATATGAGCTAATTAAATTCGAGGTACTAAATATGGCTCAAGTCAGCACAAACGAAATGAAAGCGGGTATCAAGGTCGAAGTGGAAGGCCAGCCCTATGTAATCGTCTCAAACGAATTTGTAAAGCCCGGCAAAGGTCAGGCATTCAACCGCGTGCGTTTGCGCCATTTGAAGACAGCAAGAGTGCTTGAGCGCACCTTTAAGTCAGGTGACAAGGTGGATCTTGCAGATGTGAGCGAAAGCCAAATGCGCATGCTGTACAAAGAGAGCGATGGCGTCGTTTTCATGGATGACAATTCCTTTGAGCAAGTGAAAATTTCCATGGAAAGCATCGGGGAAACTGCTCAGTGGCTCATGGACGATCTGCTCTACGAAGTGATTTTTTATAAGGGTTCCCCAATCACCATCGAGCCTCCGACTTTCATGGAGATGGAAATTGTAGAAACAGCTTCCGGCGACCGCGGAAATACTGCATCGGGACGCGTCATGAAGCCGGCCATTACAAAAAATGGCGCAACAATACAAGTGCCGATCTTCATTAAAGAGGGCGAAGTCGTTAAAGTGGACACGCGTACAGGAGAGTATGTCTCACGCGTCAATGACTAAAAATGAGATCTTGAGAGACCGCGCCAGGATGCTTTCCGAGGCGCGCGCCTTTTTTGCATCGAGGAATATCCTCGAAGTGGATTGTCCTTTACTCACTTCACAAGCCTCTGTTGACCTCCACATCGATCTCATAGCGGCTCTTTTTAATAATCAAGAGACCCGCTATCTCCACTCCTCACCTGAATATGGCATGAAAAGACTTCTTGCGGAAGGAATCGGAGATTGCTATCAACTGGCACACGTCTTCCGCGATGGCGAAGTGGGTGCAAAGCATAACCCTGAGTTCATGATGGCGGAATGGTATCGAGTGGGCATGCCTTTTGAGGCCTTTATTGAAGAAACATTGCAATTCATCCGCCTCTTTTTAGGATCCCTTCCCTCTGAAACGATCTCCTACAAAGACGCTTTTCTTCACTATGTCAACCTCGATCCTTTCTCTGCTTCTGAGAAGGATCTGATTGAAGCGATCCGGAAGCATCAGATTTCATGCTACCCTTCCCTGTTTGAAGAGGGGCGCGATGCTCTCTTAAATCTTCTCCTTGCCTCGTTGATTGAACCGAAATTAGGGCAAGGCAAGCTCACTGTCCTTACCGATTATCCCGCTTCGCAGGCAGCTCTTGCCAAATCGCTCAATTGCGAAGGCGATCTCGTTGCCAAGCGCTTTGAAATCTATTTTCAGGGTGTTGAACTGGCGAATGGCTATGATGAGCTCGCCGATGCGCGCGAGCAGCGCCGCAGGCTGCAAGAGGCGAACGAACAGCGCCTGATCCATGGAAAAAAACCGTTGCCTATCGACGAATTCTTCTTACAAGCCCTAGAGAAGGGGCTTCCCGAAGCGTGCGGCGTCGCAGTCGGTTTCGACCGCCTCATGATGCTCCGCCACAAAGCGGGCGACTTGGCAGCCATCATGCCGTTTGCCTGGGCTTCAGCCTGATCTATTCAGTTCGAATTGGATTCGAGTCAGCAAGCGGATTAAGGTGCTGATCTGCGTTAGTTCGTCTGCGCAGAGTTGTAGCAGCTCGGGGGAGGGTTCCCCTTGTTCTTGCGTCAGTTTTAAAAGCCCCCTTGGCCCATGTGCCGGAATTTGAAGCGCTTCTGTAGCCCATTTTGGGGGTTTGTGCTGCTTCTGATGTCTATGAGAGGCATGGAGTTTGTTCCATTCTCTGCGCTGCATTTCAGGGGTGTCCGGGACAGTGCCTTTGAGCCCTAGAATCAGTTTAACAAGATTGTTTCGAGGCTCTTCAAGAGAGGAGTTGTTTAATTGGTCAAAGTTAAAAAGAGCGCACGCAGCATCGATTTCTTTTTCTAATGTGCGAGTAATAAGAATTTTGTCGAATTTCGTAGCTAATTCTGGATCAAATTCGGGAAGGTTTAAAAATTGATTGATCGCTGAGTCTTGCCCGGTAATTGTGCAAATAAGCCCATGATCGACTGCGTTTCTCACCAATTCTTCGCCATTTTCGCAGTGTTCGATAAGATGCATGGCATGCAGTTTTTCCAGGAGCTCGTTCTCAAGGCGATTGAGCAAGAGCTGTTCTGTATTTGAATCAAATTTCAATTCTGGGTTTGCCAATACTGGTTTAACTTCATCTGAAGAAGCCCTGTCGAGTATGTTTTGAGCAGCTTGAGGATCTAAAAGATCATCAAAGCGCACAAGTGAGTTTATTCCAATGTGTTTGCAAATCAACTCCTCTGTCTTTTCGATAGCTTCTTCATGGCGTTTGATCTCTTCCCTGATTTTCCCGTCATCAGCTTCGCGATTCTGTGCTGCTTCTGCCAGGCGTTCCTTCTGATATTCGATTTTATCCAGGATTCTCTCTTTCTGTTCTTGGGTCAGATCTGCTTGATCAGCGAGCAGTTTATTTAAGGTAGCAAGACTGCTTGAGGCTGCAACTTCCTCTGGCGAAGGCTCCTTTAGCTTCTTTTGAAGTTTTTCTATTTCAAAGTAATGGTGTTCGGAAGTGTATTTTGTAAGGCCTACAAGACAGTTTGATTTATCGCCCAGAATTCTCGATAGCTGTGCGCCTCTTTTGTCTATGTTAGCATAGCGGCCTTCTGTATTGGTAACGGACTCTACCACTAAAATTTTTGAAGGATGGCGCTTAAGAAGATCTTTTAAAGCCAGCTCTATCCCCAGATTCACAAGCGGACCATTCGAATCATCAAAACCAGGATAGTCGATGAGGACGAGGTTGCCGTTTCTTTGCAAATTGGGAAGGAAAGTGCAGGATTCGGTTAAGGAATGGCTGATTGCATTTTCGGCATCATTTTTAGACTCAAATTTAACATCCTTTCTAACCATTTCATCGCCTCGTAGGAAGCAATAGGTTGTCGATTTGCCCGATCCCGTTCCACCCAAAAGAAAGAGCAGCTCCGGATTGTCAGCTTGAGTCTCGAGGTACTTCTCCACCCTCTCTATGATGGCGGCTCTTGTCTCTAACACGACATGGGAAATGGTGGAAAAGGAGGCAGTTTGAGCAGCTGCTTCGCGATCATTTCGAGCTCTCATTGTTCGATTGTCTTTCAAGTGCTTCAAAAGATGGAGCTGATTGTTCGTTTTTAAAGCAGCCATATGAGCGGGATCATTTTCGTCTATGGCGACATCTTCAACGACCGATGAGTGTGGCGTTTCAAGGATAGATCCAGCAGAAGGGATAGATAGCTGTTTGGCTTTTGGAGTTGAGGGTGGTATTGATTCTTTCTTTCCGCGCTGTTTGATCGCATCGACGGCTCTCTCGATGCCGGCGATGACGCCACCGAGAATCGGCACACATTCAGCAGCTGCAATCAGGCGGTGGCCTAGACGGTTAGGAGTGGAACTGTTTTTTGCAAGATCCCAATGTCTTTTTGCATAGGGAGCTCCGGTAAAACCGGTTAGGATTAGCAGGGCGCTATCCTTTGCGGAAATATTGTACTTTCTAGAGTGTAAGTTTAATGATGGCATGCAAGAATTATATCAAAATAAATATTAACCCGCAATTATTTCACTTTTGGCCATATTTT
>CAZSDA010000022.1:0-15338 GCA_964605535.1 uncultured bacterium
TTAAGCCTCTACGAGTTCTTCTGCAGGGGCTACAGTTTTGAGGGATCCGGTTTTTTCCTTGAGATGCTGTATGATTTTGTTTTCAAGCTCTTCGAGGAGTTTGGGATCGTTTTTCAATAATTCGCGGACAGCTTCTCTACCTTGCCCTAAGCGTTGGTTATTGTAGCTAAACCAGGCGCCATTTTTCTTGATGAGGTCAGGCAATTCCGTGCCGAGATCGATGACTGTTCCTGTCCTGGAGATCCCCTCATTAAACATGATGTCAAATTCGGCCACCTGGAATGGAGGCGCTAGCTTGTTCTTCACCACTTTGACTTTCACGCGGTTTCCGACTTCGTTGTTATCACTGCCCTTGATGCCTGCAATTCTACGGATATCCAAGCGGATGGAAGCGTAGAATTTCAAAGCTCTACCACCTGTAGTCGTCTCAGGGCTTCCATACATAACGCCGATCTTTTCGCGGATCTGGTTGATGAAAATTGCGCAAGTATTGCTTTTAGAAAGCGCTGCTGTGAGTTTTCTTAAAGCTTGCGACATGAGACGCGCCTGAAGACCGACAAAGCTGTCTCCGATTTCACCTTCAAGCTCTGATTTTGGCACGAGGGCTGCAACGGAGTCGATGATGATTACATCTACAGCATTAGAACGAGCAAGAGTTTCTGCGATATTGAGAGCTTCTTCGCCAGAGTCTGGCTGGCAGATTAATAGGTCGTCTAATTTGATGCCGATTTTAGCGGCGTAGGCAGGATCCAGAGCATGTTCTGCGTCGATGTACGCTGCGACTCCCCCATTTTTTTGGGCATTGGCTGCAATGTGAAGGGCTAGGGTGGATTTACCTGAGGATTCAGGTCCGAAAATTTCAACGACACGCCCGCGCGGCACTCCCCCGATTCCGATGGCTGCATCAAGGGTTAGAGATCCCGTGCGGATTGTTGAGATCTCTCTGTAAGCTGATTGCTTGCCAAAGGACATGATTGCCCCTTCGCCAAATTGCTTTTTGATATGGGAGACGGCAAGTTCTAACGCCTTCTTCTTATTCTCTTCAGGGGGTTGGGCCATGGGAAACTCCTTGTTTTGGAATGAGAATAGCAGATTTGATCCAAAATGTGGATGGATTATGTTTCCGGTTTTCCATGCCGGTACTCGACCTTTCGAAGATAGTTGCCTTCAGCATCGAAGAGGGTTGCAACCCCTTCACTATTGTTGATTTGGCTGACAGGTTTTTTTTCCCCTTTTCGAAAGTAGTCGCCTTTTTTGAGCTTGCCCTTTTCATACTCTTCGATCAGCATGAGCTGCCCGTCATTATACCATGCAGAAGAGACTCCATTTTTTTTATTTTCGCTCATCTCTTTCTGGCTTTCCTGAACACCGTTTTCATACCAAGTTTTTACAAGGCCTTGGATTTTTCCCTGGTACCAAGACATGGACACTTTCGGCTTAAGGTTGCTGTTGAATCGCTTTGGATAATAAAGAATTTCCTCGCCCTGCTTTAAACCATTTTTAATGCTATGAACAGATAAAAGAGTGCCCGTTGGATCGAAAATTTGCACAGTGCCTTCTTGAATACCATGACGGTATTGATGAAGTTCTCCTATGCGCCCTTTTCCAAATAGAGCTCTTATGCCTTCACCCTCTTTAATCCCTGCAACGGACTCACCTGAAGTATCCCAGTAGCTTCCGGTAATTAAGAGTCCATTTTTGAAATATTCTTGAGCAGCAACTTGACCGGAAGGCCAGTAGCGAATAGAGGGGCCCTCTCTTTTTCCGGCGGAGAAATTTTGCGTTTGAAAGAGCGATCCGTCATCGAGATAGATTTTCATTTCCCCGGAAATTTCGTTAGAGCTGTAGGGGATTTCTTTCCAGATAGAGCCATTTCTATGGTAGTAGAGAGAGGTTCCTTCCAGATTTCCTCTGCAGTAGACGATTGTGGCTAGCCGATTGCCTTCTTGATCGTATGCCGTTGATTCACCATCAAAAATCCAGGTCTTTTCAGCCGCCAGACTAATGTCTGCGACCCCTTCGACAACAACGGAATTTATTTTCAAAGCACCGTTTGTGTGCCATTCTTTATAAGTTCCAAAGGCTCTATTGTTCAGCACTTCAAGGTATTGCTTGATTGCTCCATTGGGGTGATATGTCGTGATATAGGACCGGGTGTTGCCGGCCTGATCGCGCGAGTAGACTCTTAATACTTTTTGATAGGGTTGCGGTTTTAAAAAATCGACTTTCTCATAGTTTTGAACTCTTTCTTTTAGAGAGATCGCCTCAGTTAACCCTTCACGATCGATGATGTGGATGCTTGTCAATGTCGGGCACTCTTGAGAGGAATATTTTCTCTCTGAACATCCCACGAGAAGCATTAGGAGTGCAATCGTCATTAGCCGCATGTTTAAGAAAACTCTCTCTTTAATAATTTTAAATTGAGCAAAAATACTTCGTTCTTTTCCTGGAGCTTCTTTTTGTCGATTTTGAAATCGAGAATAATCAGCTGGGGTCTGTTTGGGGGAGGATCATAAGGAGGAATCGCTATTCCTTCAACGGTGGACAAAATCCGTTTTATATCGTTGACATTGACCTCTACGGGGTGAATCAAGGTTTCCGTCGTTTCCTGAAATTGCGGGTATGTTTGCACAACCCCTTCAGTAAACCTCAGGCTATTGCCTCCGCCCGTAAGGAATTCAAGGCGTTTTTTGATCTCTTCATCGTCTGTAAAGTTTTTGTGCGAGACAATTTTTTGTAAGGCTTCCACTTCGGGTTCAAGAAACGTCAGGCTTTCTAACCTCTTGTCGATATAGAAGTGATCTGCATCGCGGAAGTGGTGGATGACGGTTAGGTTTTGTGCTTGTCTCTTTTCTTGAGTAAGTGCGAGTTGCTCTACAAGGTCTAATTTCATTTCGATGTCATCTAAAAAGCTTTTTTGTGAAATGAGTAAAATTAGAACAGCGAGAGCAGGAAGGAAGCATGCGGCAACAATATAGAAAAGCGCTCTTTGAAAGGGAATGCCCTCTATCATGCGGATCCCCCTTTGAGTGGCGCTGGATAAAAGGTTTTATCCTTCAGGAAGAATGAGGTCTTATATTTACCTTTAGTGGCATTCCACTTGATCTCTCCTTTCGGGTCTACAAGGTCATTCGGAGTGATCAATGCATCGTGAAATTCTCTTGCCACCCTTGGTGAAGATGTGGAGAATTCAAGATCGACTTTTGCCTGATATTTTTCTCCCTTTTTATTCATTTCAGGCCTCTTGACGAGGCTGTATGCAAAAGCTTCGATGTTTACTTGAGGGCATTCTGTCCCTTCCGGGCAGCGGAAGGAGGGGTGGTTGCTAAGCCAGGCAAGAAGGTCGCTCACACGGGGAACATTAGGAAAGAGAGGGAAAATATCGGGTGTCATTTTAATTTGACGTTCTAGTGCATCCAGACGGTATCCGATCTCTTCTGAGGAGAGGTTTTCGATAGGAATGATGCCTTCTTGATTAACTTCGATTTTATTCTTTTCTTCATACTGCTTTTCAAATTCAGAATAGGATTTTTGCGCGATCGTCAAGACGTTGAGAAACCTTTCGCGGATCATATTTTCTCTGAAATTAGAATAGCTTAAGTTGAGCAGATAAAGCGAAAAGGTAAGGAAAAGCGCACAAAGAGCAACGATAGAAATAGGACTCTTGTAACGTTTCCAGGGAGCTTTAAATGAAAATTCTTCCTGTCTTAGATCGATTTTTTCTTTGAAGGCTGGGGTGAAGGAAAGAGCAAGGCCCAGAGGAATGGAAAAGGAGTTTAGTTTTTCTATTCCACAAGGAGCATTAAGTGCACTTAAAGACAGCTCTAAAATCCTTGAGAGAGATTGAGGAATACCTGCAAGGTTCGCCCCCTCACCCGTAACTAGAAGTTTTGGTGATTCTTTGATTTTTGTCTCTTTTAAAAGAGAGATGGCCGTCCATTCAACCAATTGCTGAAAGGCTGTCCATTTCAAATGAGTTTCATGATTTTTTTCCATTACAAGGGATTCGATATCATTCGAGAAGAATTCCGCAATGGAAGAGGGGCTGGATAAATGGTCATTTACATAGCCATTGTAGAGATCGCGCCAACCTTGCGAAATTGCGTGCGTCGCAATCAAAATTCCTTCTCTGATCAAAATGCAGGTCGTGAGTTCTTTATCGATATTGATTAGCAATTGGAGGCTTTGCGGTTCAGAAAAATATTTTGCAAGCGCGGTCAGCGCTACAGAATCGGCTGAAAGAGCCTCCGGATCGAGTCCTATCGAATTTATCTGTTCGAGATGCGCCTCGATTGCCTTTTTTTGGGCTGAGATAAATGCTAAAGCTGTCTCACCTTCTTGCTTATTGAATGTCCATTTATCAACCACTGCATCTTCAGCAGGATAGGGTAGGAGAGGCTCAGCCTGAAATAGAAAAGCCGCATCGATCTCTTTTTGTTTGGTTAGTTTGAGTTTTAACCTTCTCAAGAGGTAGTCGTTTCCTCCTAGGGAAGATGCGGAGAGAATTTCGCTAGAAAGTTGTTGGATTCTTTTAAGTTCCGGATCAATGTAAAGCGGATTTACATCGGATGGTTTTAAAGGAACGTTTGCTTCTAAGAGCTCTTCGATGACAACGGTGCCTTTCGATAGACGGATGCGAGCAGCCTTTAGCTCCTCGCCGCTATATGAAATGCCCAAACATTTATCATCAGAAGGTTTATATCTCACAGGAATCATTCTATCTCAATCGGGCATTTGTCTTTAATTGTAATTTTGGTAAAATGCTCTCCCCTTAATAATTTTGGAGAATGATCAAGATGGCGATGGTACCTGTAAAGTATGATGCTCTTTTTTCAAAAAATCAAATGGAAAATGACGTAAAGCGATTGGCTCCGGGTGTATTACACGGAAGAAAGACTAAAAAAATAGACAATGGAAGTCCGTGGCTTCAAAGTGGATCTAATAGTCCATCGGTTCTTACAGGTGAGGCAAAGGACTTCATGACGCCTGATCGATTGCCACGCGATCAATATGAAGCAAGTAAAACAGCTGAAGGAATCTTAAGGAACAATTTGGATGGAATTGAGCTGGCTATTGATCGTAGAATCGCGCTTTTTTTTCATCATGCGATTTTAGTCCATGGCATGTCTCATTTTGAATTCTCTGTTAAAGATGCAAAAGACCAAGAAGGGACGGCACCAACTAAAAGGGTCGTATCGGAATCCGGTGATAGTTATGACATCCATCGTCAAGGAGCCCACTCAAGCACTGCTCCCACATTGATTGCACGAGCAAAGGACGGATCAACACCTGATGGGATCATTTTTTTGAAGGGTGGGTCCTCCTATGCCACACATCAGGCTGTTAATGGGCTGGATATTCTCGTGAATCAATGCGACACCTATCTCGATGGCAAAGAATCAGATCGCAGGCTTCGCTTTGAGGCGATGAAAATTCTGAATAGAGTGGCAAGTGCAGCCATGGATCCGATTGCAGCTACACATGAATTTATGGATCAACTCATCGCTCATTCAAAAGAGTGTTCGAGGCATTTTAAAGGCTCAACAAAAGAAAAACATAAAGCTAAAAGGCTGATTCTCAGGCAGTACAAAATTTTTACAAGAGAAGCAAAAGCCTCATTCTCGGTAGATGATCTATTTGGAAAGCTTCTGGGAGTTGTTGTCGATCCTGAGGATCCTAAACAAGCAATTTTACATTGGGTTGCCTTCGCAAAGCGGTTTGCTCTCATCCAAAAGTCGGCGGTTATTGAGTGCAGTATTGCCAGAAAAATCGATGGTTTAAGGGAGAAATTGCCTGCAAATGGAAGAAATATTTTAGAGTTGATCCTCCTTAAAGAGTTTTCAGAAAAACGGGAGTTAAAGCTGCTTGAGCGCATGTTTGCAAAGACAGCTCAAATCTTTGACGACACTTATTTTGAGACTTTATGGAGCAATTTGCAAAGAGAAAATTCTCAGATAAAAAAACCTACGGGCACCTGGAATCGTGTGACTTTGCTAAGATGCTACAATGGTTTTAAGACCAAGGTCGACAATTTGCGTCGAACTCATCGTAGAGATATTGATCAGTTGATCGATTCTCTTAGAGCAGATTTTATTGAATTAGCGAATTCGGAATTAGCGCATCGTGCGAAGTTGATGAGAACGATCCGGGAAGATGTTCGCGGCTGGACGCAAGAGCGCTTGGCAAGCGAATATGGGAACCATGCAGGATATTCGGTTAGTATTTCTTTTATTAACAGAATGGAACAAATGGCGAGAGCCGATACTAAAACAGCCTATAAAACACCGCTCAACCAAAGATGCAAAGTCATCACCTTGGCTGAAGCGGTGATTTGCGCAAAGGCATTAAATGTGGATGTTGGATTGTTCATGCCGGAGCTTTCTTGACGCTATTTACAACGAAACAAAGGAGTGGTAAACTCACTGCATGCTAGCTCAGGTCATTAACATTTTATTTCAGATCTACGTGTTGATGTTATTCGGTAGAATTTTAGGCTCATGGGTGCCTGAATTGCAAGACACTAAGTTCATGCAATTCATCGCATTTTATACAGATCCTTATCTCAATCTTTTCCGAGCCATTATTCCTCCTATCGGCATGCTAGATATCAGCCCAATATTTGCCTTTATGGCCTTGGAGTTTATACGTTGGGTTCTTCTTGGAGTCTTAAGGTGACAGCCCTAAAAATTCCTTTTCAGCTTGGCTCTCTTAAGCTTCCGCATAACATCATTTATGCCCCCCTGGCAGGTTGTTCCGATTTTCCATTCAGAAGAATGAGCCGTAGGTACCACACAGGTTTGATATACTGCGAGATGGTCAAGATGGATGCATTAGTCAGGAATGATGCAGGTACATTTCACATTTTGGATTATGACACATCGATGCACCCTATTGGAGCGCAGCTTTGTGGAGCTAAGCTTGAACTTGCCGGCCAAGCGGCCCGAATCATTGAGGAACTAGGATTCGATGTCATCGATTTGAACTGCGGCTGTCCTGTTGACAAGGTCACTAAGGATGGAAGTGGTTCAGGATTACTGAAGAATCCGCGCAAAATTGGCGACCTGATTGCCGAGATGGTGGCACATGTAAAAATTCCTGTGACTGTAAAAGTGCGCGCCGGATGGGATGAGAGCTCAATTAACTGTCATGAAATCACAAAAATTGCCGAAGAAGCGGGTGCAAAGGCGATTTGCATTCACGGTAGGACTCGTAAGCAGGGGTATAAGGGACCTGCTAATTGGGAATGGATAAGGCAATGCAAAGAAGCTGCTAAAACGATTCTTGTTATCGGCAACGGCGATTTGATGAAACCAGAAGATGCCTTAAAAATGTATCAGGCTACCGGTTGCGATGCTTTTCTTGTCGCAAGAGGCACTTTGGGGCGTCCCTGGATAGGAGACGAGATGCTTCGCAGCTTAAGTCTGGAAGCAAATGAGCCTAAATCAATAGAAGATTGCAGGAGAGCCCTTCTCGAACATTTTGAAGAAACGGTAAATTATCACAATCCTAAAAAGGCTGTGATAGATATGCGTCATGTCGGTTGCCGCTATTTAAAAAAAGCGGTGGGAACACGCGACTTCCGCGAAAAGATGAGCAAAGCACAATCGATTGAAGAGGTGAAAGATTTAATCACCCACTTTTCACTTGAACCCATGGAAGAGTCTTCGGATGAAGAGGAGTGCGATGAGTGTTGAGTGGCATCTACACTTTTATGGCAGAGTTCAGGGCGTTGGTTTTCGCGCAGCGTGTTATCACATAGCAAAGTCTTTAGATCTAAAAGGCTCAGTTGAAAATTTAAGTGATGGCTCAGTCTTAGCAATCGTCCAGGGAAGCGAGCCGCAAGCGCAAGAATTGGAGCTACTTCTTAGAGAACAATTCCCAGCGCATATAGAGAGAGTAGTAAAGGAAAATAGGCGTTCTTTACGTCAGTTTTCATCATTTGAAATTATCCATTCCTAAATAGCTTAAAAAATCTGTTGATCTTAGCAGAATTATTTTCATTCAAAGAAATATTTTGTTAATCTGCCTTCATGGAAGATGATGCCGCAGATCTCTACAAGGACCTTTATGATGTAGTCATTCCCGATGTCGACTACTATTTGAGGCAGATCGATTGTCGGGATGGCTGTCCGGTCAATACCGATCCAAGAGCTTATATGCTCGCGCTCCACGCCGGCAATTATCTCGAAGGCTACAAGATCGCCCGCGGACCGAATCCTTTTGCTTCCATCTGTGGAATGATCTGCGGAGCTCCCTGTGAAATGACATGCCGTCGAGATAGGGTGGATAAGACCCTGACCATCAGAGCTCAAAAGCGATTTTTGGATCAGTGGCATGGATTGAGCGCGAAGGCTCATATTGAATCGCTAAAAATGAGTTATGCACGAGGCAGCGTGAATCCGGAGCCCAATGGACTGCGGGTTGCCTGTATTGGCGCTGGAGTGGCTTCTCTGACATGCGCACACGATCTTTTGCGCTTGGGATATGCTGTCGATGTGTATGAGATGATGCGTATGGCGGGTGGGATGCTGACTTATGGCGTACCTTCTTATCGATTAAAAAATGATGTCGCTCTGAACGAATGTGCAGCCATTGAATATCTGGGTGCAAAAATCCATTACAATCAAAAAGTCGGGCGCGACCTTACTCTTACTGAGTTACAAAGCAAATATGATGCCGTTTTCATTGGAGTTGGGCTGTGGAAATCGCGAGATCTTCCGATCCCGGGTGCTAATGGCCCTGATGTGATCCGTGGAATTGAGTACTTAAGGGTGCGCTGTGCGGGAGAAAAGTGGCCGATCGGGGAGAATATGGTCGTCGTGGGGGGCGGAAACGTTGCATTTGATGTGGCGCGAACTTCAGTGAGAAATGGTGCGAAAAAGCTCACGATGGTTTGCCTGGAATCGCGCGATGAGCAGACGGCGGATGAGTTTGAGATCGAAGATGGCATGGAAGAAGGTGTTAAAATCATCAATAGAGTAGGCCCTTTGGCTATACTGAGAGATGATATTGGAAGGGTTCGCGGGATCAAAATGCAGAGGATCGCCTCTCTGTTCGATGATACAGGGAAATTCTCTCCACAGTTTATTGCAGGAAGTGAGTTTGAGATTCCTTGCGATACGGTAGCGCTTGCAATCGGTCAGTCAATGGACATGGGTTTATTTAACGGTTGGGATAAGAAAAATGAGTTGAAGATGGATCGGGGCATTATCCAGACGGAACGGGGAACTTGCCGGACGAGTGTAAAGGGCATCTACGCCGGCGGCGATGCAGCCTTTGGCCCTGCCCTTTTTATCACAGCCATCCGCCATGGTCAGGAAGCTGCCCGAGCTATTGACAGCGATCTTAGAGGAGCAACTCCTTACCAGGAGATCTCAACAGAGTGGACTGAGGTGCAGCCGATGCGCGATAAGGCGTATCTAAGGACTAAATGGGCTCTACCGACTATGCAAGATCCAAAGGTGAGGATCCATAATGAGCAGATGGTGGAGAACAATTATACTCCTGAAGAAGCACATGAACAATCTTTACGCTGCTTGCAATGCCATATTAATCCTGTCTTTGACGGCACCCTATGCATCAAATGCAATGGATGTGTGGATGTGTGTCCATGTAACTGTTTGAAACAGATTCCGATTAGCCAATTAAATTTAGACACAGGCAATGGAGATGTCAGACGTGCTGTGGACAATTTTTATGGCGTGGACTCATCCGAGATGGGAGATATGGAATTGGCCGAGATGGGAACGGCTATGTTGAAAGATGAAGATTTATGCATTCGTTGCGGTCTCTGTGCAGAAAAATGTCCTACACAAGCTGTAACGATGGATGCGATGAACTACTCCTTTAGGTGGATCGGATGATTTGGTATATCGCAAGCTCACTGGCGATGGGAGGTGCAGGTCTTTTGATCTATTTCTACTATTTCAGGAAGGGGCAGTTTGACGATCCGGAGGATGTAAAATATCAATTGTTTCGCGACGAGGAAAAGGATATAAAATAATTTCTTATGCCAAAATATAGAAACTCACTTCATGTGGACAAAGATGACAAGGATCCACTGATCACACGCCGCTCATTTCTTGCTATGATGGGCGTTGGCGCTTGCCTGATTGGTGCAGGGCAGCTCATCAATGCTTCTTTTCTGGGGTATCTTTATCCCAACGCAATGAAAGTTCCTCCTAGCATTTTTTCCCTAGGGAGACCTGAAGAGATTTTGGCTTTGGAAGGAAAAGTCTTTAATCCTAAACAGAAGGTGTTCATAGAAACACTGGCTGGAAAAGTACGCGTCCAGACAGCTGTTTGTACCCATTTAGGTTGTACTGTGAACATGGTGGATACGGGATATGCATGTCCTTGCCATGGTTCTACTTACGATCGACATGGGCTGAATACCGGGGGGCCGGCTCCCTTGCCTCTAGTCTATTATCACGTGTTTAAGGGCGCTTCCGGCGACATAATGGTTGATAAATCGAAAACGACGCTTGATTGGGAAGCGGCGTGGTATACCCCAACGGTGTAAAGATGGCGCAATTTAAAGGAAAACAGCGAGAGTCCTGGGGTGAATATTTAAAAAACTTGCCTGCGACCTTTGTCAGGTCGATATTTCGCCACAATTATCCGAATAACGACGTCGATAGGTCGGAGATAGTTTTTAAGAACTTCTTTCTCCATTTTCATCCTGTAAAATGCCATAAGCACTCCCTGGATCCGTTTTATACCCTAGGGCTGGGAACGATCACAGCGAGCCTTTTCATTATTTTAGTGATCACAGGAATCATCCTGATGTTCTACTACATTCCTGCTGAAGACCGTGCTTACGATATTATGAAAGATTGGCAGGACACGACCCCTTTTGCGATGATGTATCGGAATATGCACCGTTGGGGCGCTCATATGATGGTGCTCTTTGTTTTCTTGCATATGTCTCGGGTATTTTATACCGGAAGCTATAAGGGAATGAGAAAATTCAATTGGGTGATCGGCGTGCTTCTCATGGTGTTGACCCTATTGCTTTCATTTACAGGGTATCTCTTGCCATGGGACCAATTGGCATTTTGGGCCATCACGGTTGGTACTAATATTGCAGGATACGTTCCGAATCTTCCGGGATTTGAATACAATATCAATAGAGTGATGCTTTTAGCATCGACATCTGTTGGACAAGATGCCCTGATCCGTTTTTATGTATTGCATGTTGCGTTCCTGCCGTTAATCACGGGGATTTTGATCGGTGTGCATTTCTGGAGGATACGAAAAGATGGAGGATTATCAGGCCCTCCAGATAAGGTGAGGCCGGATCCTTTTAGAGTGATTCAGCGCTCTGATACCAAAGAGTCATTTGCTCCTGGGGTTAGGAGAACTTATGGTCTGATGGAGCTTGTCAGAGGAACTTCTCCAACTGTAGATAAAGGCCCCTATAACTATGTCTTTACTTGGCCTCATTTATTACGAGCTGAGCTCGTCGCATTTTTCTTTACTCTTGTTTTAGTTTTAGGACTTTCCTTTATCGATGCTCCTCTTGAAGAGCCTGCAAACCCAAGCAAACCTCCTAACCCCTCTAAAGCCCCATGGTACTTTTTAGGGCTGCAAGAGATGGTTGCCTACGATGCATTTTGGGGTGGAGTCGGTGCTCCAATGATGATTATCATCGGTTTGATGCTCATCCCCTATTTGGATAGAAATCCAAAAGGTGACGGGGTCTGGTTTCACAAAAGCCGTTATTTGGCCATATTCCTTTATACTACCTTCATGACATGGCAAGGACTCCTCATCATTATCGGGACATATTTCCGTGGTGCAAACTGGGGATGGGTGTGGCCCTGGACAGAAAATTTTGCGAGGCATTGACAAGTGAAACAGGAAACCGCCTACCAATATGTCCTCATAAGCCTTGGAGTCGTAGCAGCGCTCTTCACTGGCATATTTTTCTATAGAGAGATATTTCCTGAGTATAGGATCTATCAGGACGATTTTATTGCCCTGGAAAAAATACGTTCCGACCTTACACATGAGCCTCCGGCTCCTTTTAAGCCTGGCGTTAAGCAGATTGTCTTTGAAAGAGAAGATAAAGGACCTCAAGGCATCGACCGCTGCACCTCATGCCATGTAGCTTTGCAGATCGAAGCGTACTCTCCCACCCGCCTGGCAAAAGATTTAAATGGGAATGTAAAGTTTGATGCGGAGGGGTTTCCTGTTAAGGAGCAAAATCCCGACTACATCTGGAAGAAACTGGATGATCTGATTGCCCAAGAAAAAGATCAGGTAAAGGCTAATTACTTGCGCTCATTGAAAAGCGCAGAAGTGGGAGATGCCGTTTACGACGTGGAGAAGGTGCTTTCGATGCACCCCTTGATCGGTAGGGAAACGCGTCCATTTCAGTATCATCCGATAGAAGAGTGGGGCTGCACTTCTTGCCATGGAGGTAATGGAAGAGGTCTTGTCACAGACAGAGCTCATGGGCCGGTTCTCGATGGACATTATGAGAAGGAGGAAGAGGGATTTGTCCCGCAATTTCTTGAATCAAACCCGGACAAAGACCCTTTATTTTCACGCGTATTTAATGCAAAACCGAGTCATCGGCTCCTCTTTCAGACAACCCCTATCTATGTAGGAGCTTTGATCCAGGCGAAATGCGCACAATGCCACAAAACATCTCAAGATGCGCTATTACAGGCGAAAGATAGCTCAAGCCAGGTTTTTAATAGAAAGAGTTCGGAGCTTGCAGCCATTCGCAGTGGTTATGAGAGGGAATTGGAATCTGTAGCCTCCCTGCTGGCTCTTAGAAAGATCTTGAAATCTGATGGCTATGAGGGAGCGCTAAACGCACTTAAAAAAGATCAAGACGACTACAGCTTGAGCGACAAGCAAAGGGAGTACGCTTCTTCTCAAGAGCGTTATTTAAGGATGTTGGGTGAAAAGAATGCTCAGAGCGAGGTCACTTTAGCCTTAGTGAACGCTTTGGGATCGGATAGCCAAGTAGAGAAGTTTCGCGATGCCGTTTCTACATCTGCGTTGGAAAAATTGTTAAAGGAGCAAAAAGAAACATCTAAAGGGACCCTTTTTGAGAAAATGGTGGCTTTAGATTACGCAGAGAATTTAAAAAAGCATCTCGAAGATTTATCCACATCCTTTGCAACTGCAGTCGACGATCAAAAGGGAATGAATTCCCTTCAGACAGATGTCGATCTCCTTACAAAAAATTATCAGCAAGGAAAAAATCTTTTTCTATCCCAGGGCTGTTATGCCTGCCATAGGATCTCAGGCCTGTCTCGAGGCGGCGTGGGTCCGGAATTGTCGAAAAGCGGCGATGGCTATCCCTGGTTTGTCAAACAATCGATTGTGTGGCCGCAGGCAGACCTTAAAACATCTACGATGCCTAATTTCAGATTGGATCATGATGAACTGGAAAATCTTGTAGCCTATCTCTTAGGTCAGACCAGCACAAGCAAAGTGCTATCAAGCCCCGAATACAAGGCATTTCTGAAAGAATGGGAAGCAGGCAAGAAGCAGCCGTGGGAGGAGCCTGTGCCTCCAAGAGAGATCTTCGACCTGCGTTATGGAATGACAGTATTTGCTGTAGAAGGATGTGCAAGCTGTCACAGGTTGCGCGGGTTTGATTCAGATGTCGGTTTCGCAATAGAGAAGGAAAAGACGGCGGACTTTAAAGTGCTTGAATCTGAAAGAGAATGGTTTAAGCAGTTGATTCCCGAAGAGGCGACCGGATCTTTTATTATTCGCCAGTTGGAAAAGAATGAAAAGGAGATCGACAAGAGAATTGTTTCAGGGGTAAGGAAGGATTCTTTAATCGAGGAGATTGAAAAAGCACACCCTGGGGCAATACAGGCCCTTTATTCCAACTTTAAATTTGCTGCAAGGGCCCACGAGGATGCGGCTTGGAAAGAGCGCGTTGATAGGGTCTTGAAAGCATATATTCAGGAATATGGATTGGGAAGGTTGATCTGTCCCAGACCAAATTGGTCAGGGGTTTACAGAAGCGATAAATGGTTAATGGAGCATTTCAAGAGCCCTACTAGCCGTGTCCCTCGTTCGATCATGCCCGTTTTCCCCTTCGATCAGTCGAAGTTTATGGCTCTTACCCATATGTTGGATGAGGTGGGGGTAAGGAATAATGAGCAAGACCGTTTAGTCATCGAAAAAAGCGGTTTTAATCCGGAGAAAGCCTACATGCAACATTGCTCTCAATGCCATGGAGAGCATTTATTAGGAAATGGGCCTGTCTCTGAATGGATCTATCCTATTCCCAAGAACTTAAGAAGTTCAGAATTTTTAAGGAATCTGACGAAAGAAAGAGCTGTTCAATCGATTATGCATGGCGTTCCCGGCACTCCGATGCCGCCCTGGGGCGAGCTTGGCGATGATAAGTTGAACCCCAATCCCCATTCTGTTTTTACTGAGGAGCAAGTACGCCTTTTGGTGGATTGGTTATTCACTTCGCTTCCAGGCGGAGCAATTATCAAGGGAAGTGAAGAGGTGCCAAAGTGGAACTACTCTCCCGATACAGTGAATAAAGAACTGCATAAAGAAGAAGTATTCGATATCCGAGAGGCCCCCTTGCAAGGGGTTGAAAAGAAGGGGTATTACTTTAAGGAAAAGTTCTATACGAAAGAAAATATTGAAGCAGGGCAAGCCTTTTTCCTAACTAACTGTGCTCCTTGCCATGGCAAGGAAGGAGATGGTGCAGGTCTACGCGCTGAAGCAATGAAGGACGCTAAGCCAAGGATGCTGATCAATCCAGACTGGATCAGCAAACGGGATGACTTGAGGTTGCTGCGTTCGATCAAATATGGTGTTCCCGGTACTTCAATGACGCCCTGGGGAGATCAGACAACTCCTTTGCAAAGAATGCAGCTTGTCCTATTTATTCGTTCCTTATCTGATGACAGTAGAAAGCGCAATGAGGTTTCAGACGCCCTTTACAGTAGCTTTGATAGGAAAATCGCGGCCATTCAACAGAAACTTTCTAAAAATCCTGGCGATGCTGCGCTTCTCAAAGAGGAAGAGCGCCTTAACAGGGAGAAGGAGCTTTTTAAGGAAGTGGGAACGGGATTTTTGAATATCCAAGCTTCTGATGAAATGATTGGCCTCTTTGCAAAACTTATTCAGGCTTCTTCAGATAAAGAATTTAGTCTCTATTCTCAACAGCTTCAAGAGGCAATTCAGAAGAAGATCGAAGAACTAAATGGTGAGTCTCAGGCCCTGAAGGGAAAAATTGAGACGCCGGAAATAAAAGTTGAAATGAATCAAAACGCAAACAGTATTACAAGTTGGAAAAAGCAGCTTCTATTACTGAATTCGCGGTTGAATGAAATAGGAAA
>CAZSDA010000022.1:15438-27102 GCA_964605535.1 uncultured bacterium
ATGAAATAGGAAAGGACAAATGACAGCGCAGACTGAAACTAAACTACCAATTGTTTATAACGACCTCCCCGCAAAGCTTCTAATTTATCCTTCACTCCTTTTTATGGTAGTGGGCATGTGCTTTGGAGTTTTTATCTCCTATAATGGCTTTATTTTTCCCGACTACTTTTCCGGAGAATATGTCCATTTCGGAAGGTTAAGACCTGTTCATGTGGGAAGCGTCACCCTATTATGGCTGCTTTCGGTCGATGTGGGCCTGTTTTATTTTCTCGTTCCCCGTTTATGCGGAGTCTCTCTTTGGAGTCCAAAACTTGCCTATGCAGCGATTGCTATCTGGTGGTTCTCTCTCTTAACCGGCAACTACTCCTATCCATTCGGTACAAACTTTGGATGGGAATATGCGGAACTACCTAATAGGGTAGCTGGCATTCCAATTAAGTTTCTCTTCACAGTTGCCTGGGTTTTGACAGCTTTCAACCTATTTATGACGATTGCAAATCGTGCTTTTCAAAAAATGTATGTCTCACTCTGGTACGTGATGGGAACGCTGATTTGGACGACATTTACATGGGTTGTAGGTAGCTATGGAATCTACTGGGTGCCTGGGGGCATTTCAAGAGTCAACGTTAACTTTTTTTATGTTCATAATCTTGTTGGGCTTATTTTCACTCCGATGGGGTTGGCAATTGCATATTACTCCCTTCCAAAACTGGCAAAAACCCCAATTTACAGCCATCGGCTGTCAATGGTAGGCTTTTGGACAATAGCGTTTGTATATGCCTGGGTGGGAGCGCACCACATTATCCACGGGCCTATGTCCCAGTGGCTTCAAACAACTTCGATTGTTTTTTCGATTTGGCTATTTATTCCTGTGTGGACTGTTGTGACTAATCTCTTTGCGACTTTGAAAGGAAATTGGGAAGTGTACAACAAGGTGGCGGCTGTCCGTTTTATCCAGATGGGCGTCGTCTTCTACTTACTCACATGCATTCAGGGACCGCTTCAGGCATTGCGTAATATCAATGAGATTACCTCGAAAACAGACTGGATAATCGGACACTCGCATATTGCTCTTTACGCAACTTTTACCTTCTTTGCTATGGCTGGGGTGTATCAAGCCATTCCACATCTGACTAAAAAGCCGCTTTGGTCGCCAAAACTTGCAGACTGGCATTTTACTTTAAGCATGATTGGCAGTTTTTTCTTTATCCTTCCTCTTTGGGTAGGAGGGTTCCTGCAAGGAATGATGTGGTCTGATTGGGCGGATGGTATCAATTACGTTCAATACCATGAAAACTATTCCTTAAGGCCCTTTTTGGATACTGTTGCAGAAATGCACACATGGTGGGGCTTAAGATCTCTTGGAGGAGTCATTGTAACATTTGCAAACATGCTTTTTGTGGTGAATATTTATAATACCATCATGCTTCCTGAAGCAAAAAAAGAGGTTGAAGCATGAAAGAAAAATTTGCCCGCTTTATGCATGATCTAGACGTCTCGGCTCTATTGACCGTAGTTGGCATTATTCTACTTTTTTCAGGTGCGATTGTCGTTACTTTGGTTGCACCGAACTATGTGGATCCCACTTGGACCATGCCCTCAAGCACCTATCAAGTTCAAATGTATGAACTGTCCGATCCCGATTTTTATATCAGCAGTGCAGGAAGCGGAGGGCAGAGTTTGCAATTTGTCCATCACCTTAAGTCTGGTCATACGCTTCTTTCATTCAAAGAATCGAACGCGTTTAAGATTTCAGCTCCACCTGAGCTTGAAAAGTATGTGACAAGAGAGAAGGATCCAAAGATTAAGCTTACCTCTCGCCTTTTATTTCTTCGGCCCATTGCGAAAGGAGGCTATGAACTTTATGATCCTTCCATTTCCGAAGGCTTTTCGGTGGCATCCTCCGATGGGATTTTAGAAGATTGGGTGGATGAGAATTATGAAATATTGGATCCGCAAAGGCCCTTTCATAAATTGGATGGCGTCATCTATGTTTCCAATCCGATGGAATTCCGTGTTGTAGAGTATATGGAAGGTCAAAAGAAGCAATGGCGCTACTCCCAGGATGGAAAACCAGTCACAACCCTTAGCGAGCTTACAACGCCTCCCTTGAGTTTTACCTCTAGAAAGGAGTTAATCCAAGAAGGAGAGCATATTTATGCGATTGAAGGCTGCTGGTATTGCCATACCGACCAAACTAGAACGCTGATTCAAGATCTCGTGCTGAATGGCTCAGACTCCTACCCCGCTCCGCCCTCTTCGCCCACAGAGTACATTTATCAGCATATCACTTTCCCCGGCACCAAAAGAAATGGACCCGATTTATCGCGCGTTGCGATCAAGAGACCGAGTAGAGATTGGCACAAGGCGCATTTTTGGTCTCCCAAAACAGCAAGCAAAGGTTCTATTATGCCCTCTTTTCGCCATTTTTTCGATTTTGATCCACGCGGAACATCTCCTTTGCAACCGGGAGTGCCTAATCGGAGATTTGAAGCCATCTTTCAATATTTAATGACGAAAGGCTCTAGGATTACGGCGCCAACCGAAGCGTGGTGGCAAGGCAAGGATCCGATCCAAACGCTTGAAATTATCGAAGGAAGGAAGGTTTTGCCATGACAATTGATAGTTTTGGACTGACCGGATTGATTATGGACTATGCGATGATCATCGCCTTTTCGGGAAGCACGGCGATCCTGTTTCTCTATTTTTGGAAAAAGGGAACCCTCAATTTTGAGGAAGATGCAAAATATGAAATGATGGAGGAGGATTCTCATGAGCGATGAACATGAGACAGAGTTTTATGGCGACCCTGGGATTGCCTCCAATAATGCTTTGATTCCCCGCTGGTTAAAGTGGGTCTATTTCTCTCTGCCTATCTGGGGTGTGATTTCTCTTATCCTTTATTGGAATGGCAGCTCAGGCTGGTTCGACAGAGGTTATTGGCAGCAGCTTCAGAAGGCTGCGCAAACGACCCAATCCCCGCAACTCTAGCCCTTTGTAAAGCTATTTGACAAGGCACTATGAGAAAAATGAGATAGACGATCCCGCTCGTAAGTGAGATCAGAAATGGATTTGTAAAACCGGACAGAAGCCAAAAAACATATAGAGAAAAATAACTTAGACTCACTCTTGTGAGTGGTGGTCTAATTAACCTAAGGCCGATCCAGACAAGTGGCGCAAGGATAAATGCGATGCCGAATAGACCAAACTGCATGAGAAATGCGACCCATTGCACTTCGTAAGCATGGGGAAGGCCATGATCTCGGATGCATTCTTTGGTGTAGCCGCCAAGTCCTGTGCCGAAAAAGGGAAAGCGTTCGCATTGGCTATTTAAAGCTTCGATTTGGACACGTCTTTCATAGTCTGACTGGTAGTTGTTATCGCTAAAAAGACGCATCTCAACGGCCTTCCACACCTTTTCAGGTCCTGCAGCCATGACGCCTACAAAAAGAATGAGGAAGCATCCTAGCCAAAATTTAATCTGCTTTGTGAGCGTCAGCGTCATACCGTGAAGTACAACTCCGATTGCGTAGATCGCAATCAAATAACGTGAGAAACTCAAAAATGTGGATAGAATCGAAATAAGGATAAAATAGCGGCAGAAATTTTTATTTAGATTCAATCCCAAATTTTTTTCTTGAAGCACAAAAAAGATTAGGAAGGGAGTCAATATGTCGACCGAAGTTTGAATCCTTCCTACTTCGCCTACGATCTGCATGCTCATGAAACGAAGCCCGGTGTAATGCATAACTGTCCATACATTGATCACTTTTAAAAGGTGCAGCCCCATAAGAGCGACTTTTACTGAGCAATAGGCACACTGGCCATAAATGGCCGTCCTTAGGATTTGTGCCGGAGTGATTAGGTTGTCCTGAATAAGATACCAACCGCAGACCGGAATAAAGAGCGTCGTCATAAAAACTTTGAACTGGTCGAACTGGCCTGAAGGGACAAGGGGGTCTTGGCCGATTCCTACAATGAACCATATTCCGAGGAAGCAGGCAAAACTCATTGCCACAAGGACTACGGTTGCCTGCTTTATGTTTAATTTAAAGCGCGAGAAGGCGTAGATGAAAAAAAATAGCGCCCCGTTTAAGAAAGCAAGCGTCTTGGGAGCAAGTAAACCGTGATCGCCGTCTGAGGGCAGCACAAGACCCGCAAGAAGCATGATGAAGAAAGAATAGGTGGTAAGCGTTTTTAGCATGCCTTAGTAGCATATACCAAAATGTCAATAGACTCTACTGGGGATTAATTTTCCATCTGCCTTAGGAAGGAAACTTTTGATTTTGTCTCTTTCCATAATTTTTCGAGATTCTGTCCAGTGGGTCTTCTATCGAATCTTTTATGGAGAAGTTTTTTGATGAAATGGATTAATTCTTGGTTGATGGTTTGCTTGGTAAGGTCGTGTTCGTAAAATACGCTATTTTTGGTATCTAAGTACTGATCTTCATCGTCCTCATCTTCGCTGTAGCAGAGTTCATAGGGGTCTGAACCTTTACTTAATGCATGATAAAGAGAAGCGCCTAGCTGAAAAGTGCTAAGTGCAAATAACTCATCATTGCTCCTTCTGTAGTAAGGGATTTCTGATGAAGGAGTGATTTCTGAGGTAAATATGAAAGAATTATCAGAGTCTCTATCAATTTCAGTGGATAGTTTAGCTCCCCCAAAATCTCCCAGCCTGAGGAGAATGTTTCCGGATTCATCTTTGTCTACAAAAATATTCTCTAATTTTATATCGACATGAATGATCTCAATTTTTTGCAAGAAAGCGACCCCTTGAATGAGAAAATTGCAGCCAGTCCAAAATGACTTTTGCTGTATCTTAAGTTTGTCATTGATGAAAAATGAAAATGCATCACATAGATAAAGCGGCCCATCAAAAAAAATTGCCGAGATGTTATTCACACATTTTGATCCAATCCTTGAGGGGAAATGTTGAAATCCGGATAAAAGGGCAGACTCATTCATTTCTATCGCTTTTTCATGAATGATTTTTAGTACTCTACATTCATTGATCACTTGGAGTTTTGCACTTTCTGTGTCTAGCTTGTCTTTGTGAGTTCGCATCACTTTTCTGGCTAAATAGGAAATTTCAAATGTTTCGAGCGAAAGATATCCTATTTTGTAGAGCCTTCCTGAGTAGCCTTTTCCTAAATTTTCTTTTGATTTTATAATAGAATGCTTTAATACAAAAGTTACCCCTTTGAATTGTATTGTCTTCTTTTGATTGGTTGTTAACAGGTGGTTTTGTACAAAAGTTGCTCGGATTGAATTAAGGTTTTTTGTATGAAAGAATTTGAAGACTGTTTCTAAGTTGCATTTCGCCCAAGCCATTAAGGCGTGAATGTTTTCCTCCTTCACTTCCTCTTCAATTCTGGATAGCTCATGCCGAAAAGGAATTAATGTTTTATTAAATGAAATAGACATGGTGTATTATTGTTTTTCGGCGTATTTTAATGTGATAATTTATTTAAGGTCAATTCGTAATTTATTTAAGGGTGTTGGAGATGGTTTGCAGGTCACAGAGCGGGAGATATAAGCGCGCAATAAGACCTGCGCATTTACAGCTATCTGTTTTTAGACTATATTTTTTACGAATTGGAGGAAGTGATGGAAATCATCGATACAAATATAGAAGCTGTCAAATTGATTAAGCCGCGCGTGTTTCAGGATGACAGAGGCTTTTTTCTCGAGTCGTTTAATGCAAGGGAATTTTGCAAGAGCATGGGAGAAGAGATTTCCTTTGTGCAGGATAACCACTCTCGATCTGCTCGAAATGTTTTGCGCGGCCTCCATTTTCAGTTGGAGCAACCGCAAGGTAAGCTCGTTCGCGTCGTCTCAGGTGAAATTTTTGATGTGGCGGTAGATCTTAGACCTAACTCCCCAAGCTATCTAAAATGGGTCGGGATGCACCTTTCTGCAAATAACTTTCTGATGGCTTGGATTCCACCCGGGTTTGCTCACGGTTTTTTAGTTCTCTCAGAACAGGCAGATGTTCTTTATAAAACGACAACTTATTACCACCCTCAATCGGATCGATCGCTTCTATGGAGTGATCCAGAACTCAAGATTGAGTGGCCATTAATGGCAGAGCCGATTTTATCTTCGAAGGATGCAAAGGCTCCCTGCCTTAGCGGCTTGTTTGTTTGAAAAAACTTCCAGCTGCTATCCTGAAGAAACCACGAGGAGGTCCCTATGCTCGGTTCACTTATTAGACGTTGTCGCGATGCGCTTCCTGTCATTGAACCTTCCGGACGATGGGAGCTTGCGAAAGCACTTGCGAACTTACCGGAAGTGAATGAAGAGGTTCTTAGAGCCGTTGTTGAACAATCACTTCCGAAGGGCTCTCCAACCCCCTTCTTTCAATCCAAAGCATGGCAAAATGTGAAACAGATTGCGCTTGATGAGCTGCAGCCGAAAATTCAACGAGCAATTTATTACAATTTGCTCTTGGAAATGACGGGGCAGGAAGCTAAAGAGTTCCTAAAGCGGATGAACAGTACAAAAGATTTTTCACGCCAAGGGACCATATTCTTTCCAGGTATTCGCTCTATTCGATGGAAGGAAGCTGAGGAGGTGGCAAGACAATTGAAAATTGGGAAATCTTCCTCTAATTAGAAAGGGTTGTGAAGTAACAGCCTGGCGATGTTGCTAGCGACTCCGTTGCGCAAAAGCCTGAGTCTAAAGGCTTCATAGATATTCTTAAATCGAGTGCGATCATCTGCATGGATCAGGGCTAGAAGTGCCTCATTGTGAGGCTGTTTTAGTTGAGCGTGATAATGGGTATGAAAAGCTTTCGCCTGTTGCTTTCGCTCTTCGCGAGCTTGAGAAAGAGCGCGCAAGCCGTTTCCTTGAAGAAATTTTATGATTTGCCCTTTCAGTCCCCCCCTTTTTGCTCCCAATGTGTTGGAAGCGTGTTGCCGGTAGGAGATTGTCTGAAGAGGGAGGGCTACAATTTTGCCAAAGGCTGCAGCAGTAAGAGCAATCCACCAGTCGTGCATTTTAGCTTCGGGAGGGATTTGTGAGACAAGATCTGCAAGGGGGCGATTGATCATCAGGGTGCAGCCTGTGACACAGTTTTGGACAAGGAGCGAGGAAAATGCCGAGTAGTGAAATGGATCAAGACCTGCAAAAGTCCAGAAGGAAGTAGAGAGAGGCTCTAAGGAGTTACTGACAACTTTTAGATCAGTGTGAACTAAGATAGGGGTTCCGGGAGGATTTTGTGCTTCTGCTTGCTTTATTGCTTTAAGAGTCACAGCGATTTTTTCAGGATGCCAGATGTCATCCTGGTCTGAAAATGCGACATAGGAGGCTGAGGAATAATTTAAAAGATGGGAAAAGTTAGCTTTGCATCCCAGAGGAGTTTTATGGCTCAGAAGGGTGATAGGATACTCTTTAAGTAGTTCTAAGGTGCCATCGGTAGAAGCGTCATCTGAGACGATCAGTTCAAAATTGCGGTGAGATTGGGCAAATAGAGAGTCCAATTGTTCTTTAAGATAGAGAACTCCATTGTGGGTAGCCATGAGAATCTGGAGCTCTGCACCCATTATAATTTATTCCATGCCTGTCTTGCGAGGGTGAGAAGCCCTCGCTGTCGGATTAACTGATAGGAATGATGGAGCATCGTTTTAATTGAAGGGGTATTTTTTAGCCGTTTTGGCTGCATTAAATACTCTTCAATAGGCTTAATGACCGTATCCCAGTAGAATTGCGTTTGTATTGCTTCTATATTTTTGCTGGCTTTAGAGAGGCTTTCCCTGCAGTCGGATAAATGGTTAATAGCTTGCGCGAGTTCTACAGGGTTCTGCTCTTCGACAGCTATTCCAAGACCGTTCTTCTCGATCAATTCTGCAAATTGGTCTCCCTTGGTGACGACCATGGGAAGCTTGGCCCAGATGCAATCAAGGAGCCTTGTCCTAAAGGAATAACGCGTTTCAGCGTGGTTAAAATGGGTGGAGACCCCTAAAGTTGCATCCAGAAGATAGTTTTGCCTTTCTTCATAGGGAGTCCAGCCGAAATTAAAATGGATAGCCTTTCCCGTAAGATTCAAGTTTTTGGAAAGTTCGATAGCATCCTGAGTCATTTTCATCTCAGAGAAAAAGGGATTTGGATGTTTGAGACCCATGAAAACGAGGTGCAGGTCATCGCGCGTTTCTCTGATTTTGGCGACGGCTTTGATGAGTGTGAGGGGATCGAACCAATTCCAAACGCCTCCGCCCCATAAGAGGATGCGGTCCTTCTCGCGAAAGTGGAATTTGCTGCGCATCCCTTCTCCTCTCCTTTCAGGGGGAGTTTGGGAGATCCCGAAAGGGACAAGACCAATGGTTTGATTAAAATTGTTATCCGCGTCGTAATCTTGCGGTGAGATCTTGCCGATAGAAAGTAAAAGCCCTGTCCAGAGATCCTTTTGCCGTTCATTGGCGCAGAGGACAAAATCTGCGCTCTGCATGGAAAAGATTAGAGAACGCGTGGACTCGGCAAGTAGTTTCTCTCTTTTTTCTATTGGTTCATATTTAAAAAATTCGATCGACTCGATGGGCAAAGGGTCGTAAGCATCCAGTATCAAAGGGACGCCGCCATTTTTTGCGATCAGAGTTTCCAGAGGGTTAAATGTTTGAGAGATGATGGCAGAACTATTCTTGACGAGTCGCTTAAGCGTGCTTAGAGAGCTTTTATGAAATTGGATGTTAGGAAAAGAAAGCTCAGGTCTCGTAGGTGCTAAGAGATGTATTTTTCGGTTCTTTGCCAGTGCCTTTGCCATTTCTAAGTAGCGAATGGCTGGCCCTGCCATTCTTTCTCCAATGATGTCGCGGGAAATGAGTATCAGTTCATCCATGGCTTCACCTGCTTTTATTTTCGATTTTCCACTCGGTATTGAGATTGAGGCCTTCGAAATTGGCTCCTACAAAACCTGGAGAAGAATCGATGGGTTTAAATACCGGCAGTTTAAGAGAGATGGATTCTCCGATTTCTTTGTGGTGGTGTGGATTGAGGTAGACAGGATGGACTGCGTATTCTCCCTCCCAAAGCCACTTCGCATTGATGGGAAGAGAGAGAGTGTATTTCCCCGGTTTTGGCAACAGCGCGTTCAGGTGCCTTTCATGGTTGAGGAATGCTTGAGCAATCGTTTGTTTGCGCGTATTTTTTATTTCGATTCCAAAAAGGCCCATCGGATTTTCTTTGAGCAATTCGCAATCGATTTCTAATAACGCCTCTTCGTCTTGATAGAAGAACTCTTTTGTCCTTTTGAAGGCAGCTGAGCGTATTCTAAATTCATGGTCTCCGAGATCCCCCGTCCACTCGAAACTACTTTTTGTAGTCGTCTTGAGATACTCATCGATACAGGGTTCGATGTCTCCTGCATATTTTAGCTTCCCGCCTTCTAGATAGATCCCTTTGTTGCATAAGGCTAGGGTGGCGGCCGTATTGTGGCTGACAAAAAGGATTGTCCTTCCTGCCTTGCTGACGTCATCCATTTTAGAGAGGCATTTTTTTTGAAATTGCAAATCTCCAACAGCGAGAACTTCATCGACGATTAGGACGTCGGGATCGAGGTGGGCTGCAATTGCAAAGCCAAGCCTTGCATACATGCCGCTAGAGTAGTATTTGACGGGGGTATCGAGGAATTTTTCTACCTCAGAAAATGCGACGATTTCGTCAAATTTTTTCAAGATTTCAGTTTTACCCATGCCCAGAATCGCCCCGTTTAAGAAGATATTTTCTCTTCCGCTCAGTTCAGGGTGAAATCCGGTTCCTACCTCAAGAAGGCTTGCTACGCGTCCACGGATCTTGACGCTTCCTTTAGAGGGTTCAATGATTCTTGAAAGAATCTTCAGGAGAGTGGATTTGCCTGCTCCATTTTTCCCGATAATCCCTAAGCGATCGCCCTGCCTGCATTCAAAAGAAACATCATCAAGCGCCCAGAATTCTTCGTATGAGCGTTTGGGTATTCCCCCTTTTCCAAGAAGCGCTTTCCCCCATTTTTTTGCTTGTCTTGTGAGGGAATCGACGATAGTGGAATAGGAGCCTTGCTGCTCATGGCACAATTTATAAAGCTTTGATAACTCCTTGACTTGTATTGCAATGCTCATAGTTTATCTGCGAAAGACCTCTCCATTTTTCGAAAGTAAAAGAAGCCCGTGATCAGCATCAGGAAGGAAAAGACAATTGAAATGGAGATCGAAAGGCTGAGTTGCGGATAGGTGATGCCGAAGAGCGACCAGCGGAATCCATCGATGATGCCGACGATGGGGTTCAAGATGTAAAGATAGCGAAGAGGCTCTGAAACGACAAATGTACCATAACCGACAGGTGAGAGAAACATCCCAAATTGCATCACAAAAGGAATGATGATTTTAAAGTCTCTGTACTGCACCGTGAGTGCTGAAAACCAAAGCCCTGCTCCCAAGGTCAATGTGACGAGAAGAAAAAAGAAGAGAGGGAGCAGCAGCAGGTTCAGAGAAAGCAATTGAGGAGAAAAGAGGAGAAGGATCAGCAATAAAGCAGAACAGACGAGGTAATCTACAAGGTGAACCATTAGCTGGCTTGCAGGGATGATGAATCTAGGAAAGTACGTCTTAGTAATAAGGTGAGCATTATTGATTAGGCAATTGCAGGCATCCTGCGTGGCATTTGAAAAAAATTGCCAGGGAATCATTCCGCCTAAGATAAACAGGCCGTAACTGACATTTTCTGAAGGTAGATTGGCAACTTTTCCAAAGACGAGCGCAAAAACCGCCATCGTCAAAAGAGGCCTTACAAGTGCCCAGGCTATGCCAAAGAAGGCTTGTCGGTAACGTACGACGATATCCCTGATCGCGAAAAAGAGAAACAGGTCTCTAAATCGGAATAGATCGCGCAAATATTCGCGATCTATTCGATTCGGTTCGATTTCGATAACGGTTTTGTCTTTTATTTCCATAATGGAAAGAGACTAGCAGAGATCGGTCAATTTGTACATATTCCGTAAGATTGGACGCCTTCGAGAAAAGAAATTGTTAATCCGTCGTCAGAGCGTTAATTTATTTTGTAAAAAAGACGAATATGTGATATTATAAAAAATGGAGTTTTATTATGACAACAATTAAAGACTATCAAAATTATTTTACGCAGAGTGCGGGAAAGCTAAGCATAAAGAATGCTTCAGGGGAAGTGAAAAATTTTGATGTGAAAAAGCCGGGTTTAGCTACCGTTCAATGGATTTTTGGCTCAATTTTTGGAAGAGGAACAATTCGCTGTAAGGGGCAAAATTCTGTTGTATACATTTCCAAAAAGCAATTCAATCAATGGCGCAAAGAGCAGGTAGAGAAAGATCAAAGTTTGGGTAGATTGAAGATGGTGGAATTTTTATCAAGGTGTCAGAAGCCTACAGTGGCAGCGATCCAAAGGGATGTAGACGATACCCGGAACGTCATGGTTGAGAATATTAGAAGAGTCATGGCTAATATGGATAGCGCTCCACATCTTGATCTTAGCTCTACTCATGACGCCACCAAAGGCAAAAACAAGCGCAAGTAAAATTCAAAATTCGGAACTAAGCGCTACATAAGGGCCCGCCAAAGCGGTAATCGAAAGGCGGATCGCATATTTTTCTCCAACTGATGTTATTGAAACCTGACTTGCCACCTACATCACGCTTGAACATAGCCGAACTTGACGAGTTAA
>CAZSDA010000023.1:0-26982 GCA_964605535.1 uncultured bacterium
CGTTATTTACAAAGTATTCTTCGGAAAAGAGTAGAAACCACTTTCAGTATGCTTAAAGCCTATTTCCTAGAAAAATTCACGCAGTAACTAAGTTTGGTTTTTGTTAAAAATAGTAGTGTTTTTTGCGAGTTATAGCGAGGATGTAGGGGGCAAGTCAGGTTTCAACTCCCTTTTAGTTTTGATTTTAAATAAAAACACATTTATAATTCTAAAATAATTGGAGGTGAAAAATGTTTTTTCAGACATTAAGGGCTTTGCCAAAAGAACAGTCAGAAACGTATAAATTGGTTAAGACCGTGTCCACACGGAAAGGAAGAACATACACTCTCTATTCTCGTAAGACAAATGACTCGGGCAGTCGCAGAATCGGACAGTTTGCTGCAGCATTTTTCGCGACCCTCTTCTCAGCGGGCATCGCTCTTTCCTCTCAGAATATTCGCAATATGTGGCAAAAGGCCGTTTTGGGATCTGTTAAATATTTGGTAGAGAATGAGGTTGCGGAAAGGCCTTTATCCGGGCAAGGGGAGACTGCTCGACGTCCGTTTGGGACGAAAAAGGTGGTCAAATTGCAAGATAATAGAGGCAAATCGAGGGACATTTCATATTACACATTGAGTGAGGCGGAAAGGATAAAATTCAAAAAAATGAAAAAGGGCTTTACTGGAACGATTTACCTGGCAGCGTTTGCAAGATGCGACGAGCAAACTATAAAAGAGATAAAAGTGAGGCTAGGGCTTCCTAAAGCGCATTTTCAAGTCGTAGCGGCTAGTGATTTAGAAAAAAAGATGTCAAGCGGGCAGATTAAGAAAGATGAGCGAATTGTCATGTTGTACGATCCGAATCAGAGCGGACCAGAAGTAGCTTTACTCGAGGGGAGTATGTTTCACGCTTTAGCGAACGCTGCTCAAAATAATCAAGTGCCTCATTTAATGCTTTATCATTCATCGTTACGCGATCCAAATGATATTCCTACATTCTTTAGATCGGAATCGCTTGGTGACGGCAATCATTACTTTGTAAGCTATCCACGTGTTCACTATCTTGATGCCGATCAAGCTGATATCGAAGAGCAATTGTCTGACTCTGCACTCGCTAGATTTCTATTAAACATAGGGTAATTGCGCGCCAGTCGATCCATAAAAAGCCAGGGGAGTCTCAAATTCCTGGCGAATATGCACTTGTTCTCAATGCATTGCGGCCTAATCAGTACTGTTGCTGAAGTAGAAAACGAGAAACCCCCTGGAGTGGGGGTTTCTCGTGCTAGAAGAGAAGTTAAGCTTGCAGCTTGATGTCGACGCCAGCGGGAAGGTCGAGGCCTTTGAGGGCATCAACTGTCTTTCCGGTGGGTTCGATGATGTCGAGCACGCGCTTGTGCGTGCGCTGCTCAAACTGCTCGCGCGATTTCTTGTCGATGTTCGGGGAACGGAGCACGGTGATCACCTCTTTCTTTGTGGGAAGGGGGATCGGACCGGCAACGCCGGAGCCTGTGCGCTTTGCTGTTTCCACGATATCGGCTGTTGCGCGATCGAGTAGCCTTTGGTCGTAGCTCTTTAGGCGGATCCGGATTTTCTTCCGGAGGGCCTTGGCCGGCTTCTCTTGCTTTGCCTGTTTTTCTTGTTTCGCCATATTCTAAAACCTTATTTCTTAATGATTTCTTCTTGGATCTTCGTAGGCACCCGCTCAAAGTGGCTGGGTTCCATCGAGTAGGTTGCTCTGCCTGATGTGACAGAGCGCAACGTCGTCGAATATCCAAACATTTCACTTAAGGGAACTTCAGCGCGGACAATGACAGCACCCTTTTGGTTTTCTTGCCCGAGGATCTGTCCTCTGCGACGGTTTAAGTCGCCGATGACATCGCCAATGGCTGTCTCAGGTGTGGTCACGTCTACCTTCATGATCGGTTCGAGAATGATCGGCTTAGCTTGCTTTGCAGCATCCTTGATCGCCATCGAACCACAGATTTTAAAGGCCATCTCGTTGGAGTCCACATCGTGGTAAGAACCAAAGACGATGCGGACTTTCGTGTCGACCAAGCTATAGCCAGCTAACACACCCGTCTGGAGACCTTCTTCGATGCCGGAGATGACCGCAGGAATGTATTCCCTTGGGATTACGCCGCCGACGATCTCATTGACGATCTCATTGCCTTTTCCTTTCTCATTCGGTTCGATTTTCAGTTCGACGTGAGCGTATTGACCTCTACCGCCTGACTGCTTGACGAACTTTGTACGGGCCTCGGAAGGCATTGTGATCGTCTCTTTGTAGGAAACCTGAGGCTTACCCACGGTGGCTTCGACGCCGAACTCCCTCTTCATCCTGTCGTGCAGGATTTCGAGGTGCAATTCGCCCATGCCGGCGATGATCGTCTGACCTGTTTCCTCGTTTGTAGAAACGCGGAAGGTGGGGTCTTCAGATGCGAGCGAGCTCAACGCTTGGGAGAGCTTTTCGCGGTCGCCTTTAGACTTGGGCTCGATTGCCATCGAGATCACAGTCTCGGGGAATTCCATCTTTTCGAGAAGGATTGGTTTGTCGGGCGAGCAAAGCGTGTCGCCTGTAGTTGCGGTCTTGATGCCGATCGCTGCTACGATATCTCCTGTAAGGCCCTCTTCGAGTTCCTCTCGCTTGTTCGCGTGCATCTGAAGGATGCGGGAAATACGCTCTTTCGTGCCCTTCGTCGTGTTCAGGAGGTTCATGCCCTTTGTCAACGTACCGGAGTAGATTCTCAAGTAGGTGAGTTTTCCGACATAAGGGTCTGTCATGATCTTGAAGGCAAGCGCAGCAAGAGGTGCTGAGTCGCTTGGCTCAAGCAAGACATCTTCGTCGGAATCCAGCATGTGTGCTTTGATCACGCCTCTGTCGAGAGGTGAAGGCATCCAATTAACAATCGCATCCAGAAGCTGCTGTACGCCCTTGTTTTTAAAGGCTGAGCCGCAAAGAACCGGGTTGAATTTGTTTTTCACAACCCCTTTTCGGATCGCCGCATTGATCTCTTCGACTGTCAGCGCATCGGGATTTTCAAGCACTTTGTGCATGAAGTCTTCGTTGCTTTCGTCGACTGTCGCGAGCTCTTCGAGAAGCTCCATGCGCATTTCCTTGCACTTTTCCAGAAGATCAGCGGGAACATCCGCTTCTTCCCAGTCCGCTCCCAGCGTTTCGTCGTGGAAGAAGAGGGCTCTCATTCTGACGAGGTCGACCATGCCCTTGAATTCCGATTCTGCGCCGATTGGGCAGTGAACCGGGATTGCATTGGCATGCAGCTTTTCGCGCATCGTTTTGATCGCTTCAAAGAAGTCGGCGCCGATGCGGTCCATTTTGTTGACGAAGCAGATACGTGGTACGCCATACTTGTCAGCTTGACGCCATACTGTTTCCGATTGAGGCTCGACGCCTGAAACGGAGCAGAATACGGCGACAGAGCCATCGAGAACGCGGAGCGAGCGCTCCACTTCGATTGTAAAGTCGACGTGGCCGGGGGTGTCGATGATATTGATCTTGGCATCGATGCCATTTGCTGACCAACGGACAGTCGTCGCGGCAGAGGTGATCGTGATGCCGCGCTCTTGTTCCTGTTCCATCCAGTCCATGGTTGCAGCACCTTCGTGCACTTCACCCATTTTGTGAACTTTACCGCTGTAGTAGAGAATTCTCTCTGTCGTCGTCGTCTTACCGGCATCGATGTGTGCCATGATGCCGATATTGCGGACGTTCGTTAATTTATCTTTTTCCTGTCTTGCCATCATTCACCCCTTACATTTTGTTATAGTGGGCGAATGCCTTATTGGATTCGGCCATGCGGTGTGTATCGTCCTTCTTCTTGATCGTCGCACCCTGATTGTTGTAGCAATCGGTGAGTTCTGCTGCAAGTGCGTCCCGCATAGAGCGGCCCGCTTTTGCGCGCGAGAATGTGATGATCCAGTTCATCGCCATCGAAGTGCGGCGATTGTGAGGGATTTCGACCGGCACCTGGTAGTTCGCTCCACCGATCCTTCTCGATTTAACTTCGAGGGAAGGCTTTGCATTTTCCAGAGCTTGTTCGAAGGCGTTTAATGCATCATCTGCCTTGATCTTTTCTTTGAAAGCGTCAAGCGCATCATAGACGATGCCTCTGGCAACACTTTTCTTGCCCTGCATCATCACTTTATTGATGAATTTAGCCAGGAGTTCGCTATTGTAGATAGGATCCGGCGAGATTTTTCTTTTTTCTGGGCGTCTTCTTCTTGACATAGTTTCCTCAATTTTAGGAGGAGCCGATGTTTCACCTGGAAGTCCGGGCTTGGCCCGCACTTGCCGTGTGCGTGAGGGGCGCTGAGTTAGCAACGTCCATCGCGCACCAGAAGGGCGATCTTAGCGCCATTCTAGTGTTACTTAGGCCTCTTTGCTCCGTATTTAGATCTTCCTTGTTTGCGATCTTTAACCGCTGCGCAGTCGAGAGTTCCACGAACGATGTGGTAACGTACGCCGGGCAGGTCTTTTACTCTACCGCCGCGAACCAGCACGATGCTGTGTTCTTGTAGGTTGTGTCCTTCACCGCCGATGTAGGCGATGACTTCTTGCCCCGTCGAAAGACGCACCCAGGCCACTTTACGTAAGGCTGAGTTAGGTTTCTTCGGAGTTTTCGTCTTCACTTGGAGGCAAACGCCGCGTCTTTGCGGGCATTTTTTCATCGCAGGTGATTTGCTTCGCTTCTTTTTTGAAACGCGAGGCTGCTTTACGAGTTGGTTAATTGTAGGCATTTAGCCATTTCTCCTTAAAATTCCAATTCCAGGAATGTACCCATTGAGCATAGATCAATATCTACTATTTTGCAAGAGAGGGTTCACAAAATTTTCGGAAGCTGAGAAGATGCTACTATGAAATGTCCATTTTGCCAAGGCGACGAGTTGAGAGTGACCGATTCAAGGGAAGCTGCGGATACTAATGCGATCCGAAGAAGGCGCGAGTGTACGCTTTGCGGGAAACGCTTTACTACCTTTGAAACTGTCGAATTGACGATGCAGGTCAAAAAGCGCGATGGCAGTTTTGAAGATTTTCAACAGAGGAAGCTGATCAGCGGACTTGCAGCTGCATGTAGCCATACGACGGTCAGCCACGAAAGAGTGATAGGACTTTCTGCCAAGATAACGGCTGAGTTGCTGGAGATGCAAGATAAAGAGGTGACGACAGAGCTGATTGGCGATATAGTCATGAAATACTTGAAAGATATGGACCTGATCGCCTATATTCGTTTCGCTTGCGTATATAGAAGATTTAAGGAGTTCAGCGAACTTGTCGATGAGATCAAAGAGATCCAATCGATGGAAACGAACGCAACGGAATCAAAGGGAGGAATGACATGAGCTTAAAGAAAGCTGATATCGCAAAATTCAAAAAACGACTTTTAGACCTGCGCGCTCAAGTCACCAAGACATATCAGGGAACCGCCGCTGAGGTCAAAACTCCCGATCAGGCCACCGGATACTCTCAACATCAGGCTGATCAGGGAACGGATGACTTTGACCGCACTATTAACATGGAGCTGACCGAAAAAGAGTTCGGCATTTTGCGGCAAATCGACCGTGCTTTGGAGAAAATCGAAGAAAATACTTACGGCATCTGCGACATTTCGGGCGATGAAATTCCTCTTGCGCGTCTTGAGGCCGTGCCTTATGCGACCATGACGGTAAAAGCCCAGGATAAATTGGAAAAGGGTTTGATCTAGTGCCCTATGCGCTTTTTTTCGTGCTGCTTGGTCTCGATCAAGTCTCGAAGTTTGTCACTCACCATTTTTTACCCTTGATGAGCCACTCTACGCCCTGGTACCCCTATGGGGGAATCGGGGTGTTTCAGAACTTTTTTGGCATTGAGTTTTCAATCAACCACGCGACCAATCGCGGTGCTGCCTGGGGTGCATTTGCAGATTATACCTCCCTCCTCATGCTGCTAAGACTTGGCTTGATCGCAGGCATATTCCTCTATTTTCTCAAGGCCAGTGGTGTGAAAAAGAGCGCGCTAGCTTTGATATTAGCCGGAGCCGTAGGTAATGTCATCGATGTATTCATATACGGACATGTGATCGACATGTTCCATTTTATTTTGTGGGGTTACGACTACCCCGTCTTCAATGTCGCAGACAGTGCGATTTTTTGCGGAGTGATTCTTTACTTTTTTGCCTCGAAAAGAGAAAAGCATGCAAGCAACACAATGGCTTAAGCTGCCGCTGTTTCTGGATGAGACGGAGCTTAGTGCACTTTTTGAAGCCTTAGAGGCGCCCTTTATCGTTTCATTAAGCGGCGTATTTCCTCAAGGAAAGAAGGTGCTGACGGCCGAAGAGTATCTCTCCTTGTACACTCATTATCTTGAAGAGGCTCTTTCGGAGCGGGAATGCAGGCCGGACAAGCTTTTGGTTTCAGCATGGTCTCGCTCATTAGATGCGATCGAAGAAAGGGTTGTTCCGAATGGGTTCCTCGTTAGGCCGAAGCGGCCTGTCCTCCAGGTTCAACCCTATTGGCTGAATTACTCGGAGCGCGACGGCAAATTTCACGAAATGGCCCTCTCAAGGGATAGCTTGCCTTGGGGTCTGCTATTTAGTTTTCCACAGCTATTTCAGGAGCCGGATTCTCTCGAAATTGTAAAAGTAAAGGAACCGGAATTCATCAATGTAGGTTTATTCAAGGCACTTCAGCGCTTTTCTAGAAGTTATACAGTTCCGACTCCTTTTGAAACACCGCTAGGAAGGGTAAACCACCCTGCTAGAATTGGGAAAAGGCTCTTAAAGCGTGCCTCGAATATGGCGAAATTGCTGGAAAAGGGGCTAGCTTTATGTTCAGACTAAAGGCGGAAGTCATTTCAATCGGAGATGAACTTCTGAGCGGAGCGATCGTTAACCGCAATGCCGCCTTTATTTCGAAAAAACTTCAAGAGTTGGGAATTGATGTAGTGAGACAGGTCTCTCTTCCCGACAATCCCGAACTTTTGCGAGAGGGCTTGGAGGAGAGTCTTGCTTGTGTACCGCTGGTGATTGCAACAGGTGGTTTAGGGCCGACTCTAGACGACAACACGCGAAAAGTCGCTGCCGATCTTTTCCATTCGCCTCTCGAGTTTAATCCTCATTTAGCGGAAGAGATGCGAAAGCGCTTTGGTAATCTCGAGAGCCTCGAGGATCAGGCGACAATTCCTGTGCGTGCGGAAATTTTGCCTAACTATTTAGGGACAGCTTCCGGTTTAATCCTTCTTGGACCTCAATCGACGTTGATTCTTCTTCCGGGTGTTCCATTAGAGATGGAAGCGCTGGTGGAAAATGCCGTCATTCCCTATCTTCGCCGCTGCTTTACCCTAGATCCACCCCTCACTTCTTGCTCCCTCCATTTTTTCAACGCCTACGAGTCGCAATTTGATACTCTTTTAAGAGAAATTCAAGGTCTCTATTCCTCCCTCCAAATTGGAATCTACCCAAAAAATGGCCTTGTGACCATCCACCTCAAAGGCGATGACCTGGAGGTCGAAAAGGCAGCTTCTGCGATCCGCGCAGAATTTGGAGAACGGGAGTTTGAAGCGGAAGATGGGAAAATTGAGACAGCGCTGCATCGCCAATTGATCGCCCATAAATTCACTTTGAGCGCAGCTGAATCCTGTACAGGCGGAGCTTTTTCCTCTCGGCTGACCGCCATTCCCGATGCCTCCTGCTATTTTCTCGGAGGAGTTGTTGCCTACTCCAACGCTCTCAAAGAGCAGCTTCTGGGCGTAGATCCGCAGCTACTCTTGGAAAAGGGCGCTGTTTCAGCTGAGGTTGCGATTGCCATGGCCGAAGGAATCCAGAAGTTGTCCGGCAGTGATTGTGCTGTCGCAATGACAGGGATTGCGGGACCTGGGGGTGGCTCTTCTGAAAAACCTGTGGGAACCGTTTATATCGCCATCAAAAAAAAGGGCGCTCCGGCTCAAGCCTTTCAGATACGCTGCTTAGGATCGCGTATAATGATCATCGATTGTGCTGCCAGTTTTGCTTTAGGCGCTCTTTATCGAAATATTTTTTCAAAATAATTTGATTTAATTCCTGTTTATTGATAAAATATCTCCAGTCTTTTAATAAAAAAGGAGTTTAATTGCATGGACCCATTAAGTTCTGGATACAATCCCTATAGCTTTTATTTTGATGAGCCTGAGCCCAAAACAGATCTGGGTTTCTCGATTCCCATGGATAATGATAGCCGGTTAGCCGATATTGAATATGCCTGTATTCCCTATTTTAATGAATATGCCTTACAGGAGCTTAAGATTTTGGTCCATATGACAGCGGATCAATTAAGAGCCTACTCCGGAGAAGAGCTCTTCCAGTTCTATTATCAGGTCAAAACTTTACCTGAAGGCTTTCCGATCGCAGAAAGGGCCCAGCTTTTCTTAGAGCTTGCAGCAGAAAAGGGATTCGAGGCTGCGCTATTTGTATTGGCTAAAGCTGCCACTGAAAAAAGTGAAAGAACGCGCTTTTACAAACAAGCGATCGACCTAGGTTGTGAGTGGTCTCAATCCATTCGGAATCAGGGACTTGAAGAGTGGTTCCTGGATGGTTGCCAATAACCTTTAGGCTTGAGATAATTTACTTTAATTATTCTACTTTGTTATTATTAGTTAGCGCTCTCCAAATAAATTGTAGGTTTTGTATGTTAAAAATTTTAAAAAATGCAACTGTTGGAGACCTCATCAAAGGTATAGGTGAAGATCCGGTAGTACAGGTGAATAAATGGGGCAGTGTAAAGGTCAAAGTTGTTTTAGGTGGTACTGATTACTTTCTAAGCAGGAATGAGATTGCAAAAAAGGTAAATGACTTAGGGGATACTGTTCATAAAGAATGGTTGAAGAAAGCTTTCGCAACGATTGAAACAAAAGCGCAATCGGAATTAGGTAAAAAGTACAGCTTTAAGCGTTTTTCGCATGGAGTGCGGTCATTGTTTGGTAAAGCGAGCTTTAATTTCAGAAAGGAAATGGGCAAGTGGGACCCTAAAGCGGCTATGGACTTTCAGCCTCGCTCTGAAAAGCCCTCAGAGCTCTTACTAAGTGGTACGTCGAATCCCCAATTTTTCCAACATGCAGCGCAACAAGTAGTAAACGACGAAGATTGGGATACAATCGATCAGTATCTTTCAGAACAAACAGATAAAAACAACCTTGACTCTGACGATGTGAGATATATTTTGGGATTGGCAGCAGAAAAGGCATCGCCTAAGAGAGGCTTTTATTATCGCCTTTTGGGAGACTTGCTACCACATGGTGAAGCTCAGCTGAAGTGCTACACGATGGCATTGAAGGAAAGGAATTTGGACTCAGTCGTGGCGTTAAATCGACTTGAATCGGTCTTAATGCCATTCGAATCAGATTCAACATTCCTGGAGAGAGCTAGGGAAGAAAATACAGATGGCTATGATGCAGATAAGCTCTATCGATTTGCTTTTGAGTTAACAGTGAAACCGAATTATATTTGGGATAATGCTGCGCAAACAACTCATAGAGAACTACTTAAAAAAGCAGCAGAGAAAGGTAGTGGAGATGCCGCTTACTGCCTCTCTAGAGAAAATTCTGAAAAGAATATTAAAGAACAATATCTTCATCAGGCATTTCAAGCTGGCAATCGAATGGCTATAATCGTTTGCGGTGATGAGGATGTGAAGAGTTGGTTCCTCAATGGCTGACAAGTCGAACCTGTTTAAAAAATAGAGGTAAGTCTCTATACTATTCGCATGGTAATTAGCAGTTTGCAGAATCAGCAAGTCAAGGAGGCGGTTCGTTTGCGCGAAAGGCGCGAGCGAGATGCCTCCAATTTATTTTTGGTGGAAGGCTACCGGGAGCTTCTAAGGCTTTCTGAGTCAGGAAGGGGTGTTGAGACGCTCTTTTTTTGCGGCGCTCTCTTTCTTGGTGAAAATGAGGGAGCGCTGATCGAGGGACTTAAAAAACGCGGCGCAAAGCTTGTCGAATGCAGCGAGCCCGTTTTCCGTAAAATGTCTTATCGCGACCGTCCGGACGGCTTGCTGGGAATTGCCAAGCAGGAGCATCGCTCTCTTCAAGATCTTAAGTTGACTCCTGTTCCGTTTCTCGTTGCTGCTGAATCGATTGAAAAACCGGGCAATCTGGGGACGATTTTGCGCTCTTCCGATGCCGCAGGCGTTGATGCACTTCTTCTTTGCGACCGCTGCACAGATCTATATAATCCCAATGTCGTGCGCGCAAGCGTCGGAACGTTGTTTACAGTGCCCGTGTATGAGGCGTCGAGCAAGGAGGCGATTGTGTGGCTCAAAAAACAGGGCATCCAGATTGCAGCAGCAACTCCTCACGCTTCCTTAGAGTTTACGAAGGCCGATTTCACGAAACCTGTTTGCATTGCGATTGGCACTGAACAGTTGGGATTAAGTAAGCTGTGGATGGAAGAGGCTGACATCAAAGTGAAAATCCCGATGTGCGGGGCGGCCGATTCATTGAACGCAGCAATGGCAACTGTGCTCATGCTTTTTGAGGTGCTAAGGCAGCGTCGATGCTAGAGGTCCTCTACGAAGACAACCACCTGCTCGTACTGAATAAGCCTCCACTTCTTGCCACTCAACCCTCCCTTGACCATTCGGATAGCTTGGAAGATAGAGCCAAAGCTTGGCTTAAGGAGAAGTATCAGAAACCGGGAGCCGTTTTTCTCCATCCGATCCACAGAATCGATGCTCCCGTCAGCGGGGTCGTCGTGTTTGCAAAAACGAGCAAGGCTTTGAGCAGACTTCAAGAAGAAATGCGCTCAAGGAGGACTTTTAAGCGGTATCTCGCTCTTGTCGAGGGGACAGGCATTCCCTTTGAAGGGACGTTAAAACATTACATGCTCCACGGGGAACATCGCGCTTTGGAAGGGGGGGATAAGGAGGCCGTGCTTTCCTACCACACCTTAAAGGCAGAAAAGGGAAAAACGCTCGTGGAAATCCAGTTAATGACAGGTCGCTACCATCAGATCCGTGCCCAGTTTGCCTGGACAGGGTACCCGATCATCGGCGATGCAAAATATGGCAGCTTACAAAAATGGCCCAGGGGGATCGCTCTGCACCATGCAGAGTTTCGCATCGCTCATCCAATTAGCCGGCAGGAGCTTGTGTTTCTGGCTCCCCTTCCCGAGAAAGGGTGGGAAGAGGTGGCATCGTTTTTAAAAGGGTGTCAAGAGCCTCAAATTCTGCCATGATCTGGTCGATTTTCTGTTCGACCGCTTTTCGATCTTGATGGTCTTTAAGGGGACTTTGTGCAATCAATGCCCTAAGCTGGACAAAGGGTTGTGTCAGGATCTGGATGCTGCTCGTTTTGTCCAATTTGAAAGCTCCCTTCGCAAGCCGATCGAGAATGATGATCAAAGTGATCAGAGAGGGCTTGATGTCCAGATACGCCAGGTCTTTGAGTTGCGAAATCTTTTTTGCCACCTCTAGAAGCCCTAAGGTTGCTCTGACGCCTACATCGGCCTGTCCTTTGGCTTGAGCCTCTTCGGCAAGTTTTCCTACATAGTGCAGTGGAAGAGTCGTTAAAGTGAGGTCGATTTTTGTGGAGTAGGAGGCAAGTTTTGTTAAAGTAGTGATCAGGTTTCCAAGCGCAAAATCCATTTTTTTCTCCGCTGCATGGCGAAAGAGGGTTTCAAGGTTTTGCAAGAGATAGATCAGCACAAAGCTTAAAGTGTCTTTCACACCTTCTGCCTGAAGAGCGGCATTCTGGGTCGGGTGGCTGAAACTTTTTTCAGCAGCCAAAAAACGCTCTCCAATGGATTCAAGAGCATCTACCGTTCTATTTAGCAGTGCGCTATTATGCTGTTGAATTGCCTTAAGACCGATTTCTGTCAGCGCATCCAGTTGTTCGCAAAGTTTTTGATCCTGATCTTTTTCGATGGAAGAGAGTGCTTGCTGTTTTAAGAAAGAGACGATTTTGAATGGGTTCAGATGGGAGAAGAAGCGGTTGCAGGATAAGCGGATCAGATCAAGACCAATACCGGTCAGAATGATCTGAAGGAACGGCGATTCGCTGCCCAAAACAATCCAGGGAAGTAATCCCAATAGCAGCAAGGCAATTGTTGCCAATTTAAGATAGAGATCGTGTCCAATTAGGCTAATCAAGGTCGGCGAGCTTTTCTGCTCACCTCGCAGCGCGGGAGAAAAGCCAAAGAGAAAAAGCAGCAGAGGTGCCCCTGAAAATAGGATTCCGAATGCAACGCTGAGTGCGAACTGCTTATCTGATTCAGGTGCAATTCCCTTCCATTGTAGGAAAAGGGCAAGAATAAGGGAGCCGAGTGTGGTATACATACAATTTGAATCTATCAAAGTAATGGATTAGTATCAAAACATGCGTCACTACTCTAACACGATGCGGAAAAAACAGTATAAAAGAACGCTTACACCAGACGAAGCGGGCTCTTTGGATACCTTAATTTCTTTGGATGCAGCCGGAGGTAGGGCGAGGGCTGGTGCCAAGATGACAATGGAACAACTCGTCACGGCTTTGCTCCCGCACGGAGTAGTGCCGGCGGTCGTTCCTGAATTCAAGGGTATAACGGTAGGAGGCGCAATTAACGGGGCGGCTATTGAAAGTTCATCTCACCGCTTTGGTCAATTCAACGATTGCTGCTCATCTTATGAGGTTTTGACAGGAAAAGGTCTTTTAAAAGCATCCCCTAATGAGCATGCGGAACTATTCTATGGCTTAGCCGGCTCTTATGGCAGCCTTGGCTCTCTATTGAATGCAGAATTTAAGATTTTACCTACAACGGGATGGGTTGAGGTTCAGTACCGACTATTCCATTCATTGGAAGAGGCGATTCATGAACTTGCAGCCTTTCAAGGTTTCGGAATCGAAGGCATTGTCTTTAGTCCCACGCATGTAGTCCTGGTTTCTGCTCGGGAAGTATCGGAAGAAAAGGCATTAAGACTCCCTTCATTTTCTCTTCGCAGTTATGGAAGCAACTGGTTTTACGCGCATGCCGCACATAAAGCGCAGCCAGGAGATGGACCTGTTGAAGCGATGCGGATCGACGATTACTTTTTCAGGCATGACAGAGGGGCTTTTTGGATGGCGGGATATTCTCTCAGCCCCTCGATTTTGATGCACTACTGGATGCATAAGGTGCGGCTCTGTCTTACAGGAAGGGATGAAGGAATACAGCAGCCTCTTTCTCATGCAAAACCTGGAATTCCCTCTTCGCTTTTCCGATTTGCCTTTGGCTGGTTGCTGGATAGTCAATGGTTATATTCCAGCTTGCATGGAGGTAGCGAAGAGTGGTTTGAAAATAAATTTGTGATTCAGGATTACTACATCCCTCTCCCAAAAGCTAAGGGTTTTGTCGACAATGTTTTGGAGAGTTACAAAATTACCCCATTATGGCTATGTCCGGTAAAAGCGACTCAGACACCTCAACTTTTTTCACCCCATGTTTCCTTAACGGAAAAGCTGTTTGTGAATGTGGGCGTGTATGGGATTCCCTTTCAATCAAAGGGGCCTGATGCGGTGCGCCAGCTTGAAAAGTGGGCGGAAATGATGGGCGGAAAGAAAATGCTCTATTGTCAAACATATTATTCTCCTGAAGACTTCTGGAAGCTTTATCCTGAAGGCAGTTATCGAGGGTTGAGAACGTTGTATGGTAGCGATGGTATGTTTGCTGAAATTACGGATAAGGTGTTGTCGCGATGAACGTCTCTGATCAGAAAAAATATTATTGTCCTATGCATGCCGAAATCGTGAGGCGCGAAACGGGCAGTTGCCCTCTTTGTGGAAGCGTTTTGGAGCCGATTGATCGGAAGAAAGCGCCTTCTTCAGGAGAACGTTTGCAGTGGAAAAGGCGCTTTATCACAGCGCTTATCATTTCTTTACCTCTGTTTCTATTTCATTTTATAGATGGCATTAAGCCTTTTGAACCGGAATTACAGCTGCTTGTGTCTACTTTTGTCGTTTTTGTTCCAGGGTTTGCGATTTTACGGAAGGGCCTTGCTTCGTTTGCACGGCTTGCGCTCAATAGCTTCACTTTGGCAAGTGTTGCGATTTTGCTGGCTTACGGTTTTAGCATTTATCGGATCGTTTCTATAAATTTTCTTTCCGCTAATGGGCCGGTTGACTATCTTTCAGGGCTCTATTTCGAGCCCTGTGCCTGGATTGTGACTTTGCTCCTTTTCGGATGCTATTTGAGGGCTTGCGCTTTTGATAGGACTTTAAAAGAGCTTGCTGTTTTGAAGGAGCTTGAGCCGAAAACTGCTCATTTAATTTTGGAAAAAGGGGAGGAGAGGAGAATTGCGATCGAGGATCTTAAACCCGGAGATTTCTTAAGGGTTAAGCAGAATGAGATTGTTCCGGCAGACGGAATCATTTCTGAGGGGCAGTCCTGGGTCAATGAATCGCTAATTACAGGAGAGTCTTTACCTGTATATAAACGCGCCAAAGACAGGGTGCTTCAGGGATCCTTAAATGGCAATGGAAGCTTTGTCATGGTGGCTGAGAAGGTGGGAGAAGGCACTCTGTTACATAGGCTTATTGGAGTGATTACTAAAGCACGTATGACAAAAGCGCCCCTTCAGGATAAAGTGGAGCGTTCTTTGGCGATCTCGATTTTATGCATCCTTCTGATATCCCTATTGACGCTTCTGACGTGGATTTATTTCGATTATTCTCTCTCAATCGCTGTAGGGCATGCCGTTGCATTACTCGTAGGTGTAAGCCCGGAAGCTCTTTTGCTTTCAGTGCCTATGGCGATGATCGTAGGGCTTGGTGTCGGTGCGCGGAATGGAATTTTGATCCGCGATGCAGCTGCTTTGGAATATATGGAGAAGGTAGATACTTTAGTCGTCGATAAAACCGGCGTTTTAACGGAAGGAAAGCCTCTGCTGACAAAAATTGTTCCGAAGTTTCCCTTTTCTGAGGCTGAAGTGCTTTCCTGGGCGGCAAGTGTTGAGCAGGCAGCTTCGCACCCTTTGGCTCAAGCGGTGGTCACAGGAGCTAAATTAAAACAGCTTTTCTTGAGAAAGGTCTCTAATGCTCAAATTGTTGAGGGGAAAGGCGTTGTCGCACGGGTTGAAGGTACGCGCGTTGCAGTGGGTAATGGCAAGTTTCTTGAAGATCTTGCCATAGAAGAGGGCGGTTTTAGGCAGGAAGCGGAAAAGTTGCAAAAAGAGGGATTCACGGTTTCCTATGTGGCGCTGGAGGACCGCGTGATTGGGCTTCTTGCTGTTTCCGACCCGCTTAACTATTCAGCGGAGCGCTCTCTCCAGCAGTTGCATAGGGAAAAATTAAAGATAGTGATGGCAACCGGTGACAGTAAAGAGGCAGCGGCGGCTGTGGCAAAACGGTTAAAAGTCGACCGCATTGTTGCCGAGCTTTTGACCCAGGATAAAATGGCTCTCGTACAGAAACTTCAGCAGGAGGGAAGTCTTGTCGCAATGGCGGGAGATGGATTGATCGATGCTCCTGCCCTTGCTCAGGCAGATGTGGGGATTGCATTGAGTTCTGGAGCTGAGCCTGAAATTCATAATGCTTCTATTACGATATTAAGGGGAGATCTGCGCGGAGTCGTTAAAGCGAGGCGCTTAAGTGAGATCGTCATGTTCAATGTGCGGCAAAATATTGGCCTTTCGCTGATTTACAATCTGATAGCGATTCCTTTTGCCGGGGGCGCTCTTTTTGAAGCGACAGGAATTAATATCACTCCTCTAGGAGCGTGTATCTTTATGAGTGCAGCAACCGTCCTCGTTGCGGCCAATTCTCTTCGCATGCGCAAGATAATTCTTTATCAAGACTAGAGTCCTTGCAACATTTGGGCAATTAAGAGATAATAGCTGAAAGTGCTCAAGTTATATTAATTTATGATTAAATCCCTCCTCCAAAATTCCGCTCAGGAAGCTTTGCGCGCAATCGAAACCCTTCAGGGGGCGACCTGCCAAAATTTTCTAGAAAAAGCAGCGTTTTTACTTTCTGATACATTTCGGGCAGGTAATAAGGTTTTAATTGCCGGCAATGGCGGCAGTCTGTCGGATGCCACCCATTTTGCTGAGGAGCTGACCGGTTTTTTTCGTAAAAAACGGCCCGCGCTTCCTGCAATTGCCCTTGCGGAAGCAGCTCATATCACCTGCGTAGGAAATGATGTCGGATTTGAACAGATTTTTTCACGGGGAATCGAAGCGCTTGGTAAATCGGGCGATCTGTTTATCGGGCTGACCACGAGCGGCAATTCGGAGAATCTGGTTTCTGCATTTGAAACAGCACGTAAGCAGAATTTGAAAACGATTGCTTTCCTTGGTAAAACAGGAGGGAAGCTAAAGGGATATGCCGATCTTGAGTGGATTGTCGAGGGCTTTTCCTATTCCGATAGAATTCAGGAAGCGCACATGGCTGCCATTCACATTTTGATTGAGGCAACAGAAACGCTGCTTTTTCCGCGCGTTGCTGAGGGGTCGCAAGCCTCTCATTCATTCACTAATTTTGCCTCTTAAAGGAGCTCATGAGCATCAAGCCTTGGGAGCTATATTTTCTTTCCGTTATTAAAGGCAAGAGGCGAGATCCCTTTTCTCTTATGCTTCGAGGAATTCTTTGGCTTTTAAGCATACCTTACCAAGTCGCTGTCAGCGTAAGAAATTTCTTTTTCGATAAAGGGTGGCTACGCAGCTACACCCCACCGGTGCCTCTAGTCATCAGCATTGGAAACATCACGACAGGGGGTACGGGAAAAACGCCCGCTACGCTGATGATTGCAGAGGCGTTTCAAAAGGAGGCCAAGTTGGCGATCCTCTCTAGGGGCTACCGCTCCCAAGCAGAGCGGCTTTCGGTGCCTCTTGTTCTAAGCAAAGAGCATGGTGAGATCCATCCTGCATCTCTTTGCGGGGATGAACCCTATCTTTTGGCTAATAACTTGCCTGGCGCTTACGTCGTGGTTGGAAGAAACCGGTTCCAAAGCTCAAAGGCAGCTGCCAGACTTGGCGCAGAGGTGATCCTTTTGGACGACGGGATGCAGCATCGTGGAATTGCCCGCGACTTTGAAGTGGTCGTCATGGACCTGATTGATCCGTTTGGACAGGGATACTTTCTTCCAAGGGGACTGTTGAGAGAGGGAAAAGGGTCTTTGTCTCGCGCGGATTTAATCATTCTAAACCACTTGAAGGATAAAGAGCGCTTTGAGCAGGTGAAGAGGCAGATCTCATGCAAAACGAGCGCTCCTGTGGTGGGCACTCGGTTGGAAGTGGTCGGCTGTTTTGATTTACAGGAGGGCATTGTCGACCTTCCAAAGGGCAGTAAAGTGGGGATCTTTTGCGGGATCGCGCATCCGGAATACTTCAAGAATACGATTGAATCGATGGGCTTTGAGATTGCATGCGAGTGGTATTTTCCCGATCATGACGCATTGGATCTTGAAAAGCTGACCCCATTTAGCGAAAAGTGCCAGAATGAAGGCGCAGTCGCATTGTTATGCACAGAAAAAGATCGCGTGAAGTTGACAGATGCGCGCGCTTCGGCACTGCCGGTTTATTGGGTTAAGGCTCGCTTAACAGTCGTTGAGGGTATTGAGCATTGGGAGCAGTTTATACTGCGCGCAAAAGAGCGCGTGAAATCTTCGAAATTGTGAGTGGATGTAAGTGAAACTTTGGATGAAAATTTTAATCGCTCTTATGCTGGGTATTGCTGCAGGAGCTATTTTTGGCGAATGGGCAATTTATTTAAAGCCGATAGGCCAGCTATTTTTAAGCATGATCAACATGATCATCGTTCCGCTTGTTCTGGCTTCTATGACAGTTGGGATCACAAGCATCCACGATCCTCAAAAGTTATCGAGAGTGGGGATTAAAACCCTATTTATTTATGCTACGACAACAATTTTTGCGATCAGTCTCGGCATGGGGGCTGCGGCTCTGTTTGAGCCGGGTAAAAGCCTGGAGTTGAAGCTTACGAATCCTATTTCATTGCAAGAGGGGCCGGGAGTGGGTGAGATTTTGCTCTCCATTATCCCTTCCAATCCGATTGCTTCGATGGCAGAGGGGAATGTCCTTCAGGTGATCGTGTTTGCCATCTTTCTTGGTCTTGCAATAAATTTTAGCGGTTCGAGAGGAAAACCCCTTCTTTCTGTGATGGAGTCTTTAGCGGATGTGATGTATCGTTTGACTTCGATTGTGATGGAGTTTTCCCCCATCGGTATTTTTGCTATCATGGGTTGGGTGGCAGGATCATTCGGGCTTTCAGTGTTGCTTCCTCTTTTCAAGTTTCTCCTCCTTTATTATTGTGCTTGCGCCATCCATGTGCTCCTTGTGTTTTGCGGCATTTTAAAATATCTTGCAAAGCTCAATCCAATTCCATTCTTCAGAGGAATGGGGGACGCGATCATGATGGCCTTTTCGACATGCAGCAGTTCGGCCACCTTGCCCGTTTCAATGCATTGCGCCCAGGAAAATTTGGGCGTTTCAAAAAATATTACAAGCTTTGTTCTGCCCTTGGGATCCACCATCAACATGAATGGATCGGCTCTTTTTCAGGGAATGAGTGCTCTTTTTATTGCTCAGGCCTATGGGCTGGATCTTTCGCTTCAGGCCCTCATCACAATTGTGGTTACAGCCACATTGGGAGCTATCGGTGCTGCCGGCATTCCCGGGACGGGATTTATCATGCTGACTGTCGTGTTTACCTCTGTGGGAATTCCCTTGGAAGGGCTTGCGCTTTTGGCCGGAATTGACCGCATCCGAGAGATGGTGTCGACTGTGCTGAATATTTTAGGCGACGCTGTGTGTGCAGTCTATATAGCTAAGCAGGAAGGCGAGCTTGACGAGCGGCGTTACTATCACAAAGAGTTCCGCGTCGAGGTCTAATCCCCTACCCCTACCCCTACCCATGCCCGTGCCTGTGCCCGTGCCCGTGCCCGAAAGAATAGGGTTGATAAACCAAGCTCGAAGAATAGAATTTGACCGTCGGGCGGCCCGTCCATTCAGGCGGGCCCCCTGCGGCCCCTTGAGCCGTTCTGACTTCGCCAAATCGCTCCTCCTTCGCTCGGCGGGTTACTTACCCAGCCTTCGCTCGGTCGGATCAATTTTGCATCGTCATAACAGCCTCGGGCTGCTACGCTAGCCTCCTTGAAGGAGGCGCTCCGCAGAAGAACTAAAAGTCTCTCTTTACCCCTTGCCCTTGCCTGTGCCCTTGCCCGAAAGAATAGAATCGGGCTGCTACGCTGGCTCCTTAAAGGAGAGCTTCGCAGAAGATCTAAAAGTCTTTCTTTATTGCTCGTCTTGGGAGAGGGTGTATCCGGGTTTGCCATCGAAGGTGCAGAGCTGCTCCGTTTTGACAAAGTCGATCTTTTTATCGGCAAGGCTTTTCATAAGGGTGGCAATGGCGTGGTGATCTACAGTACCGTTAAGTGCTGTATAACGCACTCGGTAGCTGTCTACGCAGAGTGTTTCAGGTGCCTTGTCGGGCCACACCCGGACGCCTCTATTGCCCACCAGGGAGAGTTTGAAAGGCGGTGTAGCAGCTTCCTGCAATATGGGAATGAGAGGATCGATTGAGCCCTTTTCCTCTACAAACACATCAATCCCGACGATTTTTTTTGACTGACGCTCTTTTACTAGCAGATCTTCATGGCCGGGGCTACTGCCAATTGCGCCATAGTGGGCGGGTTTTAAGACCTGCGGAGACTGGCCAAGCCTTTGGATGACTGCTTCACCGAATTCTTTTGTTCCCACTTTTTGCTTGCTTAGCCCATCTTCGAAGATGTCGTAAGTGTGGATTCCTTCTTCAAGCGTCTTAAGCCATGCATTGTGGATAGTCGAAGCATATTCTGGAAGGCCCACATGGGCAAGCATTTGCACTGCAGCCAGGAGTAATCCTGAGGGATTTGCAAGGTTTTGACCCGCTCTTCTGGGTGCGGATCCATGGATCGCTTCAAACATCGCACAATGTTTCCCAATATTAGCAGATCCTGCAAGACCTACAGATCCTGCAATTTGTGCAGCGACATCTGATAGAATATCGCCATAAAGATTGGCCATGACGATTACGTCAAAGGCTTCAGGAGTGTCGGCGAGTTTAGCTGCCCCTATATCTACAATCCAATGTTCATGTTCGATAGAGGGATATTCTGCAGAAATTTCATCGAAAACTTTATGAAAGAGCCCATCAGAAAGCTTGAGAATATTGTCTTTGCTAAAGCAGGTCACCTTTTTTCTTCCATTGGCGCGCGCATATTCGAAAGCGTAGCGGATAATTCTTTCGCATCCAGGACGGCTGATTATTTTGAGCGCATGGTAGGTGTCTTCAGTTTGTCTATATTCGATGCCAGTGTAGAGGTCTTCCTCATTTTCCCTGATGATGACGACGTCCATTCCCGGATGTTTAGTCCCCACAAAGGGGGCATAGGCTACGCAGGGGCGCACGTTTGCGTAGAGTCCGAGGGTTGTGCGGATCGTGACATTTAAGCTTTTAAAACCTCCACCCTGTGGAGTTGTGATCGGAGCTTTCAAAAATGCTTTTGAGGATCTGATTTTTTTCCAGGTCTCGGGTTCGATGCCCGAAGGAAATCCTCTAAGGTACACCTTTTCTCCGATTTCGCAGGGGAGAAATTCAAGAGGAGCATTCGCAGCCTGAAGAATTTGGAGGACGGCCTTAGTAATTTCAGGTCCGATTCCATCGCCTTCGGCGATCGCTATGGGAATTTTTTTGCTATGGTTCATTTGCATCCTAATCTCTTACACGTTAAAATGGTTGCGATGGATATTCAAGAACTTTTTCATTCTTACCGAAAAGAAGTTGGCGATTTTTTCGACCAGATCAATCTTCTCGAGGTGAGAAATGTACTCGACGCATTGAAGTCGTGCAAGGGACTTTTGGTTTTTACCGGAGTTGGCAAAAGCGGGCTCGTTGCGCAAAAAATTGCAGCAACACTGACTTCAACGGGCACCCGCGCCCTATTTTTATCTCCTCTGGAGGCTCTTCATGGAGATATAGGCGTGGTCTCCTCAGACGATATTGTTATTGCAATCAGCAAAAGCGGTGAAGCGGACGAACTTTTGGATATGATTCCATTTGTCCGAAAAAAAGGCGCTAAAGTTTTAGCTTTTGTATCCAATCCACAGAGTAGACTGGCCGCGTCTGCCGACACCATTCTCATGCTGCCAGTCCAAAAGGAGCTTTGCCCTTTCAATTTGGCTCCCACGGTCTCGACAACTGTACAAATGATTCTAGGTGATGTGCTTGCCATTGCATTGATGCAGGAGAGAAGCTTCAGCATGGACCAATATGCATTGAATCATCCATCTGGTTCCATTGGGAAAAAGATGACTCTGAAGGTAGAAGACTTAATGATAGAGGGCGAAGCCCTTCCGCTAGCTGGCCCCAATAACCGCGTCATAGATATTCTTTTCGAGCTTTCTGACAAACGAGCCGGATGCATTCTCGTTTTGGATGAGGAGATGAAACTCTTAGGCATTTTTACCGATGGCGACCTTCGCCGTTCGCTGCAAACGCATGGTCACAACCTTCTCGAAATGCCTTTGAATCACGTCATGACAAAAGCTCCAAAATCGATATCACCTGAAACTCTAGCTTGGGAGGCGCTTTATATGATGGAGGGCAGTCGTAAGAATCCTATTATGGTTCTGCCGGTTGTCGATAAAGAAAACCGCGTATTAGGTCTTCTTAAAATGCATGATATTCTTCAAAGCGGGCTTTCTCTTCCGGTTGGATCCAACACGAATTCTTGAGGAATTTCTAATAATTAATATGCAGTTGTCTGCTGCAGTTTTACAACGAAAATGTGATCATGAGGCTCAAAGTTACAATTGAGTTGTAAAAATGCGACACCTAAAGCGTTTGCTAAACGCACCCTCGCAAAGCTTTTTCTTCTCTATCGTGGTCAGAGGCGCTTGATGCAGGATGACATTCATTGTGACCCTGTAGAAGAGTTTCTACTGAATATATTGCCTGCATTGTCATCCCTCAGCCACTGATTGTGTCCAAATCTCGTTTAAGGCTCTCAAAAGAGCGCCTGGTAAAGTAAGGGAGAAAAAGCGCCCAGCGCTCCTCTACCTTCAGCCTGATTCCATAGCGCCAGGGATCTTCCACATAGTCTAAGTCTGTGATCGAACTGTAAGGCAGTATCCACTCTACTTTTCCGTTTTTGCGGTAAGCTAAGCCATGGTCCAGCAATTCCAATTCATTCGGCTTGATTTCCAGCTTTTGCAGCCTTCTATAAGGAATCAGTCCTAAAGCGATCAGCGAAAGACTGAAAAGCAAAAGAAATAAACCCCACTTTTTTAAGGCTTCTACAGAGAGGAAGCTGCCAGATAAGACAATCACAGAGGCTCCTGTGATGGCAAGCAGAGTGCCAATAAAGAGTTTCCATTTTAAAAGTGCCGGTTTAATGGCTGTTTTTATCGTGGGCGAGATAAGGAATTCTCCGGAAATATGGCCCAATTCTAAAATTGCATTCGAAAATTGTCAAACTCGTATATAAAAAAATATGGTTCATTTTTTTGAAGGGCTATCCCTAAACGCCTGGGTTGTCCTCATTATCTTTTTGGGCACTGTATGGGCGCTTATTCGGGAGACGAGACCGCCTGAAGTTGTGATGCTCGCATCCGTATTTTTGCTCGTTGCAACCGGTGCAGTTTCACCAAAAGAGGCTTTGCAGGGTGTTTCTAATGAAATCATTCCTCTCATCGCCTCTCTTTGTGTGATTGTAAAGGCGCTTGAAGTCAATGGAGTTCTTGATAGGTTTGCGCGTGCAGTATTAAGCCGCTCCAAGCAGTTTTTGCCCGAAATTGCTTCTGTAGTATTTCCTACTGGGTTGATGAGTGCCTTTTTAAATAACACGATCATCGTGCTCTTAATGACTCCCATTGTAAAGAGATGGGCTTTACAGATGGATCGCCCTCCATCAAAATTTTTAATCCCCATTTCTTATGCCGCGATTTTAGGGGGGTCTTGCACCTTGATCGGCAGCTCGACAAACCTTATGGTCCAGGCATTAATGTTGGAAGAAAATCCAGCTTTTGGCTTTTCTCTGTTTGAGATTGGCAAAGTCGGACTGCCCCTATTTATAATTTTGGGTTCAATACTTTGTTTTGCTGCTTGGCTTCTTCCTGAAAGAAAAAATCCAACTGCTGAAGTAGAGGTCAATATTGAATCGATGACGGCGCGCTTCACTGTGAATAAAGATTCCCCCTTGATAGGGAGTGCGATAGGCGGTGATATTTTTAGAGGAGCAGCTGTAATAGAATTAGAGCGTAATGGGCACAGATATCACAATCCAAACGAAGAGTTTGAGTTAAAAGAGGGCGACCATCTATTGCTGGCTTCTGATTTGCACCGCTTAGCGGAGCTTCATCAGATAAAAGGATTGGATTCTTATGCGGATCCCGGTTTTGAACTAGACGTCAAAAGCAGCCATTTTTTAGAGATCGTCATTACAGCGGTTTCATTTTATATAGGAAAAACTTTAGACGAAATCCGGTTTAGACGTAGTTATGGGGCTTCTATTCTTGCAATATACCGCGATGGAGCACCTTTAAAGGGTATGATAAGGCATATCCCTTTGCGGGCAGGAGATGTGCTGGTTGCGATTACCGATCAGCCCGAAAAAGTGCATACAGAATTTTCATCCGATTACTTTGTGATAAGAAAACTGGGGAAATTACACACATTCAACCTTCTTAAAGGTTTTTTTTCTTTAGCTTCTCTTGGAGCTGTCGTCGTATCATCAATTGCAGGCTTTTCCTTGCTCATTTCATCCTGCATTGCTTCTGCGGCTCTTTTGGTTTTCCGCATCATTACATTTGAAGAGGCGTACAGGTCGATCGTTTGGATGGTGCTTTTAGTAATTGCCTGCTCCTTTGCTATTGGAAAAGCTCTTACCGCCTCGGGGCTTTCACAAAAATTCGCCGGTCTTATGCTCTCCATTGTTGGGGAAGATCCCGTAATGATGCTTTCTGCACTTCTATTGATGACAGTTGCTCTAACGGAAGTTCTTTCTAATAATGCAAGTGCTGTGATCATGTTTCCAATCGGTGTGGGTATGTTTTCTGCTGCCGGCTACTATTCGCCGGAAACCATCAAGGCTATCGGAGCTGCAGTGTTGATAGGGAGTTCTTCAGGTTATGCACTTCCAACAGGGTATCAAACACATATGATCGTGTATGGCCCGGGAGGCTATCGGTTTAAAGATTTTTTAGTTCAGGGTATCTCTTTCGATATTTTGACATGGATTGCCGGATCGATTTTAATACCGTTAATATTTCCTTTGGTAAAGGTATGAACGAAGATACGCAAAAGATTAATCCGCCCCTTAAGGATACCCTTGAGAGCATTTTAGTGAAATATCGGGGGCAGGAAATCGATGTAGCTACTTTGATGGGTGCTTTGGCAGGAAGAGGGTATCCTGCGTTATTGGTAATCATCGGACTACCCTTTTGCTTTCCGTTGCAGATTCCAGGTTTTTCTACCCCTTTTGGCCTCCTGCTCCTTTATATGGGCTGCCGAATTGCTTTAGGCAAACAGATGCATTGTCCACAGTTTTTAAATCGCAAGATCAGTTATGAAGCACTTCAAAAAATTGTTCATGCAGCACTTTATGTTTTGGACAAAACGAAATCGTTTGTAAAGCCCAGGTTGAGCTTTCTCGCTACGGCCCCTTCTCTTCAAAAATTTCATGGGATTGACATTGTTTTTCTTGGGTTGACACTTGCATTGCCCTTGCCGATACCTTTGACGAATATCCTCGTAGCGGCACCGATTGTGGCACTCGGGCTTGGTCTGCTTGAAGATGATGGGGTGTTTGTGCTGATCGGATATTTTCTCACTTTTTTTGCAGTGGGTTTCTTTGGTGCCATTATTTGGTTCGGTCTAGGGTTTTTTGGTTAGACTTTCTTAAAGAGTCTGTTGTAAAATGGGTAGCATGCTGGAACATTATTCTCTCACTTGGATCATGACCCTCCTTTTTGTGGTGGGCTATTTTTTTATTACAATAGAACACTACACTCAGGTCAATAAAGCCACTTGCGCCTTGTTGATGGCGATCGCTTGCTGGATTGTGCAGTTTGAAGCTGCTGATAACAGCAGAGCTGAAAGCCTTCAGTTTTTAGGGGAACATGTCTCCAGCATTAGCCAGGTGATCTTTTTTCTTTTAGGCGCCTTGACGGTTGTCGAGACGATCAATCAGCATAAAGGGTTCAGAATTCTTTCAGACGCGATCTCTGTCACATCGAAGCGCGCTTTGCTGTGGACTATCGGGTTCATCACGTTCTTTCTTTCAGCGGTTTTAGATAATCTGACCACGACGATAGTGATGATTTCACTTTTACAGAAAATTTTACCTGAGAGAGAAGATCGGCTCCTGATCGGCGGGGCCGTTGTGATCGCGGCCAATGCCGGCGGGGCCTGGACGCCGATTGGGGATGTGACGACGACGATGCTCTGGATCGGCGGTCAATTATCCACCTTTCAAGTGATGAAAGAGCTATTTTTCTCAAGCTTTGGATGCGCGGCGCTCTCTCTATTGTGCCTTTCAACAATGCTCAAGGGAGAGTTTTCGAGACCTGAAACAGCTCTGCAAAAGCAGCCCCTTGAGCCTTTTGGGAAGCTCGTTTTCTATCTTGGAATCGGAGCGTTAATTTTTGTCCCCTGTTTCAAAGCTTTAACGGGGCTGCCTCCCTTTATGGGTATGCTGCTCGCACTGGGAGTTCTATGGCTAACAACCGATCTTTTGCACCGCCATTATGAGGAAAGAAGCCATTTGCGCATTCCGCATGTTCTAACGAAGATCGACCTTTCCGGAACCCTCTTTTTTCTTGGAATTCTACTCGCTGTCGACGCACTTGAGACAGGAGGCGTTTTATCCGATCTCGCTCATTACCTGGAAAAGAGCGTAGGGAATCTCACTGTCATCGCAGTCTTAATCGGAATCGCCTCGGCTGTTGTCGATAACGTCCCCCTCGTCGCAGCGACGATGTCAATGTACGATTTAACAGCCATCCCACAGGACCATTCGTTTTGGCAATTGACAGCGTATGCGGCTGGAACTGGCGGCAGCATGCTGATCATTGGATCCGCCGCAGGGGTTGTTTTCATGGGCTTGGAAAAAGTTGATTTTCTGTGGTATTTCAGAAAAATCTCTCTAAGCGCTGCCGTCGGATTTTTTGCGGGCGTGATCCTTTATTTGATAACCGGCCAATAATGCAAAAAGCAGGTTCCAACCTACAAAAATAGCGAGCAGAATAGGCGAACGTCTTTCAGAAAGTGCGCTAAACGAGTCCATCGGAAGAAGGCGGGCCCAGGCGATCTGAAATCTCTGTTCAGCAATCGGCAGTTGATCACCCGGCTCTCCCCATTTCTCTAGTAAATAGTCAGTCCATTTTCCCTTTAACATTTCGATCTGTTCAGCCACTGACCCTTCGAGCTTCTGTCCCTTTAGTATTGCCGCTTCGGAGGGAATTAGCTTTGCGACAGGATCTTGGGTTCCATAGTTGAAATTGTGGAAAACAATGATCAAGCTGAGAAGGGGAAGCATAAGGAGGGTTGACTGTTTGAACATGACGCCTTTTAGTAACTTGATTCCCAAATAAAAAGAGAGAAAGAGCCAAAGCCAAAGGGGAGCTCCTACTTCCGGAATGATGCGCAAAGCGGAAATCACCTGTTCAGTCCATGAGCGAGTTAAACCCGCCTGATAAAAAGCCCTTTTATTGAGAATGAGCTCTTGCAAAGAGGCAGGTTCCTCGAGAAAGGCTTGCTTTTTGGCTGCTATTTCATCCGGCAAACCTCGTTCTCCTATGGCCGCTTCAATCACTAAGAGGTTTGAACGGTAAAAAAAGTGAGTTCCAAAGAAAGGAAACCCCAAAAAGTAAAGGAGAAGAGAGCAAGCAATGCAAAGATGAAGAATTGTTAGAGACTGTTTTAGCATATGTGTCGAACCTTTGTGAAGGTCTATTTTATAAAGTTTTTCTTTTTTTGCGAAAAGGTGCTTGCGAAAAAAAAGCAAGGTTCTGTATTGTTATGTGCACTGAAGCG
>CAZSDA010000024.1:0-22606 GCA_964605535.1 uncultured bacterium
CTGCGGAGCGCCCCTTTTGGGGCGAGCGGAGCAGCCCGCGGCCGTTATGACGATGAAAAATCGCCCCGACCGAGCGAAGGAGGGGTGAGTAACTAAGCCGAGCGAAGGAGGGGTGATTTGGCGAAGTCAGAACGGCTCAACGGGGCCGCAGGGGGCTCGCCTGGATGGACGAGCCGCCCGACGGTCTATTTCTACCACCCTATTCTTTATCCCGGGCACGGGCAAGGGCACGGGCAGGGGTAGGGGGGTTAAAGATGCTTGATGGCAGTGATGACGCGATCCTGCGCTTCGAAGGTGAGGTCATAATAGAGGGGAATCGAAAGAGCTTCAGTAAAATACCTCTCCATTTGGGGGAAATACTCGGTTAGATCACCCATCTGTCTCGATAAGGCCGGATGGCGGTAAAGAGGAATATAATGCAGCTGCGAGCCAATGGATCCAGTTTTTAACGCTTCAACGCAATGCTTACGAGTCTTACCCAACTTTTCAAAGTCAATCTGCACCACGCACAAATGGAATGCCGAACGCTCATCATATACGGCATCAAACATACGGATCCAAGGCAAAGGAGAAAGTGCCTCGCGGTAGCGCCGCATCAACTGCCTTCTCTTTTCAATAAAAGCATCAACCCGCTTAAGTTGTGAAATCCCAAGAGCCGCTTGCATTTCAGTCAGATGAAAATTACCTGTAAGCTCCTGAACCTCGTAAAGCCATGGCTCTTCAAGTCTTTTTATCCCATTATTGCGATAAGATTTTAGCCTCTCATAAAGTTCGGGATCATTCGTCGTTACCATGCCGCCCTCTCCCGTCGTCAGTGTCTTGACCGGGTGAAAGCTAAAGATCGTCATGTCGCTGTATTTACAACAACCCACTTTTTCGCCGCTGGGATAGCAAGAGCCGAAGGCGTGTGCCGCATCTTCAATCGTGACTTGATTGGCTCCACGCATCTTTTCACTTGCCGCCTTCATGTCGAGTGCAATGCCGGCGAAATGGACAGGAACGAAAAACAACCTGCCGGAAAGAGAACGGTATTCGAAGTTTTCCTCTGCCTGCTCAAGGTTCAGATTTCCGCTACCAAGATCGATATCGACAAAAACGCATTGCGCTCCCTTTTCCACTGCAGGGCCGCAAGTTGCGATAAAACTGTTGGGCGTGGTCAGTACGCGGTCCCGCTCAGAAAGATGCGCTGCCCGAAACGCCGCCGCAAGTGCAGTGGATCCACTATTAAAGGCGACAGCGTATTCCGCTCCGACGCGCTTTGCTACCGCCTGCTCAAACTCTTCGGTCAAAGCTCCCCGCGTCAGCGTCGTCGAATGCAAGGCTTCCATGACCGCAGCACGGTCCTCTTCAGAGATCGAGGGCACCCCATAGGGCAGATAAGTTTCCATGCCACACATCATCCCCTCTTTGCCCAATTTTTGCCAAGATTCTTTACACATAAGACCCATAAATAAAATTAATTGAAATTATAAACTAATTCCATTAAAATCATATTATGGGCTTTTCTCAAAATGAATATATTACATTTTTATTTTCAAGTGGTGAAGAGCATCTAATTCCCCTCTCCCTTCTTCGAGACAGCGAGAAAATCCAGGAAATGCTTGCCTCAAGCCACGATAACACGCTCCATATCAAAGATATCGCCTCCGAAACCCTCTCCGACCTCGTCGATTTCATCGCCCGAAGCGAAAGCCCAAGCGAACTGACCAGGCTCCATTCCATGATCAAAGGCGCCGGCACCCTCGGCCTATCCCATGTAGAGCAAAAGCTCACCCAGATCGCCAAGTCCCGCTTCACCTCCTAAAAGCACGATCATTCGATATTAGTCAGGTTTTACTCTATGTCAGTATACACAAGGGGATTCTCGACAAGCTCCCAAACATCATCCATGGTTAAAGTTTTGGGGTTCGCAATACAAACTAGCTGACCAATAAGCGGCCCCTTCAATACTGCATATACAAAGGCTTTTTCGCGATTAAAGAAGCGGTTGCCCCTTTTTTGGTGAGAAAGCAATTTCTTTTTCGTAGAATCATCTTCAATTTTGAGAAGCAATTCCTCCTCCTGAGCTTTTAAACGATGGAGAAGCGATCTTAGCGCACTTAAAACCTTAAACCGCTTCGGATCTGTTAGCTCCCTATCCCTTTTTTGGAAGTCTAAAATAAACTTAACTAACTGATTACGAGTTACCTCAATTTCTTTGCTATTGCTTTTAGACGGAATCAATAGATTAACTTTGAATCGACCTTTCGGAATTACAACTAATTGCGCAGTCTCTACTACTTCCAAAAGAGAAGCTGAATCAAATACTGCTCCACCCAATTTGACCTTCATATACACTCCAGTTAAAGTTAAAACAGCATTAAATTATCAGATAAATAAAGTTAAGTCAACGGCTACTGTTTTATTTATATAGCAGAAGATCACATCAATCAGAAAATCGCTCTTCACCCCCAAAAGAAACAGCCCCTTCCCGGCATCTCTGCCAAAAAGGGGCTGTAAATCAAAGAATTCGAGCTATTTCAATGCCGATTTATCTCATTCCTCAGCATTAATCCCTTGAACCGTAGCAACGACTAGATTAGCAACCTCACTTGTACTCAAAAACTTTGAATCAGGTAAGGTTAGAACGAAATTAATCAGTTTTCCGTTGAACTCATGGTCAAATTGCTTTTTAAAATGTTTCACATCAGACTTGTCTTGATGCTTTAAGTTTTCAGTGAAATTGGAAAGCAATTTATGAGCATATTTATTGAGCGCCTTATTGATATTGGCAACAGCTTTCGTCCGCTCCGTTTTCAATATCTGCGTCGTATTTTCGAGAACTTTATCTCGTTTGAAGAAGAGATTTCCCCATTTTTGATGAATCTTAAGAGTTTTCTTCTCTTCAGCGGACATGTTAAACCCTAACCGTCTTTCCTCGCGATTAAAATCACTAAGACGTTTTGAGAGGAACGTCAAATTTTCGATTCTATCGGTTAATGGACGCGATTTGTCCTTTTTTTCAAGCGTAGTTACGAGTTTGACCAACTGGTTACGGGTCAACCTTAACATATTCTCATTGTGAGTCCCCTTATCAAAGGTCAAAATAACCGCCAATCCCCCTTTCGAAGTCTGGGTCAATTTCGCACCTTTTACAGCCTCCATAAGGGCCGCAGAATCATAATTTTTTCCACCAATTTTTACTGTCATAACTACCTCCTAACCGATTAATATTTACATTATCACGTTTTTAACAATTTTAATTCAAGATAAAAATTAAGTTTTATGCATTTTACACCAATCATTAATGAAGCAAAAACCGTGCCAATCGGGCGATTTGCTTAAATTGACGGTTGTCTGATAGAGGTTAGAAGTATGCATACAACAAGGAGGTTATGTATGCCATCCACAAAAACAGTCCTAGATGCAAGACATGCGCAAGATCTATTAAGAGAGGTATTTACTCTATTGCGGACTTATGGCAATGGCTCTTCAAGCCCCAATGCAGGTGAACTGCAGCGCTTCTTCTCCACTCAATTCCAGCTCATCAACAACGATAGAAAAGTGTGCAGCAACTTGAACGATTATGTGAAGAGACTTCAAGACATTCAAAAGGAAAATAGCCAAGCTACCTATTCCAACCTATTAGAAGAACCGATTGTAGCAGGAAACAAAGTAGTGATCCGCTACGGAGCGGAGCTCGCTAACAAATCGGGCAAAAGATCCAAATACCAGATCATTGCAATTTTGACATTCCAAGACGACAAAATCACACAATGCACTGAAGTCATCCACGAAGTGGGCTCAAGCTCCTCTACTGTTTTCGCTTCTTAACCACTCTCTTCTGACTCAACTGCCGGCGGCTGCTCCTCCTTTTTGGAGGGGGCAGCAGCTTTTTGGAAGGGCTCTAATGGAATCTGTAGCGCAACAGATGCAGAGCGCTCAGGACTGTAAAGAGTTGCCTGAAACTGCTTTTCCTCTCCGTTTTGGGTAAGCGACTCTATCACTAACAATGATCCGGTGAGATCGCCCGAAATGTATTGATCTAGCTCCTTGCCCGTTTTAATCTTTCTTAACCCCTCAGCTCCGTTAATGAACCAGTCGCCCGGACCTACCACCTCGCGCTTTCCAGAAACTTTAAAAAGGGCGTGCACTTTCGTCCTCATGCCGACAAACTGAAAATTCTCCATGAACTGCTCCGTTAGAGGATCTTGCGCCTTTACGAGATTGAGAAGAGTCTTTTGCACTCCGGTTGATGAGAAAAGATGAAAAGAAAGCACTTTGTCATCCTGTTTGACGATCTGCAAAAGTGGCAGCCCCTTAGAGTTCTCTCCCGGCTGGACAGGATAAAAACGCCCATCGCGAAATACAAACAGATCGCCTACCTCTCCATACAAATAATAGCGGTTCTCACCCTCTCCTATCGAAAAACGCTGTTTACCTTGCAACTGCTGATACTCTTCCCCGCCATGGTTTTCTAAAAAAAGATCCCTTCCATACCAGCGCGCTTTGTTTCTTATAAAATAGGTCCCATCAACCCTGAAATCCCCTAAACTCCAAATAGCCGCCTGGACGGGTAGAGGTTTTTCAGGCAACTGCAATGTAGCAGCACTTGCAGGCTCTGAGGAGATCACGCCATTTTGATCTTCAATCCGCACGCTAACCAAAGCTTGCGAACCTTTTGGAATCGCTGTAAACCATAATGAAGTGGGTTTCTGACCCTGAGAAAGTGTGTAAGAGCCCTCTTCCACCTTCAAATAGACCTTTTCACCACCTTTTACTGCAAACGGATCCTTAACACCTGCCAATGAAAAAAACATTTCCTTGCTTGCCGGAGAAATATCGGGCCTAACATTCACCCCATGATAGGATAAAACTGTAGACAAGTTGGGAACTCGTAAGGAAGGCGGCGCATAATGCAGCTGGTTGTTCAACAGCTCGCCTTTTTCAGAAAAAGAGTTCACAGGTAAAGAGCTCGATCTAAGTGAAATAAGAGGTTGTTCATAACCCACCCTTGATTCCAAGGCAAAAAAAGCAGCGCCCCCAAGCACCGTCAATGAACAGATGCCCACAACAATCAAAATAACACGACTAATATTAACTATCATCGCAAAATCTCTTTATGTAATTAATTATACACAAAAACAGTAAATTATTACCTATTCATTTCAAATTATTCAGATCAATAAAATCCCTAAAGCATTGAAGATCAACTGATTAATCAATAAAACGACATTTTAGAGAGCATTTTTCTTGCGCCCATTACTTACCCATGTTAATGTCGTCGGCCTAAAAGGCCCCATCTGAACTGTGGAAAGGCTGTTTATAACTTTAAGGAACTCACATGCTCGTCTGTGATCTCAAGGATTCATGGCTTCAATTTCTGGAGCTTGCTAAAACACGCTGTTCTCCCGCTGCTTTCGGCAACTGGTTGGAACCTATCCGCATCAAAGAAGAGGAATCCAAAGAGGAGATCGTCCTCGAAATTCCCAACATCTTTGTGAAAGAGTATCTCCTTTCAAACTTCAAAGAGGATTTGATCGCTTTCCTTCCGACCGATGGCAATGGAGAGCCTGCAATCCGCTTTATCGTCGTTCAGCCTGCACCTATTCCAAAACAGGAGCCTACTCACGCTCCTTTGGTGGTCCAGCATGAAGAGGCCCCCCAATTTGAACTCAAACTGAATCGAAATTACCGCTTTGAAACCTTTATCGAAGGCCCCGCCAACCAATTTGTCAAATCAGCAGCAATTGGAGTTGCTGCAAGACCGGGTCAATCCTATAACCCTCTCTTTATCCATGGGGGTGTTGGTTTAGGCAAAACGCACATTCTCCACAGCATTGGCCACTACGTACAGGCCAACCAAAAAAAGGTGAATGTGCAATGCACGACGACAGAGGCGTTCATCAATGAGCTTGTAGACAATTTGAAAAACAAAACGGTCGACAAAATGAAGCGGTTCTACCGCTCAATCGATGTGCTCCTGGTGGACGATATCCAATTCCTACAAAGCAGGCTCAATTTTGAAGAGGAGTTTTGCAATACCTTTGAAGCGCTCATCAACTCAAATAAACAAATCGTGATCACAAGCGATAAGCCTCCCGCACAACTTAGACTGTCTGAAAGGATGATCGCGCGAATGGAGTGGGGATTAGTTGCGCACATCGGAGTTCCCGAACTGGAAACGCGCGTTGCAATTCTGCAGCACAAGGCGGAGCAGAAAGGGTTGCATATCCCCAACAAAGTAGCTTTTTTCATTGCCGAGCATATCTATATGAACGTCAGGCAGTTAGAAGGAGCCGTCAACCGTCTGAGCGCCCACTGCCGTCTTCAAAACTTAAACATTACTGAAGAGATGGTAGAAAAAGCACTGTGTGAAATGCTTCAATCGGCCCCCAAACAGCTGATCACAGTGGAGCAGATTTTGAAAAACGTGGCGACGATCTTCGAAGTGAAAGTTAGCGACATCAAAGGGTCTGAAAGAACTAAAAACATAGCCCTTTCCAGACAAGTCGCCATGTATCTTGCCAAGGAGATGATCGGTGAATCGATTACGATGCTGGGCGCTGCCTTCGGCAAAAAGCATTCTACAATCATACACGCATGTAAAGCTATTGAAGAAAAACTGACGAATGATGATAGGTTGAAAAGAAAGATTGGAATGGCCCGAAGAAACATCGAGGGATGAATGGCTAGACTCTTCCGCAGACGCTCTAAAAAAATAGGCACCCCGCCCGGAAGCTTGATCTATACGGGCGATGCGCTTTTACAAGGCACAGAGCTTCGCCTAATCCTTTACAACGACGAAACGGTCATTGAAAAGTATCCCAAGTCGATCGAAGAGGCGCTCCAGTACAGAGCGCCCAATCAGAAGATTTGGTTGCAAGTCACAGGGATCACAGATCCGCGCGTCATCGATGCGATCGGGAAAAAATTCAAGCTCCATCCACTTCTGCTTGAAGACATCATGAGTCCTGTCCAGCGCTCGAAATTGGATGATTACCGGGAGCACATCTACATTGCAACGCGCGTATTGCGCTTTACAAGTCCTGATGATGGGTTCTTAGAAGATGAGCAGCTTAGCATTGTGATCGGCGAAGGAGTCTTACTCACCTTTGTCGAAAAAGAGACCGAAGTGCTCTCTCCCATTCGAGAGCGGTTGAAAAAGCCCTCGAGCAAAATGCGCCTGCGCGGCTCGGACTACCTTGCTTATGCCATCTTGGACTCAATTGTCGACCACTACTTCCTCACTTTAGAACGAGTAGACAGAAATCTTGAGGAGTTGGAAGAGGAGCTGCTTCACGACCCCCAGCCTGACACTCTGCATAAAATCCAGAAGATCAAGCGAGAGATGGCTCTTTTGAGGAAAATCATCTGGCCGATGCGCGAGCTATTGAACCACTTCCGAAGAATCGATTCCCCCCTTATTCAAGAAAGCACTCAAGTGTATGCCTACGACGTCTACGACCACACAATACAAGCGATCGAAACTGTAGAAAGCTTCCGCGACATCACTTCCGGTATGATCGATATCTATCTTTCGACAATCAATCAGAAAATGAACGAGATCATGAAGGTTCTGACTGTCGTATCGACGATCTTTGTCCCCCTGACATTCATCACAAGCCTTTATGGAATGAATTTCGAAGCGATGCCCGAGCTCCACTCGAAATTCGGCTACCCGGTAGTTCTCCTCATCATGTTCTGCACCGCGATTGGCATGCTCTTCTTCTTCCGCCGCAAACGCTGGATCTAGCCTAAAAAAAATTATCTATTTTTTTCAAACACCTCTTCCCCCTCTTTTTTTGTGTAAAGTTTAAATTTTAAATTTTAATTAATATAATATTTTTATTTTGTTTAATTTTATAATTGCCTAAGATGCCTGGTGCTTGTGGAGGACAAGGATATGACATTACAGGCTTTAAGACGTACAACCGAAGGGTTTCGGGGATGGCTGGCAGGCGTAAAACCTGCGCCAGTTGTAAGATCTAGTTCTAAACTAGATTACAAAGATTTGACAGATCTTTTTAAAGGAGTAATTATAGCACTTCGAGTGCCATTTTATGTAGACAGACTTGTCTGTAAACAAGTGGCCGACAAGTTATTGACCAATGAAATAAAAGACTATTCTAACGCGCCGGGGATCGGCCGGATCGGAATGGCCTATTACGAGGCTATGACTGAAGCTGATAGAAAGGAGTATTACAGCAGGGCCTACAACGACATTCAGAAGCTGCGCACAGAGTTTGCTCCTTACCTTTCTCCAATAGACAAATTCAGGCTGGAATTACAGGAGCTTTGGCCAAAAGGATCTCATGTTCAAAATTTGGGCAGAGGAAATATGTTTGTTGGGCTATCAAGAGCCATCGATGAAGGCAAAGATATCCTGCCGCATGAAGATGTCTTAAGGCGAGATGATCGCTCAGTTGCCGATTGCAGGAATGTGGTGGCACAAATTGCAATGAATGTTTATCTCAAAATGCCAAAAAATGGAGGAGAACTCGAACTGTGGGACCACGCCTGCAAAGATGAAGAGTTTGATGCATTAAGAGGCGATTCGTACGGAATCGAACGCAATAAGCTTCCTCCTCCGATTGTGCGATTGAAGCCCTCTGAGGGAGAGCTTGTATTATTTAACTCAACAAAGCTACATGCTGTTTGTCCTGTCGATGGAGGAAAAAGACTTTCAGTTTCTTGCTTTGTGGCCTACCGAGGAAATAAAAGCCCTCTCACTTTGTGGAGCTAAGAATGAGTTACTCTTTAACTTCACTTCCAGAAATTGCTTTGAAAAGGATTTTCAGCATATGCGACCACAATCTACTTTTCGTCTCAAAAGAGGTGAGTCGTCTCTACAAAGAGTCGGCACAAGCTCTTTTGATTCGCAACGGAACGAAGATAGACAATAATAAATTCGTTTCCGTATTAGCTTTATTCAAATCGATTGAGAATGTTCAAATTAATTATGCAATCTCGATAAAAGAAGCCTCTTTGATAGCTCTTGGAGGAGTGAGAACACTTAAACACTTGACCATCACTTATTGCGATACATTGTCTGATGATATGTTGGCCCATCTATTGCCGCTTGCTCATTTGCAAACGTGCAATTTTGAAAATTGCTCTAAAATCACAGCGAGTGGCAATAATATTCAGATACTTCAAAATCGCCTTAAAGAGGTTAAGATTGAGGGATTTAAAGGCTATGAAAATGGGCATTAAAGCAAAGGTCCAACTATTAAATTTTGATATAAAACAAAAGGAGAAATCATGAGTGGTGCAGTAAGAACGCTCTACATGGACAATGGAAACTTGTTTCGTCATGTAGCAAATGTTACGGAAGCCGGTGTCGGCGAGTTTAAAAAGAGGCTCGTCCACTGGGTGAGGCTCAATGAGACGATCTTCCACCCTCAAGGGGGAGGTCAGCCCGCCGACCAAGGAACGATTGGAAAGATCAATGTCATCCACGTCAACAAGGACCGCTCGGAAAAGATCGATGAGTTTGGCATTACGCACTATCTAGATCTGGATGGAGACAAACCGGCACCGTTTCAAGCAGGAGATGAAGTCGAGCTTGAGGTGAATCCCCAAGTGCGCCATTTACACGCCAGACTGCATTCGGGAGGCCATTTGCTTTCTGACGTAGTGAACAAAGTGACAAATGGCGCATTGACCGGATTTATGGGCAACCATTCTCCGAATGACACCTACGTCAAATTCAAAATGGTTGAAGGGGCTGAGGTCGATCTTGAAGAGCTTAAAAAACAAGCTCAAGAGATTTCAAAAGGGATGATCGAGGCTCAAATTCCGGTCGCAGTCACTAAGGATAGCAACGGCATGAGAGCGATCCAAATTGGAGAGTTTGCACCGGTTGCGTGTGGTGGCACTCACATCGACAACCTCGCTAAGCTGATCCAACTCGAGGTAAAGGCAGCTTCTGTCAATAAAAAAGACAAGACTGCAACCGTCAAATACTCGGTCCCGGTCTAGGAAAATTAGGAAATTCCATTTTATGGAACGGATTTCGAACCCGTTCCATAATTTGATTTGAAAGACCCCGGCCTTAAGGCGGGGGTCTACCCGAATATGATGAAATTACTGATTTGATTATAATACTAAATTTTGGTACCATGAGATTGTGAACAAGAAACATCATCGCACATTGGAAGCGATTTTTAAGCAGCCCGTTCAGTCAAATGTTGTTTGGAAAGATATTGAGTCCCTAATGCGATATTTGAATACTGAAATTACAGAAGGTGAAGGATCAAGGGTACGGTTTGCATTAAATGGAGTGCGTGCTACCTTTCACAGGCCTCATCCAAAGAAGGAAACTGATAAAGGAGCATTAGTTTCAGTGCGCCGTTTCTTAGAAAATGCAGGAGTAAAGCCATGATGAAGTACAAAGGTTATACTGGCCACGTCGAATATGATGATGAAGCCAAGATTTTTCACGGGGAAGTGCTTGGTATTAAAGATGTCGTTACTTTCCAAGGCACAACAGTGAATGAAATTGAGGAAGCTTTTAAAGGCTCTGTCGATGACTATTTGGCTTTCTGTGCGGAAAGAGGAGAAGAACCCGATAAGCCCTTCTCCGGAAAGTTCAATTTGCGTATATCACCAGAGTTACATGCCAAGTTGTCTATAGCGGCTGAGCTCCAAGGAGTTAGCCTTAATAACTACATTGCGAAAATGCTGCAGAAGCTAGTAGCTTAGCAGTAACTGTTTAACGGCTTCTAGGGCCTTTTCGAAATGTCAAAAAAAAAGAGAAGACTGCAACCGTCAAATACTCGGTCCCCGTCAATTAATCAAAACCGGGGGAGAAATCCCCCATGAGTTCTATTGCGACTTTTCCTTAAATAGATTCAATTGCTCTTCTAGCAATCTCAACGCTTCTGTAGGATTTGCATTAGAAATATCATTTGCAGCATAGCCCGAACCCAAAATACCTAGATTATTCACACTGTTCAGAAGAACCTCTTTCTTGCGAGCAAATTCAATTTCTTTCTCTCTTTTGAGAGTCGCAATCTTTTTAGTGGCTGCTATGAAAGCTTTATTCATTTTTAAGGAATTCTTGTTTATGATCTCTTGCTGCTTCTGAATTTTCTGATCAAATTCCTGTATCAATTGTCTGGCCTCTGAAAGTTTACACTCAAACCACTCAACTTTTGTTACATCCACAGGCTTAGAAAAAATAAACTTTACAAAACTGCGTTCTTCATTGTAGGGCGCATACCTCAACGTGCAATTATTGATCTCAAGATTCAATTGCCGAGCTGCGCTTCGTCTTTGTTTCTTGAAAGATGGCTCACTCAGTCTAGATTTTGGCGCCTTATCAGATGGGTTATTGATACTTTCCCGCAACGCCATTAACATATCACCTAAGCGATTGCCTCTCTTTCCATTATGTCCATCACTCCAAAAAACATCTACCCCTCTAAGACGCCTATGTTCCAGTAAAAAAGCGTTACCTGTTGCCAGAAGACATGCCTTGTAGGGATTTTGTGAAAATTTTATCTTGAGAAGATCCCACATCACTTGATCTCGCTGGCCCTTTTGCCAATTCTCAGGAAAAAGCTTCGGATATTTTTTTTCTAAAGCTCTTGAAAATTGCAGAGCGTCTTCTGCCGAAGTTGCGTTTGCCATATTTTCAATGGCGTTATTGATTTCTTGTTTAACAGTTGAGTCTAATTTTGTATTTTCCTCTAAGACCTTTTGCCATTTTGTCGCTTGAAATCCTGCTTCTACAGAGTGATAAGTACGACCTTCATACTGCAGCGTGCAAGGGGCAAAATTTCCGAATACCTCAGTTAAGCCCCCTTTATAAAATCCAATGACGTCGGATGCACCATGTGGTAATTTTGCGATTGCTTCAGCCGCGGTATCAAATTCAGATGCATTGTCTACTGTTGTACTTTGTAGTTGAGGCTTTGCCTTAAATTCAATTCTGCGAGCAATGACATAAACGCTCCCTAAAGTGAGAATATTGGCAGCTAAGGTCTTAGCCCATCCTAATGCTTTGCTCAATCCCTTTCGCTTTTCGCCTTGTACAACATCAAAACCAGGCTTTGTCATCGCATTTACAAATTTTTGACCCACCCCACGCATTGTCATAATACCCTCAAATTTATTACTTTTATTGGTAATATTATAGAATTTATTCGCCAATTAAAGCAACAAGTCATAGAATTCAATCATGAATAAAATGTCAGCTACAATAATTGAAACCCCCATCGGGAAACTATTCGCTTCAGGCGATGACAAAGCTCTCCACACGCTTTCTTTTTTTGAAAATGCGCATGATGTCGGACTTTTACAACGCGAGCCCGACGCGTTGTTATCTATCCGGGAGGAGCTAGATGCCTATTTTAAAGGCACACTCCGCGCCTTCAAAACTCCTTTGAAACCGCATGGAACACCCTTTCAACAGGCTGTCTGGAAAGAGCTATTAAACATTCCCTACGGAGAAACAATCAGCTACAAAGACTTAAGCCGCGCCATCGGGAATCCCAATGCTTTCCGCGCTGTCGGCAGTGCGAACGGCGCGAACCCGATCGCGATCGTCATTCCATGCCATCGCGTCATTGCAGCCGATGGCTCTATCGGAGGCTATAGCGGTGGAATAAAAATAAAAGAGGCTCTCTTAAGCCTGGAAATAGGCATCATCAGGCCTAGTTAAAAGATTTTATCGTCAATTTCCGCTTGACTTATCAGCTTATTATCAGCATAATGAAGATTATTAAATAAGCCGATATTGAGCGCGTATTATGCCGACAAATTTTAAGCCCAACTTTAGAATCACCCCTACGACCGCTAAGCTCCTTATGAGAATTGAAGCGGCCAAAGAAAAAGTTGCGCTACTACCCGTTAATCCAACAGTGCTTGCATCCTTACGCGAGACTGCCAAGCTGTACACCACACATTACTCTACAATGATAGAAGGCAACCAACTCAACCCCAACGAAGTTAAAGCAGTCATTCAGCTTAAAGGCCATTTCCCCGGCAGAGAGCGCGATGAGAATGAAGTGAAGGGTTATTATGCTGCCCTAGCTCAGCTTGAACAATATGTTGCAAAGCAGCATCCGGTGACTGAAAAAATAATTCAAACCTTACACGCTCTCGTTATGAACGATGGTCGCCTGCGTGTCAAACCCACCCCCTATCGCGATGGCCAAAATGTGATCAGAGATGGAGGCACGGGCTCAATTGTCTACATGCCTCCAGAATCTAAAGATGTTCCCGGCCTCATGCGCAATTTGGTATCTTGGATAAAAGAAAGCAATGAACTACCAAGTCCTATTTTAGCGAGCATTGCCCATTACCAATTTGCAACGATTCACCCCTATTACGATGGCAACGGTCGAACTGCCAGGTTGCTGACAACATTCATCTTGCATCTTGGCGGTTATGGTTTGAAAGGGCTCTATTCTCTCGAGGAATATTATGCCAAAAATTTACTTGGATATTATCGGGCTATAAGTGTTGGACCATCTCACAATTACTACTTTGGAAGGGCTGAAAGCGACATTACCGATTGGGTCGAATATTTCATCGAAGGCATGGCCATATCATTTGAAAAGGTGGTCGCTCAAATGATTGCAAGTCACGAAAAAGGCGAAAATGATCAATCAGCTCTGTTTCGCACATTGGACCCAAAGCAGCGCAAAGCTCTGGAGCTATTCAAGGAATTTGAGATTGTCACAGCCAAGCAAATAGGCGATCTATTTGGTTTTCGACCTCGGACTAACGCGACGCTTTGCAAAAAATGGGTTGAGAGCGGATTTTTAGAAATTGTGGATTATTCGTTTAAAGCCAGAAAATACAGACTTGCCAAGTTATACGATTTGGGCATTTTTTAGGAAGAAGTGGCGGAGGGGGTGGGATTCGAACCCACGGTACGTGTTACCGTACACACGCTTTCCAAGCGTGCTCCTTAAGCCACTCGGACACCCCTCCAGAACTTGGCAAAAGTGTAAATGAGCCTTCATTTATACGCAAGGGCTTTTTCTACCAAGGTTCACTTACAAAATTGAATGCAAGAATTGCGAAAACATGAGACACTCTTTCAAAAAGAGTCGACTTTTGGGAGAAAGAAATGCGATTAACAGCCAATAATTTCTTTAAATTTTACATCTTTCACCCACTTAATAGCCAACTGGATAAAAAGCGCGACAGAGCAGCTGCTCTCACGGCCACTATTGCTCTTGGCATTTTTGCGGGACTTGCTCATTTACTTGTGCGGCTCTTCATCTACAACAAGAACTTTTTAGCAGTCTCGCCAGCCCCTCATAAAACACCGCCCCGCACACCTCATCATTCAGAGGAGGAGTATTCGGGATCAACTACTGAAACAGAGCCGCCTTACACATGGCCTTTTAGCCCTGTTTCAGACCAAACTCTTTAGGCCATACTGTCGAGTAGCTGATGGTCGGGATTCTGCTGCTCGGCGTAGCGCTTTTCCCATGGTTCGCTGAAAAGCACCATGAGGCGCTGCTTACCGTCATAAACCATGAGGGCGTTTGAGGGCTTTTTGAAGGTGGCAGGATCTCCTACAAGCCAGGCGCTTGCCTGATAAGGTTGCGAATGGAGCTGAGTCTCCACTCCATATTCATCCTTTAGGCGGTATTGCATCACTTCAAACTGAAGATTGCCGACGGCGGCATAAATCGGATCTCCAAAGATATCCAAAGGCTTAAGAAGCTGGATCGCTCCTTCTGAAATGAGCTGATTCACGCCTTTATCGAAGGCTTTTCGCTTGCTCACATCTTTTGGGAAGACTTTTGCGAAAATCTCAGGCTCAAAATGGGGAAGCGGCTTAAAATTAAATCCGCCTGTCATCGAAATGGTATCCCCCACAGCGAAAACCCCCGGGTTGATCACGCCGATGATATCGCCGGGGTAGGCAATGTCGAGGGTAGAGCGCTCACCTGCCACCATCCCATGAGGCCGGTTAAGACGGATCTCCCGGCTTAGCCGGTGATGTTTAACGGTCATGTCGCGCTCAAATGTTCCGGAGCAGATACGTAGAAAAGCCATATTGTCGCGGTGCCGTTTATCCATATTTGCCTGAATCTTAAAGACGTAGGCACTAAATGGAGTTTTTTCCGGGTCGATCTCAACTTCTTCTCCGTTGAATCGATCTGCCATGCGCGCATGAGGGCAGGGCGAAAGTTCCACAAAGGCGTCTAAAAAGGGCTCGACGCCAAAGTTGGTGAGAGCGGAAGCGAAGAAAACAGGAGTTGTGTCTCCTTTTAGGAAGGCGTCTAAAGTAAACGGGTTACCGGCATGCTCGAGGAGTTCCAAATCACCCACAAGGTTTGCATAGCGCTCCTTACCCAGCCTCTCTTCCGCTTGAGCCCATGGAGTTCTTACAATTTCTGCCTTTAGGGAGCCTCCGGCAGCCGCTTTATAAAACTGCTGCAGCTCCTTTTTTTGCCTGTCTACAACTCCTGAAAACTCCTTGCCCGAGCCGATAGGCCAATTCCACGCACTCGAATGGATGCCAAGCACCTCTTCAACCTCTTGCATCAAATCTAACGGCTCTCTTCCGGGAAGATCGTACTTATTGATGAGGGTCATGACGGGAATTTTGCGCAAACGGCACACTTCAAAGAGTTTACGCGTTTGTTTTTCCACACCCTTTGCGGCATCGATCACCATAATGGCACAGTCCGCCGCCGTCAATGTGCGGTAGGTATCCTCCGAAAAGTCTTCATGTCCGGGGGTATCAAGGACGTTAATCATCGCCTCTTTGTATGGAAATTGCATGGCCGACGAGGTGATCGAGATACCTCGCTCCTGCTCCATCGCCATCCAGTCAGAGGTTGCAGCTCTTCTGCCTTTCTTCGCACGCACCATTCCCGCGGTTTGGATCATTCCGGAATAGAGCAAAAGTTTTTCAGTCAGAGTCGTTTTACCGGCATCGGGATGGCTGATGATGGCAAAGGTGCGCCTTTTGGCGATTTCGTCATGGAGAGTCATAATAGGAGAGATTCTACTCTTAAAAGCACTTTTAGCTCCACTCTAAAACTAGGCGGTTTGCTTGTTCGAGGTCTTCAGGAAAATCCACCTCACAAGCTTGGTTTCTAGGGATGGTGATCGCGCGCATCCGCATCCCATCGCGCAAGCAGTCTTGAAGTGCATGCTCGAAATAGTCGCTATTTTTTACCTGTTCCAGGTGGAACAAAAAGAGAGGTAGATCCTCCTTTGAAATGAAGTTCATTCCAACAGCCTCTCCTTGGGCGCCTTGAAGATTCTTGGAGACATTTTTGATATACCCGTCGGCATCGACCGTGTACTTCATCTCCTCCTCTCCAACAGAGCACGGGGCGACGAGCATGGACGTTTTTCTGTAGTTTAACAAAGCTTTTAGAGCGTGGGGATGAAAAACGAGATCGCCATTCAAGAATAGCAGATCTTCTTTGACCTTGCGTGCTACCTTTAATAAACTTTTTGCCGTGTTTAGGGAGGCGTAATCGGGATGATAGCAGTAAAGAAGGGATGGAAACAGCTCCATCACCTTTTCAAAATGGTAACCCACCGAAACAATCAGATCATCTAAAGAAAGATAAGCACTAAGCGCTGAAAGCTGCAACTCGAGAATCGACTGTCCATTTGCAAGAACTGTCAACGCTTTCGGCCCCTGCTGCGGGCGGTCAAGGCGACTGCCTGATCCTGCAGCCAAAATGACGATTTTCAATGCAAATTCTCCTCTCCGACTATGGGCAAAATGAGTCGGGAAGGTGTTGCTTTACCACAAAAGATGCGATTTTTTGCGACCTGAGAATGGGTTGCTTCGTGAGGTCTTTTGAGGTGGTTCAAATGTTTCTCATAACGTGGATAATTTGAACTGGAAACGATCAGGCGGATCTGGTGGCCTTTTGCAAACACCATGCTGGTCGGCCATAGGTCGATCGCAATTTCATGCGGCTTTTCACTCTGCTCTTTCACTGCATGGGAAAGGCGGACGATGCCGTCGGCAATAATCAAACTTTTTCCATCGGGATAAACGTCTGTCAGCCTTGCAGAAAAGGCTGTATCCTCTTGATCGCTCTCCACATAGAGGACAACCTTAATATCTCCGGTCACCTCTAGGTCATCTTCGAGTATAGGAGAAGTGAAAACCCGTACATCGCTCCTCTCTTCTATGAGTCTTTGATCGATAGGCCCTGAGGGAAGAAATAGGTTTCTACCTCCCAGAGTTGGGATCGGATTTTCGGGATCATAGGAGTAAGTAAGCTCAGTAGATTCATTATCCGGCTCCTCTGCCAGCTGATCCTTAGCGAGAAATAGAGCTGCCTTTTCCGTAGGAAGAGGCCAGCTTGCAGCTGTTTTCCATCTGTTTCCGATTGAAGATGTGCCATCGACAGGGCCCATCACATAATAGATGACGGGAGGAAGGGCTTCCACTCCATTTTCTTCACCCTTGAGGTAATGGGCAAACCAGCGCTCTGGAGAAAAGTCATAAGGCGGCTCAAGAGCCTCTTTAGGATAGTCGAAAGAGCCAAAAGCAGTCACATAGGGCCACAAGTGGCACCAGGGGCCGATCACAAGCTTCTGAGCCCCTTTGCAACCCTCTCCGCCGCTCTCTTGAAGATTCTTATAGGCATCGAGCGTTCCTTTTAAAAAGGTGTCGTACCAGCCGCCCAAATGCAAGGCTGGAGCTCTGCATTGATTCGCTAGAGGCAGCATATTGAACTGGGTCCAAAATTCGTTGTAGCGGGGCTGCGTATAAATCGTCCGATAGACGTCGGGATGTTTCGCATAGAGGGAAAGCCACCCTTCTACCTGATGTTTGAGGAGCTCGCCGCCATGATAAAGGCCCTGATGATAAAAGTCGGAGCAGGCAAAGGCTATGTACTGCGCCTTCAACCCCTCTGGACGTGTAGGAGCTAAAAGTAGTTGAGTGATACCCATCGCAGAGGGACCTATGGTGCCAATCTTGCCGTTTAATCGAGGATGGGCCTTCAACCATTCGATCGTATCCTGTCCATCTCTCAACTCCCCCCACCCATCGCTCATGAAGGGAAGCGTTTTTCCCTCAGGATCCTGAGCGCTCCGCGTTTCCTGAACGACAATTGCATACCCCTCCTTTAGAAGAGGCAAGTTGAGCAAAGCGTAAGGGTTTTTTCTGCCGGCTGGCGTCCGCACCAAGATGCAAGGCAAATCCTTTGCATCTGCGGAAGGAAGGTAAAAATCCGCTTCCAGTAACTTTCCATCGCGCATAGGGATTTGTAAAGTTTGAGAAGGGGGAAGATCGAAAGCCGATAAGCTGGCAATGAAAAGAAGAAAAACAGAGCTGATGAATCGATGCCACATAAGAGATCCTTGAAGCAAATATACATGCCCGATTGTGGCAGAAATTCCTTTAATTCAAAACAGGAAAACCTACCGCGCTAAGAGGCGCGAGTAGGCTTCTCTGAATTACTTGGAAGCAGTTACAGCTTTCGCAGCAAGTCTTGCCTTCGTACGGCTGGAAGTGTTCGTTTTCAGAACGCCTTTTTGAGCCGCTTTATCAAGAATGCTATAGGCTGTATTCAGCTTTTCTTTAGCCGAAGCCGCATCGCCTTTCTCCAAAGCTTCTTCATAACCGCGGACCGCCGTGTGGACGCGCGACTTCATGATGCGGTTTCTTTCGTTTCTTTTTTCGTTTTGTTCATCGCGCTTTAACGGTGTTGGGCGCTTAACTTTCTTATTTTTGTCCGCAGTTTCTTTTGCCATTCTTTCCTCATTGAATTTAAAGAAGAGAAACATGATTATAGGTAGAACTTCGATTTTATTCAATGAAATTTACGGCACCCCATGAAATGCCGATCGCGGAAGCGGTCGCAAAAATGTTTCCCGATAGCTCAAAAACCACTCTTAAAAAGTGGGCAGCAGAAGGAAGATTCACTATCGAGGGAACTCCTCTATCCTCTCTTATGGGAAATCTGAGAAAAGATAGCACTCTCGAATTTGGCAAAAAGGTCCATTTCATCGAAGGTGGCGTCAAAATTTACTATGAAGATTCCGACCTGGTTATCGTCGAAAAACCTGTTGGGCTTCTCAGCGTTTCCACAGCCTTTGAAAAACAGGAAACATTGCATGGCATCCTAAAGCGCCATTATCGCCCCCGAATGGTCCACGTCATCCATAGGCTAGATCAGGAAACATCAGGGGTAATGGTGTTCGCCTTCAGCGAACGAGCTGTTTCCGGCCTCAAAGAACTTTTCGAAAAGCACGCCATCGAAAGAGAGTATTGCGCAGTCGTCGAAGGGGTGGTCGAATCGCGAAATGGCACCTTTAGCTGTTATTTGTGGGAAGATCCGCAATACCGCGTCCATGTGACAACAGACCCGAAAAAAGGCAGGCTTGCGACCACCCATTTTGAGGTGACAGGAAAAAGCAAACGCTATACTCGCTTAAAACTCACCTTGGAAACTGGCCGAAAAAACCAGATTCGGGTACATTGCCAAGAAGCTGGACACCCGGTCTCCGGAGATCTGAAATATGGCGGTCAAGGCAGTCGAATTGGACGACTGGCATTGCACGCAGAGCTACTCGCATTTAAGCACCCTGTGAGCGGTAAAACGATCTCCGTCCGTTCGGCCCCACCGAAGGAGTTTGATAAGCTTTCGCCATGTTTTACGTAAGAGTCTTCAATGCTTTAATCCTCGTTTTATTCGGACTTCTGCTCTACTTTGCCTTTCCTGTGATTATGGATTGGTACCGCACACAATCTTTGACTGAAGCTACAGATCTCATCGACCCGCAGTGGTCTGTCAAAACCTTATCAGATGAAAATTACAGGATTAAGCTGAATTACAGCTATAAAGTAGATGGTAAACTTTTCCATGGTGAGGAGCTTTTTCAAGGTGAGCAGTTCCGAAACCCTTATAAGGCGGAAGGCCGCATCGAGGAGCTGAAAAAGGAGACGCGAAGTGTCTGGTTCTCGTCAAAAGACCCTTACGATTCCTCGGTAGAGAAATTCTTTCCTACCAAAAAAGCAATCTATCTTCTTATCCTGCTCTTTCTTCTCAACTACCTCATTTTTTCCGTAGTGCAGTATGCAAGACGCTACACTAAAGAGCACAAAAAGGATCAAATCGATGGCCCCCCTCGTCCTTAAATCGACCTTAAGCTCGGGAGAAGAGCTCGTAGCGCAATTTCTTCCCGAAAGGGGAATGACTCTGCAGACTTTTAAGAGAGGCTCTATCGAAGTCATTGATCAAGAGACAAAGACCGCCTTTGAGCAGCGCTCGGCAGGCCTTGGGCCACTCATAGGCCCCCATTTTCATAGAAGAATAGGGGCCATCTTGCCAAAAATCAGTGATGAATCCAAATTCCCTCATATCGCCTGGTGCCGCCAACATGGCATTGAAGACCCCTTTTCCCATGGCATTGCCCGTTATGCCCCCTGGAAGGCGGAAATTGCAGAGAATAAAATCAAAGCCTCCATTTCAGGAAACGACCAATGGGAGGGAGTGCCTTTAAAGGAATTGGAAGGGCAAAATTTTGAAATGCGTCTGGAAGCCTCTTTAGACCACTTAGGGCTCCATCTTAACCTCTCAGTGGTCAGCGAATCAGACTCTCTCGTGGGAATCCACTACTACTACTCTCTTCCAAACAAAAGAGGGGTCATCAAAGCGGGAGAGTTATTTTTTCCTCTTGAAGGCGCAATGGACGCAAACTATCGCCCCTCTCCCGACCCGCTCCATGGCGTGATTTGGCTTGAAACGGAAACTTATCGACTCAAGACGAGTTACAAGTGCCCCTGCGCAGAAAACAGCTTTCAGATCTACCATCCGGAAGGCGCCTCATTTGTTTGCATCGAACCTGTCAGCAGCCAAGATCCTCATCACCCGAACCTTACAGCAAGCTCCCTATCGATCGACCTGGAAATTCTTCCCGCAGAAGTAAAATGATCAAAGACCCCAACATTCAATACGACCTCCTAACGCCTTTCAAAGAGCTATTTCACGGCACTTACTACGAAAAACCATCCTTTGAACGCATTGTAGAAGTAACCCAAGTGCATGGCGATGGTATCGAAATCCTATCCGCCTATCCGCAAACAACTCTTATTTGCGATGCTCTCATCACACAAATAAGAGCGCTTCCTCTAATGATCAAGCACGCAGACTGCCAGGCAGCTCTTCTCTACGACCCCGAAACAAAGACGATCGCAGCAGTTCATGCTGGCTTCCGCGGCCTTGCCAAAAACATCTATGGCAAAACGATCCACGCGATGACCTCTCGCTTTAATTGCAAACCAGCTCAAATCCTTGCAGTGATCTCCCCCTCTTTAGGGATTGACCACTCAGAGTTCATTCACTACCGCAGCGAATTTCCGGAACATCTCTGGCGCCATCAAACTCGTCCCAACTACATGGATTTAAAGGCGATTGCCAAAGAGCAGCTCCTTAATGCAGGCATCCTTAAAGAGCATCTAGAGATCTCCTCGGTTGACACCTTTTCTGATCCTCGCTGCCACTCCTACCGCCGCAACAAGACAGCCTCCCGAATGGCCTCCCTCATTGCTCTCAAAGAGTGAAAGCTAGACAAATGTCTGCACAAGTTGAAAGCGGTTGCCATCTGAATGCTTCTTTCCACTTCCACTAGATAGCTCCTTGAGTCAATTGCTCATCCCAACTCAAAGGAAGTGATGCCATAAATTTTATTTAAATCTTGAGTGAGGGGCAACCCTTTATACATCCTAGCCGTCTCAAAAACAGGTTGCATATTAAAATTTTTCACAAGTGCCATTGCATTTAAATGAGGCGCAGGCACATCTAAAAAGAAAGAAGCTGGTTTTACTTTTGACAGAAGATCTGCGACCAATATTTTGGCAATATAGGGGGAGTCCGCAAATAGAGGGCCAATTTTAAAACCTTCTCTACATTCTCTGATCACGCCATACCCAAAACCTTGAGTTCCATCATCAAAAAGCGATGAATAGGCGTGTGGCATATGGAGCCATTCTGAAAGAAATTTAGAGCGGCCTAACCCGAAAACTGCTCGATCGTACTTAGAAATCTTTTCTAAAGAGGCCTCTGGCAGAGAGCTGGAGGATAGCTTTCTTGACTCGCCTTTAAATCGGATATTTTTATAATTTAAGACAAAACCGGACTTTTTATAATTTTCCTGCTGGGCAACGACTCCATCTAGCCCAATAGTCTTGCCATTAAGCTGCTCAATTGCATTTTTCCAAAGCATCTGACCGATTCCACGCCCTCGAAAGGCAGGAAGCACGATATAGAACCCCATAAACCCAAATTCTTTTCCATAAGCCACTGCAGAGATGCATCCGACTGGTATGCCTTTATCAAATGCGATCAAAAAACCGTTAGGATCTGTATTAAAAAAAGCTGCCGCATCATCTAGGCCCGGATTCCATCCCTCCTTGGCAGCTTGCTCAATAAAAAATGCCATTTCAGTCCGCAAGGCGTGACGTATCTCTATCAAAATTGCCTTCCTGTTTCCAAATCATTTCTCATACTTTTACGTAAAGATTATTTGCAACGAGAGCTGGTGATTTTTTTATAAGAAGTTATTAAATGAAAATGCCGAAGATACTGTCATTTCTGAAAATATCTCCGGCATGTGGCCAGAACTGGAATCGAACCAGCGACACAAGGATTTTCAGTCCTCTGCTCTA
>CAZSDA010000025.1:0-18923 GCA_964605535.1 uncultured bacterium
GACCAAATCCACGGCAAAACGCTCCAGATGGATTTTAGATTTTTTAGCTTTTTTTGAAGGACATGTCGAGACATGTCCGATAAAAAAGATATAAAAGATAAAATTCATCTGGGGATGGTTTGTCGTGAGCGTCACTTAGAATATGCAATCAAGCGAAGTAAACCTTTATGTTAGTCGCTCCCTCATACCTGTCAAAAAAGCATCTGCTAGTTTATGTCACTCGCCAAACTCTCGAGTTTGGCTTCGTTCCGTAAATACGCATCTGCATTTTTTTACAGGCATGATGAAGCGAGATTTGGACGCAATCAGGGGTTTAATTCTGTAGACGCCGTTTCTTAACAGGTGAATCCTCGACATCTCCTCCGACCATATGGCAAAAATCGCGTACGTTTTTTCTAATGTCTGGATTACCTTCAGCCTCTTCTAAAATGTATGCAGCTTCCAATGAGCCAAGCTCTTTTGCCAGTTTCAGGTACCCGGAGTTACTTGAAAGAATAGCTATCTTCCACATAGCCTCGACACTCCTTTTCAAAGCAGCCTTTTCGTAATACTTGATTGCCTCTTCAAAATCCATTTGAAGCATGCAATCTTCAGCAAGCCATAGCAAAGCTTCTATATTAGCCCCTGAAGCTGCTTGCTTATAGTAATGTCTCGCAATATCGCGGACTGCAGGAAGATTCTTCGCCATAATGAGCACCTTTCCCAACTCATACCTCACGGTAGCAGTCTGTTCATCAACTTTCCTACCCAATTGTATGATCTGTTGATTTAATTGCTCGAGGGTCTTGATGCTCTCGTAAGCAGGCCCCCTTGTACGTTTAGTCTCTTCTAAAAATTTTTTTCCGCAAGAAATATAAAATAGACATGTGATTTCATAGAGTTTGCCCTCTGAGAAGCAGATTGGAGGGTTCGGCGCTCTTGTAAAAAAATCTGCAGCACACTTTAATTTCATCTGAGCAGCCGTCATGATATAGTAAAGACCTACACGCTCGTGAGACTCCAGCTCGCCGAGAGCAATCAAATTGCTGCCTATACGACATAAAACATCACTATCGCTTGATTTTTCATTCATGATAGCTCTAGTGACAGCTTCAATTGCCTTCAAGGCCGATTTAATATTCTTTTCTTCCCTCTGCTTCGCCCCCGCATTTTTAATGCAGAGAGCTGCGATAGGCGGCATTTCCTTTGAGTTTCTATAAAAATTCGGTTGCATCGTCTCTTCTTTGTTAACTTTTCGGATCCAGTGTATCCCTTAAGGCATCTCCAATCAATGCGATTGCAACTAGCAATATCAACAAAACTAGAGCAGGAGGCCAGAGAAGGTATGATCTTGCCGGAAAAGCGCTTCTACCTTCATCCATTAGAACACCCCACGAAGTGGACCCCTCCTCGCCTAAACCAAGAAAAGATAACCCCGCTTCGGATGAGATCGCCCCCATGATCGCAAAGGGTAAAAGAGTGAGCACAGGAGGTATTGCGTTTGGAAAAATGTGTTTGAAAAGGATCGTGCTGTCTGAAAAACCAACCGCTTTGCTTGCCTCTACATATGCCAAAGAGCGCTGCTTAAGGCATTCACCTCTCATGTATCTGCTAAAGCCCGTCCAACCGAAGACCGCGATCAATGCGATCACGATGAAAACACTTTTGCTTTGAAGGATCGCCACTGCAAAAAGGAGCATAAAAAATACAGGCATCGATTCCCAAATCTCAATCAGCCTGCAAACCACAAGGTCAAATCTTCCGCCATAATACCCTGCAAATGATCCGATTGGAATTCCTATTGCAAGAGCCAATCCTGAAGCCAAAAGTCCTACAACAAGTGAAATGCGCGCTCCAAAGATCAAGGCTGCTGTTAGATCCTTCCCATTGATGCGCAAAACATAACTGGATGAACCGCTTTTGCCGGCATCCTCTTCCCAATGAAAATGGGAGAAAAATGGCATCAGCTTCCACTTTATTTCAGGACTTTCAGGCAGTGCAAGGGCATCATTTAGCTTTGCATATGCGTTTTTGAATTTTGACTCATCAAAGTTTTTTGAGCCTCTCTCAGCGATCAACGCTTTGGTCAGCTCCGGATCATTCGCGGGATCGCGAACGCCATAGATGAGAAGAGCTGCAAATAAGGCGCACTGTAAGCACGCCATGAGACCCCAGGCCCACTTTCGACGGATCAGCAGGGCTAAAGGAAGAGTAAAGATCAATAAATTGAAGAAAAGATCGAGCGGCTTGGTATAAAAGCCCGAGTAGAAAAGATAACGAAATAGAGGAAAATACCATTCGCCTTGGTACTGCACGACGATAGGTTTACTAGAAGCCAAAAAAGGGGCATAAACCGCCATCAGAAGGTAAAAAAGAACGATCACAAGTCCGATCCCACCCAATTTGTGCTTAAAAAACCAGCGCTGCATCATTCTTTCTCCAGGGTAACGCGAGGATCCAGAACCATGTATAAAAGATCTCCTAAAAGATATCCTAAGAGAGCCAAAAAAGAGCCCGCGATTGCTGAAAAGAGAATGACGTTGAAATCTCTATTGAGGATGGCGTCGTAAAAAAACTTACCGAATCCATTGATTTCAAATAAAGTTTCTACAATTAAAGCGCCTCCTAGTACAGCGCCTAAAGAGGCTGAGAGTGAAGTGACGATTGTGATCCCCGCATTTCTGCCAATATGTTTGAAAAGGACCTGAAAGGGATGCAGCCCTTTTGCTTTTGCCGTTCTGACATAATCCTGCTTCATCACTTCCATAACCGCTGTCTTAGACAGTCTGGTTTGCGCAGCCAAACTTCCATACATAATCGCGACAAAAGGCAAAAGCAGGTGCTGCAAAATATCTTTCAACCTTTCAAGGGATGTCATTTTTAGGTACTCCTCCTGGGGGCTTGTGAAGCCACTAAAGGGAATGGGCTCCCCATTCCAGGGAAAAGTGTGATGCAAGGCTATCTTTTCAATTAAAAATGGCGCTGCGACAAAAATCGGAAGGGCATACAGGAAAAGAAAGAGAAAATTGAGCGCCTGCTCCTGGATGGACCCGCTGCGATAAGCCATGTAGAATCCGAAAAGCTGGCATAAACCAAACGTGAGGAACATCGGGATGATCGAAAGAGTGAGGGAGTATTTAAACCGTTTGGTTACTTCGTCAATCACACTTTTATTCGGGTCGTTACGCATTGTCCCAAAATCCAATGTAAGCACTCTGCTCATGTAGCGAAAAAAGCGGGTATCAAAAAAGAAAATTGCGATTTTTTTTTGAAAATCTGGCTCAAAAGCATAGGAAAGCAGATGATCATCATACCATAAGTCTAAAGCTTTAAAATCTTCTACATGGTCTGCCAAAAACTTATTCTGCTTTGCTGTGTCATTGTTATATATTCTTTGTTGTTCTGTGGGCTGCGGAACGATGACCGCTTGTCGCGTCCCGCCTCTTACGAAAAACTTTGCTGCAAGCGCCCTGATCTCCGCAGGCACTTTAGGATCGTTCATGATGGCTTTTAGATGGGGCATGATGAAACGCGATTGATCTCCTACGCGTACCCTTAAGTCGTCATATTGTTTGAGCGTCATCTCAGAGCCATTTGCCTCCCTCTTTCTTTTGGATAGTCTTTCTAAAGATTGCAATACCTCTTCCTGACTTATAAATGGCCATGTGTTGAAAAGAATTGGCAATGTCAATCCATAAAATTCGCGGAATTGCAAATAGCGTACATCACCCCCAAAAGCTACATTCCCGGTGGCCTTCCTCACGGCCATTCCCTCAGATGAAATGTCGGTGACAGTCGTAGGATCTCCGGGGGCCAAATTAATGATGACGAAATTAACTAAAATGATGCAAAAAAGGGTGGGAATAAGCAAAAAAAGTCTTCTCAAAGTATAGCTTAGCACTGCGTTAACTCCTAAGCCAATAGATCGCACTCTGAGGTTCGGAAATATTTGCTCCTGGGATCAGATCTTTGCGATCCGTTGGCAAAAAGACATTTTGGAGCACTTCTCTGTAAAGAAGCGTGTTGATATTGCCATAAAGCAATGTGTAGGGCTGCTCACGATAAAAGATATCGTCAAAGGCATAATAGAGCTTCTGCCGCTTCTTGGGGTCAGACTCATAATCCAATTCATCGATGATCTTATCTACAGAAGGGTTAATAAAGCCTACAGAGTTGGAGGAGCCCTTTTCATTTGCTCCCGAAGAATGCCAGATCTGCTTTAAATCCTCCGGTGGACCCGGGATAGCCCAAGCAAGAAAATAGGCATCAAACTCCTTTTCATCAACGGATTGAGAGAGGTCTGCGATATCGACCCCGCGTAAATTGCACTGCACCCCGATCTCTTTAAGCTGGGTAGCAATCGCTTCAGAGATTGCTCTTGTAACACTGTTTTTGGAGTAATAGGTAAGAGAAAAGGAGAAGATCAACTTTTCATCTCCCACTTGCTTGTCGAGAATTCCATCTCCATCAGAGTCGTAAAACCCCTCCTCCTGTAACAGCTGTTTCGCTAGTTTAGGATCATACGGATAAGGCTTTAGGTCTGAGTTGTAAGCATTTGAGCTTGGCGACATCGGACAGCTTAACTCATAACCCATTCCATGAAGGATCTCTCGAATAATGCGAGGGCGGTCAATGGCGTATGTCATCGCCTGTCTCACCTTCGCACTTTTGAAGAGAGGTCTTTTTTGATTCCATCCGATAAAGGTATAGGCGTTATAGGGGTACTTTAATTCTTTGATCGCCTGCCCCTTCTTTTCCTGTTCGCGGTAGGTTTCACTATTCCTAAAAGCCTCCCAATCGGGAATTTGGATGGCAGGCAAAGTATAAGCCTGCATTTCGCCATTCTTAAAACCTTGCCAGATGTTATCAGAAGTCATTTTAAAAGCCATTTGCCTGCCTGAAACTAAAGCTGCAAGCGGATCGAAATAGTCAGGATTGCGGACAAATTGGATGCCCTGTTCATCCATTCCTTGAAAAATGTAGGCGCCGCAGCTCGGAATCACATTTTTTCCCCAATGTTCCTGAAAGAGCTGCGCCCACGTAGAATTATTCCGATAAGCATCTTCTTCCTTGTCATCAATAAGCTTTGAGCCGTCAGGATAGAATGTATAGAGAAATGAGGCCAGCGGAGAAAAGCTTGCCGCAACAGCCTTCGTAATGTATTTGGATCTGTAACTTCCATCTGCCATTCGATGCTTTTTAAAACGGACTGCAAAGGTCAAGGGATCGATCACTTTAAAAGAGATAATGTCTTCATAAGATTGACGAACCGCCAATACTGCGGGAGTGGCTATATTCGGGTTCATGATCGCATCATACATCAACTTAAAATCAGAGGCAGTCACCGGATGCTTTTGCAAAAACCAGGAAGCGAGCTGAAATTTCTCCGGGAAAAACCGCTGCTCCAGAGGTTGCCAGAAAAGTCCCTCTCTTAAATGGATCCAATATTCCACTGCATTTTCTTCCGGTAGGTCCCTCTCCTCAAGCTTTAGAGCAGCTTCGGGAGCATACGTCTCATAGATGCCGAGATGGCGTTTTGAAACGGCTAAGTTGCACAGTTGAGTATACTGGACGACATCGACAAAAACGCTAAAAGGATGAAGATTTTCCGGAACACCGACTGTCGCAGCTTTTAAAACTCCATGCGGAGAAAATTTAGGAGGTAAAAGGGTGGGCAGAACTTTATCAAACGGATCTTCAGTTAAAAGATTGGGTAGAGAGGAATCGATAAAGCGGCCTGCCTGAAACTTCTCTTGATGATCAGGACTTTTTTTCAGGGGATCAAACGAAGATTTTTTTAACGCATCAATTTCTTGGCGCATCCCCTTAATCTGCTCTTCAACGATGAGCGAAGACCAGTAAAGCATGAGCAACGCAATAAAAGCTCCAAAAGCAAAAAAAAGCTTCAAAATGGAAATCCAGCCCTTTGTTTTCACGCCCACACTCCTGCGTCTATTAATCCTCTGTAGATCGAAACGCCTCCGATGAGAAGAGATACTCCCCCTACCACTGGTTTATAAAACCTGTCAAAGGCGCGTAAAAGATGCCTAGCTTGCATTGCCAAAAACAGCGCAGGGGTTGTTAGAATCGCAAACGCCAACCCATTGAGAGTTCCCGTCGCCGCACTACCGCTCAAGGCGCAGGCAGAGTAAACCAAAAGCGTCTGTCCACAAGGAAGGGCGATCGACAGAAACCCAAAAAGAAAAAGCGAAAACGGACCCTTTTCGATTAAAAGACGAGAAAGCTTAGCTTCTATCTTGTCCATCCCTTTGAATGACAATGGCTTACCCCTTAAGATCGCAATTCCAATCCAACCCATCGCAAATCCTAATAGAATCGAAAGAAGAGAGGAGAGCTTATAGGGCTGCAGGAAGGCCGCGATTAGATACCCCAAGCCCCCTGCAAGAGCTCCGGCAAGAGTAAACGAAATCAAACGCCCCAAAAGATAATAACCTCGATGAGGTGAAGTCCCGATCATCATGGCCAAAGGACCGCACATGCCTAGACAATGAAAGTTTCCGAGAATATAAATCGGTAGCATAGCAATTAACAGCGTCACGGAGCCTCTTGAATCAATTTATGGCGAAGAAGGTGTATCTTTGCCATGTCGATTTTCGTATTTCCGGATTTCCTAGAATAGGCAATACATGTTGCCATAATCATGACGCCAATGAACACACTATAAAAAAAGCGGGAAGTCCAACGAAATTGACGCATGCAACCATTCTATCGATCTTTTTCTGAATTGCAAATGAAAAATTAGTTATATATAACGTAAAATATGACAACTTCCATCAGCATCGACATGCAGGCAGAACAATTGCTTGCAAAAGTTCGCCACTACCTCATCACGCTATTGGGGAGAACGGGTGAAAACGCCCACCCCGACGAGATTTACCGTGCGCTTTCCTATGCCTTGCGCGAAGAGATCATGATCAATTGGGCAGCCACTGCAAAGACCATTTCCAAAATGGATGCGCGCACACTTTACTACTTTTCGATGGAGTACATGCCCGGCAGGGTAATGACGAATAATATTTCCAATCTCGCATCCACTGAAGTGGTTAAAGCCCTTTTGCAAAAATTAAACCGCGGCTATGAAGAGATCGTGCAAATTGAGAACGACCCGGGTCTTGGAAACGGAGGCTTAGGTAGGCTTGCCTCTTGCCTTCTAGACTCCTTGGCGACCCTCCATTACCCCGCTCAAGCCTATGGCTTGAGGTATCAGTATGGAATCTTTGAACAGCAAGTTTGGGATGGCCTGCAGATAGAAGCTCCCGACTGCTGGCTCCTCAACGAATATCCCTGGGAGTTCAGGCGCGATTTGCGAAAAGTTACCGTAAAATATTGCGGCACCCCCATTCCCGGTAAAAATATACACGGCGATGAAATCATGTCTCTCAAGGGATTTGAAGAGGTGTGGGCCCTTCCGTACGACATTCCTATCATCGGTTTTTCGAAGAGCCATAACTTTTCCGTCGTCACTTTAAGGCTCTGGTCTACAAAAGAATCTCCCAGAAACTTCCAACTTCAGCGCTACAATGCAGGGCGGTTGGACCAGGCTGCTGAAAATACGACCTTAACGGATGTTCTCTATCCGAGCGACAACCATGAAATTGGAAAGAGAATTAGGCTCAAGCAGGAATATCTACTCGTCTCAGCTTCAATTCAAGACATCATCCGCCATTATCTTACTAAGCATCAAAACTTCAGGGATTTTGCTGACAAAGTGCGCATCCAGATCAACGACACCCATCCCGCTCTTGTTATCCCTGAGTTGATACGCATTTTGACTGAAAAGCATGATATTCCATGGGGAATGGCTGTCGATATCACCCGCACAGTCACCGGGTATACAAACCACACTATATTAAGTGAAGCGCTGGAGCAGTGGGACCAGACCCTCATGCAATACCTGTTGCCCAGGCAGTTAAAAGTCATCGAGCGGCTAAATTATGAATTTTGCAATAGACTCAGAGACCGCTATCCCGGAGATGAAAATAAAATCCAGGCGATGTCCTTCATCGAGAAGGGAAAAGTGCGCATGGGCCCCCTTGCGATTGTCGGCTCTCACAAGATCAATGGGGTCTCTGCGATCCATAGTCAAATACTAAAAGACAGTGTTTTTAAAGACTTTTATGAACTCAACCCCGATGAATTCGTGAATGTCACAAACGGGGTCACGCAAAGACGCTGGATCCTGCTTTCAAACCCTGAGTTAGCGCAATTCATTACCTCCCGCATAGGAGACGGATGGATCACCGACTTCACTCAAATTCAACGCCTGAAAGACTTTGCATCAGATCCCGTCAGCCGTAAAGAATTTCTTACCATCAAACGAAAAAACAAATACCGCCTGATAGACTTCTTAAATAAAAACAATAGGCTTCGTGACTTTAATGGCTCTGCCACAACACCTCCGCCTATCTTAGATCCAACCTCTCTTTTCGATATTCAAATCAAGAGGCTGCACGAATATAAGCGGCAGCTACTCAATGCTCTCCACCTCATCATCCTCTACAATGAAATCAAGGAAAATCCCGATCATGGAAGAATCAAGCGCACTGCGCTGATAGGTGGCAAGGCGGCAGGTGGTTATGAAACGGCCAAAAACATCATCCGCCTCATCAACTGCATCTCGCGTAAAGTAAACAAGGACCCTGTAGTCTCAAAGATCCTCAAGGTCCTCTACATAGAAAATTACAACGTCTCACGGGCAGAAGTGATCATCCCCGCAGCAGATATTTCAGAGCAAATCTCGACAGCAGGCACAGAAGCTTCCGGAACGGGCAATATGAAACTGACGATGAATGGCGCTCTCACGGTAGGAACCGATGATGGAGCGAACATCGAGATGCGCAAAGAGATAGGCGATCAATGGTGGCCTTTTAAATTCGGCGCTTCAGCAGAAGAAATTAATCAATTGAGGGTCTCCGGATCTTATGATCCGACCCAAATCATTGCCGGCGATCCCAAAATCAGACGGGCCGTTGAAGCGCTTCGCGATGGCTCCCTAGCGACATCGGAAGAGGAGCAAAAGGCTCTTCTCGACTTGCACCATAAGCTGACCGAAAGCCATTATGGAGGGCCGCCTGATCGCTACTTTAATATCTATGATCTGCAAAGTTATTACGACATCCAGCGTAAAGTGGAAGCACTTTATAAAGACCCCGATTTATGGGCTCAATACGCGCTCATGAACATTGGCGGCATGGGCAAATTCTCAACGGATTATTCCATACAAAATTATTCGAATCTAATTTGGCACTTGGAGCCTTGCCCGCCTAATGAAGAGATCCTCGAAAGATATCGAAACGACTTCAATAATGTGAAATGCACTTAAGGGTATTCCAGGATATGATTCTGCAACAGCTCGGGATTATAGAGTCCCCATTGCTCCAAGAATTTTAGGTAACTGCCGTCATCTTTCAAAGACTTCAATCCGGCATCGAACGCTTCTATCAGAAGCTCTCCTGCCCTATCTTGCAGTGTTGCAAGACGCAAACCGTCCATTGTCAGTGGCAAGGTTACAATCTTAAATTTCTCTCTGTAACTTCCCGCAAAATAAAGATAGGCGAGCAGCTGATCCATGATCACACCGTCGACCTCTCCCCTTAACAGCTGTTCCAACGCACCTACAGGGCTATCAAAAGGCACGATCACGGCTGTAGGATCCAGCTGAATCTTAAAAAGAATCGAAGAATTTCTCTTCACAGCCACCCTTTTGCTATGCAGCTCTAAAAGGTTCTTGAAGTCATCATTCTTTTTAATAATCAATACAGCGCCGAAAAGGTAATAGGGCTCTGAAAAATAGTATTGCCCCTCTAATTCCGTAGTGACGCGGACACCAGTTAAAACCCCTTGTACCAGCTCATCGTCCAGAAGATCGAAGAGCCGTTTAGGCCCGGCTCTGACCAGCTCCACATTTAGCTTCTCCCTTCTTGCTGCAGCAAAAAGAACATCGGTCGAGAAAGCCGTGATAGCACCCTCGTTGCCATACAGGCTCAAAGGGTGCCACGTTGGATCGACTGCCACAGTGTACACGTCAGGCTTGCTCGGCACGATCCACCGGCAAGCCTTATAGCCCACCAGTAGCAAAACCAAACCCACCCCCACATACATCATGCGGTGCCAACCCAACTTAAACCGTGCCATAGCCACCATTTTACCACCAACGCGGTATAAGAGCTACCGCTTCTATGTTGTGATTAACCAAGTAAGCGTGGAGTAGGATTAAGTTGCACGGCCTGAACGATCTTATTTCCTGTCCATCCAAAATTCTGAGGATTGCATAATTCGCCTCCAAACTGATTATTTAATGCTTCAGCATATGCTGTAGTTACGGCGTAAAGCGTCCTTTGCACAGCCTTGGACTCTAACAGGCTCGGAACACTATGTTTAGTTTCCTCAATAACATTTACTTTTGAAATAATTTCTTCGAGTTTAAGAGATTTAAGGTTCCCCTTAATCGATTCATATTTTTTGTCTGAGCTAAAGTAAAAATTGAGAGCCAATCCAAGTCCACCCTTTAACATTGTATATATGCTTTTTTCAAAAGGATTGAATGCATTGATCCTGTCCGCAATCACAGCATCCATAGCATATTCTTTTGATAGACCCGGAATAACTTTCTTTGATAACTCGATGATTTTTTTGTCATCTCCTGTCTCAACCCTTGGTAAGGGTCCTACTCGATTTTTTTGTGCCCACAAACCATCCGCAATGTTTCGCATCTCTTCCTCAGAAATCTTAACTCCTTTAGAACGAATGACGCATGTAAAATTCTGCCTTGAATCATCGGGAACTATCTGCATATCTGGCAAAGTAAGCGCACAGGTTGCACGGATTCTCTCTACCACAACTTTTAATAGCATTGATTGGACTAAGCTCCAACCGCCCTCGCGTTGTTTTAGCTCTATATGCACACCATTATGGTCGCATCTAAATTCGCCAGCCTCTCCAAAAGTAAAAGACTTCGCCATTACATAACCTACATTCTGATTCATAAGCCTCCCTTGTTTATCGCTCCCACCAATATTAATAAAAATGAGAATTTAATCAACCATTTGTTAATAATAATAAACTATTTTATAATTGTATTTCGTAGAAACAAGGGGTGCGCTATGAGCAAACCAGTTGGTTCAGAAGGCAGTGGTTTTATTAACTTTCCCGAAAATACTCTAAAGCAAAAATGCTCTAAAAAAAGAGAAATCAATGAGTCGACTCTTACGTCTGACCAAATTGAAAAACTAGTAACACCATCGGAGACTCCCTCTGCTCTTCTAAATTTTGAAGCGGATATAGAGCTGAATGAGACAATGGCTGAAATTGCAGAACGCGTCGACAGATTGTCTGATCAAATTAATATGGAAGAGATTATTGATTATGAAGGGGAATTATCTTTAGAAGAACCTATTGAATACGAACATGATGATGAAAAGCCTAACCTAATATTTTTAGTAGCAAATCAATATAAATTAGAAAATATTTTCGAGAGTATATTTGCAGAATTTGTAGAGAAAGAAGTATTAACGGATCTGTTAAGTGCAATTTCTGAGAAAACGGATCAGAAATTCATTCATATGCACAACTACTTCTTCGTCAAAGAATCAGAACAGCATCTTGTGCCTAAAAAGATTAAAGAAGCAAGGCAGTCCAATCCGCACCTGGAGAATTTTATAGCGTATGTCGTTAAGGATGAAGAGTGGGAAGAGTTTAAGGAACAGATTGTGACATTCCTAAAGCATATGATAGCTATTCTCGGGGAACGTAAGGAAGGCGGCGAGCGGAAGAGAACTGCCAAAACCTCAAAGAGCACCTCTCAGGCAGAGATGCGCAGGCAAAGAGAGGCAAAGAAGAGCAAGAAGGAAACTGGTGGTGTTAAGACAGGCGTGGACTGGAAGCTTGTAGAAGGGGAGAGAGAAGCTAAGCATAAAGATCGCTTGTCCGAAGAAAGAGAAAGGGAGATCCAGAGAAATAAGGAATTCACTGCTAAGAAAAAGCTGAAAAAATTCCGAGACACCGAAAGAAAAGAAAAGAAGCGGGAAGAGGCACGTCTTGAAAATCTTGTCCGAGAAAATCAGCGCAAGGAGTTAGGCGCATAACAGATAATACATCCTAGAAATTGTTCTTGTAAATTCCCATCCATGCGAGTAAACTTTTTCGGGGGGGATTTTTTTTATGCGCCTTCTATTAGCCATGCTTTGCATTTTTCAACTCGATGCGCTTGCCTATGACAGCAAAAAAATCGATCAAACAGTCGAAGAAGCGATGGAAACTTTCCATATCCCGGGAGCTTCTATCGGACTGATTGTCGATGGCGAAATCATCCACTCGAAAGGATATGGGACAAAGAATGTGCAAACGAAGGAACAGGTCACATCAAATAGCGGTTTTGCAATTGCCTCCTGCTCTAAGGCATTCACTGCTTATCTTTTGGCAGAACTGATCGAGGAGGGAAAGGCTTCCTGGGATGACCCCGTTATTCGTTTTCTGCCCGAATTTTCCTTCCACAATTGCTCCACTTCTTCTTTGATTACATTGAGGGATCTTATTTCCCATAGAACAGGAATGGAACGGCATGACACTTCATGGGTTGCCGAAACGCAATACTGCAACGACCCCATTAAGCTTTTAAAACTTCTCGAACCGCGCTACGCTTTGAGAGAGCGGTTTGAGTACAATAACTATATGTACAAAATAGCGGGTCTTGTCATCGAAAAAATTACAGGAAACAGCTGGGAAAAAGAGGTTGAAGCGCGCATTTTTCATCCCCTCAACTTAAAAGACAGCTCCTGCTCAATCAATGCTCCTTCTCATAACGACATAGCCACGCCTCATGCGGAAATACTCGGCTCTATTGTTCCCTTACAACCTTTTGATCCTGTTGCTATAGCGCCCGGAGCGAGCATCGTCGCCTCGATTAACGACCTCGCCGCATGGGCAAAGTTTCATCTGATGACTGAAAAAGAGCATCTAAAGGCGATGCAAATGGTTCAGATTCCCTTTTCCCAACAAACTCCTTCCGAAGAGATTCAACCTCTTGGATACGGCCTGGGTTGGTATATCGGCAGCTATAGAGGCAGTCACTGGGTCTATCATGAGGGCAGCCTTCACGGCTTCCACTCCTCCATCGCGATGCTACCGGAACAGAAAATCGGGGTTATTGTCCTCACAAATATGGGTAATAATGGAAACCCCTTTATAACGACAATGCGCAATACCTTGTTGGATATGTTACTAGGCGAAGGTAAGGATGACCATCTGACAGAAGCAAACCATCGGCGTCTCAAAATGCAAGAGGCTATTGCTGCATCATCGCAAACCTTCAATGCTCTTGGCGAGCAAAAACCGGATGGTCACGCCCTTAAGGAAATCCAGGGCTCTTACACGCATCCTGCCTATGGAGAACTGAAAATCTTCCTCGAAGAGAACCGGCTGTGCGGTCGACTTGGAAGCATGAGTTTTCCCATCCATTTCAAAAACAAAGACACCCTTGTAGGCGTTAGCGATATTCTCGTCATTTACGGAGTGCCACCCCTCTTTTACATCCAAATCAACAGAAATCAGGAAGGCACAGTCACCGACTTGGATTTCAACTTAGAGTCCTTCAGAGGGACCCTGCCACTCAAATTTGAGAAGCAGAGTCCTTGCTTATCTTCCAATCAGAATAAAAATTCCCGATAAGAGGGCTAGTATTCCCATTACGATAGCCGGGATGGCAAATCCGCCGAGCGTCACAGCTCCGACTAGAATCAAGTAGATCGCCAACAATAACATGCCGATATTTCGAGTGATGCCCATTTCAAACTCTCCTTTTGGTTTCTCAAGGAATTTCAAATTTTAAATATAAAAGCAAGCTCATTTTAGATTAATCTTATCGATCAGCTTCTGAAGGATCATTGTTTGAAGTAGATTATGCAAGGCCATAACAGGAGCGCCGCTATACAAATTTTTCCATTTATACCGATGAAAAAGAATGTGCACACCCCTCAATGTTCCTTTTGCAAGAATTTCCGGCTCCATCAAAATGCGGTTTCTCAAAAATTCCATGGGATACCCTAACCCCACAACCAGAGAAGATGTAATCATGGATCTAACGACATATGAAAGATAAGGGTGAACCTGCGCTGGATCCCACCTTTGCACAACCTTTTGGCTTGTGTGGCTTGAGACGAAAAAAAGGTTCCACACATAAGAATGACGCAGCCACGTCGCTTGAAAACCTTCATAAAGAATCCCTCGGGAATGGATCGCCCTTTTTAGAAGGGGCAGGTAACCACCCTTACTTGTCTTTTCAATGAGAAGACGTTCAAAGGGCAATATCACGCTTGCCTGAACAAAAGCCATCGAATAGCCGGTAGCAACATTTGTAATCAAGTGATCGCGATTCCAATGCTCCGGGATGACACCTTTCCATAGGTGATTGAGTGAAAGCATCGCCGGCCAGTGATAAGTTTCTCTTAGGGTTCTTCGCAAAAAATTGGCTCTTGAGCCGGCATAAAGCCCCCTGATCCCTTGCGATTGCCATAACCTTTTCACAGCCTCTGTTGCCGAAAGATCCGTTCGGGTTTGCGCTGCGAGCTTCATTCTTTCCAGAACATGCTCCAAAGGAAATGGAGCCGCACCCCGCAAAAATCCCAAAGCAGCCATTTCTAGATGGCTCGGTTGTTTAGGTTTGTTTTCAATTGACATGAGATTTTCCTTTAAAGATATGGGATTGGACGCTAGTTGATGCAAAAAAAAAGCTGTGGGCTGAATATGCTTTTCGCAATACACACAAACCGCTCATCTATGCCCAAGTGAATATATTTTTCAGAAATGGCAACTCCATTATTGCCACCTTTATGATAAATTCTAAAGAGGAAAAGATGGTGATCCACTTCAAATTGAATGGCTCTTGCGATCCACCCTTCGCCCAGTTCAACCTCTACGCGGTCTCCTCTAAGAGTAATTTTCGCTTTTTTTTCTTCGAGGAATTGTCGTAATTCTTCCTGATCGAGGAGATGCATTTCCGATTTTTTATTGATCGCCAAACTATCGCAAGCAGAAAACCTCGAAATCTCAGAAGAAATCATTTCTTCTCCCCCTTGAATCAGGTCTGAATTAAACAATCCCACCCCCTAAGGGGTGGGTATTTCCTATTTTTCATTATTGACTGTGATCTGGTCATCGACAGTCTTCACGCCTTCTATTCTTCTAACGTTCTCTGCAATCTTGTCCTTTTTTTCTGTGGAATCGACCGAACCTTTAAGAGTTACTTTGCCCTGATTGACCTCAAATGTGACCGATCTCATATTTTCTAGTAAAACAGCCAACAGCACATCTCTTACATTTTTGCTAATATCATCATCGGAAATGATCTTTTGCTTCTCACTGCTTATAGGTACACTGCTAATATTAGCTTGAGCAACCGGCTGTACTTGGTAATAGCTCTGCTGATTTTGTGTCTGATTCTGGTAGGCCTTGCCACTTTGTTGGTATGCAAACTTTTCTTGGTAATAGGCATGGCTATAGGGATCAGCTGATAACGAAGCTGTGGTTATAGCAAATAATGCAAACACTTTCTTCATGATTACCTCCTTATAATGGTTCGTCCTACCTTAATCCAATAAGTAGTCCGATTCCACCTCGATGTCAAGAAAATAAACCTGATTGAAAAAAGCGGTGCATGATGGAGTTAAACTGCTCCGGCTGTTCCATAAAAACGGCATGACCCGCGTGAGGAATGAGGTGCACCTTATTTTCCCATAAGTTCTTAAATTTCACTTCGTTAATGATGTAATCATTGTTAATAGCAATCTCTCGTTCGCCTGCAATGACAGCAATAGGCTTGGGCCAATCTCTCACAAGTTTTACCTCATCTTGGCCAATGCCAAGAGCAATCGAACGAGGATAAATTGTTTTAGCCCCTTCATCTGTTTCCATAATAGCCTCCACAAGAAACTCTTTCTCCTCAGAAAAATCGTATCCCGAGATCGTTGCCAAGAGTTGCGCCTCTTCATAGGAAAGATTGGCCTTACCAAAACATTCAAATATCTTGGGGTCTAGGGCTTTAAATCCTTTACTTAGCCCTTGAAGCGAAATCTCTATAGGCGGTGTGCCGGTGATCAGCAACCCTCTCAGCTGAGGGAGAAAAGCAGTTAGTTCTAAAGCCACATGGCCGCCTAAGGACCACCCAACAACCACAATATTGTTTAATTCTAAAATCCCGATAAGCTCTGCTACGACTCCTGCGAATCCGGGAAAATTATAGACGTCTTGAGGATCTTTGGGCGGTTCACTTTTCCCATATCCCGGCAAATCGACAGCAATCAATCGATAGTTTGCAAATAAAGGTGCCTCTATCTGGTTCCGGAAAAACTCCTTCTTTGTGCAGTGCCCATGGATAAAAATGACAGTAGGCGCATTGTTTCCATAACTTGGATTTGAGTCCAATAAAGCAACTTTTCCCTGAGAGGTGCTTAACTCACGATGGAGAATTTTCGTCATATTGCCCCTGTATGTTGGATTAATGGTAGTCATGATAAAGTTTTATCTTCATTTTTGACTATTGATTTATAAATAATTTAATGGTAAAATAGAGTAAATTTTTGAGGTTTTATTGAAAAAAATACCACTTGGTCTAATATTTTTCTTTATTCTGCATATCGTATGTGTCTTGCCTATCCTTGGAAATCAAACCACTGCTCTTAAAGAACACTCCTCCCTTGCTTCTTCAACGCTTGAGGCTCAAGCCGCATTCCAATATTTTCTCGATGAAGTAGAGTTGGACCCTATTTTGACCTTTAAAGAACAGCATGAGAAAATCGAAGAATTTAAATTTTTTGCTGACGGGCTCTCTCCTGAGGCAGCCTCCTATGTTACAACTCTTCTGTTAGATGAAACGCGCTTACGCGTTCTTGAAATGCTGCAGACTGCAGGGCTTGAAAAATCAGAAGTCGATGAGTTCCTTGAAGGGTATGATCAGGCGATTCAGAATGTGGAGAACATGACCGTGGAAATTGCCCGAGAAATGCTCTTCTTTGTCGCAGAGCTTAAAATTCATAGACAATATGTTTACGATTTTGGAATTGCTTTGGGCGCTCCCGAAAAACAGCTTCTACTTCACGATCTTTGCAAGCTTGAAGTAGATCAATTTGAAGGTTATGCGCGCTACTATAGAGGGGGCAGGAGAGAAGAAGACAAACCAGCCTATCTTGCTGCCTGGGCAATTCATCAGCATGAAGAGCATCACCATGAGTCCTATAGTAAAGAGGGATTTGATTTCGATAACTTTCCAGAAGAACGCCTCTCAAATAATATGCTAGAATCTGTTTCTGACTTACTGGCATCTACTAAGCAGCGTGGCGGTGGCACTTTAATAGATTGGCTAGTCAATAGCTATCCCAAAAAGAATCCACACCCCCGTCTTCTTCCCTTTTTTGAAGAGGCTCTAAAAAAGGCACATGCATTCTATTTAGACAGCGAAGAAAACCCCGACTCGGAATACAAAATTTTTCAAGGGGTTCCTTCCTGGAATAGCGATGTTGAAGAGGTATTTAGAAAAATGAGGACAGATGAATAAAATATTTATTGCATTGTGTTTATTTTTGTTCCAAGATGTGGCTGCAACTGTTACAAAAGAAACAACTTCTAGGCAATCGTACTTTGTGGGTGAACTTGGGGCTGAATGGCAATTCCCTAGTGATCATTTGCCGGTAGGAGCTTCGATCGACAACCTCCATTTCGCCCTATGGAACGTACTCAACAGCGAATACCTTCATTGGATTGAGAAAAATGGACAGGGTCTTAAAGATAGTCTTATTATTACTAGTAACACACCCCTTTCAGAAAATTTAGAATTGACTGTACGCGAGGATCTAGTTGTTGAATATATTATTAAAATGATTAATCACCCTACACATCCTCGCTCTGTTATTGCTCTTCAAGAAGTTGGAGAAAGTGTATTCCGTGAATTGCTGTTAAAGTTGCCAAGCTTTATGCACATCTTTCCCGTTGATGCAGATGAGCAAGGGGTGGAAGACATTTTTGTTGTCGATAGACGTATTTTTGAAATTCTCGATTCAGAAATTTCTAAATACACCTTCAAAGACAATACGATTGTGAAATTGACCTTACGTGAAAAATCAACCGGGGTAAAATACCGCTTCATCCAGTCCCATGTTCCTGGAGGACCTGTGAATTCACTTCCGGCCAGCATCGAATTGGCTGAAAAAGTCATGCAAGAATTCGATCCTGAGAATATCACAATTATTCTAGGCGATATGAATCAGACTCCTGATTATTTTATACCTCAATTTGAACAGGCGGCTAAAAAGCTCGGGCTTCCGAATCAGCCTTTTAATGTGATGGATATCCCATACCCCACACATATAGATACTGAGAGGAACGCGACTTGGATCGATAATATTTTCATTGCAAATCCCTATCCTGAGGTTGAGAGCCGCATATCGAAAGATAGTTCGGAATTATTTGAAGAATTACAACCGATTTTGGATTTATTAGAGCGCTCAAAACTCTAAAGAATCATGAGATTACTCATTTTAGAAAATTCGCTCTCGCAATAAGTTGCGCATTACTTGTAAATGTTCACCTCGACCGATAAAGAGGCGGCTGTTGCCCTATCAAAATGATCACCGATTGCCTAAAGCCGGAGTCGAACCGACGACCTTCGCATTACGAATGACTAGGAATCCAATAAGCCTCAACCGGTATCAACACGTAACAACTTAATAATCAGAGTTTTTAATCTTATCAATGTGTTGATGGTTATTGGCAATTACTGTCACTTTTTGCCTCGGAGTGAGCCAAATCTGTGCCATGGATTTTCTATTTTTCCTCTTTATCCGAGGAATTGACAATTTTCAACATTTCAGTTATTATGTAAATGTGGAAATATGGAGGTTAGTATGGGGCAAGCTCATCATGATATGATTCGTTTA
>CAZSDA010000026.1:0-17791 GCA_964605535.1 uncultured bacterium
AAACTAAACAAGCTTCTTATGGAATCCTCGCCAAACGAGGATTCCTCCCGTCACTCCCATAAAAATCACTCCCTCTCTCACAAGGTGCATGAGCCTCTCCACTGTAGACGTGGGTAGATCCATTCTAGCATCAGTTAACCAACTCATAAGAGGGATTTGCCCCCAAACAGCATAGTCGCTAAAAAGCATAGCAACTAACCCGGCGATGCTAGCGGACAGAATGAATCCATAATCTTTTAGTAGGCTTTCATCTTGAACTAAGAATCCTTTGAGGGCCTGATTCAGGAGATAGAGGTTGGCAAAAGCTGCAATCGAAGTTGCAAGGGCTACCGTTGCCGCGCTCCATCCGAACCCTAAGATGAATAGGGCATTAAGGCCGCAATTTAAAGCCATCGCATAAATTGAGGCTCGTGCCGCTGTTTTAAAATCCCCAAAGGCGTAAAGAGCGGGTGCTGCGACAAGTACATAGGCCATCGGAAATAGGCCAACACCATAAGCAATAAGGCAAAGAGAAGTATGGGCTATCGATTCTTCATGAAATGCGCCATGGCCGAAAAGAAGAGCAATGGACAAGGGTGCTGCTGAAAAAAGAGCGCAGGAGATGGGAAGCGTCAGTAGGGCAATTTTGCGGCACGCATATGTAAAATAGTGAGAGCATTCGACGTGATTAGCTCTTTTGATGGCTCTCGAAAGGGGAGGAAGGAGGGCGCTGGTGAGTGAAATGCCAAAAAGAGCCAGGGGCAACTGCTGGACGCGAATGGCGTACCAAAGCCACGCGGGGCCTTCTTCGTTTGCAAATAGAGCGAAAAGTGGATCCAACGCATTGTTGATCTGCGACGCCGCCACCCCAATATTTGCAAGAAGAAGCGGTTTCCATAGCGACCTTACCTCGGGAGTAAAAAATCGAGGTCTTCTATTCGTGGATTCCCGCGTGAGAGATAAGGTATCAGGAAGTGTGACACACCATTGTGCGATGCAGGCGATTACGACAGCAAAAGAGAGTCCAATGGCAGGAAAAGAGGAAGTATTTTGTCCAAGAAATAGGGTTGCAGCAATCCAAGTCAAATTAAACGCAACAGGGGCAATTCCCGGCAAAAAATAGCGCTTTTCACACTCTAAAAGAGCTGTGTTCAATCCAAACAGGCAGATAAAGGGAAGGCTGGGGAGCATCATGGCAGTCATTAGAGCTATCGGTTGGGCGCTAAAGAAAAAAAGAACACAGATTGCAGTCAGAGCGAGAAGTGCTGTCAAAAGTGCGATAGATGCGGTTAGATCTTTGAAAAATCTCTTTTCCTTTTCCTCGTTTTTTGCGCGTAGCTCTTCAAAATGGGGGATGAATAGATTCTGTAAGCTACCTTCACCGAAAAGGCGTCTTGCGAGATGAGCAAACCGAAATGCGACAAGAAATGAGGCAAGCATCGGTTCGGTGCCAAAGCTATAGGCTAGGGCGACATCTCTACCGTAACCTGTAACCCTGCTAAGTAGGGTGCCAGAAAAAAATTTAAGGGCTGAAAGCCTTATGAGTCGCGTGCTATCTGTCATGAAGATCGACCAAATCTTCTCAAAAAGTGAGATAATTTACTCCTTCTTTTGTGAAAAAGGAGGAGTTGGGTTAGAATCGACGAGTTGGCAGGAGAAAAAATGGTTAAGAAAGAGCTTCTGATTGGAGCGCACACTTCAGCTGCAGGCGGAGTACAAAATGCTCTAATCCAAGGACAAGAGATCGGTGCCACGACAATTCAGCTGTTTACGGCCAATCAAAGGCGTTGGGATGTAAAAGGAATCGATGGCGAAACAGTGGGTCTTTGGAATCATACGCTTGAGCAAACCGGTTTAAAAGCGATCATGAGCCACGACAGTTACCTGATTAATCTCGGGGCGCCCGATCCTGAAATTCTGAAAAAAAGCAGAGCGGCCTTCAAGCAGGAGATCGAGCGCTGTCATCAGCTTAATATCGATTATCTCAATTTTCATCCGGGCGCTGCCCTGTCCGGTGGATTAGAAGCCTGCATCGAGAAGATTGTAGAAAGTTTACTCGAACTTAAAGAACTGATCCATCGTGGGAAGACGAAAATTTTACTAGAAGCAACGGCCGGACAGGGCTCTGTCGTTGGAGCTCGGTTTGAGGAATTAGCTGCCATCATCAGAAAAGTGGAGAAGGAGATACCGATTGGCGTGACAATCGATACATGCCACATTTTTGCTGCGGGATATGACATTCGCACTGAAAAGGCATGCATTGAGACTTTAAATCGCTTTGATGAGATTGTGGGCCATCAATATCTTTCAGCTTTTCATTTGAATGACTCAAAAAAAGGTCTGGGATCCAGAGTAGATCGGCATGCAGAATTGGGTGCAGGCGAGATCGGATGGGAAGCGTTCCGCTTTTTAGTGACTTATCCCAGGACGATGCAATTGCCTATGTACCTGGAAACGCCTGGCGGGCCTGACCTTTGGCGCGAAGAGATAAAAAAGTTAAAACAGTATCATGCAGGGAGTTCCTAATGCGATTGAGAATTAAGCAGTTGAAGCAGCCAGAAAGCGGCATGGAAGGAAAAGAAGTCACTCTTTATGGATGGGTTCGAACAGTCCGCAATCAGAAAACATTCAGTTTTATCGAAATTAACGATGGTTCCACACTCTCCAATTTTCAGATTGTAGCTGATGGCAATATGCCTGAATACAATCGGCTGATTGATAAGCTCTCTACAGGTGTATCGATTTCTGCAACCGGTAAATTGGAAAAGAGTCCTGGAGATAAACAGGCGCTTGAACTGCATGCTGCAAAAATCGAAGTGATTGGCACATGCGATCCCGAAACTTATCCTATGCAAAAAAAGCGCCATACTTTCGAATTTTTACGTTCGATTGCCCATTTGCGCCCGAGGACGAACACGATTGGAGCTGTCACCCGATTAAGGAACGCTTTGGCTTTTGCAACCCATAAGTTTTTTCAGGAAAGAGGCTTCCTATATATCCACACACCGATCATTACCGCATCGGACTGCGAAGGCGCCGGCAAAATGTTTCAGGTCACAACGCTCGATATGAACAAAGTGCCGCTCACACCTGAAAAAAAGGTGGATTATGCACAGGACTTCTTCAGTACGCCTGCCTATCTCACGGTTTCGGGCCAATTGAATGGTGAGATTTACGCTTGTGCGATGAGCGACATTTATACATTCGGCCCCACATTCCGCGCTGAAAATTCCAACACCTCAAGGCATCTTGCAGAATTTTGGATGATCGAACCGGAAATGGCTTTTGCCGATCTCAATGATGATATGGAGAATGCGGAAAGCTATCTCAAATATGTATTGAAATATGCTCTTGAAAATTGCGAGGAAGATATGCAGTTTTTCGAAAAGCACGTTTCAAATGGCTTGATCGACCGCCTGAAACAGGTGATTGAAACCCCATTTGAACGCACTTCATACACATTTGCGATCCGCATCTTGGAAAAATCGAATAAGAAATTTGAGTACCCTGTCAAATGGGGGCTCGATCTGCAATCGGAGCATGAGCGGTATCTGACGGAAGAGTATTTTGGAAAACCTGTAATCATTACCGATTATCCTAAGGAGATCAAATCCTTCTATATGCGTCAAAATGAAGATGGCAAAACTGTTGCAGCCATGGACGTGCTGGTGCCCAAAATCGGTGAGATTATCGGTGGCAGCCAAAGAGAAGAGCGTTTTGATGTTCTTGAGCGCAGAATTAAAGAGCTCAACATGTCTCTTGACCCCTACTGGTGGTATCTCGAGTTGAGGAAGTATGGATCTGTTCCTCATGCCGGTTATGGCGTTGGTTTTGAGCGTTTGATTCAGTTTGCATCCGGCATGGAAAACATCCGCGATGTGATCCCATTCCCCAGATTCCCCGGAAAAGCAGATTTCTAAATAATATTCTGAATGAGGGGAGAGGCTGTTTTCATCTGGAAGAGCGAAGCTTGGCGGTTGACCGCTTTAGCGATCGACTCTTCCGCCTGTTCTATTTTAGCTTCAAAATGACTTCTAGAGGCCTGGACCATCTGATTGATTTGGTCGATATTCAGTAGTTCAATACGTGGATCGCAAACGATGCTGGGATCGGCGTTTCTCGGTAGGCCTAGATCGATGACCAGTTTTTTTGAACTGAAGTCAGAGTCGAGATACTCGTTTTTAATGAGATATTGAGGAGCCTTGGTACCAAGGATGATCCAATCATAGTCGTGCCATTGATTGAGTGATTCCCAAGAGGCGGGTTTTACGCCATATTTTGCAGAAAGCTTCTCACCTTTTTCCATCGTCCTGTTGCAAAGCGTGATATCTTCACAATTGCGCTTTTTCAGGTGCTCCAGAACTTTTAAATTGATTTGAGAGGCACCCACAATTAAGATGGAGGGCGATTTTGCTGAGCCGAACAGGGTGTTGCCAAATTCGAAAATCGTCTGTTCAATTCCGCCTTTTTTCCCATCAAAAAAGAATGAAGCCCGCACCTCCTTAGCTATCTTCAATGACTTTTGAAATAGAAAATGGAGAGGGTGGGGCAATTTATTTTGAAATAGAGTCGATTCATAGGCTTGTTTAACCTGCCCCTGGATTTCTGTTTCTGCAAATATTGCGCTGTCCAGTCCCGCGGTGACTTTACAGAGGTGTAAAAAGCAATCCTGTGAAAAGAATGAGTAGAGCTTTTGTTCAAAATCTTCGGCAATTTCCTCTTTTAGGTGCTGCAGGAAAAGAGAATGGGTCGAGGCCAGATCCTGGCTGCTAAAATAGATTTCGGTTCTATTGCAAGTTGAAAGTAGTACAAACGGATGGTGTTCTCGAAGATGTGAAAAAGGGCTAAACAGCTTCTGACAAGTAATCGCAAATTTTTCTCTAAGTTTAAGATTTGCAAGCTTGTGGTTGATTCCAAGGATTCCAATGCGCATTGTCACAAGTTTTTCTCCTTAAGTAACCCCTTTAAAGCGTCCTTTAGCTGTTCAACAGAAAGCCATTCTTTGTTCGTGTCTGAGGTGTAAGAGAAACCCTCAGGTAAAAATGAGGCTTTGCGCTTTCCGAGAAGTGCCTTAAGAGATTCAGGAGAGTGGGCTACATGTTCCGGAATAATAGCCAGATATTTGCCGAAGTCGAGAGTATGTCTTGCATCATCGGTTCCGACCATCAGTTCATGCAATTTTTCACCCTCGCGGATGCCAATGACTTTGTGAGGGCGATCGGGAGCCATCGCCTTGGCAAGATCGACGATCTTGAAACTGGGGATTTTTGGAATGAAAATCTCGCCGCCTTTCATTTCATCCAAACAATTGATGACAAGGTGCACAGCTTCTTTCAAAGAGATCCAAAACCGCGTCATTCTTTCATCCGTAATGCCGAGAGGTTCTGGAGATTCATGAAGCGCCTGAGCCCAAAATGGAATGATGCTGCCCCTGCTGCCGGCAACGTTTCCATACCTGACGACAGACATAAGGGGAAAGCCTCTTTTGCCCACATAAGCGTTCGATGCAATGAAAAGCTTGTCGGAACAAAGCTTAGTCGCTCCATACATATTGATAGGATTGACCGCTTTGTCTGTTGAAAGAGCAACCAACTTTTTGACGCCGGCATCTATTGCGGCATTGATCACGTTCATGGCTCCCTGAACATTCGTTTTAACAAATTCAGAAGGATTGTATTCAGCTGCGGGAACCTGTTTCAGTGCTGCAGCATGAATGACGACATCCACTTCGTGGAATGCTCTTGACAGTCTTTCAGGGTCTCGTACATCACCAAGAAAATAGCGCATGACTGAGGCGTCAAATTCGGGTAGTTGACGACGCATTTCCCATTGCTTCCACTCATCCCTGCTGAAGATGATGATTTTTTTGCATTTACCTTCTTTAACAAGATGTTGGGTAAATGCCCTGCCAAAGCTGCCTGTTCCACCTGTGATCAAGACGGTTTTATCTGAAAAATCCATGAGCCTTTTTATAAACAGATTTGTGAAAGAGGTAAACAAAATTTCTTGCACTATTGCGGTCATATTGCTAAGTATTCTCCATTAAAGACTAAGAAAGGGTGGTTTCATGAAATCGATTTTTACGGCTGTGTTGGTATTCACAGCACTTAGAATAGGCGTAGTAAATGCGGAAGAGGCATGTGCAGATGGATCTGGTTGGCAGTGCCTCTATCCATCAGCTTACTGCACTAACTTTTTGCAGGGAGTCTGCGGCAATTATTCATTGAGCGGATCATTTTTATATTGGCGGTTGAACTCCGACTCCAATGACTACCTGTCTATCAAGCAAGCAACAGACAATGGCGCAGGAGAGATGATTCTCGCCGATCAGGAAATCGAAAACTTTGGTGGAAGCTGGACAAAGGGGTTTAGAGTCGGTTTAGGTGCGGAATTTTGCGAATGGGGTGCAGACACAGAAATTCTTTGGACCCACTTTTTTTCCAATCATGAAAACCACACACTTCTGAATGGGGTTGCAGCCCCTCAATTCGTAAGCTTTGATCTTCTGCAAGTGCCTGAAATAGGTGCAACGATTCCATTGGGTCAGTTTGCCGATATTACAGGGGCTTGCAAGTTCCGTTACGACGTCATCGATTTAGACGTGGGGCGCTGGATCTGTCTTTGCGATTGGTTGAAGATTCGGCCCATTATCGGACTGCGCTACGCCGATATCGAAGACAAAATGAGTTCAGCCTTCATTTTTTCCGGAAATTTTGTAACAAACAACCTGTTAAGCGGAAGCTATTCAGCTGACAACCATTTCAGAGGGATTGGTTTAAAGGGCGGCATGGACTTTGAATTTCCCGTTTGGTGTGGGCTTTCTTTTGTTGGAAGAGGCTCAGCTGCGTATGCTTTTGGCAGATCTCATTGGAAGCTATCCTTTGACGGTGTTCGAGTAGATGATACGCTCCCTGTTGCAACAACAAAAAAGGGGTATGACACCGGAAGGGCATTCCTTGAGGCATCTCTAGGTCTTCGATATACTACAGATCTTCTTGGATGCTACCCCCTGCTTTTTGATTTCCGTTGGGAACAAAATTACATTTGCGGAGGGAGGCGCTATTTAGTCGATGACTCAGTAGTTGGCCTGACCGCTTCATCAGTCAACAATTCTAAAAGAGATGATCTCATTTTAAGCGGCCTCACAGTGATGGCTGAAATTGATTTCTAAAAATTAAGGCTCCAGGATTTCCCTGGAGCCTCCATTTCTTTATGTCCCCTATTTACTCTTCATCTAAACGTGGATTCGATTTAAATTTTTTTCTGTTGAAGAAAAAAATTAGGAGAAAAATTGATTTGTAAGCGTTTGAAAATGAGAAGCTTTAAGCTCGACGCGTATGGGTGAGTGATCAAATTTTTAAGCTTTTAACTATTTTATTTTTGAGCGATGAAATTTTTTTTGTAGAAATAATTCGGCCGTTACCTTAAAGTGCGGGTAACTCTTAAACAACCAAAAGGAGCGTGCTATGACAAGTTTCTTCAAGAAACTGATGGCCACTGGAACGGCTCTCTCGCTGGGACTTTCCGCGATGGCCTTTGCTGATCAAAACGGTGCCTATGTGTATAACGGCGGTTACAACAACTGCTGCCCACAACCAAACAATTGCAATACCGGCTGCAACAGCTGGTGCGATAATCTTAAGTTTGATGTTTCCTTCCTGTGGTGGAAACTGAGCGGCGATGAACTCGATTACGCTTACGACATCACAAGCGCACCTGTTGATGGCGCAGATCTGACGCTCAACAAGAAGCGCTACCATGATGTATCTGGTGACTACGCTCCTGGCTTTAAGATTGGCTTGGGTGTTGATCTTCCTTGCATCTGCTGGGATACCAACATCGAGTGGACACACTTTGATACAAAGAATAGCGATAAGCATGAGTTCGACTACAAAGGTGGAACAACTGTTAGCATCGGTATTCCTTTCTTCAAAGATTCTGAAACCGATCTCGGAACAAATCAACGCTGCATTTCCAAAGGTAAGATCAACTTCGACTACGATGTGATCGACCTGGAATTCGGTAAGTGGCTCTGCTGCAACAACTGCTTGCTCTTCAGACCACACATCGGTCTGCGTGCAGTTGACATCAGCGAAAAATTCCACTCCGAGTTGGATCTTTTCTCGACAAACAGCTCAGTAGCTACACCTGACTATGCAGCTCATGTGCACAATGAGTTCAAAGGTTTGGGCGTTCGTGCAGGTTTGGATACAGATCTAGTGATCAACGATTGCTGGAGCATCACTGGCCGTGCTGCTGCATCTATCGTATGGGGTAACACAAAGATCCGTAACCACTTTGCTAGATACACATCTATCGACAGCGAAGATGTAGATCAAATTTCTTACGAGAAAGAAAGCTATCACCATTCAAGAGCGTTCACTGATTTGAGCCTCGGAATCCGTTACAGAAACTGCATCTGCCAGTGCCCCTTTAGCTTAGAAGCTGCGTGGGAACACCACTATCTGTTCAATCAGCACAGATTCTTTGCTAGCGATTTCTTAGATTCAGAAGAAGGCTATAACTTCAAAAAGAATGGAGATATTTCTCTCCAAGGTTTGACAGTTACAGCTAGCTTTGAATTCTAATTTAGAATAAAAGCTAAACTGGCTGAAAAGAGTATGCCAGCGCCGGGTTGACCCGGCGCTGGTTTTTTTTTGTTGCTAAAATTTCAAATATTAATTAGGCTTTCGGTTTTGATTTAAGGGAGAAAAAGATGCGAAGTCTGTTGCGTTGTTTGTTTGCCTGTACTGTCTTTTCAAGCGCGTTTCTACATGGAGATGGAGATTGGGCAGCAATTCCCTGTGTCACAGGGGAGATGGGAGCAAGAGGAGCAGGTAGAGATGGGTGCTGCTATGCAGACATTTCTGCTATCTACTGGAAAACGGGTGGAGATGAACTCGATTATGGAGTTGTCAGATATGAATATGTCAATTCCACTCTTTCAGCCTATAAACAGCGCTACCACGACATGAAAATGGATTGGGATTGGGGTTTTCAGCTGGGAGCCGGATGTCCGATACCCTGTTTAGACTGGAATCTCGATCTAGAATGGACCCATTATAAAACCGACAGCTTCTCAAGCGCAACTGACTCGGCGGATCCCAATGCAACGCAAACCACCTTTGCAATTCCTTTCATTGTGGGATCTGAGCTGGACTTGGCTTCCGGATCGACAGGCACTGGAACCTTTAAAGGCCACTACAGCGTTCGTTATGATGTGATCGATCTTGAGCTCGGCAGATGGTTCGGAAGGAAAAATTGCCTGTTTGGCTTTCGCCCTCATGCAGGTTTACGCATTGCAAATATACGGGAAGGGATGAGAAGTTCTGTCGCCACAACCTTGGCAAGCAATCCTTTTTACAAAGCTCATGTAAAAAATGACTTTGTGGGGATCGGTTTGCGCGCAGGTATCGATACAGAACTTGCCGTCTACGAGGGTGTAAGCATTATTGGACGCGCATCCGGTGCCATCGTCTGGGGACGCACTAAGATCAATTTGAAAGCAGATGAAATTTCCAATAGCTCTCAATTCAACAGCGCTAAAGCGACCTCTAAAGAAGATTATTTACAGGGCCGTGCTATGGCAGATTTTGCGTTGGGGCTGCGTTGGTCTACCCAGTTTTGTAACTTTCCGTTCACATTGGGTTTAGATTGGGAGCTTCGCTACCTGTTTGGACAGCACCGCTTCTTCACAAACAATGCGTTTGCTGAATTTGGCGGAGATTATCCAACACTACAGACAAAGAAAAATGGAGATCTTACCCTCCAGGGCGTGACATTAAATTTAGCGACAGACTTTTAATTGCGGAAGGAGATTGAATGAAAAAATACCTCTATTTTCTCTCCCTCTGTGCACTGCTGCTAAAGATGCAGGCTCATGGATCCGATTGGCAGCCTGTTTCAGGCTCCTGTGGTGCAGCATTGGGTGAAGATCGCTACTATGTTTATGGCTCTTTGCTATATTGGAAGCCTTACGGCGATGAATGGGATTATGGAATCGTGCGTTCCGCATTTACTGAGTCTGACGGCGATGACCTATTTGAAGACCATATTCACGACATGAAAGGAAGCTGGGATTACGGATTCCGCATAGGCGCTGAAGTGGATCTTCTTTGTAGTGGATGGGATTTCAGGACAGAATGGACACATTATAACAACAAGAGCAGTCACGGCTCTACATTTGAGTATTCTGATTCTTCGCTTTCTACAATTGTAGCCATCCCGTTCATTGTCAATTCGGAGGACTCATTCGTCAGCACGAGCGAGAAGGCGCACTTTAGAGCTAAATCTCGGCTCTCTTATGATGTATTAGATTTCGGGATGGCGCGCTGGTTTTGCACATCTTCTCCGCTTTCCTTTTGCCCATCTATCGGCCTTAGAACGCTGCGAGTTGAGGAGCGCTTTTCATCTAATTATTCGATGAGTGTTTCGGGAGATGCAGCAGGCGGAATGATGAAAAATTACTTTGAAGGGTTTGGTCTTAAAGCTGGTCTAGATGTGAGCTATTGGCTGCCTTGCAATTTTACTCTATTTGCAAGAAGCGCAGCTAGCGCCATTTGGGGACGGGCGAAAATTAAACACGAAGCGTATATATGGGAAGGATCTAATGGGTCAATAGAAGCAAGTGATCTGAAAGAGACGACTCGTGAAGGTAGATTTATCGCAGAGTTGCATGCTGGAATTTCCTGGTCTAGTTCAATTTGTGAGTATTATCCACTCTATTTTGAACTTTGTTTTGATCAGACATACCTCTTCAATCAGCACCGCTTCTTTACCACAGTGATGGGGGATATTTTTGCCCAGTCTTATCCTAGCTATCAATGGAAAAAGAATGGGGATCTGTTGCTTCAGGGCGGTTCTTTTACAGTCGGCATTGAGTTCTAACAAAAGGTTTGCTATCTTAGCGGTCCATGGCTAAAAAATACGACGAAAGTACAGTTCAAACATTAGATGCCCTCTCGCACATCCGGTTGCGTTCCGGCATGTATATCGGTAGGCTTGGTGATGGATCTCATCCGGATGATGGCATCTATGTCATGTTGAAAGAAGTGATCGATAATAGCATCGACGAATTCATCATGAAGCATGGAAAGAAAATTGAGGTCCTAGTCGATTTCGATTCCGGAAAAGTGGCTGTGCGCGATTTTGGCCGTGGCATTCCTTTAGGCAAAGTTGTGGAGTGCGTCAGTCAGATCAATACGGGCGCTAAATATAATGACGAAGTTTTCCAGTTTTCTGTGGGATTGAATGGCGTGGGAACAAAGGCAGTGAATGCTTTGTCCAGCCATTTTATTGTCAGGAGCCATCGCGAAGGAGAGCGCGTCGAAGCGCATTTTGAAAGGGGAATATTAAAGCAGCAAGAAAAGCAGAAGACAAAAGAGCCCGATGGCACCTATGTCGAGTTCATTCCCGATCCTGAAATTTTCAAGAAGTACCGTTTTCAGCCTGAATACCTATTGAAGCGGATGTGGCATTACGCTTATCTCAACACTGGCCTGACGCTGATTTTTAATGGTGAGCCGATCTGCTCCGAAAATGGCCTTTTGGATCTTTTAAACGAGGAAGTGAAGGAGGATAAGCTTTATGAACCCCTTCACTATCGCGGAAAGTCTCTAGAGTTTGCATTTTTGCATACTTCAAGCTACGGAGAAACTTACTTTTCTTTTGTCAACGGCCAGTACACAGCTGACGGTGGATCGCACCTTTCCGCCTTCCGAGAGGGGATTTTAAAAGGGGTTAATGAGTTTTCGAAGAAAAATTTCCAGGGTGTTGATGTACGGGAAGGGATCTTTGGAACCATCTTGGTAAAAGTGCAGGATCCTATTTTTGAATCGCAGACAAAAAATAAGCTTGGAAATACTGATATCCGCGGGCCATTGGTGCAAGAGGTCAAAGACGCCGTTGTAAAATTGCTCTATCAATACCCTGAAAGGGCCAATGCGATCATCGAACGGATCGTCTTTAACGAAAAGCTTAGAAAGGAGCTTTCTGCAGTCAAAAAAGAAGCGAAAGAAAAGCAGAAAAAAATCTCTTTCAAAATTCCTAAGCTGAGAGATTCTAAGTTTCACCTCCACGATACCTCTGGCAGAGGCGATGAGACGATGATTTTCCTCACCGAAGGGGAGTCCGCAAGCGCTTCCATTGTAGCTTCACGCGATCCGATGACACAGGCGGTGTTTTCATTGAGAGGAAAGCCCTTAAATGTGCATGGGATGAAGCTCGATCAGCTATACAAGAATGAAGAGATGTATAATTTGATGAGCGCACTCAACATCGAAGATGACATCAGCGATTTGCGTTACAACAAAGTGATTTTGGCAACAGATGCAGACGTCGACGGCATGCATATCAGAAATTTATTGGTGACGTTTTTCCTGACCTACTTTGAGGCTCTTGTCATGAATGGCCACCTCTACGTCCTGGAAACGCCTCTCTTCAAAGTGCGCAATAAGGAAAAAACCCTCTACTGCTATTCCGAAGCGGAAATGGAGCAGGCGATCCGTAAGCTAAAAAGCAACGTCGAAGTGACCCGTTTTAAGGGATTGGGTGAGATATCACCTGATGAGTTTAAGCAATTCATAGGTGCAGAGATGCGTCTTACCAATGTCACAGTCAATAGTTTTTCCGATATCAAGCCTACGCTAGAATTTTACATGGGAAAGAATACTCCCGAGAGAAAAACCTTTATCATGAACAATCTTGTCAATGAGGATGCGATAGCGCGCGATCTGATCGCGCGGGAGGGTAAATTGCATGGATGACTTGAAAAAATTCATGCAGCATCACTATCTGAAGTATGCCTCCTATGTCATTTTGGATAGGGCGATTCCCCATGTGGATGATGGTCTGAAGCCTGTCCAAAGAAGAATTCTATATACCCTGTGGGGAATGTCGGACAATTGGCATAAGGTGGCAAATGTCGTCGGCCAAACGATGGCGCTCCACCCTCATGGCGATGCACCTATCTATGAAGCCCTTGTGAACCTGGCCAATAAGGGTTTTCTGCTCAATAGACAGGGGAATTTTGGCAACATCTTCACCGGAGACCCCTCTGCGGCAGCGCGTTATATCGAAACAAGGCTTTCCCCTCTTGCAAAAGAGACGATGTTCAATGCAGACTTAACCGAAACATTGTCATCTTATGACGGGCGCGCACAGGAACCGGTTGTGCTGCCTGCTAAAATTCCTCTTTTGCTGATGCAAGGCGCTGACGGCATTGCTGTCGGGATGTCGACGCATATTCTTCCCCATAATTTTGTAGAGCTTATTGAAGCGGAAATTGCCTATCTCGAAGGGCAAGAGTTTTCTTTTGTCCCAGACTTTCCCACAGGAGGCATCATGGATGCCTCTGAATATGCTGCAGGAAAAGGCAAGGTCAAACTGCGCGCCAAGATCGATATCAAAGACCCGAAAACTCTGGTCATCACAGAGATTTGCTACGGCACGACGACCGAATCACTCATCAAGTCAATCGATGAGGCGGCAAAAAAGGGAAAGATCAAAATCGATGCGATCGACGACTACACGGCGGAGAAGGTTGAGATCGAAATCAAACTGCCTCGTGGGCAGTATGCTGAAGAGTTGATATCCGCTCTTTATGCCTTCACCGAGTGTGAGGTGGCACTTTCTTCTCAGATCGTCGTCATTAAAGATAATCTGCCCTGGGAAACGGATGTTCATGAGATTCTTAAGCTGCATGCAGATAAGCTCCAGGAGTACTTAAGAAGGGAGCTCGAAATTGAGGCCGCAAGGCTCCGCGAGAAAATTTTCAGCAAAACTCTCGAGCAGATCTTCATCGAAAACAGGCTCTATAAAAAGATCGAATCGATGCGTTCTTATGAAAAAGTGCATCAGGCCATCGAAGAAGGCCTTGTGCCCTTCCATAAAATGTTGGAAAGAGTGCCTGTTCAGGAAGACCGCGAAAAGCTTTTAAGCATTCCCATTCGTAGAATTTCTCAGTTTGACATCGACAAGAACCAGCAGGAGCTTGCGTCCTTAGGGGAAGAGCTGAATAAAATCTTGAAGCATTTAAAACAGGTAAGAAAGTACACCATTCAGACCTTAAGGAAACTCATCGAAAAGTTTGGCAAAGGGTTTGAAAGGAAGACAAAGATCGAAAAAATTGAAGCGCTGGATCGACGCGCCATTGAAACGAAGGTCATCAAAATTGGATTTGACCCCGAAACGGGATTTGTTGGCACAAAGATCACGGGGCCGCATCTTTTTGAATGCACCAACTTCGATAAACTTCTACTCATGTTTAAAGATGGGTCTTATTCTGTGATCAACATCCCTGAAAAACAGTATATTGAGCGTGAAGGACAGAAGATCGCTTTTGTTGGAGTGGCCGATAAAAAGACTGTGATGTCCGTAGTCTATAAAGATCCGAAAACCCTTTTTGTCTACGCAAAACGATTCGTTGTAGAAAAATTCATTTTGGACAAATTGTACCGTTTTATAGATGAGGGGATGCATCTCGAATATCTCACTACAGATGCGGCAGCAAAGCTCCAAGTTGTCTTTGTCCCCAAGATGAAGCAAAAAGTTGCTGAGATGGAATTTGATCTCTCCAAGGTATTAGTCAAAGGTGTGACAGCTCACGGTATTAGGCTCGCTCCGAGAGAAGTGAAGAAAATCAAGAGGATTGTGTGAGCGCAAAGCGCATCGCTTTGCAAAAGTTGAGTCGGAGATCCTATCTTTCCGTCGAGCTTTCCGATCTTCTTTCTTCTAAAGGCTTTAATTCCAAGGAGATCGATGAAGCATTAGAGGAGTTGACCGCTCTTGGATTTTTAAATGACCGCGAGTGGATTGCGCAGGCAATCAGGCGTGAAATCAGAGCACACCATGGCCCTTTAAGAATCTTAGCGAAATTGCGGTTTAAAGGGTGCGATTCGGATGAGGTGGCTGCTTTACTTGAGGAGCTTTACCCTGAAGAGGCGAGGCTTGCCGAAATCGGCAATTTAATAAATAAATTAGGTGATAAAGATCGTGAGAAAATAATAGCGTCAGTAGCTAGAAAAGGTTTCTCTGTTTCTGAAATATTAAAAGTGTGTTATAATAAAGTATAACGAGAGGAGAGGAGTATGAGCCAAGACGCTGTGTCTCCAATTTCATCTTCTAACCCGCCTGAAGCTGCGGCCCCTGCTGCAACTACTGCGCCTACCAAGGTGAATGCTGAGGCGAATGCTTCCACAATTATCTCCTCGCTTACAGACTTTAAGGCTAAGGCTCCTAAAGTCTATAACATGATGATGCTGTCGATAGCACAGAATATTGTGAACGAAATGCATCGTCACCAGGAAGATTTGAAAAAGAAAATGCGCGAGGGTTACTCTCAGTGAAAAGTTCTCTATTTTTGGGCGTTCCTCTCGATGAAGATCTTCGAGCTGCCCTTGATGCTTTAAATGAGCACCAGGCAGCTCTTTTTTTAGGAGCTGAAGGCTCTCTTCAAAAAATAGACCGTAACGGCGAGAATTTCTTAGCTAAGGAGCTGGGATCTTTGATCGATTATGAGTCTCTGATTCTGAATGAAAAACATGTGCAGAGTCTTCTTTTGCGTTTAAATCCTGCATTGCAGGGTGCAAGTCTCCTTCTCTTTTCGCATATAAATGACTAGTCAGCCAGAGACATTTTTTATTGAAGAAGAAGAGGCCTCTTTAAGGCTCGATCTTTTACTTGCTAGGCGCTATGAGGGCCGCTATTCACGCACCTATTTTCAAAAATTGATCGATCAGGGGCTCGTCTTGCTGAATGGCGAACGGGTAAAAAAACGGGTCAAGCCTGCAGCCGGTGATGAACTTGAAATTGAATTTGAGCTCACGCCTGAGATTTCGCTCACTCCTGAGGCGATTCCTCTTCATGTGCTCTACGAGGATGAAGACATTCTCGTGGTCAACAAACCTGCAGGGATGGTTGTGCACCCTGCACCCGGCAACTGGACAGGCACGTTTGCGAATGCCCTGCTTTACCACTGTAAATTGCTTCAGGCAGATTCCGGAGATATCAGGCCGGGCATCGTCCATCGGCTCGATAAAGATACCTCAGGGGTCCTTATTGCAGCCAAAAACAGCAATGCACAAAGAAAAATGATTGAGCTGTTTTCCTTAAGGAAGGTGCATAAGGAATACTTGGCAATCGTTTTTGGGAATCCCGGAGAAAGATCTGTGGATAAACCTATCGGCCGCCATCCCGTGCATAGACAGAAAATGGCAGTGGTCGATGGAGGAAGAGCAGCACTTACCCACATCAAACCGATTGCTGCTTCCAAAGAATATTCGCTGTTGGATGTTGTCATCGAAACGGGCAGGACCCATCAGATCCGCGTGCACCTAAGCAATATTGGCTATCCTGTGGTAGGGGATCCTCTTTATGGAAGGGCAGAATCTAATAAACGGTTGGGGTGCTGCCGGCAACTCTTGCATGCTTCTCTCATCAGATTTCCTCATCCAGTGAGTGGAAAAGAGATCGAGGTTAAGGCTGAGCCGCCCGCCGACTTCACCTTTTTTCTGGAACAATATCGATTGATTCGATTAAGCTGAAAAATACAGCGAATCAAGAGGAACAGAAGATGAAAGAATTCGTCGCCTATATTGTAAAAAACCTTGTAGATCATCCCGACAAGGTCGTTATCAGAGAAATTGGGGGAACTCAGACGCTGATTATTGAGCTTTCCGTTGAAAAGTCTGATATCGGAAAGATCATCGGCAAAAAAGGAAAGACGATCAACGCCATTCGTACGTTGTTGATGTCAGTCGCGAGCCGCAATGGAATTCGCGTCAACCTTGAGATCTTGGAAGAAAACGGCGCAGCGGTCGAGTGATTCGATGCGTGCGCTTCTGCTTGAGCGCATAGGAGCGCCTCTTGTTTTGAAAGAGGATGTTCCTAAGCCTGTCATTACAGAACAGGAGCTGCTGGTTAAAGTTGAGGCATGCGGTGTCTGCCGTACCGATCTGCACATTTTCGATGGTGAATTAACGGGGGCTTCTTTGCCTCTCATTTTGGGACATCAGGTTGTAGGCAAGGTTGTTGAGACATCCACCTCTTCCCGTTTCAAGAAAGGGGATTATGTCGGCATTCCCTGGCTTGGTGGCTGCTGCTTTTCCTGTCCATACTGCCTTTCCGGAAGAGAAAATCTTTGTGACAAGCCCACCTTTACCGGTTTTTCGGTCAATGGTGGTTTTGCGGAATATTGCAAGGCTGATGAGGCTTTTGTTCTTCCGATTCCTCCACGTTACGATCCTCTTCATGCAGCTCCGCTCCTCTGTGCGGGTCTAATCGGCTATCGCGCCTTGATGAAGACGGGAGATGCTGAGGCGGTAGGATTTTATGGATTTGGATCTTCAGCGCATCTGACTCTTCAAACAGCACGCGCCTTTTCCAAAAGGGTTTTTGTCTTTACAAAACCTGGCGATATTGCAGGGCAGTCATTTGCGAGAGCCCTAGGAGCCGTCTGGGCAGGTGGATCAGATGAGGAGCCGCCGGAACAGCTTGATGCGGCGTTGATTTTCGCTCCTGTGGGAGAACTGATGGTAGAAGCTCTTCGCCATATTAAAAAAGGTGGACCTGTGATCAGTGCAGGGATACACATGAGTTCAATTCCTGAGTTTCCCTATTCACTGCTTTGGGGCGAGCGCAGCTTGACATCGGTTGCCAATCTGACCCGCCAGGACGGCCTGGAGTTTATGGCACTCGCTGCCAAGATTCCCTTTCACGTGACAGTCACACCCTTTCCCTTCCCGCAGGCGAACGAGGCGCTTGCTGCCATACGCAGCGGCGAAGCCACCGGCTCCGTGGTCCTCTACGGCGGTCT
>CAZSDA010000027.1:0-15575 GCA_964605535.1 uncultured bacterium
CTCGCTACAACTGCAAGAAACAGCTAATCTAGCAAATTTAAGGCCTTGTCAAGGGGCTACCCTTGACTTCGGTCTTAACTTCGCCATCTTAACTGTTTTTTGCGAGTTATAGCGAGGATGTAGGGGGCAAGTCAGGTTTGAAAGACGATAAATTTTTACCAACACCTCTGAATCACACCCAGGGGTGACTTATTCACTTATATATCTAGGATAAAATTGATGTCAGGAACATGTCTTCTGGCATATGTCTCAAAATTTGGTTATCGCATAACAGCAACTTGTAACTGACATCATACAGTCATTTCTAAGGCCACATTTATAAAAAATCTTGTATTACTGAGAAAATTCAAATATCGTCAATTTCTATGTTGAATTTTTGAGTTTTGAACAATCAAAGGAGAATATCGTATGAATAGTGTTGACAGTATGACAGGCGTAACTTGTCAAGATAATCTGTGGCTACCAAGGCAGGGTCTCAAGCCCGAAATAATTACAGAAAAAAAATGGACGGAAGAATACGAAGGATATAGTTCAGATAAGAAACTGACTTGGGATAATTCCATGCTGTCTATACCTTTACAGTATGGAGGGGGATGCCAGCATCCATTTAAAGTATATATATTAGATACTTCTGGGGATACAAAATCTTTTACTCTTCTGCTTGAAGATGAAATTAAAGATGATTATCGTGAAGCCTTAATTCATGCTGTTATTCATGTAGACTTAAGAGACTATGTTAAGCCAGGAACAACGTTTAAAGTAATGATGCTAGGCTGGGGAAATTCAGCAAATAAAATTGGGGAATCGATTTTTGGTTGATTCGTTTCTTAAGTCATATTCTTCATGAGGTTTTTGAAGAATATGGCTTACTTGCTTTTACAATATCAACCTGCCTTACAACTTTCAAGAAGCTATGAGGCAAATTTTCTACCAATTTTCTCCAATTAAAAGTTCTGAACGCGTCTAACCGCCCCCATTTCTCTTGCATCAAAATTAGCTTTAGAAGCTGCTAAAGCATAAAAAATTCTCAGAGAGCTGGCATCAATTTACAGAAAACTTCCCGTGCAGATTTCAAAATGATATGTAACCTTTTCTACCTCCAGAAATGAGTCCCCTGGGATAGAAGGGTTTTCAAGAGCCAACATGTTCAGGATGAAGGCATTTTTTATCGCTTATGAAAAAGTCGCACAAGCTGTGCGACAATTTGAATCCTTGCCTATTTTTAGCATCCCATGGGGGCATAATATCCTGCTTCTACAAAAACTAAAAGATGCCAATCAACGCCTTTGGTACGCCTTCAAAACGATAGAACATGGATGGAGCAGAAACATGCTCACAATCTGGGTTGAGAATGATTTGTATCACAGAGAGGGAAAGGCAATAACAAACTTTAAAGCGGCGCTGCCAGCTCCGCAGTCAGATTTAGCACAGCAATCGTTCCAAAGAACTCAAATCCGACTTGCCTACAGTTGAAGAGATTGAAGCTGAATTAAGTACTGTTCCCGAAAGCCAAAAGAAGCCGAAAAAAACCAAAGCAAAAAGGTCTAACAGCCGTTAGACAATTTGATAGAATATTGGAATAGGATTGTCTGCAGATATTCACATGGTCAATTTGAAAAAACACTTAAAACCATACCACATCCCATGATTATCTTAAAATTTAACTCTCCACCAAAGGCAAAAACAAGCGCAAGTAAAATTCAAAATTCGGAACTAAGCGCTACATAAGGACCCGCCAACGCAAAGTTGCTTAAGGTTCTATGGAAGGTGCGGGCGAATACGCCGATGGTATCTGGAGTTACAGGAGGCGTGTTCACTTCACTTCCGATATCGACCGACTGGAGCGCATTGATGTAGTAGCGCACTTCATAACCTGCTTCAAACTCCATCGGGATGCAAAAGGCGCAGAATGAATACGCCAATCCAATTTTTCCTTCAAGAGCAGGCACGACTTGAGTTCTAGAATGCACTTTCGTGCTTTGTTTATTGGGCTGTGGGATGCCTAATTCACTGGCTTCTGGTGCAATCGATGAATAGTTGGTGTGGTCTTTCATGTTGCCGACAAAAAGAGCGGTTTTTCCTTCTCCGACAATGCCAAAGTTTTCGCAGAAGGAATAGGTAAAGTCCAGGCCAAGCTGAGGTCCAACTCCCCAGTAGGAGGTGGGTGTGGTGATCGAACGGGCGACCGTGCCGGAAGCATTGGAAAATCCGGACTTCAATGTCTTTTTGAGATGCATGGCTGCAACACCTGCAAATAGATTCAATGAAAAGTTATCGTTCACTGAGAGAGATGTTCCATAATTCAAATACCCTTCATCGAGAAAGATCCTCTCCTTGGCTTTAGCTTGAGTATAAAGAAGAGAATCCGGCCCTATCTCAAAGAAAGGCCCGATCATGTTGTTGTCTCCTGCAAACTTTGAGGCGGTGTCTTTCGATTGAAAATGGAAATAGTCGATTTCAAAAGTTGTGGAATTGCAGTCATCGGTTGCATGCAGCGCAATTTCATAAGCCGGGTGGTAATCAGATTTGAGATCTTCAATTTGCCAGTTCGGCGAAGCAAGTGGCAAGGGAAATGCCAGTGCAGCATAGTCGGAATTGCTTGAAGTTGGTTGCATATACAGAAAGCGGAATGTTCCACCGAAGGAGAGCTCTCCCATGGAGGCGCAGCAATCTTGACCGGACAACTGAAAGAGGTAGCTAAGGCAAGCCAGAGCGGCAAATCGAAAGGCGGATCGCATATTTTTCTCCAACTGATGTTATTGAAAGACGATAAATTTCCAGCAATTAATGATACAGAAATTTTTTAGATATTGATGAGATTGACCTAGTTGACCTATCATGATCCCTCATTGGAGATGGAGAAAATCGAATGAAAGGAATTATCTTAGCGGGCGGCAGCGGGACGAGGCTTCACCCTTTAACTCTAGGGGTTTGCAAACAGCTTTTACCTGTCTACAACAAGCCGATGATCTATTACCCGCTTTCCGTATTGATGTTGGCAAACATTAGAGAGATTCTCATCATCACAACTCCTGAAGATCAATCGCAATTTAAAAGGCTTTTAGGCGACGGCTCATCGCTTGGTTTAGAGCTAAGCTACGCAGTTCAAGAAAAACCGAATGGCCTTGCAGAAGCATTTATCATTGGTGAAGATTTCGTCGGCGAGGATCGAGTCGCACTTGTACTAGGGGACAACATCTTTTATGGAAGTGAAATGGAGCAACTGCTTAAAAAAGCTGTTGAAAGGAAAGAGGGCGCCACTCTATTCGGATATCAAGTCAAAGATCCGGAGCGGTATGGTGTGATCGAAATCGATGCCAAAGGAAAAGCGCTTTCAATAGAAGAGAAGCCCCTTCATCCCAAATCCTCTATCGCCGTGACAGGTCTCTATTTTTATGACAATGACGTTTTAGAAATCGCTAAGGGCTTAAAGCCTTCCCACCGTGGAGAGTTAGAGATCACGGATGTGAATAGGGTTTATCTCGAAAGAGGAAAGGCTGCTGTAGAGGTTATGGGGCGCGGGTTTGCTTGGCTTGATGCGGGCACCTTCGACAGTCTGATGCAGTCTTCTCATTTCGTTCAGGTGATTGAAGAGCGCCAAGGCCATTACATCTCTTGTCTTGAGGAAATTGCGTTTAAACAGAAATTTATCGATGCAGACCAGCTGGAAGCGTTAGGTAAAAAGCTAGGCAAGAGCGCCTATGGACGCTACCTGACAGAAGTAGTATTGAAGGAGGCGATTCAGTATGCGTAATATCGAAAGGCTGCTCGTCACAGGCGGATCGGGATTTATAGGATCTGCATTTATTCGCTATCTTTTAACCAAAACATCCTTCAAAGGAAAAGTAGTCAACCTTGACGCTTTGACTTATGCGGGAAATCCCGCAAACCTTGCAGAGGTGGATCAGGATAGCCGCTACTGCTTTGTAAAAGGCGATATTCGCAACCAACCCTTTGTGGAAGAGATCATCGGTGAACATGGGATTGATGCCATTATCCACTTTGCTGCGGAAAGCCACGTAGACCGCAGTATTTTAGGTCCGCAAGCATTTATCGAAACAAATGTGATGGGGACTTTTCATCTTTTGGAGGCTGCCAGAAAGACTCCCGGCATCCATTTCCATCATGTTTCAACCGATGAAGTGTATGGTTGCTTGGGTGAAACCGGATTCTTTACTGAGGAGACTCCCTATCATCCTAACTCCCCCTATTCTGCATCAAAAGCATCTTCGGACCACCTTGTAAGAGCCTATGCAACCACTTACGGCTTGTCGACTTGCATTTCAAACTGCAGTAATAACTATGGCCCTTATCAGTTCCCTGAAAAGCTGATTCCGCTCATGATCATGAACTGCCGCGATAGAAAACCGCTTCCTATCTATGGAGAAGGCAAAAATGTGCGCGATTGGCTTTATGTCGACGACCACGCCGAAGCTCTTTGGCTCCTCCTTCAGCAAGGGAAAAAGGGTGAAACCTACAATATCGGCGGCGAACAGGAGTGGAGGAATTGCGATATCGTCCATGAAATTATTCGTCAATCGGCCCCTCTTCTTGAAACGACGCCAGAAGAGCTTGAGGCTTTGATCACACATGTCAAAGACCGTCCAGGGCACGATTTCCGCTACGCGATCGATTGCAGCAAGATTAAAAGAGAACTGAATTGGAAGCCATCTGCCGATTTCTCTGCCAACATCCGCCAGACGATCAAGTGGTATTTAGAGAATGACAAATGGCTTTCCGCTATTCAAAATGGCTCATATCTAAACTGGCTGTCCGAAAACTACTCCAATCGCTCCTAATTAGGGATTTGGCTTTTGAATTACGACTGTGAACCCGTTTCCAACCTTGTCGTCGGTGTCTTGTACTGCAACTACAGGCCAGTTGAAATAGGAGCATAAGTCGAGGAAATCCTGGGTGATCCAAACGGAGTAATGGCCATGAAGGTCCGGTACAGGAGGATTGGGATGTTCATGCCTATCAATGAGCTCCTCAAGAGTTGTTCTAGGACGGTCGCGGTCAAACGTGCGCTCTTTGTGCGGTGCGATGATGTACACATAGCCGCCGGGTTTTGTAACGCGGAGCCACTCTTCGACCGTTTTTATAGGATCGTAGAAGTGTTCGATCACATGGGAGCTAATTACAAAATCCCACACGTTGTCTTTGAAGGGTAGATCATCCCCAGGAGAGACAATATCGACCTTGGCGTAATCCCCTGTATATAAAATCTCACCCTGTTTGAAAGCAGTGTTAATATCATCTGTATAGTCGATGTTAAGTGTGTTCAGTCCAAAAGCGTTATGAGCACTTGCTCCAATTTCGATGCCGCGCAAGCCATCTAGCAGAGAGTGTGCTAATGCGCTTTCTTTAGCCTGGAATGGTTTTTCATGAGGCTGCTTATGCCTCATGGTATATTCAGGAGTTGCTGCAAGATTGATAGCAGGCAAAACTGTTAAGATGAGTCCGCAGAGAATTTTATACATAGTGATACAGTTCCTTGTTTAGTTATTTCAGAAGTTTTCTTGGTAAAAGCAGCATTCCCAGCAATACAGAGTACCAAACTGTAGTAAGGCGGATGCAAATGGTAACTGCAACCGCAGTGGATGGAGGCACATCGTAAAGGACAAATAGCTGTAGCATCGTGAGTTCTGCACCACCGATTCCTCCAGGTAAAAAAGTCATGGCACCTACAAGAAGGGCGAATGCGTAGATGAAAATGGTGTTATATAGAGAAAGGGTACTGCCTAAATCTTGGAGAAGGAAGTAGCAGCCAACCCCCTCTAAACCCCAGGCAATCGCACCGAGGAAAATCCCATAGATCAGAGTAAAAAAGCTGAAACATTTTCTAAAGGAAACGATCGTTTCGATGATGAACTCGATGTGCTCAAAAAAACGGTGGGGAAGTATCCATTTAAGAAACCGTTCGATTTTCTCTAAAAAACGGTTGCTTTGGATCAATCCAAGGATCGTGCAGATAAAAAGAAGAACGATTAATAAAATGGGTCTTGTTTGAGGACAGCATAGCAGCCCCCCTGCTGCTAAAAGCATCACAGCCATAACGTCGGAAAATCGTTCTGCCAAAAAGGCACCAAAACTTTCCCTGTATGGAATGCCATATTTTTTTAAAAAAACGCTTCTCAGCATTTCTCCGGTCTTTCCAGGTGTAATTGAAAACGCAAAGCCACCGATATAAATCCTCAATGAGTTCAGAAGCGGGATTTTGTGCCCTAGCACTTTAAGAAAATGGGTCCAACGAGCAAAGCGAAATAGATAGGCTGTAGAGGAGCAGGAAAGAGGGATTAGGGCCCCAAGAAATCCTACTTCGGCTATTGCACTTCCCACTTGTTCCCAACCGGCCCAAAGGCTGAATCCCAAATATCCTATCACCGTAATGAGGATCATGGAGATCAAAATCCTCATTCTGCTTTTTGAGATTATCGGAGTATCTTCCTGATGATTATTGTCCATCACTTCGCATTGTGTTTATGGGGCTCCTTTGGAAAATAACGGTAGAAAGAATAGTCTGCAAGATCGAGAAGCTCTTTGTCTCCCCGGCTATCTCCATAGGCGTAGAGGATAAAGGAGTCCTTGCTACCGAAAAGAGCTAGGAGCCTCCGCGGTTTTTCGGCACCCCAGCAATTGAGACCTTCTAACGCCCCTGTCAATTTGCCATCTCCATCGACATGGAGCTGTGATGAAATCAGGGCCGAGATGCCCTCCCTGGTTGCAAATGAAGTGAGAAGAGGAGCTAGGTTCGCGCTGACGATTGCTATTTCATGGCCCTGAGCTTTATGCCATTGCATCCTTTCATAAGCTTCCTGTCTGATGAAACGGGGAAGCCTCTCTTCCGTAAAAGATTGAGCCAAAATGGCTAGTGAGGCCACATCCAACCCTTTGATTGAGCCCTCTAAAAGTTTTTCTTTGACTTGCTGTCTGCTTTTTTTGCCTAGAGCAAAGGCAATCAGGGCGGGAATCGTGAGAAGAAGAGCACGGCTTGCTTTCAGCGGTCCAATCATACGAAAAAGAAAGGGTATAAGGATGTCTCTTTTTGTGAGTGTTCCATCGAAATCAAAGGCAGCTACAACTTTTTTATTCATGAAGATTGCAAAGTTTTCTCCTAATATTTACCATCGGGCCTTTGAGGGAAAGAAAAACTTTATGGTATACTTGCTCGCACTTTTACTCATTTGTTGCTCTTGCAGCGCTCCGCTTCCTCGCACTTCGCATGGAGATGCCTGCGATTGCAGTGATTTGGATGATTGTGATTCTTGTCCAAGGGATGAAGGGCTTTGCCGCATCTTCCCCAGATCGCCTGATGAAGTTGATTTTAACGAATGGGGTCACGATCCTGAAGGGCGCTCCGGAACCTGGTTTGCCTTAGGCAGTTTTGGCAATGATCCTGGGGTCGGGATGCTGAAAGATGTGGACACTCATGCTTACTCGTCTGTGATTATTCCCTACGCTTTAGAGTTAGAGCGGACGCGAAGAATGAAGTTTGAGGATTCAAAGATTTATCAAGTCGACGATGGCATGGGCGTGCGCTGGGTTCGTTTGTTCCTATCCACCCAAAATATCATGGATCTTTGCGAGGCAAGGGCCCTCTTAGTCGATATCGTCGAAGGGCTTCTGGAAAGACTGAATGCCAACAGTGCCGTCACATCATCTTTTGCACACACGCCGATTACGGCAAGCGACCTCGAAATCTATATCAGTTTCGCAAGCTTCTTTGTCGAGTATGATAATCCGACTTATATTGCCTGGGTCAGTTTGATCGATGGAGAAGTCATGATTATCGATGGAGTGATTAAAGACTTCAGAAAAGATTTCTGGAACCACCGCGTAGAGCCTTATCACAAGTCTAAGGACTTTGTCATGATCTCTAGAAAGGCGGAGCAGGAGCTCGATAAGAAGTATCCTACAAAGAAAAAGCGTTCTGGATTACTTTTTAACATCAACTGACCGAAACTATGGTCGATAACGTATCCGCCTTAAGGCGCAATCTACTGGAGTTATACGCTTGTAAGAATAGTGATGAAGTTGTCCCATCGCGGAGCGGCCGCTCTATTTACACTTCCAAATCTCTAAGGGGTAAGATTGTAAAATTTTTCCTGCCTAAGAAAAGGTTGGAAGAGCTCCGTGCGCAAGCTCTTGATTATCTCCGCTGTTCAGTTCTGAATATGATGGAGGAGCTTGGAGATCGTGAACGTGAATATTTAGAAAACAGTTGGTTAAAAGCAAATGGGGAAAAATATAGCGTACGAGAGCTTAAATTAGCGGAAGAGCGTGCTCTCCGGTACTATTCCAAGATGTCAGGATTTTGGAGGGACATTCAAAAAGGAAAGAACAACTTTGCAGTCGAAACAATCACAGGATGGTGTTCAGAGCAAGAGCTCAAGGGTAAAGCGCATTTCATCCGCTTTGTGCAGAGAAATAAAAATATAGAAATCGTCACCGGAAGACAGCTTCCCTTAGGAATCCTTTCCAATATAAGCCAAGGCAAGAAACTTAAAAGCCGTGATGAGAAGCGGATGAAGGAGTGGATAGAGGCTATAAAAGTGAAGAGATGGAAGTCCATTCCCTCCTATAGAGGCCCTGTGACAAACCTGCTTCATAAAACCAGAAAGATCCATCAGTTGATCCATAGTCTGTTCGATATGTATTTTGCGAAAACAGAAAGTGCCGATATGGTTCATCTGACAGCCGGGCTCTATCATTTAGGTTTAAGGACTCTTGAAAAAAACGATCCTATCCACAATGACTGGAGAAATAGTTTAAAGACAGGAGATCGGCTGACATTGCATTCTGGCGAAGTGATTTTGGGTGAAGAATTGAGCAATGATAGAGAACGCAAGGCAGGATATAGACGCTTTTTAATCGAGAATGATGAGCATCACGAAGCGCAGTTCTATCCTTCAGTAGCCCGCTTGTATCTTGAAGTCGATCTGGAAAGAGAGGAGCATTATGGCATTCCTAATGCTCCTATTAAGGAGATCGAACCTGAAGGAAGGATGCTTCTGCGCACTAGGATTAAAATTGGTTTAAATGAGATTCCCTTCGATCCTAGCCAAGATTATTATGATAGACGCTATTTTCAGCCCATAAAAGATCTAATGAAGGTGTTTGCAGGCCTTTCCTACACACCCTCTGATTTTTACCCCGAAGGTTTTGGATTTGCAACTGACGGAAGGATATACGCTCGTTACTTAATGATTGATCGTCCTTTCAGTTTTGAGGCTCTGGAAAATTTTGCTTGGGAGTGCTCCCGGGGCAAATATATCAATTATAAAAAATTGATGAACGCTTTGAAATCTAAAGAGCGGATGGAGGAATATAGAAATTTGTTCATTGCAGTTTGGAAAGCGAAGGATCATTCTGGGTTAATCGATTTGAATGGAGCAATCACTAATCCTGAAATCCTGCGATTCCGCAGAGAGTGTTATGAGGCAGCTGCGAATGTGTATCAAAGCCTCTACGAACATCTTTCCGGAATCCCTCTTAAACATAAAAATTGGGTTGCGCTTTTACAAGAGGCAATGGGGAAATGTTATAAAGCCACCCATTGTGTCAGGCTACCGCCCGATTTTCAAAAACTGGTCATTGACCGATTGAAGAAAAAACATCCCAAAATTTTTCCTAAAGAGATCCCCAGGTAGTTAGACTTCTTGCGTAATTCATACCCGTGCCCTTTCCTGTGCCTGTGCCCTTGCCCTATTAAAGTTGTTTTGGAGCCATCTTAATAAGCATCGATACTATACCAATCAGTAGTCCGTTACAGCATCAAACCCTTCCTTTATGTGAAATTATTTTTTTGATTTCAGGCACAGGCAAGGGCAGGGGCAGGGGCAGGGGAATGAATTACGCAAGAGGTCTATTGAGGTATATGGAGAAGGATATCGTCAAAAACAGCATTCATTTGCCTTTCCTTGTCGATCGATTCCGTATAGGGTTTTCCCCACTTTATCCAGCGGTCGATTTTCACGTTATAAAAGAAGTCTAAATCTCTTGCCCAGTAATGATTTATCCTCAAAATATTGAGAGAAACCTTTTTGGTACGGTGTGTATTCCCCAAGCTTTTCTTATTTTCTGTTACGGCTGGACGGCCCTTTTTATACTTGCAAAAGTGGGGAGAATCGCATATGGCCACCTCAGATGGCCTCACGATAGATTTGTAGTAATAGTTGTCTGTAAAATCAAGTGGCGCCCGCAAAAGTAGCGTTTCAACCATCTTCTTATTTCTGGGAATTTTTTGAACCCCAGAAGTCCCGTAACACGCCCAGTTGACTCCTACCCCAGGGAAATTACTATATTTTTCCAATGTTTCGGGAAGTTTCTCTCCATTTACGGAAAATAGAAACTCGTCTGTGTCTATAATCGCACACCACTTTGCGATTTTTGCAATTTTTTCCAAACAGTCTTGATAAGCACCACATTGCACAATTGTAAAGTCGCTGATAGAGGTAGAGTCCTTGTTCCATTCGATGACCTCAACTACTCCTGAGGAGATATAAGAATCTAAAATTTCACGGTAGTTGTCTGTCGATTGATTATTATACAGATAGAAATGCTCTACGCCTTGTTTAAGATGAAATTCAATCCACTCGGGCAGCCATTCAGCTTCATCCTGAAAAATGGAACAAACCGTCATTGAATACTTGTAGGGCATATTTTCTTCTGCTGCATGGAGAGAGGAAAATAAGAAAAGAATGAGTGCAATCAGGTGCATAGTGTTCTCTGAAACTTGTTTTCAATGAAATGATAAAGAAATTTTTCATGGTTGTCATTAAAAAACTCTAAATTTGTGTATCCTATTCTCAATATCGGAGATAAGTATGCAAAAAGTATGGAAAGCTATTTTGTGTGTTCCTTTGTGTTTATGTGCGTTTCAGATCAGCGAAGACCAGGTGAAGGCTCCCCTGTTCATGGAAAATTTTAAGAGCGATTCGGTTTACAAAAAATTTTTCGAGCCTACAAGCTATTCAGAAGGCTTTTATTATGCAAAAGACATTTTTTATTATTATGAGGACCTCCGCGCTCATTTTAATGCCTTTAAGGAAAATGATTCCATAGGAAGCCCGGTACTCAGGAGATATAATAGGATTGGTGCTATTTCACCTTCTACATTGCGCTGGATGAAGACTTCGGCAGATATGCGCTCTTATTTTGGCCCCCTTTCCACTTTTAATATCCTTTACATGGGGGCCGGCTACGGAGGTATTTGTAAAATTCTTTCTGATTTAGAGGAGTTAGGAAATGTAACGATCGTTGAAGAGAAGGGGGTGGCTCTCCTCTGCCGGAAATACTTGGATTGGTTTGGAATAGAAGCCTCTTTTAAAACGCCTGATGAACCATTGACCTATGGGGATTATGATCTTTTATTGATTGATGCGGACTTTTTGACACACAAATGTGACCCTGACTGGCTTTTGGAGGTCGCTTCGAAAGTGCCCCGAGGTTTGATTATCAAAAGAGGAGTGGTTGATCAATTCAATCCGTTGATATCAGTCCTTATAGAAAATGGTAGAGAGGGAAAGATCAAAGGGGACCTATTTTGGGAGGAAAACGTCCGATGGCAATTGTATTGGAAGCCTGATGGCGAATTTAGAGGACAACCCTTACCTGCAGAAATATTTCCTTCAAAGGGATATCAAAAGGGGTGCGCGATCTCTTCGATTGTTAATAATGGAAGGCTAGGGGATCATTTATTAGATTACTTTTCAGCCCTATGGCTTTCTCGCATAGAAGGGGTGCCATTTTTTTATTTACCTTTTAAGTATTCAGACAGTTTTGCCTTGAGCCAAATCTCAGTGAAGCAGAGCGATCTTTTTCTATACAAAAAGAAGAAGGAATTGAATAAGGATGTGAAAGATCCATTTTCTGCCGAATCTACTCTTTGGATTCTGCCGCATACGTCAAAAGAGCGCTTTGAGCAGCAGAATTTCTCGGTTTTCCCCTGGAAATTTTTTGTAAATTGGGATCATCCGGAATTTAAGGAAGAGATCAGGAAGCATTTGGCCCCACTCCAGCAAGTGGATTCTATTTACCCTCCGGAAGGCTATTTGTCGGTTGCTTTGCATTTGAGAAAGGGGGGTGCATATATAAGCGATTATGAAGCCTACCAAAGCCTTCCTCTTCATTTTCCTCCGGATTCATTTATGATTGAACAGCTCAAGCGGCTTATGGAAATTTTCCCCAATCGCCCCCTTTACGTATATCTTTTTACGGATGATCTACACCCGGAATTGTTAGCCAAGAATTTCGAGGAGCATTTGGAAAAAGGGCGTATTGTCTTTGACTGGGGTCGCAATAGCGATCTTCCCCCAGGAGAAAGAGTCTTGTCCGATTTTTATTCTTTTCAGAATTTTGATTGCCTGATCCGCCCGGGATCTCATTTTTCTTTCGTAGGTGGGCTTCTTGGCCATTTTTCCCTGGAGATTTCTCCAAGTTTTTGCCATGAGAAAAAGGACGGCACCTATGAGTATGATCAGGTACAGATACTGTTTCGCGGAAAGAGAGAAAATGTGATAGAATGATGTTTATTCGAATTTTTGAAGGAGATATCCTATGGCCAATGCAGAAGTCAAAAGCGCAGTTAACTATGCCGGTATAGCGACAACCGTTATTGAAGTGTTATTTGCTTCCATGATCATGGCACTTTCTGCTCAGGTTGCAATCACTCTTCCGATGAGCCCTATTCCTGTAACAATGCAGACTGGCGCACTCTTTCTTATTTCTGCTTGGCTTGGTCCTAAGAAAGCGCTTCTTTCGATTGGCGCGTATCTGTCAGAAGGAGCATTGGGATTGCCCGTCTTTGCTCAAGGAATGGGAGGACTCTCTGTTCTTATAGGAATGCGTGCAGGCTATCTATTGGGCTTCGCCGTTGCGGCATACGCAGTTGGACTACTCCTTCAAAAATCGCGCGGTTTTTTCTCTACCATACTTTCACTTGCGTTCGGAAGTGCATGTATCTATTTATGCGGTTTTGCTTGGCTTTCTATTTGGATGGGCCCTTCGCAAGCGTTTTTCGTCGGAATCATGCCCTTTTTATGGGGTGACCTTTTAAAGATTGTGGCAGCATCTTCCTTAGTCCATGGCGCGCGCCGCCTTTTTTGCTTTGATTAGTTCTTGAGAAACTGACATACTCTGCACACAGTTGTCATGTCAGTACGCCTTTTTTATATTTTTTTGTTCGTTTTGAGCTCATTAAGCGGGTCTGAACTTCTTGATGATCTAGCTGTCGTGGAGTATTGGAACCGCAAGCAGTGCGAGCGGATGCCCGTCCATTACAACCACTTGTTTTATGGCGGATATATCAATATGCCTTCTGCACGTATGAGTGAAGAGGGGATTTTGGGAGCAGGGTTCTCTTATGTCCCCCCTTACCATAACTATAACTTGTATTGCCAGTTGACGCCATTCCTTGAAGTCTCAGGAAATTACCGCGTTTTTAAAGGCGTCGACGACCCAATATTGACTCCGTTGGGATTTGGAGACATGTCAGATAAAGGCGCAAACGTTAAATTGGCCATTTTCAAGCCTGAAGATAGCGGTTATACCTTGCCGGGTTTTGCGGTTGGATTGGAAGATTTTCTGGGGACCAGAAACTTTAAGGCTAAATACGCCGTTCTAACTCAGGTTTTTATGGATCAAAACCTAGAGGTTAGCTTGGGCATAGGAGCGCAGCGAATAAGAGGCTGGTTTGGAGGGGTTATATGGATGCCTTTTCTCAAAAGCTACAATCCTTGGCTCCAGCCGATTTCCCTGATCGCTGAATATGATGCTACTCCTTACAAAAGCGAGAAGGTAGAAAAGCATCCTAAAGGGCGTTCTCAAAAGTGCAAGATCAATGGCGGCATCCAGTATAGGCTTTTTGACGCTATTGACCTCTCTCTGAGTTATGTACGAGGAGAAAAGTTCGCAGCCTCGATTGCAACATTCTATGACTTTGGTCACACGAAAGGGTTTGTGCCCAAAATTAATGACTCTCTTCCCTATACAGGGCCTATTGTCAGGGAACCTATCGGCGTGCTGCGTCCTGAAAGCGCCCTTGTGAATGACCTGATTTTTGGCTTTAGGGACCAAGGCATTGAACTTTTGACAGTGGCTCTGGGATACAATTCCTGTAGCGAAAAAGTTTTGCGTCTCAAGATCTATAACAACAAATACAAGCTTGAGCCCGATCTTAGGATGCGCCTGAATTGCCTTCTTTCCGGATTGATTCCGATGGACATCGCTCATGTAATTGTGGTTGTGGATGCTGAGGGATTTCCGATTCAGGAATACCATTATCCAATGACCTTTGTGCGCTCATTTGGAGACCGCGTCATGGGCGGCTATGAACTTGCTTCCCTCTCTCCCCTTACTGAAGTGACAACAGCTGAACCCTATACTTATTTGACTCTTTTCGAAAAGAATCGCGACCGTGTGAATTGGATTCTCCTGCCTAAAACGCACACATTTTTTGGAAGCTCCAAAGGTAAATTCAAATACTCTTTGGGCGTTGAAGCGGGTATCAATGGATTTTTGCCGGGAGATATCTATTATTCGCTTCTCATCGGTAAAAACGTCGTCTCCAATCTGTATCACTTAAGCAGTACAGACCGTTTAAATCCTTCGCAGATCATTAACGTCCGCACGGATATCGTCCGCTACTACCAGCAAATGGGCATTTCTCTCGATGAGGCGTATATGCAGAAGTGCTGGAATATGGGAAGCGGATTTTATTCAAAGCTTGCTTTAGGGTATTTTGAAGAGGAGTATGCAGGTCTTGCAGGCCAGGCTGTTTATTACCCTGTGTATTCCGATTGGGCGGTCGGGCTTGAGGCTGCTATCTTTAAAAAGAGATCCTATAAGGGGATCGGCTTCACAAGTAAAGTGCGCAAGCTCCATGGCTTCATTCCTGAATATAAAAACTTCCCTTATGGTTCGCAATACTTCCTAGACCTTTACTATGACTGGAAGTTTTGCAATCTTGATTTTAAGGTTCAGATCGGAAAGTTCCTTGCTAATGACTATGGTGTCCGCTACGAAGTCTTCCGTTATTTTGAAAGCGGGCTGCGCGTAGGTTTCTGGTATACGCGCACAAATGGCCATGACAGGATTAATGGAGAAACCTATTACGATAAGGGGATAGAGATTTCTATGCCTCTTGACCTTTTCTACACGGAGTCCACGAGAAAGCGTTGGGCTTATGCTATGAACGCTTGGCTGCGAGACGTGGGCGTTACCGCAGAAACGGGTCAAGACCTCTACGACCTGATCAGAGAAGAGCGCCAAGGCCTTTGCCGCTGAGCTATTCCCCTGCCGTTGCCCGTGCCCGTGCCTATGCCCTTGCCCGTGCCCCTGCCCGTGCCCGAAAAAATGAAGGGGAAAGAACCAAGCTCAAAAAATAGAATTGGACCGTCGGGCGGCCCGTCCATTCAGGCGGGCCCCCTGCGGCCCCTTGAGCCGTTCTGACTTCGCCAAATCGCCCCTCCTTCGCTCGGCGGGTTATTCACCCAGCCTTTGCTCGGTCGGGGCAATTTTGCATCGTCATAACGGCCGCGGGCTGCTCCGCTCGCCCCAAAAGGGGCGCTCCGCAG
>CAZSDA010000028.1:0-12448 GCA_964605535.1 uncultured bacterium
AAAAAAAGCTAAAAAATCTAAAATCCATCTGGAGCGTTTTGCCGTGGATTTGGTCACAATCAGGGGTTAAATTTTGTCACAATAAAGCTGTCTTCAAAATAGATGGGCATCTGCTTAATGGCCTCAGGTGGAGCTTTTAGGGAGCTCTGCAGTACTGTTTCTGGAAAGGAACGGATGCTTCCTGTAAAACCGATATCTTCGGGCATCGGTTGATCGAAAAATATGCAAAGGTGAAGATCTGTGTTGTTTAGATTCTCAATATGGTGTGGATACGCTTTTGGGATGAAATAAAGGTCACCTTCTTGCATGACATAGGTGTCGATCTGTCCTGAAGGGGATTGGATTGACATTCTACCTTTTCCCTCTGCGACGAATCCAAGTTCGGCTGTTTCCGGATGCCAGTGAGGTTCGCGCATGCCATCTCCTGTAAGCCGCAAAGAGTATAAAGCTTGACTCTTGAGAATGGGCCAAACATTCTTTCTCGCAACCTTTGCTTCGCCGCCAGAGTTGCTGATGAGTGGAGTGCTCGCTTCGAGGCTAAATCTAAAGTTGCTGGCGTAGAGTTCTGTATTTTCAACGGAGGGATTTTCTTTCAAGTTCCCAATAAAGACTTCTTTCCCGGGTCTTTGAACAAATGAAAAATGGGAGGCAGGCAGCCCCCAAGTATTTCCTAAGACCGCATTTGAAAACATCCCGAATACTACAGAGAGAGCAAAGTCTTCCGGCTCCTCATGTGAAAAGCAGAGGATGAGATCGCATGGCGACTCACCAATCACCTCAATGCTATGCAGAGCACCTGAGGGGATAAAGAAAGCTTCTCCTTTAGCAACTGCAAAGGAGCTTCTGCAATTTTCATTCCCATAAAGGGATACAAGGATATTTCCGGATATACAGTAACCCAGTTCATCGGCATTTGCGTGCCAGTGCGGCTCTCTTGCGGCTCCCGGTTGGATCGAGACGCGGTAAAGCGATAGATTCTTTAAAGCGGGAAAATTGGATTGAGTGGCTTTAAGGCGCCATCCCCAGGGGGTGACATCCTGAGGCTTTTGCTGGCTCAGTCGTAAAAGATGCATAACTTCCTCTTGATAGCGATAAAAGTTTATTCAGCTTTTTTTGTCAAAAGGAAAGGTGTTACTGTTAATTCAACTGTCTGTTGCATTTAATAGATCACATAAATAAAATGTAGTTAATTATGAGATTATTTAGTAACGCTTATTTAAGAAAAGTCAACGGCGATAGGCCTCCTCAAAAGTCTGAAGTATTAGAGGCATTGAACGAGGTAAAGGTGCACAAGGAATGGAGCTGTTTTCGACGCAAGGCTTCCCTAGACCAAATCAAGGGGTCTATCTCTCTGATGGAAGAGTCTACTACTAAATCAAAACTATTGCATCTCGTAGGAAGAGAGTTGTCTTGTATCGAAAGCCGCGTGAGCGCAGTTCAAGAAAAATTATATAGATGTAATCAAACGGTGAATGAATTTCTTAAAATAAAATATGATGTTCTGCATACGCATCTCGTATTAGATTCACTGTATGAATCAAGATTCACCAAACAGGGATTGCGTCAGAACCTTGTAATTGCGTTTTTTAAGAATCTACTTGAAAAATTCCCACCGGAAATGAGCGCAGGGAAGGATAGCAAATGGACGTGTCGCGATATTTTATGCCTGATTGAAGATGCATTTCAATACGCTTCTCTCATTGACTATGAGTTTAGTGATTCGCTTGACTTCGATAGAAATTTAAGCGTGCTAAATAGCTTGATAAATGACCGTTTGGAAGAAATCGAAATGGACTGTGAATACAAACCGCCGTTTCTTCTACTTCCCGTGAGATCAGTGGATCATGCGATGGTATTCTTAATAAGCTATTGTAAAAGGAAGAACTTCTCGATCACAGTTTTTGACACACGATTTTGTAATGGGGAAAAAGAAGTTAGATACTCAAAATATAAGGGTTTTTTGCGGGAAGAGCTCCACTTTCTTCCAACATTTGCTTTAACACGTACAAAAACTGTTTCAGATTATTTAAAAATGTTTGAAATGATGCTGCCGGCTACTGTTCAAGAAAAGGTCACTTGGAAAGGTTATCGTTCGCAAAATGGAATAGGAAGCTGTTCTAGCAAATCGATGATGATCGCTCTTCGCGAGATTCTTTCAGATCGATTCTACAAAGAGTTAAAGGTCGCAATGACTCTAGAGCTGCAAACGAAGATCGATAAGCCTTATGAATATGAATACGGCATGCGCATCTTGGAAAAGAGACTTCTCAAGGCGAAGATAGCTGAAGTTCGCGATGCTACAAAAAAGCTGCGTTCAGAAAAGGATAATCCTCTTTTCAGGGAGAATCTTGAATCTCTTCTTCTAGCTGTCGGCATTAGAAAATCCAGTACCAAACATAACATTTTTACTGCAGCCCGCCTTGTAACCAGAAGACTTGAGCATAAACTTAAGTAGGGATCAACAAAAAGCGCAGCAAGTAGAATATGCCTGAAGCCATCAGAGCTCCGGCAGGAAGGGTGAGTAGCCAGGAAAGAACGATGTCGCGCGTCATTCCAAGGTTAATAGCTTCAATGCCGCGGGCAAGGCCGATTCCGAGGACGGCGCCAACAAGTGTGTGGGTTGTGGAGATGGGCATGCCGAGGCGGGAGGCAACGAGAATAGTGGCTGCAGCGCCGAATTCAGCAGAAAAGCCCCTTGTTGGAGTCAGTTCAGTGAGTTTTTTGCCGATCGTTTCGATGACGCGCCATCCCCAGGTGGCAAGGCCTAAGACGATGCCAAAGCCGCCAAGTGCAAGAATGCTGCCTGAAACCGTTGGTTCGAGACTTACATTTCCTGTACTTAGGACATGAAGGGCAGCTGAAAGGGGGCCAATCGCGTTTGCGACATCATTTGCGCCATGGGCAAATGCCATCATGCAAGCGCTCACGATTTGAAGCCAAGCAAACATCTTTTCAATGTAATTGAATTCCAATTTTGTATAGTCAAACTCTTCCGGGTTTTCAAGAGAGCGTATGGTTCCTTTTAGCTCTTCGATCATGCCTGCAAGTTGATGGTGAAATCCACTCGCAGCTAGCTTTTCCGCCTGCTCTAGCTGTTTTTTAGCGGCCGCAATCTGTTGCAGCTGCTCAACTGTTGGCTCAGCCTTTCTGAAAGCTATTTCAGGGATTTTGACAGAGACAACCCATCGTGTGAGAAAATAGGCCAGCAGGGCTAAAGAGGTGCTGGCAATAAGCGCTGTTGCGATATCGATATCAGGCAAGATGTTTTGTAGGCCATCATACATTAAAAAAAGTGCGAGCAAAAAAAAGACTGCGGCAGAGAAATAAGGAATGTTTTCTTTTGCGGCCGTTAACGGGTGATCGGCATAAAAAATTCTTCTTCTTATTGCGTTGAAAATTGCGTATCCAAAAATTCCGCCAAAGAGAGGGGAAAGAATCCAGCTTATCGAAATGTAGAATACTTTGTCCCAGTAAATGGAGTCAGGGCCTCCTACGAGGAAGCCAAATCCAACCAGGGCGCCAACGATGGCATGAGTGGTGGAAACTGGCCAACCGAAATAGGAAGCAAGCTGCAGCCAAATTCCTGTTCCGACAAGGGTTGAGAGCATGCCTAAGACAAGCTCCATGGGGACATCGATGAAAACAGAGGGGTTGATAATGCCCTTCTGCATGGTTTCGGAGACATGGGAGCCAAAAAAATATGCGCCGCTAAATTCAAGGACCCCTGCAACAACGATTGCCTGTTTTAGAGTTAGTGCCCCTGAACCGACGGAAGTTCCCATAGCATTTGCAACATCGTTTGCCCCGATGTTCCATGCCATATAAAGTCCTGCTGCAAGAACTGCAAAAAAGAGAATCGTCTCCACTATTTCAGCTCCAGAGTAGCCCTGATCTTATAGGCCAAGTTTTCCGAAGTGTTGGAGAGGCTGCTCAAATTTTCAATAATTCTTTGCCAGATGTGAAATGTGCTCAATGTCAATTGCTCTTCGCAACCAAATAGGTCTTTCAAGAGCTTCTGCTGCAGCAGGTCAGCTTCATGTTCCAAAAATGCAACTTTATCGACCATGGTGCGCACTTTCTCAGCTTCGATACCTCCGAATGAGGACTCAAGCAGCTCCTGCAGCTCTTTGATGACGGAACAGGCGCAATCAAAGCATTCGATATTTTTTAAGAGAAACTCTTCAAGACTTTTCTGGAAGGGGCTGAAAACTTTGATAGGTTTGATAGTAGCTAATACAGCCACGTCCTCTGCCTTGTCCGCAATAGAGTCCTGGAGTGACAAAATTTCGAGGAGACTGCTTCGGTCGATGGCCAGGAACAAGCTTTTCGGCAAATGGTTGCGGATATCATTTTTCGTGAGGTCTGCCTCATGTTCTCTGTTTGAGATCAAGTCCGCAATCTCTTGAGTTTTCACTGAGTCATTATCGGTAAGAGCCTTAAAAAGAGGCGGGAGGAGATGGACGCAATGGGAAACTTTCTCCATGTGCGATTCAAGAGGGGCAAAGGGGGATTTGCCGAAAAGGTTGAGAATATTGCGCATGTACAGATCCTATCATTTTCTTCAGAAAATGTCATCGTCTCTGACTGTTATGGAAATTATTGGCTGAAGTGAAGATAATGGTTTTATGGGAAAACTCGTATTGATGCGCCATGGAGAGTCTCTATGGAATTTGGAAAATCTTTTCACCGGATGGGTGGATGTTCCGCTCTCAGAAAAAGGGGTCCAGGAAGCATTTCTTGCGGGGGAGAAAATAGCAGAGATCCCCTTTGATGCTGCCTTTACTTCTGAGCTTGTGCGCGCCCAGCAGACGTTAGCGCTTGCCATGCTTAGGCACAAGTCGCGGAAAGTTCCCGTTTTTCTCCACGAAGAAAAGGGGAAGAGGAGCGCTTGGGCAAAAATTTATTCCGAAGATACTTTAAACGCCATTCTTCCCGTTCACAAAAGCTGGCACCTTAACGAAAGAATGTATGGCGCTCTGCAAGGACTTAATAAATCGGAAACAGCAAAGAAATTTGGGGCAGATCAGGTGCAAGAATGGCGAAGAAGCTTCGCGACAGCTCCTCCTGAAGGAGAGAGCCTGAAAACTTGCTCTGAGCGGACTTTACCCTATTTTGAGTCTTACATCAGACCTCTCCTGGAGGAGGGGAAAACCATATTAGTGTGCGCTCACGGCAATTCTCTTCGTTCGATCATGATGGAACTGGATAGGTTAACTCCCGAACAGGTGGTCAAACTAGAGTTGAGGCTGGGTGAACCGGTGCTATATGAATGCACAGCAGGAAATATTACTAAATGTCTTTGAATAATCATTGGATCTATCTGGACAATGGCTCTGTAACGCGCCCTTCGGGTGAGGTTGTGAGCAAAATGCTGCCTTACTTCACGGAAAAATGGGGCTCTCCTGTTCAACCTCATTTATTTGGCCAATCAGTTGTGCCAGCTATTGAAGAGGCCCTAAAGCATGTTTATGCTCTCTTGGGGGCTTCAAAAGAAGATTGCGTGGTCATTACTTCGTCCTCAGCAGAAGCAGTCAGCCAAGCATTTCTCTCTGCATATGAAGAAATGACTTTGAAACAGGGCAAGAACCATTTTGTTGCTGCGGGTTTAGATGATGCATCTATTTCCGTATCGCTCGAAAAGATGGCTCTACAAGGTTGTCCTGTCACAAAGCTTAAGTGGAATAAAAAGGGCTTGATTACTCCAGAGTCTATTATAGAAGCAATTTCGCCAAGGACAGCATTGGTTGCCTTGTCATATGCAAATGGATTGACAGGTGTTATTCAACCCATTCAAGAGATTGCCGAAATTTGCGCACTTCGCGGTATCAGGCTTTTAATTGATGCTTCAGATGCTCTAGGAAAAGTATATTTGGATTTGGCTAGCACGCCAATCTCTTATATCGCATTTAACGGTTCCAAACTTCATGGGCCCCCAGGCACGGGTGGTCTGTATATTCGAAAGGGCGTCAAAACCTCTGCGCTCATTCCGGGTGGAACAGAGCAGGGCGGTTTAAGAGGAGGAGCCATCAATGTGCCTGGAATAGTGGGTCTTGGAGAGGCAGCACGGCAAACTTTAGAGGCAAGAGACTATGTCTGCACAGAGGTTGCCAGGCTCAAGTTTTATTTTGAGCAGGAAGTGAAAAGGCGGATTCCTGTTGCAAAAATTATTTTTGAAGATGAAATGCGCCTTCCGCATATCAGTTGCATTGCTTTTCCTGGGGTTGTGAATGAAGCACTGCTTTATCTTTTAGGTCGAAAATCGATTGCGGCATCAATGGGCGGTGGAAGTGCGGTGCAAATTTCCTATATTCTCGAAGAGTGCGGCTTGCCCTTTCTCGAGTTTAATTCAGCTTTGAGTTTTTGCTTATCGAGAGAAACTGTGGAAGAGGAGCTCGATCGGGCCGTAGCTGGAATTGAGGCATCAGTTAATAAGTTATTAAAAGCATCGGGGACCTTGACACATGGATTTTGAACAAATTGTCAGACCTTTTCCCTGGAGCCTATATAGCAAAAAGCTGGCTGCAAAAATTGAATCCTTGCGGTCTGTTGGCTTTTTTACCCCTGAAAGTGCTTCTGAGCGTCAGGTCCGGCTTGCCATAAGCACGGAAGGCTCTGTAACTGAGGGCAATATTATTTGTTTTTACTGGCTTGTCGATAAACAGGATGGAACAATTCTCGACGCTCGTTATCAGGCCTATGGCCATTCGGCTCTTTTTGGAGCCGCAGAAGCCGCCTGTGGTCTTTTGGTCGGAAAAAACTACGATCAGGCAAGGCGGATCCATGCTGACCTGATCGATAAAGAGGTCAGGGATAAAGAGTCTGAACCCGCCTTTCCCAAAGAGGCTTACCCCTACATTAACCTTGTTTTGGATGCCATTGAGAAGGCAAGCGAGAGCTGTACTGATTTGCCCCTTCCGGATCTCTATATCGCTCCGCCAGTCCCCAAGGATATTGGAGAGGTTCTCGAAGGAGGGTTTCCGGGCTGGAAGGAGTTGCCGCTTAAGAAAAAACTTGCCGTCATCGAGGAAGTTTTAGATCGCGAAATCCGTCCATACATTGCCTTGGATGCTGGAGGCATTGAGGTCATCAACTTGCTAAATGACACTGAAGTGATCATCTCCTACTCCGGCAGCTGCACTTCCTGCTATTCTTCTGTAGGAACGACCCTCTCTTACATCCAGCAAGTCTTGAAAGCGAAGGTGCACCCTGACTTGAAGGTCACCCCCAATATAGACTCTCTCACCTTCTAGCTTAAAAGGCTGATCACAGCGCCCATTACCAATAGAGTGATGAGAGCTGCGCCTGTATTGATCAGGTAGGTTTTGAGGGGCGTTTTTGCCCAGATCACCCCTGAATACATGCATGTAGCCTGAAAACCAATTGCCGCCCAGAAACCAATAAGAAGGCCATCTTTAATGCCATTGCCTCCTGTCCAGTCATAAAATAGTGCCAATACGAATGCGGTAACCAACGAGCTGACAAATTCCTTCACCATGTCTGTTGATTCCATTTTGAGTTCATTGAGATTGAACCCCTGGCTTTCTGCCCAAATGGTGCCAAATACTTTTGGATTGTACCAAAACCAACCTACAAAGCCGCTAGCGATGGCGGCTAGAAGTACAGCAAGCCAAGAAATTGAAAGATCAAACATCATAAAATACTCCCTTAGTTACCATTTTGCGATTGGAGGCATAGAGCAGAGGATCGCCTTTGGGTTTCCTCCCGATTTAAATCCAAATTGTGTACCTCGGTCATAAACCAAATTAAATTCAGCGTAATGTCCCCGCATTTCAAGCTGCAGATCTCTGTCGTGATCTAAATAGCTTTCGTGAATTCGTTTGTCAAGGATCGGGCATATTGCATTTAAAAAGGTTTCCCCGACGCTTTTCCACATGTCAAAGGCATTTTCTGTGTCTGTGGCATAGTGGTCAAAAAAAATCCCGCCAACCCCCCGCTCTTTTTTTCTGTGAGGTATGTAAAAGTACTCCTTAGCCTGTTTCGAAAAGAGGGGATATAAAGCGGGATCAAAATGATCCAGAGTGGTCTTGGCTACCTGATGGAAATGGTTTGTGTCCTCTTGAAAGGGAAATCCCATGGGTGTCAGATCATACCCACCCCCATACCAACTCTGCCTTTCGGTTTTGATAAACCTGATGTTCATGTGCACTGTAGGGGCCTTGGGATTAGCCATATGGGTGATTAAGCTAACTCCTGTTGCGAAAAAAGAGCCCTCTCCATCTGCCATGGGAAACTTTTCTCCATAGACAGCGGAGAAGTTAACTGCCGCCTTTTCAAATACATCCCCTTGAAGCAGAGCGATTTCGCCGCCGCCGCCGCTGTGGTGAGCCCATGGGTCGCGCTGAAAGCGCGCCCTGGGTTCATAGGATTCAAATTTAGAAATAATTTTTTCTCTGAGTTCTTTTAGAAAAGGGACATGTTGCTGCATCTATTTCGACTTCTTTGTTGTTTTGACTTTGATTTTCTTTGTTTGTGATGGTTTTGCTTTCTTTAATGTAAGTTCAAGAACACCGTTTTCATAGTGGGTCGTTGGCTCCTGCTGCTCATCAATATGAGAAGGGATAGCCACTTGATACCAGAATGAACTTTGAGCACGGCGGTAGTAACGTTTGGACTTATCGTCTACTTCGCTTGTGCGTTCACCTTTAATTTGGAGGACTCCTCGCTCAAGGGATACATCGATTTCATCCTCAGAAAGCCCTGGTAAAGAAGCTTTTACATAGATGTTCTTCTCATCTTCCGAGAGTTCGAGCCCTGAACGCTCATTGGAGGACGTTGAGAGGGCTCCTAGGGAAGGACCAAATTTGAAAATGTCTGGAAAACTAAATGATGGTTCTTGAGATTCCGAGATAAAACGCAACACGTCTCTTGGTACTAGAGAGTAGGGCATATTGACCTCCTTGAAAATTGAATGTTAGAAAGAAGCGAAGCTTCCTTAAAGATCATCCTCTCCCTAACAGAAAAATTTGTCAACTTGGGAGCTCTTCCAAACGGTTAAGCCCGAAATAGCGGAGGAATTGGACTGTTGTTCCAAAGAGAGTTGGTCTTCCCGGGGCTTCCAGCTTTCCTTTTGCTTCAACAAGTCCTCGTTCCGAAAGATTTTGCAAAATGCCGCTGCAGTCTACGCCACGGATTGCTTCGATCTCAGGTTTTGTGATCGGTTGACGATAGGCTACAATTGCAAGTACTTCTAAAGAGGCCTGAGTTAACTTTTCTCCTCTTTTGCTGCGATAAAGCTCTGAGACGAAAGGCGCTAATTCCTCGCACGTTTTAAAAGAATATCCCTCTAATGACTCCTCCAGACGGTATCCCCTCTGTTGAAAAATGCACTCCTCTCTAAGAGATTCGATGAGGAACTTTAATTTTTGCGGTGTCGTTGCAGGATAGCGCGTTTCGATCACCTCCCGGATCTTGTTTAAAGACAGTGGTTCTCCCGAGGCAAATAAAAGCGCTTCAATCACTCTTTTGAGTGTGTTTTGCGCAGGTTCTGCTGCTGCTTCAAAGAGATTAATCGATTGTGAACTGGATGAGGATTTTTTCATTTTGTTTTATTAAATTTATTTCACCGAGTTTCATTAATTCAAGTATTGCTAAGAATGTAACTATAATCTCCAATTTGCTTGATAAAGAGCTGAAGGTTTCGATGATAGACAATTCCTTTTTAACAGCTTTCCATTTTCTGAAAAAAGCGATTTTATCGCTTACCTTCCAGGCTTCATTGTGGACTGTGCCTTTATTTTGAGCAGCCTTCTTCAGAAGATCTCGGAATAAACCGGCTAATTCATCAAGGGAAACATGGTCGATTCCCAAACCTTTTGCAGGAACTTCGATAGGAAGTTCAGGTCTTGTGAATGACTTGAGGCCCTTTTCTTCGAAAAATGATAGTTGTTCTACTTTTTCCCGAATGGCGCAGTAATGGACGAGTTGCTCTAAGGTTTCGGGATCGAATTTGGATAGAATTGTCTCCTCATCATCATGATCCAGGTTTGGAAGAAGAGCTCTGCTTTTTAGTAGTAACAGTAGGCTGGCATGGCTAATCGCATCACTTCCCTCTGCAAGAGGATTGAATGAAGAAGGGTCTGAAAAAAGCTGCTTTAAGATGAGACGGATCTGCAGTGAGTCCGCTTCGAGCTCCTTTTTTTGCACAAGCGAAGTGAGAAGATCTATTGGGCCTGAAAAGTCTTCTAGGGCAAGTAGGGGTATTGGCATGGCAAAAAGATAATCGATTTACAGAAAATGCGCAAAAAAATGGTGCGCTCTCTGCAATTCTTTAGTATACCAGAAGGAAATGAGGTAGTTTTGATGAGCTCTTTTTTCCAACGGATCATTGTTTTTATCCTTCCATTTTTCTTTTGCTTCGCTGCAGAGGATTCTTTGAAGATGGCTGATGTGCATAAGATTATGGATCAGATCTTTTCGAAACACGTCGAAAAAAAAGAGATCTCTGGGAAAATTATAAAACACGCTTTCAAAATCTATATTGAACAATTTGATCCACAGCATATCTATCTATTGCAAGGAGAAGTTCAGCCTTATCTCGATCCTAAAGATGGGGATCTCTTAAAGATTGTTGCGGAATATAAAGCGGACAATTACGAGGCCTTTGAAAATCTCAATAGACTTTTTCAGAAGGCGATTTTAAGAGCGCGGGCCATTAGGGCAGATCTTGAAAAAAAGGAAGCGGCTCAACTTCTAGCCTCTAAGGATCCTGTAGCAGCTCCAACGGCCGGCTATCCCGCAACTGAATCTGAGTTGAAAGAGAATATCAGAGGAGAACTCTCCCGCTATTTCCAGGCGGAAAAGAAAAAGTATGGGGATTCGCCTGCTAAAGCTTTCGGATACTATGAAAAACAGAGTCAGGCTTTTGAAAACCATTATCTTTATGTCCATGAGGATGGTTCGCCATTTACAGCTCAAGAGCAGGAAAATGCTTTTGTTTTGCATGTCTTAAAGGCGCTTGCAAAAAGCTTGGATGCGCACACAGAGGTTTTTGATCCCGAAGAAGCGTTTGACATGCGCGTACGTCTGGAAAAGGGGTTTGATGGAGTGGGCATCGTATTTAATGAAACCCCTCAAGGACCGATTGTCGCACATCTTGTGGAAAACGGACCTGCAGCAAAGCAGGGAGAGATTCAACCGGGAGATCTGCTTTCATCCGTCAATGGCAAAGAGATCCAAAATGAACCTTTTGAAACCGTTATGGAGCTATTAAAAGGAGCAAAGGGGCAAACGGTTGAGCTGGGGTGGGTGAGAAATAAAAACGGTCAAAGTAAAAAGTTCACTGTAGTGCTTAAGCGCGACACAATTGTTCTGGATAAAGACCGCGTAGAGGTTTCCAAAGAGAAGTTTGGAAACGGAGAGATTGGGCGCATCGTGCTTCATTCATTTTATCAGAATGACAAAGGTGTCAATAGTGAAGAGGATGTCAAAAATGCAATCGCAAAGCTCCAGGAAGAGGGGAATTTAAGAGGTCTCATTCTTGATCTTCGAGACAACAGTGGGGGATTTCTCTCTCAGGCGGTCAAGGTTGCAGGACTCTTTATCACGAATGGAGTGATCGTCATCTCAAAGTATTCCAATGGCGATGAAAAAATCTATAGAGACATGGATGGAAAAGTAGCTTATGATGGTCCTCTAGTTATCCTCACTTCGAAAGCTACGGCATCTGCTGCTGAAATTGTTGCTCAGGCTATTCAAGATTATGGCGTAGGGGTCGTTGTGGGTGATGAACAGACTTACGGAAAGGGGACGATCCAAAGTCAGACAGTAACTGAAAACAAAGGCTCCTCACTTTTTAAAGTGACTGTGGGTAAGTACTACACAGTTTCCGGCAAAACGCCTCAGATTCAGGGCGTCAAGGCAGATGTTGTGGTACCGGGGCCTTATGCCAGCCTCAAATTTGGTGAGGAGAATCTTGAATACACCATCAAAGGAGACGACAAGATTCCATCGGCCTATGCAGATAAATTACAGGACATCGACCCGCACTTGCGTCCGTGGTATTTCAAGTATTACATGCCCACTTTGCAGCATAAGAGCAATCGTTGGAGAGGTCAGATTCCCATTTTGCAAAAAAACAGCAGCTACCGGCTGGCAAATGACAAAAACTACCAGCTATTTCAGAAGCGCACCCGTGGAGAGGATCCCTCTCCGGATACTGAAGATGACCTAATGGATGAAAAAGAGGCGCGCAACAAGGGCTTTGGCGTCAATGATCTGCAGCTGCTAGAGGCGTACAACGTCGTAAAAGATATGATCTACATCGACGCGAAGAATCGTCAACAGGACATGATGATTGGGTCTGAGAGGAACTGATTGCTTTAAATTCCCTCGATCAGCTAATCTTTTGTCATTGCACGGCCAGATAGCTCAGTCGGTAGAGCAGAGGACTGAAAATCCTTGTGTCGCTGGTTCGATTCCAGTTCTGGCC
>CAZSDA010000029.1:0-11373 GCA_964605535.1 uncultured bacterium
TTTGGATGTCTGTCAAAAGTTGAAATTGTTGGATGAGCAAAAATATGTCAAGGGTCGAAAACTGATAGTACGAATAGTATCGATTCTGGTCAAAATGGCTCAACGAAAAAATTAATCGGGAAAGGGCGGGCACAGGCACAGGCAGAGGCACGGGCACGGGGATGGGGATGGGATTGCAGTTTCGAAAGAGTCTTTGGATGTCTGTCAAAAGTTGAAATTGTTGGATGAGCAAAAATATGTCAAGGGTCGAAAACTGATAGTACGAATAGTATCGATTCTGGTCAAAATGGCTCAACGAAAAAATTAATCGGGAAAGGGCGGGCACAGGCACAGGCACGGGCAGAGGCACAGGGATGGGATGGGATTGCAGTTTCGAAAGAAGTATATTGCTAAGATCGGACGACCAGATTAAAATGTTTGCCATGAGCGAAGTCAAAAAAGAGGCGAAAGTGCCTCCCAATTCCAAAGAGTCGGAAATGATGGTGCTAGGCTGCATGCTGACGAGCATCAATAACCTAAACGTTGCCGCCGACAGCCTTGAAGAAAACGACTTCTATTATATCGAGCATCGCCCGATTTTTAACGCCCTCAAAACCCTATATAAGCAGGATAAACCTGCTGACGTCCATATTGTCTGCGAGGAATTAAAACGGCAAGAAAAGCTTAAGGGCGTGGGAGGAGTCGCTTACATCACAACCCTTGCACAGTATGCCGGGACGAGCGCTTACATCGATGAGTATGTCGAGATCGTTAAGAATAAATCGATTTTACGAAAAATGATCGGGGCTTCCCAGACAATTGAAAGAGGCGCCCTTAATGAACCGGCAGATGTCCATACAGCCCTCGATGATGCACAGGCACTTTTTTTTCAGATCAGTCAATCGACAAATACCAGCTCAGGCAGATTGATCGGAGAGATCCTCTCAGGAGTCAAGGCGGAATCAAAGCAGCCTTTCCTTAAAGAGCTGCAAGAAAGACAAGAAAGATTCCAGCTCAAAGGCCCGGAAGATTTAGGAATCACGGGTATCCCAACCCATTTTGTCGACATGGACAAAATGCTGAATGGCTTCAACAACTCTAACCTCATGATCTTAGCTGCCCGCCCTGCAATGGGAAAAACGGCTCTTGCACTCAACTTGGCAGAAAATATCTGCTTTAAAAACAACATTCCCGTCGGGATATTTTCACTTGAAATGAGTGCAGAGCAACTTGTGCACAGGATTATCTGCTCTCAATCAGAAGTGGAATCGGATAAGATCAAAACGGGATCTCTTAATGGCATCGAATATCAAAGAATTGTTGCATGCGTGCACTCGATGGGCAACCACACCCTTCTGATTGACGACCAGCCCGGATTGAAAATCACCGATCTAAGAGCAAGGGCGCGCCGGATGAAAGAGAGTTACGGCATTGGGTTTCTTGTGATTGACTACCTTCAGTTGTTGACCGGTTCAGGCTCTTTAAGAACGCAAGAAAACCGGCAAAATGAAATTTCTGAAATCTCGCGCATGCTTAAAAACCTCGCACGGGAACTCAACATACCTATCCTTTGCCTTTCACAACTCTCTCGTAAGGTGGAAGAGCGCCAAGGCCACAGGCCTATGATGAGCGATTTGCGCGAAAGCGGCAGCATCGAACAGGACAGCGACATCGTACTCTTCTTAATGCGTCGAGAATATTATGATCCGATGGACAACCCAGGAAAAGCGGAACTGATCGTTGCCAAAAATCGCCATGGAGGCGTCGGTTCGATCAACTTTACCTACAGAAAAGAGATTGGCCAGTTTGCAAACTACACTCCGTTGCGTCCCTCAAAGCAGGGTATCGATGCAGCAACGGAAGCCGCTTTTGACAACATCTTTAGCAACTAAACCTGCTCGATCGCAATCACAAGTGCGGAAACATTGTCTCTACTGTTATTTTCTAACGCTTTTTTCACAATAAGAAAAGCCTTGTTTTCATCATCTTCCTGCAGTGCCTCGACAATTTGCATTTCTGAAAGATAGTCTTTAATTCCATCTGAAGCAATCACCAAAAAGTCACCCCGTTTTACGCGTTGAATGGTGATTTTCGGTTTTGAGGTCACAGCGGGTTTGAATGAGTTATCTCCAAAAGCTCGACTGACATTAAGGGCGCGTCCGAACTCATTTGGCCATTTTCTTTGTTTGGGAGGAATTTGATTTTCATCCCAATAATTTTTTAAATCGGGGAAAATGCGACTTGCTCTTCGCGCATCTTTAGGACTCGCCCAATTCCTCACTGCTGAAAGAGGAATCGAATACCATTGGTCTTGCTTATGCCTATATATATTTGCTTCGCTATCTCCCAAATTCATCGTATAGACAAGACCTGTCGTTTTTTCTAGAAATACAACCGTAGCAGTGCACCCCTGCTCATCAAACTGATTATTATTTACAATCTCGCGCTGAAGCTGTTGTGCAGCCTCTTCAAATGCAAGATCGATCTGAGAAGGGTATTTTGAAATTTTCTGCCCTAGAAGAATTAAAAGCCCCTGCTGAATAAATCGAGCAACATCACTACCTCCGTGACCGTCCAATACGCCTGCGATAAGCCCTTGAGGGATTTCCAGGAAAAACGATACATCCTCCATGTATACCCTTAAACCCTGTTCCTCATACTGCATCACTTGAAAAGAACAAGGGCGATTCCTGCGGCCGCAAAAATCTTCCAAAGGGGGCAGTAAGGATGGATTGAGATAAATCCCTCCAGAAAGAGCATGCTCCTCAATTGCCTTAAGCGTATTTTTATACATTCTTCGGATCGAAATCTCAAAATGCTCTTTCTGATTTATTTTCTTGTAATGACCCACAACAGCTCGAAATGCAAAAGTGGTTCCTAAAACGGGACAAAGCGTTCCGAAACAGGCAGAAGCAACAGCTATAGACTTCTGCCGTCTGCTCAAAGCTTTAAACTCTTTAATGCTGTGACAATCTTTTGAAAAAGGATTTAACGATCGAAATATTTTCATTCTAATTTAGAATAACTTTTTTTAATCATGAGCCATCGAAATGAGTGTTCTTCTGCAATATAAACTGCCAACTCCTGTGGCGTAGTTTTAGCAAAAAAATCAATTTCAGCATCCGTTAGACGGTATAAAACATGGGGCGCTTGATCTCCAAATACCATTTCAAGGGCTCTTTCGGTCTTTGAGAGTGTGCGCTTCCTTGATTGCAGACGATATAACCCCCATAGGATGAGAATCAGCAACAAACCCTTCAAAGGAAGCAAAGTTAAAAACCCTTCTAGAGAGCCCATTAATAACGCAAACAGATCTAACAACAATAGGATTACCAGACTATACACAAAAAGCTTACTTTCAAATGAGGATTGAAGAATAGCTCCAAACTTAGCAGATAAGCCTTTCTTAATTGCCCTGTATGCCAATAATTCCTCATATTTAGGCTCTTCAAAAGCCATGCGTCCGGCGTGGGCAAGTTCATGGGCGATCAGTGCATCCCTGTCATACATTCCAAGATATCTCGATTGATGATAGAACGACTTACGCAACTGGAGCAGTACACCCAAAGGTCCATTTTCCTCTAACTGAAAAATCCATGCTGCACCGCCATGCCAAGGAAGAAGTTTCCAATTGCTAAAAAACAGTGGTATCCATAGTGGCTGAATTCCAAATATTTGTTCTGACAAAGCACATGCTGAAGAAAGCATGCTGAGATCGCAAGCAATGGCGCGCTTAGGAAGCTGATCCTCCTTGAGCAAGGTTTTGAGTTCTAAACAAAACTTTACTCGATTAGAAAATGCCTCCTCGTTCTCATGAGGACCAGGTATCAATCCCATATGATTGAACTTGACTAGTTCGGCGTCATCCATCTGCAGCGCCAAGATTACACTAATTGCAATTTTTGCTATAACTGATGATATGTTTAAATTACTTGGGTGCTTTTTGCTTTGCCTCTGTTCGTTGCAAGCAGCCCCCTCTTCAGTCTTTTGGACCGTCTGCACGACGAGTGTGTACCCGACCGGGAATGGGCACCTCGATGCCGACAACTATTTCACGATTTTTAACAAAAGAGGGGAAAACTCTTCTCTTCCTCCGGATATTGGGTTTGAATGCGGAATTTTTTCCTGGGAAGCGCTTAATGCCGAAGCGGGAATTGATTACATGGGAGGAGAAGACAACCCTCTTTATTTTAACGTCGGCATCGCCTTAGAGGAGGGAACGTTATTTTCTAATGCTCCTTCAATTAAGGTAGGGTTTTTTAACGCAGGAACTCGCTATGGAGGGCAGCAAAAGACAGATCAAAACATTGTAGATATCATTTTAGGAAAGGAGCTTCCCGATTGGATTGGCGGCAATTTTTATGTGGGCGCCTTCTCAGGAAGTCGCGCAATGGGAAAAAACAGACAGGGATTCATGGTATCCTATACGCGCCCATTTTGCAAAACAGTCCACTGTGACGGAAGGGAATATGATCGATGGATATTTTGCGCCGATTATGCATCGGGAAAAAACACAATTGGAGGTGGAGGAGTCGCACTCTATTACTACTTCACCCCCGATATCGACATCGTATCTGGCCCAGTCTTTTTTAATACTAATCGCTATAACGGAAGCTGGAAATGGTCCATTCAGCTCGATTTCAACTTTTCTCTTTTCAAATTTTAAAAGGCTCAGCTTCATCTACCTAGAGAATCCAACTTGCGATTCTCTCCATTTTTCTTGATCGTAGAATTGGGTTGTGGCAGTCTAGTTCCATAACTTTTTTAGGAATTCATATGTTTGACGAAGATTATGAAGGTTTCACTGAAGCCCAAAAAAAAACTTTAGAGCGATTTGTCACTAATACGACCGGACACATCTTCGTCCTGCGCAATCTGCCCGAGGTGATTAAAGGCGCCCTCTTCTCTCGCTACTCCCGTTCAACTCTCGGGCTGCGTAGTTTGTTACTTAAAGAGTTTATCACAAACAATGATGAAGCCTCCTTCAATACGATTGTCGGCACAGAATCTCCTAGCGAAAGCGCTCAAGATCAAATACTTGCCATTCAAAAAGCGCAAAATTTCTATGACAGGATCTTGGATGGCTACGGTGATGACTCAATCGGTGAATTAGGTGGCGCCCATCTAGCGATTGAAAACATCTCGATGCTTGGAGCAAATATTTTGGAAGACTCCCGCATTGGCGGCAGCCCGTTAGAAAAGTCGACGCGTTACATCTATTTCGATCAAAAGGTTAAAGGGGAATATCTATTCTACCGCGAACCAGTGTTGATGACTTCAGCTTTTAGAGACACCTATCTCAATACATGCAACATGCTCTTTGACACATACAGCAAACTGATTGGGCCCTTGACAGAACAATTTGAGGAGCGTTTTCCCAAAGACCCTGCGATCTCTCAAGCTGCCTACGCTGCCGCAACTAGAGCAAAAGTTTTGGACTGCATCAGAGGCCTTCTGCCGGTCGGGACACTAACGAACATGGGCATTTTTGGCAACGGACGCTTCTTCGAACAAACAATCCACAAGGCGGAGTGCAGCAATCTCGCCGAAATGCAAGAAGTGGGAAAACGCATCTATGATGAACTTGCTAAAGTAATTCCCTCCTTCATCCGGCGCGCAAACCCCTCTCACCGCACTCATCAGATGTATGCGCAGTTCCATGAAAAAATGCAGGAACAGCTCAAAGCAGCCGTTCTGGAGCAGGGAGATCTCGAAAAGACGTCTGAAACAGGTGCTATGGTGCGCCTGATTTCCTTTGAACCCAACGATATTTACCGCGTTGCAGCCGCTCTCCTCTATCCTCATACAAACCAAACCCTCGCCTCTCTTGAAGAGCATTGCAAATCGCTCCCAATGGAGGAGATCGAAAAAATTCTGGAAGCGGGTTGTAGCGCAAGAGAGACGCGAAGAAATAAATCTCCACGAGCTCTTGAACACGCCACCTTCACCTTCGAAATCAGTGCCGATTTTGGCGTTTTTAGGGACCTGCATCGCCACCGAATGCTGACGCAAGAAAGACAGTTTCTCACTTGTGACTATGGTTATTTTATACCCGATGAAATCATTGGCACCCAATATGAAAGAGAATACCGTCAGGCGATGGAAAAGGCAAAAGAGGCGTACGACACTATTGCTGCTGATCTGCCTGAAGAAGCGCAATACCTTATCCCAATGGCATATAACATCCGCTGGTATTTCCATGTAAACTTGCGAGCTCTCCAATGGCTCTGCGAATTGCGGTCATCTCCTGCAGGCCATCCCAACTACCGTCTTGTTGCCCAGGAACTTGCAAAGCAAGTCTCTCAAGCCATTCCGGCGTTTGAGCGCTATTTCCAATTCGTTGACTATGCTGGCTATGACCTTGGAAGACTTGGCCAGGAACAGAGAAAGGTTGAAAGACTCTCTCAAAGTTGAAAATAAATTCTTGATAGGGTAAAAAGTTGTTTAAAGAGGAGGGCATATGCTCCATCAACTTTTGCTCGGTTCCATACTTGCTGCTAGTTACCCATCGGTACCTGAACAGGATCCTCAACCAGTCCCTGGAAATAATATCCAGATTTTTCAAAATCAACAGGAAGAGGAGGATGAGGGAGATCTTGCAGACCGCTCCTCAAAAAATCGGCAAGAGTACAATCTTTACGACAGACAGCAAAATGATCGCGAAAACGATTCGGGCCAGTACTACTACTACCAGTATCAGGATGGCAACCGGAATCAATCGAGAAAACTATACCAGAGAGATGATGGGTGATCAGATTCTATAGTCTTGCAGCGGCCTTTATCATCTCACTATCTCTCGGATTCTATGGGTTCTGGCTATACACCCAACAGGATGAAGAAAAGGCTCGCAAGAGCCTTGCAGAACAGCAATTGCTTGAAGAGAAGTTAAAAGTGGCTGAAGGTCTCATCCACCGCCATCACCCTGTAAGGGCCTTGACTCTTTTGCAAAGCGCACCTTTAGAAGCATACCCTACGCTTGACATGAAGCAGCGCTGGCTAAATGCCTACCTGCAAGCTGCAGCAGACTCAAAAGAAGATTCCATTCTGCAAGAATTGTATGAAGCCTTTCCTGACTTGTTCTCAAAACGGGAAGAGCTTCTTCTCAAAGTTGCTGCTCGATACATTGTACAAGGACGTTATGTTGCTTTTGATAAAATGTTCGACAAATTTGGCAAAGAATCAAAACTGAAAAATCAATGGCAACTATTGAAAGCAGATTCTCTAGCTCTACAGGGCAGAGGCGATGAAGCGCAAGAGCTACTGGGCAGTTTACAATTAAAAGGAGAGGAGGAGGCCGCAAAAAGAATTAGAACAGCACTCCTATCTAATAATGATCACCCAAAGATTGCTTTTGATGATCTTTCAAAAGCTTTGAGGGCAGCTCCTCAAAATAGTGATCTTCATTACTATCGTGGAAGATTATTAGAAAATAGCGGTAAAGAAGCTCTAGCCTCTCACGAAATGGAGCAAGCCTCCAAGCTATCTCCGGAGGCTCCTTTTTACAAAGAGGAGATGATCAATTTTTACATCAGGAATAAGCAGTGGAAAGAGGCATACAACGCTCTTGCATCTTTTTATGCTACACCCTCATCAAGCCCCTTATGGATTAAGGCGTTATTTTTTGATAAGACCTTTAAACGTTACCCTACTTCATTCGATAACCGTCCTCTGCCAATTGATAACGCAACTCCGCTGCTTCGCTATCTGATCTCAATCGACCGGAAAGCATTTTGGAATGAGGCGCTGGTCAAATCTCAGCCCGCCGTCCAGCAGCTTGCGGAGGCCTCCAAAGAAGCGTCCTGGCTCAAACTCCTTGATCTTCTGAAAAATCAAGAAGAAAAAGAGGCACTCTATTTTGTTCGAGAGCACCCTGATATGAGCACTCTGGAACCAAACCTTTATAAAGCACTTGTCCTCTCCCTGGAATACCGTCTCTCCTCCTCGCCGCAAATGTCACCCCCTTCAGCTGAAGAGCAGGCTCAGCATCCGCTCTTCCGTCAAATACACTCAGGATCTATTGCAAAAGACACTCAGAGTTTGCTTGAAGGGGACGATATCTTTAGTGCGTTATTTTTAGCAGCAGGATGGAATGAGGCGGCCCTAATGCTCCTTCAGAATGACAATCTCCCTGCAAATTATCCCTCCTGGCTTGGATTTGCTCTAACACAAGCCTTAAGATCGAACCGCACTGATCAAACAGCCCTAGAATTTGCCTACAAACAGCCACCATCGGCACAGCTTTCCCTTCTGATCGGCGAACTGGAACTGAAAGCAGACAATGGGGCAAAAGGCGCGCCCATCCTAGCACGATTGGCAGCCACTAAAAGTCAAATCGGTCAAATGGCAGCCTTGATGCTGACTGACTACTACTTACAAAAAGGTGCCCTTGAAGAGGCAAAAAAGACTCTAGCAACGAACTCCAATTTTGCTTCTTCACTGAAGGGGCAAGAACGGCTTGCAAAAATCACACTCATTCAGGGCAATCCCAAAGAAGCAGAACTGATCTATAGTAAAATCGTCGAGCAATCGGCTGAAGCAAAGTCCTACTTTGCTCTTAAGGCATTTAAGGAGAAAGACTATAAGCAAGCACTGCTTCTCACTAAACAGCTGCTGCAGCTTTATCCTTACCGCGAAGACCTCAAGGAGCAGCTCAAGCTGATCCTTCAGGCAACCAAGCAGCAGCCTCTTGCAGAAACTCCCGCTCCCGCATAAGGCAATCCCTGCTTCTCTCTCCGATCCTTTTTGCAGGCGTTCCGGCAAAAATCTGAAACGGAGGAACAGTCTCCTTTACTAGGGAAAGTGCACCTACAGAGGCGCCTATTTCCAATCTAACTCCGGGAAGAATCACGGTGCCGCATCCAATAATGGCGTGTTTTTGTACGTCAATCGCCCCTTTGTCTAGTTTCCTATATTTATCCGCCACCATGGGATTAGTAAGATACCCATCCTTATAATCGTCTGAAATGGTAAATAGAGATACTCTAGAAGAGACATTTGCAAAATCACCCATCGAAATCCGTCCGCCTCCGCCAAAAAAATGAGTCGCCGCACCTATATGGATCCAATTGCCAATTTCAATACCTTCTGTCCCAGCACTGAGGAGAGCAAAACAATCAATTCTCACATGAGAGCCGATCACAATAGATTTGGGATTAAAAAATTGCACCGTACGGTGTATCTTAACGTGATCACCGACACCCTTAAGAAGGGTCTTTAACTCTTCTTTAGAATAAAAACAATTCATGGCGTCCCTCTCTGACTAAAAGATCGAATTATCTGTGCGATCATCTTTGCCACATCCATACCTAAAGTTCCATAAAATGGAATGCAGAGTACTTCCTGCACAACCTGCCTGGCGATTGGCAGCAAATCACCATTTTCCTCCCGATAACAAGGGTAATCAGAGCAAAGTGGAAAAAAATATTTTCTAGTAAAAATGTTTCTTTCTTTCAATAGGTCATGCACTCGATTTCGATCCATTCCAAAAAGGTTTCCTTGAATGCGAAGCGGAAAATATTGCAAGCTCTGTGTGTGTGTGGGCGTCATCTCAGGAAGAATCAATCCAGGAATTCCATCTAACTCTTCGCAATACAGCACATGTAATTTCTGCCTTTCTTCGCGTTCTTTATCCAAAATGTCAAGATTGGCAAGACCTAAAGCAGCTTGAATCTCATTCAACTTACCATTAATACCTGGAAATACCACTTCCTCTTCATTTACAATTCCAAAATTTTTCATCAAATCGATCCGTGCCTTAATCTGCGAATCACGGCACACAATCGCGCCTCCCTCAGCTGTATGGAAAAGTTTAGTGGCATGAAAGCTAAACATGGTAGCATCTCCAAAAGAACCGATCCCTTTCCCCTCCAATTCAACGCCAAAGGCGTGGGCCGCATCGTAGATCACTTTTAAACCATAGTCCTTTGCAATCGCGTCAATCTCTATTACTGCGCAAGGCGTCCCATAAACATGCACTCCCAATATCCCAGAAGTTTTTGCTGTGATTTTATTGACAATCATTTTGGGGTCGATATTCATTGTAACAGGGTCGATATCGCAAAAAATAGGCTTAAGCCCTGCCCACGCAAGAACATGAGCAGTAGCCGGAAAAGTAAATGGAGTCGTGATGACTTCTCCACTTAGTTCCAATGCCTTAATAGCAGCCAGCAAGGCAATCGTTCCATTATTAAACAGAGAAAGATAGGGTGCCTTCAAGTATGCTTTAAGCTTCTCTTCCAATTTTTCATGCTTTTGCCCGCCATTTGTCAAAGCATGGCTTTCCCAAATGGAAGAAAGTTCTCTATGAAATGCCTCTGGAGAAGGCAGCATCGGCTTGGTCACATAAATTGGAGATTGCATCTTGGCAAAACAATAGCAAGCAATGAAAATTGTTTACCATAGAGTTTGATCTTTTATACACTCATTGTATGGAATTGAAATTTGTCATCTATACACCTGAAGTTGATTTCCGGTGCGGAGGCGTGATTGCACTCCATAAACTAGCCCAGGATCTTCTTAAACGCAATGTTGAAGTCAAACTCTACTATGATACTAAAAGGGAAATTGACAACCCCTTTTGCAACGCTTTTGCCTCGACTAGAGACATAGACGATAATACCGTCGTAATTTACCCTGAGATTATCGCAGGCAACCCGCTAAAGGCAAGAAATGTGGTGCGCTGGATATTATGCGATTTAGGCATCCATACAGAATGGGAAATCTTTGATACGTGGCATCCAAAAGACTTGATATATCACTACTCCTCATTTCATAAACGCTATCGCAGAGAGGACTTAGAAATTCTTTGCACTAGCTGGTTGAATCCCTTAGTAAAAAATTTAGGACTGAAGAGATCCGGAAGCTGCTTTCTAATGAAGAAGTCTTTAAAATTTCATTCCACAATTGAACCTATACACCCTCCTGAATCAGTTTCTATAGACGAAATGAGCATGGAAGAGGTCGTAAGCACCTTCAATCAGAAAGAGCTTTTCTTCTGTTACGATCCCTATTCGTTTTATGACCTGATTGCGCTTAGATGCGGTTGCATTCCGGTAATTTACCCACTTAGTGGGCTCTCCAAAGAGTCCTGGATGGAAACCCGATCCTCTTTCGATTGTCTCTTAAAGTTAGAAGAAAATATTGCAGGACTTGCTTATGGACCCTCAGAAATCCCCTATGCCAAGAAAACGCTTGCCCAAGCAGATCAACAACTAAATGAAATCGAATCCTACGAACAAGAATCCATCGATCGGTTTATTGAAAACACTCAGCGCTATTGTGTAAACCCAGACCCCTCTGTCCGGTATAAAACAGTTAAAAGAGCCCGCTCTACTCTAGGCTGGTCGATCCCCATTTGGAAAAGGTGTAAAAACCTTCTGCAATCCTATTATGAAA
>CAZSDA010000030.1:0-10767 GCA_964605535.1 uncultured bacterium
CATCTGCATTTTTTTACAGGCATGATGAAGCGAGATTAGGTCGCAATCAGGGGTTTAACCCCTGATTGCGACCTACATTAGCACGGCTGCTTCAAAAAGATCTAAATCTCGAGCGTTTGATCTCCTTTCTTTCAGTCTTAAAAAAATGATTAGATGTTTTTTGGTAATTTTTTTGTCGACATAAGCTTTGGTCAAAGCTATACTCCGCCCAAAGGATCATTATGCTCAATTTCAGAAAGCTAAGGCAGGACTATGCCCCTTCTGTTATCAAAGAGGGGAAGATTCTCTTTGAGAAGGGGTGGGTGCAGACTGCAAAAGTGCTTAAACTTTCTGAGGATTCGGTCCGTTTATTAAGTCAGGTTGCAGGACAGTTCAATCACACTTACACTTGCGAAGTCGAGATCGATAGGGGGGCATCCACTGTTGTCGATTCTGATTGCGATTGCCCCTCTAAATATGATTGTCTCCACCAAGCTGCACTACTCTACCACCTTGAAGAGAATCTGGAAGATCTGATCGTCTGCTATTCGCAGGACACAGCCCTCGCGGGAAAGGACAAGGAGATTCACTCCGAAAAGATTCAGGAGACGATTTTAGAAGCCAAAACGTTGGCTCAAGATAAACGAGGCAAAAAGCTAAAAAAAGAGCTGATTGAAGAATACGTGACAAGTTCTCGCATCCTGGCTCAAAATCCATTTTTCTTGCCGGAAGAGAGGCCTGAGAGCGATCGGGCTGAAGTAGCCATTATTTTTGAAGATCATAAATTGATCGAATTGCAAGTAGCTCTTCGCTTGCCTAACCGTTCTAAGCCTCTTTACGTTCAAAACCTCAAGGAGTTTTTGGATGCAACGAGCTATGAAGAGCCAATTTTCATAAACGGAAAACGCTATTTCTTCGACAAAGATTCTTTCGATCCCGACGACTATAAGATGATAAGGCGCATTGCAGGACTAGTGCGCTTTCCGGAAGTGAAAGGAGAAAAAGTTTTACGAGTTGGGGCTGTCGATCCCGATGCATTTGGCACACTTCTCTTTGAAGCTGCTCAGGCTGCGCCTAAAAGGTCTAAGACGATTGATCCTACTGGCGGATCGGAAGATGGTTTTGAGGCTGTTCCCAATTTTTATGTTGGGAACTTCGAGACGCCTCTGCGTTACTCTGCAATTGCAGCCCGATGGAAATTTGAGTTGGAATATCTGATCTCTTCTTCTCCGAAAATTTTGTTGAAACCTCTGATTTGCCTTCAAGATGGGAAAGAGGTTAGGCCTGAAGAGGCGCACCTCTTTGAAGGGGAGCAGCCTGGATTGATCTGCCACAACGTGTACTACCGCTTTAGCGATCAGATCAAACGCGCCCATTTAAAGCATTTGGGTGAGTTCATGAATCTTACGATTCCTGAGCCGCTTTTCGGTACTTTTGTAGAGAATTCTCTTCCCGAATTGATGCGGTTTGCATCTGTGGCTAACAAAGACCTTACTGAAAGATTTGTCACTATTCCTTTTGCAAGCGTCTTACAGGCAGAATGCGATATCAGTTATCTTGAGGGTGAATTTGAAGCGGCAATCTCCTTTTTCTATGATGGAATTAAAGTGCCTTTAGCTTCCAGTCGTGTAGACGCCGATCAAATCTCCTCTTTTGTCACCTCTGAAGGGATTTTAGCGAGAAATTTAACGGAAGAGCAAAAGATTATCGATGAGTTATTCCAGGATTTTCTTTTCGATGCCTCTTCCGGGTTATTCAAGGCGAAAAGTGATCGCAAAATCGTCGAATTTATGACGGAAACGATCCCTCAATTTAAAAATCGCGTCAAATTTAATTGTCCGGAAAATCTGCTCAATCGGTTTGTGTATGATGATTCAACTTTCTCTTTATCACTTCAGGAAACAGAAAGAATCGATCTTTACAGTGCCGCTCTTAAGGTCAATGGACCTCTCAAGGGTGTTTCAATAGATCAACTTTGGGAATGTCTCACATCCAACAGGCCGTACGTTGAGTTGACAGCGAAGAAAAGTGCCCAGAAGAAGAAGGATGCGGAAACGACGGCACCTGGAAAGATTTTAGTCCTTAACCTGGAGCGTTTAGCTCCTGTGGTCAGAGTCCTTGATGAGATAGGAATTAAAAAGGTAGAGGATCAGGAGTACCGCCAACCCCTTTGGCACTTGGCAAGCGTCGATGAGAATTCATTTAAAGGCCTTCCCATTCAGTTCACTATCAGTGAAAAATTATCTAAAATCCGGCGTCAAATGCTAGGCTTAGAGCCATTTGAACCGCAGCCCATTCCTAAGGATGTGCGCGCAGAACTGCGTTCTTACCAGATCGAGGGGGTTCAATGGCTTGAACGCTTAAGAAAGATGCATTTGAACGGCATCTTAGCGGATGACATGGGTCTCGGAAAAACATTGCAAACCATTACGATGCTCACACAATTCAAGCAGGAGACTCCAGGAATTCCTTCGCTTGTCGTCTGCCCGACCTCTTTGCTTTACAATTGGAAGGAAGAGGTACATAAGTTCAATCCCGATCTCAAGTGCGTTGTCATCGACGGATCTCCTCAGCAACGGAAAAAGGCGATCTCTACCCTTTCGAAACATGATTTGGGGATTACTTCTTACAGTCTTTTGCAAAAAGATGTCGAATTTTACGAAGGGATTTCTTTAGGTTATTTGATCCTTGATGAAGCGCAGGCGATCAAGAACAGAGCAACGCGCAATGCAAAATCGGTGAAGTCAGTAGCGGCAAAGCATCGCCTCATCCTATCAGGCACGCCCATTGAAAATTCCTTAGAAGAGCTGTGGAGTTTATTTGACTTCCTGATGCCAGAGTTTTTGGGTAGTTATGAGCGCTATATTGAGAAGTACGTAAGAAATATCGGGAATGCAACAAGCAGCGGTATGGAAAGTTTGAAGAGAAAGGCAAGCCCCTTCATTTTGAGAAGGATGAAAAATGAAGTGCTTGATGAGTTGCCTCCGGTCACTGAAATCGTCTACCACTGCCATCTCACAGATGTCCAAAAGGAGCTTTACAACTCATATGCAGAGTCAGCAAGAGCTGAATTGACGCGCCTTGTGAATAAAGAAGGTTTCGATAAAGTACAGATCCATGTTTTGGCAACCCTTACAAGATTAAAGCAGATTTGCTGCCATCCGGCTCTTTTTGCAAAAGATATCGCGGAGCCGGGAGATTCGGCCAAGTATGAGATGCTTTTAGATATGGTGCAAACGCTTCTTGAGAGCAAACGGCGCGCCGTCATCTTCAGCCAATACACGAAGATGCTTCAGATTTTGAAGGTGGATCTCGAAAAGAGAGGCGTTTCGTTCGAATATCTCGACGGATCGAGCAAGAATCGTCTGGACATCGTGAAAAGGTTTAATGAAAATCAGGCGATTCCCTTATTCTTAGTCTCCTTGAAAGCCGGCGGGGCTGGATTAAACCTGGTAGGCGCGGACACAGTTGTCCATTTTGATATGTGGTGGAATCCAGCCGTAGAGAATCAAGCAACTGATCGCGTCCATAGGATCGGTCAGAAAAATTCAGTTTTGGCTTACAAGTTGGTGACATTGAACACCATCGAAGAAAAAATCGTAGAGTTGCAAAACCGCAAGAAAGAACTGGTTCGCCAAGTCATCTCCTGTGATGAGGAGGCAATCGGCAAACTGACTTGGGAAGAGGTATTGGAGCTCTTACAGACTTAATTAAGAGGAAGAATGAATAAAAAAAGATCCCTAAATTTTCAGTCAGTTGTAGAGGATGCCAAACGCCATTTCTCCCAACAACTCAGCCGCTTTTGGGGGGTGTTTTCAAATGATATCGGCATCGACCTCGGTACGGCAAACACCCTTGTCTATGTGAGAGGAAAGGGCATCGTTCTTGCTGAGCCCTCCGTTGTGGCGGTAGACTCGCAGACAAACGAGGTATTGGCAGTTGGTCACAAGGCAAAGGCGATGCTAGGTAAAACGCCGCGCAAGATTCATGCAGTTCGACCGATGAAGGATGGTGTGATCGCAGATTTTGAAATTGCCGAAGGGATGCTGAAAGCATTGATCAAACGTGTGACGCCCTCAAGAAGCCTGTTCAGGCCAAAAATTCTCATTGCCGTTCCTTCAGGGATTACGGGCGTTGAAAAAAGAGCAGTTGAGGATTCCGCACTGCATGCCGGCGCTAAAGAGGTTCTTTTGATCGAGGAGCCAATGGCAGCAGCTCTAGGTGTTGATCTCCCTGTGCACGAAGCTTCTGCAAGCATGATCATCGATATCGGCGGCGGTACGACAGAAATAGCTGTAATCTCTCTCGGCGGTATCGTAGAGTCTCGCTCCCTCCGTATTGCCGGCGATGAGTTTGATGAGTGTATTATCAATTACATGCGCAGAACTTATAACTTGATGATTGGCCCAAGAACAGCTGAAGAGATCAAGATGACCATCGGCTCAGCCTATCCGATGGCAAATGAGCTGGAGATGGAGGTGAGAGGGCGCGATCAGGTGGCTGGCCTTCCTGTCACCAAACGCATTAACTCCGTAGAAATTAGAGAGTGTCTGCTCGATCCGATTCAGCAGATCATTGAATCTGTGAAGGGAGTACTGGAGAAGTGCCCTCCTGAACTATCTGCAGACCTTGTCGAACGAGGAATGGTGCTTGCAGGAGGCGGAGCTCTCATCAAAGGCCTTGATAAGGCGCTGATGGTAGAGACAGGCCTATCCGTGATTGTAGCAGCTAACCCTTTATTGGCCGTCGCATTGGGCACAGGTGTTGCTTTGAACCATTGGAATAAATTCAACAAAGCTAGAGCGCTATAGTATGGTACCGTTAGGTGCTGAATGGGAAAATTTAGTGCCGCATGCAGAGGCAAAAGAATGGATTCGAAGGGTTGCAACCCTATGTACTCCCTCTGCCATTCACATTTGTGACGGCAGCACTGAGGAATATGAGTCTTTATGCAGGCAAATGGAGTCCTCGGGTACTTTTATTCGCTTGAATCCTAGCCTGCGCCCCAACAGTTTTCTTGCGCGTTCCAATCCGGACGATGTGGCCAGGGTTGAAGAGTGCACCTTTATCTGCTCTAAAAAGAAAGAGGATGCAGGTCCAACAAACAATTGGTTCGACCCGGAGGAGATGAGAGAAAAGCTCATCAATTTGTTCAAAGGCTCTATGAAGGGAAGAACGCTTTATGTCATCCCCTTTAGCATGGGGCCTTTAGGTTCTTCCATCTCTCATATAGGACTTCAGATCACCGATTCTCCATATGCCGTAGTCAGCATGAAATTGATGACTCGAATGGGTAAAGAAGTGTGGAAACACCTAGGAAATGGACGTTTCGTCCCCTGCCTGCATTCCGTTGGAGCGCCTCTTCAACAGGGCGAAAAGGATGTTCCTTGGCCCTGCAATATTGCTGAGAGACGCATTGTGCATTTTCCTGAAACAAAGGAGATTTGGTCATTTGGCAGCGGTTATGGTGGGAATGCTCTTCTTGGTAAAAAGTGCTTTGCTCTCCGCATTGCTTCCGTACTCGGGCGTGAGGAAGGGTGGTTAGCGGAGCATATGTTGATACTTGGCCTGACCAATCCAGAAGGCAAAAAACGGTATATCACGGCTGCATTCCCAAGTGCCTGTGGAAAGACCAATCTTGCAATGATGCGCTCTCAGCTTCCCGGTTGGAAGATCGAAACAGTTGGGGACGATATCGCTTGGATGAAATTTGACAAAGAAGGGAGGCTTCGCGCGATTAATCCCGAGGCTGGGATCTTTGGAGTTGCTCCCGGTACTTCTGCCATCTCTAATCCCAATGCACTTGCCACTGCTTCTAAAAATGCGATTTTTACAAACGTTGCTCTCACCGATGAGGGCGATGTATGGTGGGAGGGATTGACATCGAAACCGCCAAAGCATCTGATCGATTGGAAGGGAAATGATTGGACTCCTGAATCCCGGGAAAAGGCTGCCCATCCCAATTCGCGGTTTACGGCTTCCATCAGTCAATGCCCCTCTGTCGATGCTGCATGGGAGGATCCTGAAGGAGTGCCGATCTCTGCTATTCTCTTTGGAGGACGTAGAGCTTCAAGAGCGCCTCTCGTCATGGAATCATTTAGCTGGAACCATGGCGTTCTTTATGGTGCTTCTGTAACAAGTGAAATGACCGCTGCAGCTGCTGGAAAGGTGGGTGTTTTGCGCCACGACCCCTTTGCGATGCTTCCCTTTTGTGGATATAATATGGGAGATTATTTTTCTCACTGGCTATCCATGGGGCGAGTTTCTAAGAACTTGCCTAAAATTTTTTCAGTCAATTGGTTTCGAAAAGATCGTTCAGGAAATTGGCTTTGGCCTGGTTTTGGAGAAAATGCACGGGTTCTCAAATGGATTTTTGAACGGTGCGATGGGGATGCTGGAGTTTGTGATTCACCGATTGGGCGACTGCCTGCCAAGGGCTCTCTCGATCTTTCAGGGTTACAGCTTGAAGAGGGAGCTATCGAGGAGCTTCTTAGGGTGGATATCGAAGGGTGGTTAGAGGAACAGAATGAAATGACACATTATTTTGAAAGGTTCGGGACACATTTCCCTGAGCAACTTAAAGAAGAGTTGCAATCTTTAAAGGCGCGTTTATGCGAAAAGGCTCAGAACTAAAACAGATCCGCTCTCTGACTTGGGCCCTCTTTATTAGTGGTGCACTGAATGTTTTTCTTGCGGCTTTTATGATTTATTGGGGTCTGACGGATAGGCCTATAACTCCCTACTGCGAAGTTGCGAGGGGGTATGAACCCATTTTAGGAAAGAAGGTTGCGAGCCCTACAAACGCTTTACTGATAAAGTCCTATAAGTCGCTTTCACTGGAAGAGCTTACCCCGAAATTAAAAAGAAAAGGTTTGATTGAAGATGGGTATACCGAACGCGATTTAGCGCTTGGAGTTCTGATCACATTTTTTGATTTTAATGCGGAAAAAGCCCTGCAAGGCCGCCTCAAACCAATCGACAAACGCTGGCTCATCGAGAATGAAGGGGCAGAGTCCATCTTGGTCTTTAACGGGCTATCCGATAGCGATTATGATAAACTTAACCTCTATCTGGAAGAGGAAAAATGGCCCTATAAAGTGAAGGGGCTTTTCAATTTTCTGCAAAAAGTTGAATACCAATCTGATGCAGCCTTAAGGGAGGCATTTGCCCTAACTTCAGAGTATGCTCTTGCAGAGAAACTTTTTCACGATCTGCCGTTGACAAAAGATGAAAAAATTCAGCTTTTTGCTGAAGGAGATTGGCCCTCATTTTCTGCACTTTTGGAGTCACTTAAAAAGCCCAAGGAGCCCTTGCAGGAGATCAGGCAGCGCTACTTGCTTGCGCTTTTAAAAATGGACTCTAAAAAGGCTGCCTATGTTCTTTTGCAAAGTGATTACGATTTCGCACTTAAAAGGCTGGGAGATGCCTCGACGGAACAAATTGCAAAATCTCTTCACGAGAATAGTCCCCTTACTTTGCGTTATTTATCCGCTCTTGCTACAGGCCCACGCAGTGAACAGGTGAAGCGCTTAGCGAAAGAAAAATATGAGCTATTGTCGGGTTCAAAGATTGAGCCTTTGCTTTCAAGAAAACAGCAAGAGCAGGTGCTGACATTACCTGCAAAACCGATTGCCTTCACGCCCCCGCCAAAGCCTGTAACACCTATCATTAAAACTCTGCCAAAACCTAAAAAAGACTCTCTTTACATCGTTCAGGAAGGCGATTCCTTATGGAAAATAGCCAAACGCCACAAAGTGACCATTGAAAAACTACGCAGCTATAATCAGCTGAAGACCGACTCTCTCAAGCCCGGCACACCCTTAAGAATCCCCGCATAAGATAATTAGGGCAGAGGCACGGGCACAGGCAGGGGATTGCAGTTTTGAAAGAGTCTAATGATCTTGGCCGAAGGAAAGGATGTAATTAGTCCGGAACAGGATCAACACCACCCGAATGAAATGGGTGGCAGCGCAGTAATCTGCGGAAGGTAAGCCAGGTGCCTTTAAGGGCTCCATGTTTGTCGATTGCTTCCAAGGCATATTGGGAGCAGGTGGGTTGGAACCTGCAGGAGGTGAATCCGAGGAATGGCCTGATAGTAGCCTGGAAGAGAATCACAACTGTCTTGGCGACTGTCTTCACAAGACTCCAAACACATCTCTTAAAAGAGAAAGGATCACTTCGATGATGATCAGCCAGATGATCGTGATTTCAAGACGGCTTGAGTGCTGATGGTTGAGCTCATTGCCTAACACCTCAAGAAGTTCATGCAGAATATCAAGGCGTTTATTCAGCACTTCAACTCGTGGTTGAACGTCTAGGTAGACAGTCATCATTTTGTAGAGATGTTCAAGCTCAGGATATTCCCAAAAAAATTCAGGAGTGTCGAGTGCGTCTAGATGAAGGTTGATCGTGGCTCTTTCAAGAAAAAGCTCGCCCATTTTTTTTCGTATTTCCTGACGAGAAAGATTAATCTTGCCCTCTTTGGCGAGATTTTGGGGAATGTTTCTTGTGGAATTAAATGTTTTTAAGATGGCTGTTTCGAAGATGCCAAGCTTAACTGACTGAGCGATTCCATGAGAGATGGCAAGCTTTGAGAGAGGGTCTGTGTCCGGAAGAATGATCTCATCTTCGACAACTCTTGGAGAATTGCTTACAGAAAAGGTGAAGGTGTCAGTCTCGATTTCATCATTGGGCTCGATCTCAAATTCTTTAACGCTATGGAGAAGGATGTCAATTTTAGCTTGTGGTACGCCCCAAAAGACTGCTGAACCATAGGGAAAGAGGAAAACATGGCCAAATTTTCCTTCATGAACTAATTCTGTATGGATTACATCGCGATGTAGGGCGGTAGGGTATTGCGTCCTCAAGAATTCGAAGAGGTTTTTGATTTGATAAGCCGAGGCTGTACAAAAGGCGTTGCATTCCATATAGTTATGAATCATCATACTGAAAACAGGAGTAATTGGCAAATCTATGAAAAAGAGAGTATTCATCACGGGTGCTGCAGGGTTTATAGGTTATCACGCGGCTCGAGCACTTCTTGAAGGGGGGCATGAAGTATTAGGTCTCGATAATTTCAATAATTATTATGACGTTAATCTTAAGCGTAAGCGGGCTTTGTGGATTGACGCAGAGATCATCGAAGGAGATATTGCTGAACCCTCTTCGTGGCAGAAACGCCTTGAGGAGTTCCGCCCTACTCATTTTCTTCACCTTGCCGCCCAAGCCGGTGTGCGTTATTCCTTGATTGACCCTGGCGCTTATGTTCACAGCAATATAAAAGGATTTCTGTCTGTACTCGAATGGATTAGGAAGTTTTCTGCAGTAAAGTTAGTTTACGCTTCTTCCTCTTCGGTTTATGGATTAAATAGTCAGTTGCCCTACTCCGTTAAGGATAGGACTGATCATCAGGCAAGCTTTTACGGGGTGACTAAGAAGTCGAATGAGTTAATGGCCTCAGCTTACCGCCATCTTTACGAAATTTCTGCGGTGGGTTTGCGATTTTTTACGGTGTATGGCCCCTGGGGACGCCCCGACATGGCTCTTTGGGGATTTACGGAAAAAATTTTAAACGGCGAACCGATCGATCTTTATAATCATGGGAAAATGGAGCGCGATTTCACTTATATCGACGATATTATTGCTGGCACATTGTCTGCACTCGATTATCAGGGAGAGGCTCCAGTATTTAATTTGGGAAATCACTCTCCTGTTACTTTGGAGCGCTTCGTTGACGTCATTGAAAAGGCTGCAGGCGTAAAAGCGATCAGGAGGCTCAAGCCGCTACAGCCTGGCGATGTGCTCGCAACCTACGCCGACATCGAAGAGAGTAAAGCAGCTCTGAATTTTCAGCCTAAAGTATCACTGGAAGAAGGAGTTCCAAAGTTTGTCGAGTGGTATAAGAAGAATGCGAAAGGGGGGACTTGAACCCCCACGGGATTACTCCCACTACCACCTCAAGGTAGCGTGTATACCATTTCACCACTTTCGCTTGTAGCGAAGAAAGCAAGATCTTATCATGCTGATAAAATTCGCGCAAGCGTTTCTACGCAAGCAGGAGTTTAAAAGTCTCTGCCACATCGATCTGCGTGCTGAAAAGGTCTTTAGAAGACTCTGTTTCTGCAAGTGCAATCAAAGCTTCCTCGGTGGAGCGCCCGATGGATAGGCGGCCGGCATCGCGAAAGATTTTTCCCTCCTCAACCGAGAGCGTCCCCTCATGCAGAAGCAATTTCATGAGGAAGCTCAGGGCGACAGCTTGAGGTGAGGCATTCGTCATAAGGAGATCGAGATGGGTGATTAAAAGTTGAAATAGAACAGGGGCAGGTTTTGCAGGAAGTTGGGTTTTTAATACAGCTGTGGCGCAAGCCCCGGCCATCTCTAGCCTGTCAAGGCTGCCCCTCAACTCCAGACGGGGATGGAGCAGTGTCGATGTTTTTACTGTTTCCAGCTCCCTATCCATCGGAGCGAAGATGAGTTCCAGTTCGTGAAAAGGTGTAAAGTGGCCAAACGCTTTGTTTTTACGCGACCGGCTAAAGGGGCACGCAAATTTGAGGAGACCAAAGCGGTCTGTCAGTATGATGGCGATTTGGTTGTAATCTCCATAAGGGATTGTTTTTAAAACGATGCCGTGACATTTTTCCATCTCAGGCAGTATACCTCATTTTGCTAGAAGCTTGCCAGTAACTGTCATCTCTTGTACAATCTCATGCATAAGCACCGATAGCTCAATCGGATAGAGTACCCGGCTTCGAACCGGGTGGTTAGAGGTTCGAGCCCTCTTCGGTGCAA
>CAZSDA010000031.1:0-9833 GCA_964605535.1 uncultured bacterium
TAGAGTACCCGGCTTCGAACCGGGTGGTTAGAGGTTCGAGCCCTCTTCGGTGCAACCTTATAGTTTTTTTTGCAGAACAATCCTTGAGAACCCTATAATAAATATGTCGAAACGCGCGAACTCCGCGCGTTAGGACTTAAATAACGAGGATTTATGACGCGTAAAGAAAAGATAGAAGAATTCAAGGATTCTGGATACAACGTCAATGTCATCGGCAGGCACGTCGAAGTGACTGAACCTATGAAGGATTATGCAATCGAAAAGATTTCTAAACTGGTGAAGTTAGGACCTCGTTTGATTGACGTAAAAGTCACTATGGATATTCAAAAATTGGAGCATCGTGTCGATATCTGGATGCAGTTCAATAATCTGGAAATAAAGAGCCACGCTGTAAGCGATAACATGTATGCCTCAATCGATAAGGCAGCTGACCGGTTGCAGGACCAGCTTTTGAAATACAAGGACCGCATTCAAGACCATCACGCGAGAGGAGCGGCTTCCATTGATATGAATGTGAATGTCATTCGAACTCCTGAAGAGGAAGAGCTGCAGGAGATCAATGTCGACATTGAAGAGGAAAACCATGTCCGCCTGATGAAAAAATTTACCCCACATAAAGTGGTGGCCCAAGAAAAGAGAGCTCTAAAAAAACTGCGCTTGGATGAAGCAATTATGAAGCTCGATCTTTCCGGAGACCAATTTTTGGTGTATCTTAGCGAAGAGGAAGGTGGAAAACTGCGCGTCATTTATAAACGCAAAGATGGGGATTTTGGAGTTATTCAGCCCGAAGCCTAAAATTCGCTGCCGTTTGCGCGGCCGCCTAGTGGCGCATACTCCGGAAGAGGAGGTGCGCCAGTCTTACCTTGCACATTTAATCGATAGATGCGGTTTTCCAGAAGGATTGATTGCTGTAGAGACTTCACTTTCTCTCTTCGTACCTCCTGGAGTACGCGCTCCAAAAAGGAGATTGGACATCGTCCTTTTTTCCGGAAATCAACCGCTCATGCTGATAGAATGCAAGGCCTCGAAGCTCAATTCGAAAACAGAGCAGCAAGCACTGGGCTACAATTTTTTTGTCAAAGCACCTTATCTTTGCCTGATCAACTCTCTTGAAAGGCGTTATGGAAGTTATACGGAGTGTTCCGGCTGGGTCTTTTCTGAAATGGCACCTTCTTTTCTCCAAGAAAATTAATTAAAAATATTTTAATATGATCTTGTGAGAGAGTGAGGTGTTATGACTGAAGAGCAGGATAAGTTGTTTGACGCTGTATGCGATTTATTGAAATATTTGGAAATGAATTCTAAAGGCTCTCTTGAGGGTGAAGTTCCACGTGGGGTAGAGGAGGGGCTTGCAGATCTTGAATCGAGAGTTGCTAAATTTAAAAAAATATTCACGCCCAAAAATGAGATTGATCCTTTGAAGAGATTTGAAAAATTGTCTGATCGGGAGAAACGGTTGATTGCGCGGTGGAGTGAGCTTGGTATGTCAACGGTGCTCATGGCCCAGGCATTGGAAAGGGTCAATGTGCTTTTCAAAGAGAGGAAAAAAGGAAAGATTGGTACGAATACGAGAAAAGGCATTCAAAATCGAATGAATAAATTTAAAAACCTCGGCAGTAACAGTAAGTGGAAAAAAATGTAAATTGGGACCCTTCTCTTTTTGAAAAAAACTTGCAGCTGCTTGAGCCTGAGCAGAGAAATCCTGCTCTGTTTCCTCCACTAAAACAGTGGGAGATTTGCCGTACAGGTCCCAAGACTGAATGGAATTTACGAGAAAAAAAGTCTGGGCGGTTCTTATATTATCCAGGAGGCATTGAAGATGAAGTCGCCTATTGGAGAAGCAGCTTTTCTCTTGAGAACAAGCAGTTACTCATCATCTATGGATTGGGTTTAGGCTACTACTACGATGCCGTAGCGCCTTGGTTGCATGAGGATCCTAAACGTCGGTTAGTTTTTGTCGAGCCCGATGCGGAAGTGATGCGAGCTTTTTTAGAAACGGATCAGCCCGAAAGATTTTTTTCGGATGCTCAAGTAGAGGTTCTCTTTGATGCGCAGGATATCTATAGCAGCTTTAGACTGGAATCGCTCTCTCGTCTAACTTTTCACTGCAATAAACTCATTTCATCTTTGGCCTCTTACGCTAAAGATAGAATGGCAAATTATCACCGCTTCAAAACACAATTGGAGTTCTTTTACCATCTTTCTTCTCAGTCTCTTAGTGAATATTTATACGGGGGCGCCTTCTATTTTGAAAATTACTTCCACAATTTTCTTCATTTGGAAGACGCACTTTGGGCAGGTAAGCTTTTTAATGCTTTTAAAAATGTGCCTGCAATAATTTGCGGTGCAGGCCCTTCGCTTGAAAAGCAAATCCCGGATCTAATGAAGTTGAAAGAGAGGGCATTGATTTTTGCCGGGGGAACGGCGATGAATGCTCTTAATGCTTTTCATTTAAATCCGCACTTTGGGGCTGGTGTGGATCCTTTTGAAGCGCAAATGAGCCGGATTTTGGTGAATGAAGCATTTATGGTGCCCTATTTTATAAAGGGCCGGATGTATGCATCTGCTGTGGATGCCTTAATGGGTGATAAACTTTACTTGCGCGGCTATGATGGGTATCAGATTGCAAACTGGATGGAAGAAAGACTTGGTCTAGAACCTCAAGAGTCGCTAAATTTAGGGGCCAATATCGTCAATATGTGCGTTTCTATAGCAAATAAATTGGGTTGCAATCCCATTCTTTGCGTAGGAGTTGATTTAGCGTATACAGAAGGGAATCCCTACAGTAAAGGGGTCATAGTCAGCGGAACTTATAATCCTAGCGATAAACTGATCTCCAAAAGTGTCTCTGATGAACTGGTCTTAACGCGAGATATTCATGGAAAAGATATTTATACCCTCCACAAATGGATGACAGAAGCGCTATGGTTTGGTTCGTTTGCACGGGATAATCCCGATCTCATTCTTCTTAATTGTACAGAAGGCGGAATCGGGTTTCCGGGTATTGCCAATCTTTCCTTGAGAGAAGCTGCTGATAAGTACCTTAACAAAGATCTAGCTATCACAGAAAAACTCAATAAGGTGCTTACTGAGGCAAAGGTTGGCTCCTCGGTATTGCCGGACAACCTGATTGCGATTGCAAAAGGCGTTCAACAAGATGTGGAGAATTTTTTAAATGCCATCAAATCATTAAACAAACAGGAAACAGAGAACAAATTCGATGAGATCCTTTTACAGGAAGGCTCCTTAAATGCACTCTTAAGGGACTTTAATTCTCTTTATAAATTGAAGGAAATGCAGTCGCATCAGTCAAGGTATCCTGGCATTCAAGAGATTCTGATTGAAAGGAGCAAATTCTTTGAATATATTTTGCGCTATACTCACAATGTTTTGCAAAGAGAGATAGCTCTTAAAGAACTCGAAATAAATCTACCCTTAGAAAAAGAGGAAGAGAGTTTTCATGACGACAAGGACTGCTGCTATTACTATCCCAATGGCCGATTGAGATGTAGAGTGCCTTTGAAAAATGGTCTTATAGATGGAGTAGTTGTTTATTATTATCCTAACGGCAGATTAAAGAGAGAGATAGCCTTTCGGGAGGGGATCAGGCATGGTCGTGATCTCTATTATTCTCTGGAAGGGAAATTGCTTGCGGATGTCAGTTATTTTAAATACAAACCTTATGGAGTCGCAAAAGAATGGTATCGCAGTGGAGTTTTAAAAAAGGAGATCCGTTACTTCACACCGGGAACGATTGTAGAAGTAATATCTTATGACCCACAAGGGAAAAAACTGATGATGCCTTCTTCTGGCAAGGATTACTACGAGAACATCATTCTTTCCAGTGATAAATTAAAGGATTCGTTTATCGCGTTGATGCGGACTTTAGAGAAAGCATCCCTCCAGCATGGAGGGGCCAAAGAAGATCTTCTCAATATTAGAGAAGAACTAAAGAGCTTGGATGGTTTTGCGACGTTGTTAAAAAAGGAGGCAGGGCTGATTCCAGGCGAGTATAAAGAACCGCTTTGGAAATCTCCGGAAACAAAAGATGCTTTGGCTAGCCACATAGACACGGTTTCAGATGAGTTGCGTCAAGGTATGGAAAAATTGCAAGATCAATTAAAGGCTATTTTAGAAAGGCTGAAAGATGCAGAGAATTGAGAGCAATATTGAGTTATGGCAAAAAGAGTGGCCTTTGGAGGCATTTTTACTTCAAAAAGATTTTATTCCTTTCGATCAAAAGATTCTATTTAAGGGCGCAGATCCCCTCTGGAAGGATAAGCTCCATGAAATTCAAGAAAATGCACTTTTTGTATATGGAGTAGATCCTGCTTGCACCAAATTAATTTTGGATTGGCTCTCAAAAGATCAGAAGCGTTTTGCAGCTATTTTAGAAGATGATCCCGAAAGGTTGGCCGCCTATCTTTATACGGAAGAGGCTACGAACCTTCTAAAATCTCCCCAGGCAACTCTTTGTTACGTGAAGGATAAGGATAACCTTCAGCCGTTATTCGATCTTCTCTATTGGCAGGCACCACTCATTCCTTATGCGGCACTTGCGATTCCCGAATATGAAACAGAACGTTCCGAGACATCCGATCTGATCTTGAAGGGAATTCAATTCGAAATGATCACAAAGAATGCCCTTGTTGAAGAGTATATGCAACTAGGCGTACCCTTTTTCAGGAATTTTTATGCAAATCTTCCTCAAATTGCAGCCTCCCATAAAGGCACAGCCTTCTTTGGAAAATTTCAAGGCATGCCTGCCATTATTTGCGGGGCCGGCCCCTCCCTTTCAAAGCAGATTCCGTTGTTGAAAACGCTATCGAATAGTGCGCTCATTTTTGCTGGCGGCTCTGCTCTGAACGCTCTTCATGCTCAAGGGTTTTTGCCCCACTTTGGAGCCGGAATCGACCCTAATAGCCCACAGGAAGATCGTTTAAAGGCTACATCCGGAGCTAATTTGCCCTTCTTTTTCCGTTCCCGCATTTTTTGCAAAGCGATGAAATTTGTCACAGGCCCCAAACTCTACATACCTGGTGCAGGGGGGTATGATGTTTCTGAGTGGTATGAAGAAAAGCTTGGCATAGCCTCAGATTTTTTAGATGAAGGGCATAACGTGGTCAATTTCTGCACCGAGATTGCGACGAGAATGGGGTGTTCGCCTATCATCTTCATAGGGATGGATCTTGCCTTCACGGGTAGAAAGTCTTATGCCGAGGGTGTTGCAGAAGCTCCAGCGCATGGGGAACCCCGGATTTTTTATAATGACATCTATGGGAAAATCACAGAAACGAGCTGGAAATGGCTTGCGGAATCGGATTGGCTTAGCAATTATGCTAAAAACAATTCCGATGTGAATTTCATCAATGCGACAGAAGGGGGGATCGGTTTTTCTGGTATAGATAATATTCCTTTTGAGGAAGTGGTGCGAACGACTCTTTCAGAAGAAAGAAAGTTCGATATCCAATCGGTTTTATCGGAATCGCGCATGCCGGAAAACAGCTTTCAGATTATCGAAGATGCCTCGCAAAAATTGCTTGAAAGTCTTCAGCGGTCACAAGAATTGATCCGAGGTTTGATTGAAGAGCTTGAAAAAGAGTTGTCCGTGGAACATCCAAAAGAGCGGCTTCAAACGCCTCGAGGCCTTCTTTTGGAGTCGGATCTCTTTGATGAGCCTGCCTATCAGTATCTCCTAGATATTTTCCATCACGTCTATACACGCCTCTTAAGCCGCGAATCGACTATCCTTAAGCTTAACAAAGAGGGAAAGTTGAGTGAGGCTGAAATTAACAGAGCGATGCTTTCCTTGCAGAAGCGAAAGCTTCTTTTTCTTCAGGATGTTGCCGAGGTGAATCGCCTTCTGCTCCTCAACGCCCCCGCCCTCGCTCAGCAGTAATTTTATATATAGAATTTAACCGTCGGGCGGCCCGTCCATTCAGGCGGGCCCCCTGCGGCCCCTTGAGCCGTTCTGACTTCGCCAAATCGCTCCTTCTTCGCTCGGCGGGTTATTCACCCAGCCTTTGCTCGGTCGGAGCGATTTTGCATCGTCATAACGGCCGCGGCGCTGCTACGGGATACCCAAGGAATCCCTCCGCAGAGATCTACGTACCATTAGGAGACATAATTAATCCTGTCCCAGATTCAATTTCTTTGCGTCTCCGGATCCAACAAAGCGGCGCTGCTACGGGATACCCAAGGAATCCTTCCGCAGAGATCTACGTACCATTAAGAGACATTAATCCTGTCCCCGATCCAATTTCTTTGCGTCTTTGTGACTTGAGTGAGCGCAGCGAACGGGTGTTTAATTTTAATCTATTCGACGATGTTATGTGTCGCTTTTGGGTTCTTCGGCGTCGCTTTTGTACTCCTGGAGCTTGTTGCGCAGGGTGCGTATGCTGATGCCAAGCGCTTCGGCAGTTTTGGTTCTGTTGTTTTTCAGCTTCTGCATCGTTTCGATAATCAGCTTCTTTTCCAGTTCCTGTAGGGTCATGATTTTGTCGGTTGGAAGTTTTGAAGACTCCTCAGGAGAGGGCAGCGAATTGACCAGATAGATTTCGTCAGGAGTGATTGTTCCGGATGTGTTCAGGACGACAGCTCGTTCGATGATATTGCCGATTTCACGCACGTTACCCGGCCATTCATATCCGGCGAGCAAATCTCTTGCTTCCTTGGAGAGTTTGGCGCGTTCCTTATGGTTTTCGCTGCAGAATTTTTCGATAAAGTATTCCGCAAGAGGCAGAATATCTTCCTTGCGTTCGCGCAAAGGCGGCAACCTGATCGGCATCACATTTAAGCGATAGTAAAGGTCTTCTCTGATTTTCTTTTCGCGGATCGCCTCGCTCATGTTGCGATTAGACGTTGAGATAATTCTAACATCGACATGAATGGGTTTTGTACCGCCTATCCGTTCAAATTCCTGCTCCTGGATCACGCGAAGAAGCTTTGCTTGAAGGCTAATCGGAACCTCGGTGATTTCATCGAGAAGAAGCGTTCCGCCATTCGCAAGTTCAAAACGCCCTCTATGCGTCCCTGTTGCACCCGTGAAAGAGCCCTTTTCATGGCCAAAGAATTCCGATTCAATAAGCGTTTCAGGAATCGCTGCACAGTTGACTTTGATGAAGGGTGCTTTCTGACGTGCTGAGTGGTAGTGGATGAAGGAAGCGATCACCTCCTTTCCCGTTCCCGATTCGCCTGTGATCATGACGTTGGCGTTGCTTTTCGCAATTTTTTCTGCCTCAACGGAAATCTTTTGCATTGCAGGGCTTTCTGCAATCATCTGGTTTGTTGAAGAGGAGGTTTGGGGATTTAATTGCTGCCTTAAATAGGAGTTTTCCATCACCAGGGAGAGATGTTCATTTGCTTTTTCAATCACAGCCTCGATGGTGTCAGGTGAAAAGGGCTTAATCAGGTAATTGAAGGCGCCGATGCGCATTGCCTCTACGGCATTTTCAACGCTGCCGTAAGCTGTCACAATAACTACGAGAGCGCTAGGCAAAAGCTCTTTGGCTTTTTTTAATACATCCATTCCTGTGTGGTCAGGCATCTTTAAGTCGGTAATGACGAGGTCATATTGCTTATCGCGCATGGCAGCAAAAGCTTTTTGTCCATTATCGACGGCATCGACTTCATAGTTTTTTCTTTTTAGCGTTTCAAAGAGAAAATCGCGCACAAGCTTTTCGTCATCAACAATTAATATTTTTTGAATCGCCATGGATCACCCTCTAATGGGAAGTTTAAGTATAAATTGCGTTCCTTTTCCCGGTTCGCTCGTCACGGAAATTTCACCGCCATGCCCCTGAACGACCTTGTGAACTTCTGCAAGGCCCAAGCCATTGCCATTTGCTTTCGTACTGAAAAAGGGCGAAAACAACTTCTTTAAATGCTCTTGAGGGATGCCGCATCCATTGTCTGTTACAATGATTTCCGCCATCTCCCCATTTTTCTTTAAATCGATTTTTACAAAACCTTTTTTTTCGATCGCCTGGACAGAGTTTGCTGCAAGGTTGTTAAGCGCAAGCTTAAGCATCCCTTGGTCGACGGGTACAGAAAGCGTTTCCTTAGCGAGGAGTGAAATTTTAATCTCTTTTTCAGGATGAGAATCGGCTTCGAAGGCCTCTTTCCACTCCTCAAGCATTTTTTTGAGGTCCGTTTCTTTTAAATCCAGAGATAGCGGCCTGGAGTAGTTGAGCACCTGTGCAACCAGGCGGTCTAAAGTATCGGAGCCTTCGACAATGTATTCAGCGAGTCGCTTTTTCTCCGGTTCTTCCTTCAAATCACGCGCAAGAAGAGAGGCAAAACCTTTGATCCCTCCCAAAGGATTGCGGATTTCGTGAGCCACTTGAGCCGCCATTTCTCCCAAAGCCGCCAGGCGATCCTGCCGACTTGCACTGATTTGAAGGCGTCTTAATTCAGTGATGTCGCGTATTAAAATGATCAACCCCTGCGTAAAGTCTAGGTTTTGAGGGCTATCCGGTTTTTGCGAAAGGAAAGTGGATTCGACTTCCAGCTCCTTTTTTTTGCCTTCGGGAAATTCAATCGAAACATAGGAGATTTTGGGTGGCTTCTTCTCTTCTAGAGCTTGCTGGATTGAAAAACCGAGGACTTTATCTCCAAAATGGTCAGAGAAGCGTTGGAAAAGGATTTCGTTGCGAGGTTTTTCCAGGATCGCTTCTGCGGCTTGGTTGTAGGTAGTGAGGTTGCCTTCGATGTCTATAAACAGAATTCCCTGTGACATGTGGCTTAAAATATTATCGAGATAAGCCGTGAGAACGTGCAATTCCTGCACCTTATTTGCAAGTCTGACGTTGGTGTCTTCAAGTTTTTGATTGACGGCACGGAACTGTAATCTCAAATCTCCATAGGCTGAGTCCAGCCTCTCCGTCTCCTCTGAAAAAAGTTCGAAGCCTTTTGTAAGCAAGGCGATCTGTTTCTCTGTGGATTCGGCAGTTGCCATCTCTTCGGCAATCTCTTTCAAATATTTGATGCGTGTAGATCCCATCACTGGTTAGAGTATCAAATTAAATTTTATACAGAAACAACTTCTGGAATACTTGCGTAAAAGAACTGATTATGAGATAATGGCCGGATCAGCTAAAGAGCCCCTTCGCGCTCTCGCGAAAAACCGCAGCACCTTCGTGGCTGATAGAACTAGTAACTTTAGGAGAAATCATGGCCCGTTATACAGGCAACCGCAATCGCATTGCGCGCAGATTCGGCGTTAACATTTTTGGTAGAACGCGCAACCCATTGCTGCATAAGCCGAACCCCCCTGGAGTTCATGGGGCGAGACGCCGCAAGAAGTCCGACTATGGTCTGCAGCTGGAAGAAAAACAAAAGCTCAAAGCAATCTACGGAATGTTGAGCGAAAAACAATTAGTGAATAGCTATAAGAAAGCTGCGGAGTCCAGCGGCGATACAGCGGAAGTGTTCGCTGCCCTGTTGGAGTGCCGTTTGGATAACATCGTCTACCGTTTGAAGTTCGCTTCGACGATTTTCGGAGCTCAGCAATTGGTTTCGCACGGCCATATTCTGGTCGATGGAAAGAAAGTGGACCGACGCTCATTCCAGGTACGTCCCGGAATGGTGATCTCTATCCGAGAAAAATCGCGCAACATGAAAGCGATCAATGATGCATTGGACAATGGCAACCGCTCAGCGCCTGAGTATCTATCCTTGGAAAGAGAGCAGTTCTCCGGTAAGCTTTTGGCATTGCCACTTCCAAGCCAGATGCCTTGGCCTGTAGAGCTGAAGCTCCATGAGATTTGCGACTTCCTCGCTCACTCAAACTAAACAAGCTTCTTATGGAATCCTCGCCAAACGAGGATTCCTCC
>CAZSDA010000032.1:0-8564 GCA_964605535.1 uncultured bacterium
GTCTAAACGAAGAGAAGCAGCAAGCCTTGACCTTCCTCCTCGCACGCTAATTCATCTAGGAAACCGATCGAACCTTAAGAGTAATTACAAGTTAATCGCTTCATAAGAAGTGATTCTCTTCAGTAGACCTCTTGCATAATTCATATCCTTGCTCTATTAATTTAACTAATAATATAATTAGTTTGCATTAAGAGGTGAAATTGAAACCGACAAAAATTAAAGCTAAAGCCACCGAATACCTTCCTATGGCGAGAGGCATCGCCAACTGGACGATGCGTCAAATCAAAGCTTCTGCCAATATCGCCGTCGCCGGAGGAGGCGCAGTCGTCTCCACGGCAGGTAAAGTCGTCTCGGTCGTCAATATCCCCTTTGTCATCTTTGAAATGGTGCAGCTAGCTAAAGAAATCCCGCACCTTAAGGGAAGAGTTAAAGCTCTCCCCCTCGTCGCAATCTTCGGTAAGGCAGATGACCTGCTTTTCGCTGCAAACGTGATCAAGGATGCAATTGCCGAAGCGATTGTCAAAGGGAGCTCACTTACCCCTTCTCTACTCGCCGCTTCCACTGCGCTTTCGGTAGCAGCTACTGGACTTATAGCCCTCTCGATCCTCATGGAAAGCATCGGCATCCATTCCCTATCCAAACAAAAAAATAAGTTTCAAAAGCTGTTAAAAGAAGAGGGCGAAAGCTCTGCCATTCAATTTCTCACTAAAACCCGTAGTGAAATTAAAGGAAAACGGCGGCTGTTTAACGCATTCAGTGCAAAACAGACTGAACGCATTTCGCAATTCTTCAACTCTGCTAAAACTCTTCCCGAGCAAAAAACGGAGGTACTTGAAAAAATCAAAAGACGCTACAGCTACTTAAAAAAGAGCAAAGCCATTGGCATCGCAATTGCTACCATCACAATCGTAGGCGTCCTTCTCCTCTGCTTTTTACCGACACCTCTTGCTCCGGTCGCCTGGAGCGTCATTGGACTAAGCGGTCTATTAGCCACAATTAGGTTTGTGCATTACCGCATCGCCAACCGACGCTTTAATAACATGTTAAAAAATGCCCAATTATCAACCTAAAAAAAGGAATATTTTATGCAGCCAATACACAATGACCCATCATTATACCGCAATGAAGTCATTCAAAAATTGAAAGATACGTCACAAAAAATCATTGCAAAATCTATCCAAGACGCGCTTGCCGCGATAAAATTAGGCACTAGCACAGAAAGGGTCTCATCGAGACACAATCTTCCTAATATAAATGACGAGCTAAATGGCATGGAAAAATCACAACTAAAAGTGTTTAATAAACTATTTGAACTTACTCATAACAAGGAAATCATTGCTACGGTAGAAAACAATAAAACACTCACAAGCCTTAATGTCCCCTCATTCGAAAACCCTGAAATCAGTAGTAGGGATATGATTTTAACTTATTATACTAGAGATTACGCAAATAAACTCCACGAAGATCTCAAAAAAAATTATCCTCAAGCATTTGAAGATAATACGATTTGGGAATAGTTCCGACTACATTCGGTTCAGAAACTTATCCACGCCTTTTGCGATCCCCCAAGCTAACTTTTTTAGGTAGCTTGGGTCTTTAATTTTTTCCATCTCTTGCTGACTAGTGATCAACTAAGATGGCGGGCATATTGGCATCGCAATTGCTTCCATCACGATCATAGGCGTCATTGGACTAAGCGGTCTATTAGCCACAATTAGGTTTGTGCATTACCGCATTACCAGCCGACGCTTTAATAACATGTTAAAAAACACCTTATTATAAAAATAAAAAAAAGGAATGCTTTATGCAGCCAATACACAATGACAAGTCTTCGTACGCCTATGCTGAACAAGTACTCAAAAACACAGCTAAGGCGATTGTAAGCGATGCTGTCCGTAAAGTCATTCAAGAGGGAGAGATAAATGCATCAGGAGTAAATATAAGAGCCATAGGCACAAGGTACTATATTCCACAGAATCACGACCAGACTATTAAAGAAATGCCGAATGACAAGCAAAAAATTATCACAAAACTCTTTTATTTAACCCACAATGATGAGTTAATCAAAAAAGTGCCAAGCCACGATGTTTTAGACCTGTTAGAAACTCCAAGCCAAGTCAATAAGGAATTGACCATTAAAGACGCTTTATTAACTAGAATTATCATGGATTATGTAGATGAAGTTTATCAGGAAATCACGGTCAACTCCCCATCAGCCTTTCAAAATGAGGAGCTTTGGAAATAGCCTCAATTACTTTCGGTTCAGAAACTTATCCACGCCTTTTGCGATCCCCCAAGCTAACTTTTTTAGGTAGCTTGGGTCTTTAATTTTTTCCATCTCCTGCTGATTAGTGAGAAAGCCACCCTCAACTAAGATAGCCGGCATATCTGTCTCTCGAATCACAGCAAAGTTACCTTTTTTGACGCCTCGAGATTTCGCCTGGGTAAACTGCACTACCTCATCCAGTACGATGGCAGCAAGTTCGCGCGACTGTTTTGTGCGCTCCTTATCCTCTTCAGATTGGTAGAAGAAAACTTCTATCCCATGCGCCTCGGGGCTTGGCGCGGAATTGTAATGCACGCTGACAAACAGCGATGGATTGACCTCATTAGCCTTCACAGCACGCGTCGAAAGGGGAATAAATATGTCCTCATTGCGAGTCATCTGCACTTCGTAGCCAAGCTGCTTCAAATAATCGCGCAAAAGACGCGCTGTAGAGAGCGTCAGAAACTTTTCCTTGTAAAAGGGCTTCACAAGAGATTTCGTCCCATCATCTTCTCCGCCATGCCCCGGATCGATTACAATTAATCTTTTTTTAATTGGTGCCGGAGGGGGCTTAGGAGGTTCATAGATAGGCGTCTGCGCGGGGGCGCTATAAGGAGGGCGATAGGGAACACTCGGTGCGCAGGCAGACAATGCAAAAAGCAATAGAACAAAAAGAAAGGATGGTCTCATCAAATATGCTCCAGGACTCTTCTGGCGCAAATTTCGGCAGCCACTTTGCGGTCGTCAAATTCAATCGTCTTGTGGGCGAAAATCTGATATGTTTCATGTCCCTTTCCGGCAATCAGCAAGATATCTTCAGGGCCAAGCTGATCAATCGCTTTCTGGATGGCAACGCGCCTGTCAAGCTCCACCATGAAGCTATCGGCCTTCGTGAACCCACCTAAAATATGTCTGCAGATCGATTCCGGATCTTCGCTGCGCGGATTGTCAGATGTGACAATTGTAAGTTCAGAATATTGCTCCGATACCTCAGCCATTTTGGGACGCTTTCCAGCATCGCGATCGCCTCCGCAGCCAAAAACGGTGACAATCTTTCCCTTTTTAAACTCTGTCAGCGTCTCAAGCACATTTTGAAGAGCATCATCGCTATGAGCGAAGTCGACATAAATTTTCAACCCTCTACTGTTTGGTACAGCTTCAAGACGTCCTGGGACGGAAGGAATCTGTGTTAGAAGAGGTAAAATTCGTTCCAAGGAATGCCCTGCAGAGAGAGCTACCGCGATAGCGCCGAGGCAGTTATAGACGTTGAAACGCCCCACAAGCGGAACTGTACAGGGATAAATTTTGCCATTATATTCCAGATCAAACTGGGTGCCGCTGCCGGTAAGCAAAAGATTCCTTCCGTTGAGCTCTCCTGCCCCATGCAAACTGTATTTAAACACTTTTGCGTGACAACCCTCGAGGATCTTTGAGGACCAAGGGCTGTCTGCATTGACAATAGCAATGGCAGGTTTTTTCTTACGCTTTTCAGAAGGCTCCTGCCCAAGCGACTTAAAAAGCCTGCTTTTTGTTGCACAATACTCTTCCATCGTTCCATGGTAATCCAAATGATCAAGTGTCAAATTAGTGAAGAGCGCGATGTCAAAGTCGATACCGGAAACTCTGCCTTGATGCAAAGCATGAGAGGTCACCTCCATCACAGCTGCTTTACACCCCTGGTTGCACATTTCGCGCAACATTTTATGATTGGAAACGACGTCGGGAGTTGTTCTGACAGCTTGATAGCGCTGCTTTCCGATGATGTATTCGATAGTTCCGATGAGCCCTGTAAGCCCCTCAAGCTTATCCAAAAGAAACTTTGCAAGAAAGGAGGTCGTCGTCTTTCCATTTGTTCCAGTAATCCCGACCATCAAAAGCTCTTTAGAGGGATCTTCAAAGTACTCTGTAGCCACCTTGCCTTCGATTTTTGAAGGATCGGGGTGGATCACCTGCACCACCTGCTTCAAAGAGGGATCGTAGATATCGGTTAAGACGGCAGAGGCGCCGGCCGCTACGGCCTCGGGGATATAGCGGGAGCCATCGTCACCGGACACTCCTTTTTTTGCAATAAAGAGATTGCCTGGCGAAACCAACTTCGAGTTGGAACAGATGCCGCTCACCTCAAGCTCTTTAGAGCCCTTAATTTGAACTGAGCTTATATTCTTAAATAGCTTTTTCAGTCGCATAAAACGCAGTATAACAAGAGACCTTTTTAATGCGCATTCCATTTCTGATACAAAGCATCAAGCTGTTTGGTTTCCTTCACCCAGTCTGCTTTTTCAGCATCATACCTTGGATCACCGGGAGGATAACCGTGAGGATCATCCGGGGCAATTCCCATATATTCGAGAGATCGCCTTGCAATTTCTCGAAAAATAGGCGCGCAAGTAGTTCCCCCATGGTGAATTTTTCCAACGCCAGGAACAAAGGCGCACTCCGGCTCATCAATTGTGACAAGCAGAACAAAAGCAGGATCTTTGGCGGGTGAAAAACCCACAAAACTGGAAACGTAATGACTTTTCGAGTAGGTTCCATTCACAATCTTCTCAGCAGTCGCCGTTTTCCCTGCCTCGGTATATCCATAGACATCCGCCCTTCTAGCAGTCCCGCCGGGCTTTGTCGTGTACTTCATTGCCTTAGCAATCTGTTCAGAAATGGCGTGGTCAAACACTTGCTCCTCCTTGACGCTTCGCTCCAAAAGAATATCCTCGGTTCCATCGCTATTTTTCCGTGCAATTTTTTTCACAATAAACGGCTTAACGCGCTTTCCCCCATTTGCTAAAAGAGCATACGCCCTTACCACCTGAAGAGATGTCGCTTGAATATTGTGTCCAAAGGCAATTGAAAATGGAGTGGGGGTCGACCATTCCAAGGCCCCATTTTTATGCCGCTTGCCTGGCCTTGGAAGAACACCTGTACTCTCCGATGGCAGTTCAATGCCGGTTTTCACACCAAAGCCAAACACATCCTGAAGCATTTCTCGGTACCAATCGACTCCCAATCTTTCAATGATTCTTTCGACTAAGCGCGCCATATAGATATTAGATGACTTCTGTATGGCCATTTCCATATTCAGGAAGTGGTGTAAATGAGTATCGCTGATCGGTTTTGAACGTCCAGGAAAGCGTCCATTAGAAGTATTCATCTTCTCTTGAGGGTCAAAAAGGGGCTTTTCTCCTCTTTTGGCAAGCTCCACATTCGCCTGCAGCGCAATCGCTAAAGTGATCGGCTTCATCGTCGAGCCCATTTCATAAGCATCTGTGATTGCCTTGACCTTCGTCCACTCGGTTAAAGAAGGGTCATTAAAATAGCTTTGATAGTCGGGAGGATAAAAAAATGGATATTGCGCAAGAGCCAGCACTTCTCCGGTTATAGGATTGAGCATTACAGCCCATCCTGCTTTAGCTTTTGCTTTCTTCACACCGCGCTCAAGCTCTTCTTCTGCAATAGCTTGCAATACATGGTTGACCGTCAAATACACATCCGCGCCATTCTGAGGCTGATTGAGCACCTCTCCCGTCTCAATTGCATTTCTAGGAGAGCGCATCAGCCGCTTTTTCCCTCTCTTACCCTTCAAATAGGAATCGAGAGCAAGCTCCAAGCCTCCTGTAGGAAAAGGATCCCCCGTTTTTTCATCTCTCATCCCTTGAACCGTATGCAGAACCTGCCCCAAAAGTGATCCGTAGGGATATGACCTTTGATAATCCCCCTCAAAATAAAGGGCATTGCTGGGAATCTTAAATTTCTTAGCGTAGGGCCGCCACCATTTAAGGATCGATTCTTTGGTCTCCACATCGATCCAAGAAGCAAGCTTTCTGCTTCTGCTTTTCTTAGCCAGCTGTGAAGAAATGGCTAGCGTATCGTGGTTCGATCCTGACAATAACTTTTCAAGCACTAAAGCAACGCTCTTTTTCCGTTGCTCCGGAATCGATCCCGGATCGGCAAAAAGATGAAATTTTTCAATTTCCCCTACCAATTTTTTAAGCTGATCAGGGTGCCCCTTTTTAACGGAGCAATTGGCATAGAATGAACCTCTGGAACAAGGCTCTTTGACTACAAAAAAATGCTGTTTTGAAGCTTCCTTAGACCATTTCGCATATTCAATAATTTGCAGGCCATAATACTGCGCGATGAGGACAGAAAAGAGAAACACGACACCTAAAGCTAAAGAAAGCAGCCGTCTTTTGTCTTGTAAAGAGGGTCTGTTCACTTCAAAGGAATCTCCTCAACATCAAAACAGCATTTCAAATGGCTAAATTCAGGCTTTCTGGAAAGCTCTATCAAGTTAAGGGGGCTCTCAAAACGTTCAATTGCGTAAGTCAGTCTTTTATTTTCCTCTCGCACCTCTTTGAGCTCTTTTTGCGCTTGAGGAATCGCAAATCGCAATCCAATCACTTCATTCGAGGCATCGATATAGAGATATAAACTCAAAGAAACCGCAATAAAACAAGAAAAATAGCTTAAGAATCGGATCATAGTTTCTCCAGAGCGCGCATCTTGGCACTTCTGCTGCGAGGATTTTCTATAACCTCATCATCAGTTGCTTCAATAGGCTTTCTGGTCAACAGCCTAGCTTCAGGTTTTTTGTCGATAAACATCCCACCGATCCCTGAGGTGGACTCTTTGTCGCTTGCATAGTAGGCAAATGCATTTTTTACGATGCGGTCTTCCAAGCTGTGGAAAGAGATCACTGAAAGGATGCCACCAGGCTTTAAAAGTTGAAGCGCATTAGGGAGAAACTGCTTTAGCCTGACCAACTCGCCGTTGACTTCAATTCTAAGTGCTTGAAACACAAGAGTTGCCGGATGCAGCTTGTAAGGCGGCTTCATTTTTAAAGCACTCTGCAAACAGGCGGCAAGCTCCCCTGTTGTCTCAAAAGGTTTTTTTTCCCTATGCTCAACAATTGCCTTTGCAGCTTTCCGGAACATCTTTTCTTCACCTAGATCGCGGAAAAGGAGACCCAAATCGCGCTCTTCCCATTCATTGACAATGTCCGCTGCAGTAACGGGAGCTTGCGGATCCATCCGCATGTCGAGAGGGCCATCTTTCTGAAAGCTAAACCCTCTTTCAGGCCGGTCGATCTGCATCGAGGAAACACCGATATCGACCAAAATCCCGTCGACAACCTTAACCCCTTCTTTTTGCAAAAGAGAGCGAATTTCAGAGAAATTTCCTCGCAAAAACCTGCATTTGCCCTTGAATGGGGCCAATCTTTGTTCAGCAATTTTCAACGCATCGGGGTCCTGATCGATCCCGATGAACAGCTCGATTTCCGGATGCGTTTGGAGGATAGCTTCCGCATGACCTCCGGCCCCCAAGGTTCCATCGACGAAAACCTTAAGGATTTTCCCGGAAAAAAGCGTCAAAAACTCGTTTAATAGGACAGACTTGTGATACATCTTGTTATTGTGCTATAATTGTAAACAAAGGGGGGTATTATGCCAACCATTGATAAGCTTCCCGACTATGAAATTTCGACAAGCTATGCCTTGCGCATTCTTCTTTTGGAAGAAGTCAAGAGGAAAGCGGATGAGACGCGGGTTAACGATCTCACGATTGTCAGTTACAAGCCTACCTATACTGACCTGGAAACTGTCATGGGTGTCGTCCAGGGACCCCAGCCGTATGCTTCTTTCTATGCCCCGGCTGCTTTTTACGATATGCGCAGGAATCCCTTCACAACTTTCAGTGTGGGTCCGAGTTTCGGATCGGTCGAAAAGCGCAATGCTTATGAAAACTTGATTGAAAGCACGACCTGCGCAACTCCGCAGGATACTGCAGAAAAAAACACATTGCTCTCCTGTTGGGGTGTCGTGAAAAAGCTCGATGATATGATATCCTTCATTTCAGGGCACAAGGGGATGTTTCTACAAGGATGAACGGCTGAATGGGGACAATCGACTGGAAGAAGCGACTCAACTGGAACGAGGATCAGCTTCACGATCTCAGAAATACCGGTTATGCCTACATCCGCCAGGGTAAGTATGAGATTGCCCTTCCACTTTTTGAAGCGCTCAACATTTTAGACAACAATTCTGCCTATGATGCGCAGACGCTTGGAGCCCTCTATTTGCAGCTTAACCAACCTGAAAAGGCGTTAAAATATTTCGACCGAGCCCTCAAGATCGAGGGCGACCATGCCACAACCCTCCTCAACGTTTCCAAAGCTCTTTTTGCTCTTGGCCGAAGGGAAGATGGCCTGAAGCTTGCGAATATTCTCAAAAACGAACCGAACCCTGCCATCTCCAATATGGCTAAGGCTCTCCTCCTCGCCTTCTCCTAATCCCCCCCATACCCC
>CAZSDA010000033.1:0-1729 GCA_964605535.1 uncultured bacterium
ATTAAGCTGCTGATGAGCATTTGAGCTAACCACTTCTCATATTCATCTGAGGGCCATTCTTGCTCAATGACAAACATTCGATACAAATCACGACCCGTTAAAGCCCAAAGAATATCGCGCGCTTTAGAGGCGCTCAGTCCATTAATGAGGGAATTTTCCTTGACCATTGCTTTTATGGTGACTTCTTGACGATTATAACGACGCATTTCTCTTTCTTTTTCAAGCTGCCTAAGCTCAGGAGCTAAAACAGAAACGCCCCGAAAAATATCCATTTGCAGTCTTTCAGCGTCATACATCTGACGAGCGATTTTAGCAGAAATAGTGAGCCGTTTCTTAGGCGATTTTTCAATGATACTCTCTTCTACAAGGGCCTCGAATTGATTTTGAGGAAGAGCATCGTCCATTAAAGCTCGAAGCACGCCTATTTTAGACTGAAAGAGTGAATATATGGTGGGAATTGATACAGTTGCTCCTTGAGCAATTTTCTCAATTGTCACGTATTCAAATCCCTCTGATTCAAAAAGGCTTTTTGCAGAGTTTAAAATCCGGGCTCTTGTTTGCGCTGCTTGTGTATCTCTAGCGACTGATTTATAGGGCCTTTTTTTGATTTCTGACATATTGGGTGTAGCTCACTATATTCAATATTGACTAAATGACTATAGCTTACTATAATCAATATTGTTTGTCAAAAACCCAAAGGAGAAGATGATGAAAAAAGACACAAAGGCTATCGGTGTGGCCTATTATACTGCACTTGGAGAAAAGAACATCGAGAAGGTGAAAGGGTACTTGCATCCTGATATTCAGTTTACTGATCCTCAAGAGACAGTAATGGGTAGGGAAGCAGTCCTTCAAGCAGCGAAAGGATTCACAGGCATTTTTAAGTCCTTAGTCATTCGCTCAAAATTTGGTTCAGAAGACCAAGCCATGATTGTCTATGAAGTAGAAATTCCTGGCCTTCCAAAAAAATTAGAAGCCGCTTCTCTATTGAGTTTTCAAGAAGGACTCATCTCAAAGATTGAGCTTTTCTATGACTCCAAAGGCCTGGGGAAATAAAATGAGTTTATGCTAAAGAAAACATAGCTTGATTGATTGAACCCAAGTCAGGTTTAAAACCTGACTTGGGATCGGCAATGCACCGGACAAACTCTCTTCCAAGAGGATTTGTCCGGTTTTTTCGTTTTCTAACTTTTTGTTTTTCTGTAAGATAGGATCCTAGAAGAATGGGATTGAGATTGCAAATGAATGAGCATAAAAAATGGGTCAGTGAAATATTCGATCGTGCAGCATCTAAATATGGTCAAAAAAGCAGCTCTTTTTTCGGCTATTTTGGTAAACGCTTAGTTGAGCATGTGAATGTTCTGCCAGGGCAACATGTTTTAGATATTGCAACGGGAAGAGGAGCAGTTTTATTTCCTCTTGCTGACGCAGTAGGCCCTTTAGGCAAGGTTTTAGGAATTGATATCAGTCAACAAATGATAACGGAAACTTCAAGAGAAGTGCTTGAGAGAGGCATAAATTGGGTTAAATTATTATGCATGGATGCGGAACATTTGGATTTTCCTGATAACAGCTTTGACTATGTATTTTGCGGCTTTGGATTATTTTTTCTGCCTTCTATTCCTACCGCATTGGCGGAGTTTAAAAGAGTGCTTAAGCCTCAAGGTAAACTAGTTGTTTCGACATGGGGAGAAGATTCAACGTTGGATGTGTTGATAAACGAGGAAAT